>NZ_SLWB01000001.1 GCF_004340205.1 Acetobacteroides hydrogenigenes
CAGGGACCGAAGTCCCCTACCGCTCGACTTGCATGTGTTAGGCCTGCCGCTAGCGTTCATCCTGAGCCAGGATCAAACTCTCCATAGTAGAAGATGTTTATTTCGGAAAATTGCTTTTCCTAAGTTGTTTCCTTAGCCCATCAGGATTTACGTTAGTATAATTAAATCATCCTAATCGTCTTTTCTATCTTTCTCACTGCACTTCCTCAAAGAACCTGTTTCCATCCGCGCTTCTCAGCGCGTCCCGCTCTCTCGTTTGCGGGCTGCAAAGGTAGGCATTCTTTTGAAACTTCCAAGCGGTTGGCCAACTTTTTTTTTGGCGACCCCTTCGCGGCTTTCCGTCCTAAACCCTTCTGGGCGGATGGGGCTCTCGCTACTCCCTCGGTCCGTTCCGGCTTACCTCCTAAGCCGCTATGTAAAGAGCGCCGCTCCCGTTCCCTTCCGTGCCACTCTTCAGCAGCGCCGCTGTTCCCGATTGCGGATGCAAAAGTACGCCCTTTTTCCGAACCTGCAAGCCCTACGCACCACTTTACCGCGTTAACGAACGTTGCACGCCTTAGGAAGAGGGCGTTGGAGGGGAAAGTTTTTTGAAAAGGCGAATTATGAATTGCTGTTTTGATGTCAAAATAGCGAGATAATGCCGTCAGATTATTCGAAAAAAGAGGATGCCATACTATGACACCCTCTTCAACTACTAAAAACGATACAACTTATAGCACTCTAACATCCCAGCGCAAACCTATATTAATAAGATTTGTCCCTGTTTTTGCGGTGTTTAGCATATCATACCTACAGTTTGAATAGTAGCCATGGAAACGAATACTCCGAGATGTAAATGGGAAATACTCAATACCAAAACCGTAAATCATCTGAGCCTCACGTGCTCCTATTACATTTGGAGTTGGCACTTCGTACCCGTTTTCATCATATCCAAGTTTTACAAATCCTACAACCTTACCAAAATCATACTTAAAGTTCCCTGTCAAAGTATAATCTTTGAAAAGTTCCATATCATCAGTATAAGCCCGGTTAGTCAAATCGGCCTCTAAGCAAAACTTACCGATATTAAACTGATGTCCAAGTGCTATCATGTTGATGAATTTACCTTTACCATACTCGTAAAAGTTAACCGAGTGCCGGTAGTTAATTCCATCTACATATTGGCCATTTAGTGCGAAACTATAAGTTAAGTACGAGTGCGTTGCATCCTTTTCGCTAGGCGCTAATGAGCCATTTACTACCTGAAAGTGCCAATCGTTTTTTCCAAAAAGATAGCCGAAATCCAACCCTATCTTATATCCCGGAATATTATCATAAAGAATACTAGGGATATACATATCGATTGGAGCATAGTCGTACTCGAAACCACCCAACGCAACAGTTTGCTTACCCGCTGTAATGACAAAATTATCAGAAGCATTAAAAGCAATCCATGCGTGGTCGGTTGCATTGAGGAATTTGTCATCGCCTACAGTTGCCCTATTTAGTCGATGACGGAACTTGTAGCTTATCCTTTCCGATAGTTTCCCCTTTAGCACAAAGTTGAAGTTCTTACATTCACCGTAAGTTTTAAAAATATCTCCATCAAACTCCGTTTTTGCATCTACACGTGTTTCAATTTGCAGAACCGCATTGTTCCGTATGTAATCTGGTTTAAACTCCTGAGCATATGACGTTGATGCTACTCCAAGTAGAAGCATCCCTGCCATAATTATTCCTGTCCTTTTCATAATTTTCGTCCTCCTATTAAAATTTGAACTACTTTAAACATTCAAAAGAACTATGCTTAAAAGTATTGGGGCTACTAGTATTCAATAAACATTCGCTGAATTTCTTTATAGTTATCGGTCTTCGTTAGCGCAAGCATTAGTAGAACTCTCGCCTTCTGTGGGTTTTTATACCATGATGCTGCAAATTCGCATTTCTCATCATCTACTTCATCAAACTGAGATGTTGGCCCACTAAATACTCTAGACGAACGAACAATAGCGATACCAGACTTACGAGCAGATACTAATGCATCTTGAAGCGTTGTTGATGGATTTCCATTTCCTACACCTGCGTAAACGATGCCTTTTACTCCTGCCTTTACAGCTGCATCTACAAATAATGGAGTAACATTAGAGTAACCATAGATTATCTCCACTCTAGGAAGTTCTGATAAGTTATCTACCGAAAACTCACTTTTTACGGTATGCTTCTTCATTGAAGTTCTAGTATACATAGGTTTCCCATTGTACATAATTCCTAGAGGACCGTAGTTAGGGCAAGCAAAGGTTTCAACTGCTGTTGTCATGGTTTTTGTAACATCGTCTGCTCCTAGGATTTTATCATTCATAATGATCATTACCCCACGACCTTTTGATGTAGGATCTATGGCACATGAAACAGCATCATAAAGATTCTTAGGTCCATCTGCACTTATTGCTGTAGATGCACGCATTGCACCGACTAAAACAACAGGCTTGTCTGTCTTTAACACGAGGTTTAAGAAATACGCCGTTTCTTCTTGCGTATCGGTACCATGAGTAATTACAAAAGCCTGAACGTCTGTTTTAGCCAGCTCATTAATGCGTTTAGCCAATTTAAGCCAAACCATGTCGTTCATGTCTTGGCTACCAATTTGAACAACTTGCTCTCCTTGTACTGTTGCTATATTATTAATCTGAGGAACAGCAGCAAGGAGCTTATCAACAGTAATTGCTCCAGACTTATAGGCTGAACCTACTTCAGATTGTCCAACACCGGCGATTGTTCCTCCGGTTGCG
Organism: Acetobacteroides hydrogenigenes; assembly: GCF_004340205.1. NCBI lineage: Bacteria > Pseudomonadati > Bacteroidota > Bacteroidia > Bacteroidales > Rikenellaceae > Acetobacteroides > Acetobacteroides hydrogenigenes. The sequence continues at coordinate 2,769 of NZ_SLWB01000001.1, forward strand.
AGAATGGCAATTTTGGGTTTTACCTGTGCAAACGCAAAACTGTTCACCATAAAAAGACCGACCATTAGCATAAATGCTATGCTAATTGTCCTTCTGACCGATACCTTTTTCATTTTCTCACGTTTTTATATTTGACTATAAAATAATGGTAGCCAACAAAAAGCCTACGGCAATAGCAACCGCAGTAGCCACTAATCCTGGAATCATAAAGCTATGATTCAGCACATACCTCCCTATCCGTGTTGTCCCTGTCCTATCAAAGTTAATTGCAGCAACAATGGTAGGGTAGTTAGGAATAAAGAAGTACCCGTTTACAGCGGGGAACATTGCAATTATAGAAGCCGCAGGCAACCCAAGCCCAATGCCGAATGGCACTAATGCTCTAACGGTGGCAGCTTGGCTATAGAGTAGAATCGATAGGATAAATAGCGCAAAAGCAAAAAGCCAAGGATAGCTTGTTACCATTGCCATCAGCGAACTTTCGAGAAATGGCATGTTCCCCTTAAAGAAAGTATCTCCCATCCATGCTATACCAAAAATGGCGATAACAGCTTGCATCCCTGCCGAGAAAACAGATCCTTTAGCCACCTTTGCCACATTCACCTTGCCGAAAATAAGTATGAGAGCTGCAATTGAGAGCATAACTATTTCTATTGTTTCAGGCATCCCTAAGCGTTTTTCGGCGCCATCAACAATCCATGCAGGCCTCAAAACATCAAACGATCCAAAAAAAACAATCAGCACTGCTCCTAAAAGGAATAGCCCTACAGAAATTTTTGCAGAAGTAGGCACCGTTCTTCCGCCTTCCTCTGTATGCGCCAGAGGCTCCACAAGACCATCCTCTAAACGCTTAAGGTATTCGGGATCTTTATCTAGATCTTTGCCCATACGTAATGCAAATAATGCTCCTACTAAAACACCGGTTAGCGTTGCCGGAATGCATATCGAGAGAATATCCGTAAGCCCTATTCCAAAAGGGGTAAGCATGCCGAGCAATGCCACTGTTGCGGCCGATATCGGACTGGCCGTAATAGCCTGCTGCGATGCAATTACCGATATAGATAAAGGCCTCTCGGGACGTATTTTAGAATCGGTAGCAACTTCAGCAATTACAGGAAGCACCGAATAGGAAACGTGCCCCGTACCTGCAACAAGCGTAAATACGTAGGTTACAAAAGGGCCTAAGAAAGTAATGTGCTTTGGATTTTTCCTTAATGCCTTTTCGGCCAAGTGCACCAGGTAATCTAATCCTCCGGCAGCTTGCAACGCTCCAGCAGCGGTAACCACTGCTACAATCATCAGCATTACATCTATTGGTGGCGCAGTTGGCTGAAGATGAAAACCAAATGTAAGTATGGCCAAGCCTATTGCCCCCATAACTCCAAGACCAATACCTCCCAACCTTGCACCTACAAATATTGCGAGTAGAACAACTAAAAGTTCAAACCAAAACATAATTACTCATTTTAATATCAAGTACAAATGTATTGTTGCAGAGAGCCGAGAAACAACCCATATATCTTCTCTTTTTAATAGATTAACACATCTAGGTAACTTGATGCAGCACCCAAAACCTGCAAAAGATTAGGGTACAATTACGATTAGAAACAGTTTTAGAATGCTAACAACCTCAAACAATAGCTTAGCATGAAGCAATGTTTAACACAAATTCATCAAGCAAAAATGCTTGATAAGGCTATAGCAGCTCACTCTCCACCATGCAGCACTCCATTAAGCATATCTAGAACCAACAAAACAAAGGGGCTGTCAACAGATTGTTGGCAGCCCCTTTGACATTTTTAAAGGATCTTATCGCATGTCGATAACCTCGACGTTGGGATGTGTCTTTGTATTAAAAACAAACTCTGAGTTAGCAATGGGAAGGTTTGGTGTAATTCTTGAGAACCTAACGGTATAGGTTACTCCATCCTTACCTTTGTATATAACGGTTTTCGGCATTCCGGTACTTTCCTCTATCATCAGCTTCACCTGCGAGTAGGTGGCCTTAAGGTCTTTTGGGAAAAGATGAATTTCCTGAACCCTTACACCTGACTCCTTTTTGATACCCTTATAGGCATACCTAAAATCGGTGAGGTAGGCGTTGAACAGCTTAACAGGATTATTTAGGATACTAGGATCGTTAGAGTTAATATTTTGTAGGTTAACCTCATCAGCCTCCTTAACATGAGTCCAACGAACCCTGCCGTTACTATAAATATCGTTTGCTTTCATCGATATCTTAAACATGCTTCCCTTTAGCTGCATCTTTCCCTGCTGGGTATCCTTTACCTTATCCTTTTTATTATCAATCGAGATGGTAAAATCGGCAGTTATCGTGCTGTAAGATTTCGTTTTATCCGATAGTTTGTCTAGTATTTCCTTTGCTTCGCGATCTTGCGCAGCGGCTGCACCACCGATAGCGATGGACAACAGCAGAAAAAGTATCCTTTTCATTCTATTATGCTATCTATTGTTTAAGTCGTTAAGTAGATGTTCGAGGCTGAGCTCATCCTGAATAAGCACCTGTCGCGCTTTACTTCCCTCGAACGGTCCAATAATACCTGCGGCCTCCAGCTGATCGACAATACGACCAGCACGGTTGTACCCGATGCTAAACTTACGCTGAATAAGCGATGTTGAGCCCTGCTGGTTCTGCACGATAAGGCGTGCCGCCTCATCGAATAGCGAATCGCGCTTGTCGAGGTCGACGTTGGCGGCAGCATCGCCCTGCCCTTCGGGGACGTACTCAGGAAGTAGGTAAGCAGTAGAGTAGCCCCTTTGGTTGCCGATAAAGTCGGTGATGCGCTCCACTTCGGGCGTATCAACAAAGGCACACTGTACGCGAGTAAGGTCGCTACCTGTGGAGATAAGCATATCTCCCCTACCGATAAGCTGGTTGGCCCCCGGCTGATCCAGAATGGTACGCGAGTCAATCATAGACGTTACCCTAAAGGCGATACGAGCAGGGAAGTTGGCCTTGATAACCCCGGTAATGATATTGGTTGTTGGACGCTGGGTTGCAATTACCAGGTGAATGCCGATGGCTCGCGCCAGCTGTGCCAAACGGGCAATAGGCGTTTCAATCTCGCGACCAGCCGTCATAATAAGGTCGGCAAACTCGTCGATAACTACCACGATATATGGAAGGAATCGGTGACCATTATTCGGATTCAACCTGCGCGATACGAACTTCTCATTATACTCCTTGATGTTGCGCACCTGCGCCTTCTTAAGTAGATCATAGCGCGAGTCCATCTCGATACAGAGCGAGTTGAGCGTATAGATCACCTTTTGCGTATCGGTAATAATGGCGTCGTCGGTGTCCGGGATCATGGCCAGGAAGTGGCGTTCGATCTTGGAGTAGAGCGTAAGCTCCACCTTTTTAGGGTCGACCATTACCAGCTTCAGCTCCGATGGATGCTTCTTGTAGAGCAACGAGGTAAGGATGGCATTTAAACCAACCGACTTACCCTGTCCGGTTGCCCCTGCCACCAAAAGGTGAGGCATTTTTGCCAAATCGACAACAAAATTCTCGTTGGAGATAGTCTTACCCAAGCCGATAGGAAGGTCGAACTTTGCCTCCTGAAACTTGGCCGACTTGAGAATGGAGAGCATCGACACCATATCGGGCTTCTGGTTGGGAACCTCAATACCAATGGTTCCCTTTCCTGGAATGGGCGCAATGATACGTATACCCAGCGCAGCAAGGCTCAGGGCAATATCATCCTCAAGGTTCTTTATCTTCGATATCTTTACACCAGGAGCAGGAACAATCTCGTATAGCGTAACGGTAGGGCCTGTTGTGGCCTTAATGCTATCGATCTGTATTTTGTAGTTAGCCAGCGTATTTACAATCTTCTCCTTATTGGCGATGAGCTCCTCCTCGGTGACGCGGAAGTTCGACTTGTAGTCCTCCAGTAGCTCGATAGGTGGGCGCTGATACGATGAAAGCTCCAATGTCGGGTCGTACAGCTCGCTGTTGATAAGATCTTCGGTAGCCTCCTTCTCCTCTGATGTCTGCTCGAGCATAAACTTCACCTTGCTATCGTCGAGCAGGATTGGGGTTAGCGGTTCCGAAGGCTCATCTATATCGAAAGGTGGCTCAACTTCTGATTGGTAGGAAAAGTCTACCGACTCGTTTACATCCTCCTTCTCTTCGGGGTGCCCCTCCTCCTCATCTCGAACAATGGTAAAGGTTGCCCCCCTAGCCTGTTCGGTTTCGGTAGCACGAACTATTGGCGTATCCTTAACCTCGGGCTTATGCGCAGGCTCTTCGTTACGAACAACAGCCTCCTCTTCGGCAGCCTCCTCCTCGTCGAACGACTCGGTTACAGGAGCCTTTGGCTTCGATCTGAAAAGATCGGCAACCATCCCCATTGTCCTATTTATGTAGAATATGGTATTACGGTTGATGGATATGGCGTAGATTATACTTGCAAAAAGCAGAACAAAGAAGGTTCCTAGCTTTCCGATAAAGGCAGACATCCACTTGCTAACGAAGTAACCATGCTCGCCCCCTAGTCCGCTTCCAAAGATTCCCTTAGCCTCGCCAAAGGCAAAGCCCAATACTATTGACGATAGAATAATGCCGAGAACCAAGGTTCGTAACGTTTTACGAAGCGGATATGGACGAAACTTTAGCACACGAAGCCCGATAAGCCCTAGTATAAAAGGTATCCCAATGGCAGACAAACCAAATCCCTTATTCACGAGTGCGTTCGAGAAAAAGGCTCCAACCTTCCCTGTCCAGTTATCAACCGAAATCAGGCTACTCGAGAACACCTTCTGCCAGATAAAGCTTTGGTCGCTTTCCCAAGTAAAAAAGTAGGAGATGATTGCCAGCAGCAGGTAGGCTGCAAAGAAAAGAATAAAGATACCTACAATAAAGGTATAGCGCCCGTCCATATGGTTTTCGGCGGCTTTAGTATCCTTTTTGACGGTCTCTTTTTTAGTGGTTTTCTCTTTCGTACTCATTTAGGCTAATACTCCGTTTTATATGAACTACAAAGTAAGGTATAAATTCGTTTCGACACGGCAAAACATCTCTAAAAAAAGGGAGTATGTTAATATCTTCCTGAAAAAGAAGCAAGAAAAATAGCCAAAGCATCCATCATTTTGCAAGCGCTAAACATTCGCTATCGCCCATTGTTACCTATGAGAAATCCCAGCATACGATGGAACGCGAAATTCTTAGCACAAAGCAAAAGGCCCTTATCATAAACCTCGACGATACCAAGTACGGCACCTTTGCCGAAATTGGCGGAGGACAAGAGGTGGCCCGAGCCTTTTTTCAGGCGGGAGGTGCCTCGGGAACCATTGCCAAGACCATTTCGGCCTACGACAAAACCTACTCCGACTACTACTACGACAGCAAGGATAAAGAGCGATACGTATCGGAGGCAAGGCTAAAAAAGATGCTCAGCCACGAGTATAACGAGATGCTGAGCATCCTTGCCGAAAAGGCAAGACCCGATCAACGCTTCTTTGTATTTGCCAATACGGTAGAGACCATCAGCTTCAAGAAGGATAACCAGGGCAACGGATGGCTGGGCGTTAAGTTCGAGCTAAGCCAACGCGGCGCCCCAAACGAGGTTGTGGTACACGTGCGCCTAAAGGAAAACGACTCGTTGCTGCAGCAGCAAACCTTGGGCACCTTAGGCGTAAACCTAATTTGGGCTTGCTACAACCATACCTCGACGCCTAACACCTTCCTACAGTCGCTGCTCGATAACCTAGATACCGATCGTGTGGAGATTACCATGGCACGAATGACAGGCCCCGATCTGCAATGGCTCGACAACCGCCTGCTGGGCGTGCAGCTGGTAAAGAATGGAATGACCCCTGCCGTGATGTTCGACCGATATGGGAACGTACAGCAGCCCTCCGACATGCTCTACCGCAAAAACGTGCTGGCTTTCCGTGGCAGCTTCCGCCCCATTACCTACGTAAACCTGGATATGCTCAAAACCAGCTACGCCATCTTTAAAACCGACGAAGACTACTCGCGCGACAGCACCATATCGCTCTGCGAGATCACCCTAAACAACCTGATGAGCGAAGGTGAATTCCACGAGCGCGACTTCCTCGACCGGGTAGACCTGCTAAACCATATGGGGCAGCACGTGATGATCTCCAAATTCCGCGAGTACTACAAGCTGGTGGACTACTTCGGGCGGTTTAAGCTCAAGAAGCTGCGCATCGTTATCGGGTACCCAACCTTCGAAAAGGTGTTCGATCCGGTTTACTATACCGACCTTAGAGGGGAGATCCTCGAAGCCTTTGGCTCGCTTTTCCCCAATAACATGAAGTTCTACATCTACCCAATGCTCGATAAGAGTACGGGAAACCTGCTTCACTCCCAAGACCTAAACCTAAGCCCAGAGCTTAGGTGCCTTTACGACTACCTCCTCAGCACCCGAAAGATTATCGACATAAAAAACGCCAAGAAGGAGTGGCTGAGCATCACCTCCAACGAGGTGCTAAGGCTCATGCAGGAGGGTGATCGTAGATGGGAAGCGATGGTGCCAAAGCACGTTCGCGAAATTGTAAAGCAGCGCTGCCTGTTCGACTATAAATGCGACGATTAACCTAAAGCGGATACCGCCCAAAGCAACTTGCCGGGCTTATACCACATATAAGCCCGAATCCAACAGATTCTAATACTCGGTTCCGTGTCAATCGAAAGACAACAGCTCTAGGATTGATTGCAGCCTACCTAGCCAACGGCTGGCAAACGGGACAGTAGTACACAGCACCTCCAAGGTACGCCTCCTTAGCAATAGCACCTCCGCAGCGAGGGCAAGGATTGGCAACGGTATTCTTCGATAGCAGCGTTGCATATCCTCCGGCTTGCCCAAAAAGATCCCGCTCGGTGTCGCGCCCTCCCCTATCGGTCATGCTCCGCAGCGTTACCTTCAGGCAATGGAACAGCTCGCCCTTCTGAAAATCGGAAAGCGTAGATTTTTTGCGCTTGGGATGAATGCCGGCATTAAAGAGGATGTCCTGCAGTACGCCGTTGCCCAGTCCGGGGATGCGCTGCTCGGTTGCCAAAAGCGCCTTCATCGACAGATCCTTTGTGGTGCTCCTGAAGAGATTCTCGAAGTGCTGCTCGTCAAAGGCATCGTCGAGCGGCGATAGGCTACCCAGGCTGCCACGGTGGTACTTGTTGTCGAGCGCTCCGCGATAGGCGCAGATGCTGCCGTACATGGCAACGGTAAAGGCCAGGCAGCTGCCATCGTCGAGGCCAACCAGCAGCTGGTGCTTTGCAGGATGCGGATCGTGGGGCGCGTAGTAGCGCATGTTGGTACCATCGCCAATGGTGATAGCCGCATCGCCATCGAGGCAAACATCTACAAACATGCCATGACCGCGGGCCGACATAACCGTTCGACCAACCAGCAGCGCCCCATACGCGGTTGGATCGCCGCTAAAGAAGGCAAACTTATGCGGACTGGTTGCATTTACCACCTCGGTAATCGTTCTTCCTACCAAGGTTTCGTTGGCCTGTAGGCCTATGGTTTTCGATTCGGGAATCTCTAGCATGGTAAATTCGTTTTAGGGTTGCTTTGCGATAGGTAAATATAGGCATTAAACCATTGTTAAGCATCGCTCCAAGGGGGCGCTTTTACCATCGTTTGGCGAAGGCTCCTGCCTTCGTCATTTCTATCATTGCAGGCTATAGCCTGCAGAATAGATTCAGCTGAAGCGACAGCCTCAAACGAACGAGGAGCTGCCGTAGCACTAGTATAACAAATGGCTGGCTAACTGCACGCTGTTACTTTCTAACCTCTCATAGTTGCCTCCCAACCTTATGCCTACGGCTTCTAACCAAACACTGTTGCCTTCCAACCTTACGCTTGCGCCTTCTAACTAGGCACCGTTGCTTTCTAAGTTTACGATTGCTCCTTCTAACTAGGCATCGTTGCTTTCTAAGCTTACGGTTGCGGCGTCTAACTAGGCGCTGTTGCCTTCCAACCTTACGGTTGCGGCTTCTAACTAGGCGTTGTCGCTTTCTAAGCTTACGATTGCTCCTTCTAACTAGGCGTTGTCGCTTTCTAAGCTTACGATTGCTCCTTCTAACTAGTCACCGTTGCCTTCTAACCTTATGCTTGCAGTTTCTAAGTAGGCGTTGTTGCTTTCTAACCTTACGGTTGTGGCTTCTAACCAAGCATCGGAAGTTTCTAGTGGAGCGGCTGATGGTGCTTGCTGCATGCACGTGGCTAGTGGGCGATACGCTTCCCCCGATCAGCGCTTAAAGGCAAAAATCCTTACGGATGTACTCTTCAGCAACAGCTCCGCTGCTTCTGCTATCCATCAAAAATATGCTAGAAGCATAAAAAGAAAGCGCAGCCCTAAGGCCACGCTTGTATTTTGATGGATGATTGGTGCTTTGCGAAACACGCTACACCCTATTCCCTACTCCCTAACTCACTCCTTTTGCGCCTCAACGATGGCCTGGTAGAGCTTTTCGAGCACCAGCTCCTTTTCGTCGCTGCTGTAGCACTTGCCAAGGTAGAGCACAAACTGCGAGGCATTCGACTTAAAGTGCCTGTCCTTATAGTACTTTACCAAGGGCTGCGCGCCAATGGTGTTGAGCGTAATGGAGCTAACGTTGTAGTCTACCCTAAACAGCATAAAGCCCGATTTGTCGATCTCCTTCAGCGGGATCTCCCACTTGTAGTCGTACTGGTTAAGCGATTTGCCAAGAAACACAACCAGCGAGGTGGTGGTGGTATCGAATGCGGCCTTGTAGGCCATGGTGTTGAGGCTGGTATCGCTGCTACAGCGGTTTATCAGGCTGATTGCGGGTTGGATAATTGCAGCAGGAGTTGGCTTTGGCTGGTTGGTAAGCGTCGGACGGCATCCTCCGGCAAGAAAAAGGGCTGCAACTAGTGCGATAGCGTATAGCGTCTTCATCATTCGATCTTATTACGGATTTATCTCCATCAAAAGTAGCACAATATGCTTAAATGGAAAACCCTAAAAAGTAAAACCTGCCATTACCTTTTTGGGGTAGTAGCAGGTTTTGCAAGCTACGTTGAAGGTTTATTAAAGTTGTTTTGCCCCTACCGCACAGGTGAATCCCTGCAGCTTCGAGGCCCCACAAATATAGGCATTCGCCCTAAAGTTGATGCGCCATCAGCGTTATTTTTCACAACATTGCGAATCGGTGGAGGAGGGATACCCTTAAGATAAGGGAAAACGTTTCCTCGGAGTGTCCCCGTGCTTGTCACGAGATCCAATAACTGCCCGAAGGTGGTAGCGAAGCGGAAATCCCGAGAAGCGGGAGCTTCTTTAGAATCTACTGAATTCCAATTTGGATTCCGGGACTGAGTTCGTCCCAGCATTTAGGTTAACGTCGGTTGGGGAGCAGCTGTAAACCTTCCAAAGGGCAGCCATCGGCCAATGTCAGGTTTATCCTCTACGAGGAAAACAGGCGGCTTATGGTTGTTTTGCTACAAATCGTAATGTCCTACGGACAAAATTCGATTGGTAAGAATACCGAGTGGAGGTTGTAGACATGCAGCCTATCGCACCTGCCCCCCGCCTTTTCTCCGTAGGAGATATACAGGAGCACTATCGGCTTATGTCGAACGGACGGTGATTAACGGTGGCCTGTTCGGTAGCGCCAATACACAAAAGCGGCAGCCCGATGCTTTCGGACTGCCTGCTAAAGTCGAATAACTGGAAAATAAAAAAACGAACTGCTTGCTATAAAAATCTACTCATTCATAGCCTTACCCAACGTTGCGAGGATACCTCCATCGACGTAGAGCACATGGCCGTTTACAAAGTTCGAGGCATCGGATGCCAGGAATACGGCCGGTCCGGCCAAATCTTCGGGTACGCCCCAGCGAGCGGCTGGCGTACGCTTAAGGATAAACTCGTTGAACGGATGTCCGTTTTCGCGAATAGGTGCGGTTTGCTCGGTAGCAAAGTAGCCCGGTCCAATGCCGTTTGCCTGGATGTTGTACTTGGCCCACTCGGTAGCCATGCTGCGGGTAAGCATCTTCAGGCCGCCCTTTGCCGAGGCGTAGGCGCTAACGGTTTCGCGTCCTAGCTCGCTCATCATCGAGCAAATGTTGATAATCTTACCGCCATTGCCGCGGGCAATCATGCGCTTGGCAACGTTCTTCCCCATAACAAAAGGCCCGGTTAAATCGACCTTAAGCACCAGCTCGTACTCCTCCACTGCCATGTCGACAATAGGAATACGACGAATGATTCCGGCGTTGTTTACCAGAATGTGGATAGGGCCAACTTCCTTCTCCATTAAATCCAGAGCAGGAACAACCTCGCTCTCCTTGGTTACATCGAAGCGGTAGGCATGGGCCTTGACACCCTGCTCGGCATACTTTACCACAGCGGCATCGAGCTTTTCTTGTAGGGTATCGTTTACAACAACGGTTGCGCCTGCGCGGGCTAGCGCTACGGTCATTGCCATTCCTAACCCGTGAGTAGCACCTGTTACAAGGGCTACCTTCCCTGTCAAATCAAATAGCTGTTGCGACATATTGCTTGTTTTTTAAGATTTTAAGTCTGCTTGTTACTTGGCGATCTTGTCTACCCTAAACCAGTCGAAATCGGCGTAGCCAACATCGTTCTTTTTCACCTTTCCTGTGGCGAATAGGCCTACTCGTGCGCCAATCCAGCGCCCTTGGGTAAACCTAACGGGCTTACCGATACTGGTAAAGGTTGCTCCGTCGGTGCTGTACGAAAACTGGCAGAGCTTGCCTTGGGTGATATCGACCCTTAAATAGGCGATGTTGGATAGTGGAACCGCATCCGAAAGAACCTCAGCGTTGCCCTTGTCGGCGCCCTCGCACGAGGCTTGAACGAGCACAATACTACCGTTACGGTTTTCCAAAGCCACATATCCGTACGACATCCCCATCACGATAAGTCCAACCTTTTCGCCCTCTAGGAGAGCCTTAAAGGAGAGCTTGGTGGTGGCGCTCATTTCGGGTGCCGATATTCGCTGCATGAAGAGGTTCGGGGTATCCCACATGTTTCTAGCTTCAGTAGGAGCGGTAATGCAGTATAGGCGTTGTACCCCAAGCTTGTTGTAGGCAAATGCCCATGTTGGTTCGGGGTTGGCATGCCACTGCCACTGTAGTCCAGCCGATGGGGCGTTAAACTCGTCGGTAGTTTGGGGCGTTGCCAAAGCAGCGGGCTTTAGGGTGCTCGGCTTCTTGTACCTTGCAACTGGTTCGCCAATGCCATCGCCATCGGCATCAACGCCAATAACGGGCCAGTCTTGCTCCCACTTCATAGGCTGAAGATGGGTAATGCGGCCCAGCTCTTCTACATCCTGAAAGTGAACAAACCAGTGGTTACCCTTAACATCGTCCACCCAGCCGCCCTGGTGGGGCCCGTTAACCTTAGAGTTACCCTGCTCCAGCACCACCTTCTCGTCGTATGGCCCAAAGGGCGATTTTGCACGAAGGGCCAGCTGCCAGCCTGTGGCCACCCCGCCTGCTGGGGCAAATATGTAGTAGTAGCCGTTGCGCTTGTAGAATTTTGGACCCTCAACGGTTGGATGCGCATCGTGCCCATCGAACACAATGCGTTCCTCGCCAATAAGCGATTTGCCATCAGTGGCCATCTCGCTAACGGTAAGGATGCTCTTTATGCCTGCACGGCTTCCGGCCCATCCGTGTACTAGGTAGGCTCTGCCGTCGTTATCCCAAAGTGGGCATGGGTCTATAAGCCCCTTTCCGGCCTTTACCAGATGTGGCTTGCTCCATCCGCTGGTCATGCTTTTCGATTTAACCATGTAGATGCCGTAATCGGGATCGCCGTAGTAGATGTAGAACTCCCCGTTATGCTGGCGCAGGCTTGGTGCCCACACCCCGTTGCCATGCTGTGGCTTGGCAAATACGTCGAGAGGCTCCTGTCGGGCAATGGCGCTACCAACAATTTGCCAGTTGACAAGATCAGCCGACTGCATTATGGTTAATCCGGGTACAGTATTAAAGGTCGACGATACCATGTAGAACGTTTCTCCAACCCTAATCACATCCGGATCGGGATAGTCGGCATAAAGGATAGGATTCGTGTAGGTGCCATCGCCGTTATCGGCTACCCAAACCTTTGAGATGGGATTCTGAGCCGATGCACCAACGACACCTAATACTACTGCAGCTAAAATGTATACCGTTTTCATATCTCACTTATTTAATGATTTCGGAGGACGACAGCCCTGCGCCTATCTTTACGGTTGCCGCACTGGCACCTGCAACTCCTTTTAGGTTGATGCCCTTAGCCATCTTTCCACCAACGCTCACCTTTACCTGCGATGCTCCCATAAGATCAACCCTCGAGGTTTCGACTCCCGTGGAGTTAATCACCTCCATTGGAATACCTTTGGTCGTCTTAATGGTAACGTTACTAAACGTAACACCCTCGGCCTCGATGCATCGAATACCCTTCTCTGCTTCGATGGAGATATCCTCGAAAAGAATGTTTTTGATGCTCATCTCAGGTAGTCCTTCGAGATGGATGGCTTGCAAAGCGCCCTTACATGCAACGTTGCGAATTGTAAAGTTCTTAAACTGTGGGGTCGATTCGTCGGCTATAGGATTTGCGCCTACCTCTTTTACGGTTGTCTGCGTTTTTCCCTCATCCTCGGGCTCAGCAATGGGCGACTTGCCCATGTAGTACATGCTAAAGTTGATGGCCTCGGCAGGGATATTCGTCATATTAATGCCATCAACAAGAATATTCTCGACAACACCTCCACGTCCGCGTGTGGTTTTAAAGCGAAGACCTATGTCTGTTCCTAGGAAGGTGCAGTTCCTTACAATAATATTGCGAACGCCACCCGACATTTCGCTGCCAATAACGAAGCCTCCATGTCCATGGAAAACTACGCAATTCTCGACAAGGAAGTTCTCGGTTGGCATTCCGCGCTTACGCCCCTCTTCGTCTTTGCCCGACTTTATGCAGATACCATCGTCGCCTACATCGAACGTAGAGTTGGTTACCACACCATTTTTACACGATTCGATATCGACACCGTCGCCGTTTTGGGCATACCACGGATTGCGAACGTTTACCTTGTTGATGGTAAGGTTTTCGCACATTAGCGGATGGAGGTTCCATGCTGGCGAGTTTTGGAAGGTAACGCCTTCGAGCAGCACATTTTTACACTCAACCAAGCTAACCATATTGGGACGCAAGTAATCCTTTATCTTTTCGTACTCATGCATCGAGCCACCCTTTATGTATCCTTGAATGGTTGTGTTCTGGCCGAGAAGCGATTTCTCCGAGGGGTACCAGGTGCTCTTATCGGCAGAAAGAACACCTCCCGACGATACTAGCGCTTTCCATTGAGCAGATGTAAGCTTCGACTTCTTAACCGGGCGCCATACCTGGCCGGCACCATCAATAATTCCGCTGCCTGTAATGGCAATGTTAACCTGGCCTTTAGCGCTAATTGGTGACTGGCAACGAACGGTTTCCCATCCTTCGAAGTAGCTCATCACAAGCGGAAAGTCGTCGAAGTTGCTGCTAAACTGAAGCACTGCTCCATCCTGTAAATGCAGGTTTACGTTGCTTTTAAGCGTTATAGGACCAGTTAGCCACACACCCTTTGGAACAAGCACAACACCACCTCCGGAGTTGCTACAAGCGTCAATGGCCTTACCTATTGCTACGGTATTTAGAACCATGCCGCCCTTAATAGCGCCGTATTTATCAATCGAAATGGTGTCAGCTTTAAAGGTTGGGCACTCTACCTTAGGTAGCGTAAACGGCAACGAACCATTCGACTGCCCGATTGCTTGGGATGATATAGAGAGCACCATCCCTAAAAGTAGTAGACTTGAGAGATTCTTCATTGGGGATGTTTTTCTACTTGAGAAATTTTGAGATGGAGAGCTTTTGCTCTATCGAATTTTTCACGAATTGGTTGGCGATAAGATTTGCACCATACTCGTTAAAATGGGTATCGTCGATTTTTCCTTCTGGTGCACAAGCCAGCTCTCCGGGCTTTAGGTGAACAAACATCTTGACGGAACCCTCGGCGCCATGTTCACGAACAATGGCTTCACTAAGCTTGTGCATATCCACCAATTCGGTGGAGGTTTCTTTTGCAACCGAACGGGTAAGATCGGGATATTCGCCATGTACATCGTAGAACTCACCCTTGTCGTTAAATCGACGGCGAACAACAGGAGTACATAAAATAGGTGTTGCCCCCTTTGCCCGGGCCTCTAGCACAAAACGGCGCATGTTTGCCTTAAAGTCGTCGGGAGCAGTGTAGCGGTCTACCTTCTCCTTGCTTTGGTCGTTATGACCAAACTGGATTACAACAAAATCTCCAGGTTGCAGCTTGTCTAAAACTGCCTGCCAGCGTCCTTCGGAGATAAAGGTTCGCGTACTGCGTCCATTCATGGCGTAGTTCTGCACAATTACGTTCTTTTTGCAGTGCTGCTGAAGGAACATTCCCCAACCGCGTTCGGGGAATACCTTATCCTGCTTATCGGCCATAGTAGAATCGCCTATCATGTAAATGGTAATTGGCTTGCTAGAAATAAATCCAAATAGCAGCATGCTAGCTGCAATCAGGCCTAATATCTTTTTCATTTTATTCGTTTTAGTAGTGATGATGGATTCCAGTTGTCATCGTAACCTTTACGGTAGCCATCTTTTCCAAATATGTTGGCTAGCGTCAGCTCGTCAGCCTCGTTTTTAGATAGCTGTTTAGTCCAAGGTGCACGAGTGCTAGGACTAGCGCCTGCTCCTGTCGATTGGTATTCAGCGTAAAAGGCTGTTTTTTCGGCATCCTTCTTATTCCAGTTGTGCCATCCCTCGGGTAGAATATGACCGCCCAGCTCGCAGCTTACAAATATTGTTTTGGCAAAGCTGCGCCATGGACGACCAAGGTACACCTTGGTTGCCTCGTCGTTGCCCGTAAGCTTGCATCGGAAGAAAATATAGCCGTAGCGGTTCCCCTCGGGAGTTGATGCTGCGGTTACGTACGAATTTTTCTTCGAATGAATGGTACAACGCTCGAAAACCGCAATTGAGGTTCCGAATATAAAATCGGTTGTTCCTTCTATGTAGCAATCTTCAAGATAAATTCGCCCGGGACCACGCGTAAAAAACGTATCCTGATTTCCCAAGAAACGGCATCCTTTAAAGACAACCTTGTCGCCTAGCACCTCGCATGCAACAGCCTGACCAACCGGCCCAGCAGAGTTCTCGAAGGTGATGTTGGAGAACACCACCTCGTTTGCTCGAATGGATGCCGACCAAGAGGAATAGGTATTTATCGTATCGCCGTTAACCACCTTCCCGGTATGGTCTGCCCATGTGATTGTGGTTTTTGTTGCATCTTCGCCTTCCACAATTATGCGCTGCTTATCCTGTCCAAGCACCACTTTTTCGGAATAGATCCCCGGTTTTACCTTAATTCTTGTATACGAGCTAGAGCCACTAGCTACAGCATCGAATGCCTGCTGGATTGTTGTGAAATTACCATCTCCCTTTTGCGAAACGACGATAATACGCTCCTTTCCAAAAGATAGTAGGGAGGTGAAAAAGAGTAGTAGGAACGTTATGCTTTTCATCCGAAAATAATTTGTTTTAAGCTGTCGTATGGAACTCGCATGGTTGCACTCATTCGCGTATGTGTTGCAGTGCATCATGCTCCTTTCATACGATAGGTGATTTGTAAATAATCACGATTAAAGAGTAACCCCTGTTTTGAATATGGCAATCTCTTTAAATCCAGTTATTTCGTGCTTTAGCTTTTCTCCACTAGCTACGCTAATTACATAGTCAATGAAGCTATTGGTAACCTCTTCGGCTGGAGCATCCTCTAGAAGGATACCGGCGTTAAAGTCTATCCAGTTTGCCTTATGCTTAGCGAGATTAGAGTTGGTTGCAACTTTCATGGTTGGTATAAACGAACCGAATGGAGTACCACGACCAGTAGTAAATAGCACCATTTGACATCCTGAAAAACCGAGAGCCGATGAGGCTACCAAATCGTTTCCTGGCGAGTATAGAAGGTTTAATCCAGCTTCCTTAAGAGGTTCGGCGTAGCTTAGCACATCTACAACTGTAGCGCCACCTCCTTTTTGTACGCAACCAAGCGACTTCTCTTCGAGAGTGGTTATTCCTCCCTTTTTATTTCCAGGCGATGGGTTTTCGTAAATTGGTTGGTTGTGCTCGCGGAAGTAATCCTTAAAGCCATTAATAAGCTTTACTGTTTTTTGGAAGGTAGGTTTATCCTTCGACCTGTCCATCAGTATGGTTTCGGCACCAAACATTTCGGGCACTTCTGTAAGCACAGTTGTTCCTCCAAGTCCAACAAGCCAGTCGGAAAAGCGACCAAGTAGCGGATTCGCTGTAATGCCCGAGAAGCCATCGCTTCCACCGCACTTTAGCCCAATTTTTAGGTGAGATACAGGTAATGTTGTGCGCACATCCGCTTTCATTACTTCGGCAAGTTCTGCTACAATGCCAAAGCCCACTTCTACTTCGTCGTCTACCTCTTGCGAAGTGAGGTAAACAACTCGTTTTTCGTCAATATCGCCTGCAACTTTTTTAAGGTTGGCTATTTGGTTGTTCTCGCACCCGAGTCCGAGTACCAGAACACCACCAGCATTGGGATGATTGATGAGTGCAGCCAACGCTTTTTGGGTGTTCTCCAAATCGTCACCCAGCTGCGAGCATCCGTAGTTATGCTTATATACAACGACATCGTCAATATGCGCCACGTCGAGTTCGCGCTTTACCCTATCAACAATAAGCTGAGCCTGACCGTTAACGCAACCAACGGTAGGAACAATCCACAGCTCGTTACGAATACCAACCGATCCATTTTTACGTAGGTAACCTTCGAAGGTGCGCTCTTTTTCAGGTTTCGCAACGTTGGTAAGGTTAGGGTTGTATTCGTACTCGAGGTTGTCGCTAAGCGTAGTTTTAATATTATGGCTATGGACAAGTTGACCAGGCAGAATTTGCTGAGTAGCATAGCCTATAGGGAAGCCATACTTTAGAACAACTTCACCTTTGTCTATTGTAGCTATTGCAAACTTGTGCCCATTATCAATAGGTTCCAAAAGGGTAACATCAGCACCGTCTACACTAAGCACTTCGCCCGCGGCTAGCGAATCGAGCGCTACACAAACATTGTCGAGATTGTTTATTTTAAGCCATCTTTTCATAATCAGCAATATTGTAGCAGCCATACCTCCAGAGTCGGCATGGTCGCCATTTTGAACTATGCGCCATACGTAAGAGCTTGCTCTAATGACTTACGCATTCCGTTGGCAAGGATGTCCTGAATATATCCTGCAACCGTATCGGCCAAAGGCTTAACAGCCATTAGGTCTTCCTTCCAAATAGATCTATTCGAAAGAATTTGGATTACAGTACTGCTGATGTTCCCGCTATCCCAAACTTTTTGGATAAACTCTACATGTTCGGGGGTGTCGTTTGGTGTAAACTCGATCTCCGACTTACCGCTATAGAGTGTAAGAAGGGCGGCCAACGAAAAGGCTGTAAGCTTTGTAACCTTGCCATTTTTTTCGTAGCCATCCTTCATGGTTGGGAAGTTGCGTGTTTCCCACTTCGACAAGGAGTTTAGGGATATTGTTTCGAGGTAGTGCTTAATGAATGGGTTGTAAAACCTTTCGATGATAGACTCTGCAAAGCGGCGAAGTTCTGCAGCATCGCCATCAATAACAGGAAGGACCTCTTCTGCGACCATAGTGTTTACAAAAGATTCTACCAGCTTATCGTCGAATGCTTCTTTAACGGTTTTGTACCCCATTTGAAGTGCAACAGGAACAAGTGCGGTGTGAGAACCATTTAGGATGCGAACCTTTTTATCTCTAAAAGCTTTGATGTCGTCGAGAAAGAGCACGTGCAGTCCGGCCTCATTGATTGGGAATCGGCGTTGAATGTCGCGTCCTCCGGCAATCGCCCAAACGTGGTAGAACTCGCCCTTAACCACAAGGTTGTCGTTATAGCCAATTTCGGCCTTGATGTCGTCGATGTTCTCACGAGGGAAACCGGGTACAATTCTATCTACTAGCGTATCGCAAAAGCGGCACGAACTCTTAACCCAGCTGATAAAGTCATCGCTTAGCCCACATCTTTCGGCATGACGAAGTACGTATTCTCTAAGCGTGGTAGCATTATTCTCGATAAGCTCGCAGCAGATAAAGGTTAGTCCTTTTTTGGTATCACCCTTAAAGTGCTCGAAACGGCTGTGAAGAAGTGCTGAAATTTTCCCTGGAAACGATTTTGCAGGTTGGGCAAAGATGTCCTCATCATCGAAATAGGTAATGCCTGCTTCGGTGGTATTCGAGATAACAAACTCCAGCTCATTGCTGAGTACATACTGCTGGTACTTCTCGAATTCGGTGTAGGGATTCAGAGAATCCTGAATAGACTCTACCAAAGAAATCTCCTTCACCATTTGCTTATCCTTAATACCTTCTAAGTATACATGGTAAAGATTATCTTGAGCCTTAAGCATGTCAACCATACCAGCAGCCAAGGGTTGTACCACCACAATACCTGTATTGAGGACACCCTGCTTATTGGCCTTATCAATCATCCAATCTACAAAAGCACGAAGGAAGTTCCCTTCGCCAAATTGCATTATTTTGATAGGGCGATCGGCAGTGGTTACCGTTTTTCTATTTAGCTCATCCATCTTTTTCTAGTTTACAGTTTACAAATTATTGATAGGTTGATACTTTGGAACAAGGGTCTTCATTACAACCCAACCAATTAGGTACGCAACCGCACATATAGAAAAAATGATAAAGTAGCCGGCCTCTTCACCTTTAAATCCCAGCAGCTGCATCTCGCTTACCTTAGCATAATCGAAAAGCACACCAGAACCTTTATTAATAAGGAAGGAGCCGATACCTCCTGCCATACCACCAATGCCAGTAATGGTAGCAATAGCTTTTTTGGGGAACATATCGCCGATTGTAGAGAAAATATTGGCAGACCAAGCCTGATGGGCAGCCCCTGCTATACCAATAATTACCACTGGAAACCAGTAAGTAATATGGCCAAGAGGCTGAGCAAACAATACCAATAGCGGGAAAAATGCAAAAATTAGCATCGCCTTCATACGCCCGGCATAAGGGTTCATGCCTTTTTTCTCCACGAAGTAGCTTGGCAACCATCCTCCAATAATGGAAAGAAGCGTAATCGCGTAAAGAACAAAAATGGCTAGTTGCCCTTCGGTATCCGACGATTTAATGTCATATACAGAGCTCAGGTATGCTGGTGTCCAGAACAAGTAAAACCACCAAACGCCATCGGTCATAAACTTTCCAAATGCAAAAGCCCAAGTTTGTTTGAAGCTAAAAGCTTCTTTAAATGAGATCTTCGTTTTCTCCTGTACAATCTCAACGCATTTTTCTACAGAATCGGCCGACTCTAAATCAGAATGAATATAGGCCAACTCAGCGCTGTTTACTTTGGGATGGCTCTCCGGTTTATTATACACAAAAACCCAGAATCCCATCCACACAAATCCTAAAGCACCAATAATGATAAATGACATCTCCCATCCCCATGCAGCAGCAATTATAGGAATGGTGACTGGAGCTGCAAGAGCACCAACCGTAGCCCCAGCATTAAAGATACTAGTTGCATAAGCCCTGTCTTTCTTAGGAAAAAACTCAGCCGTAGTTTTAATAGCAGCAGGGAAGTTACCTGCTTCTCCTACGGCGAGTACCAATCGAGAAAATATAAAAAGCACAACGCTTACGCTGGTTACAAGGCTAACACTCTTTGCTAAAGAAATGGCCTCTTTAGCACCTTCGAAGCCTACAAGCCACTCCCCGGCAACTATGCCCGAAGTAGCAATTCCACAAAAAGCATGAAGGACAGCACCTACAGACCATACACCTATTGCCCATAGAAATCCCTTTTTTGTGTCCATCCAGTCTACAAAACGTCCGGCAAACAACATGCTTACGGCATAAAATATAGAGAAAAGCGCAGTTATTGTTCCGTAATTATCATTAGTCCAGTGAAATTCAGGCGAAATAAAGTCTTTCCAAGTCAATGAAAGAACCTGCCTGTCTAGATAGTTAATAGTCGTGGCAAAAAATAGCATTGCACAGATTGTCCACCTGTAATTGGTCATTTTTTGTTCCGACGGGTTAAATGTGTTCATCTTAAGTTCGGTTTAGTTAAAATGAATTACTTCAGGTTTGCAACGATTGCCAAGGCCTCGCTACATAGCTTAGTTATTTTACTCCAATCCTTAGCTGCAATAACTTCTTTTGGGAAAAGGTTCGACCCCATACCCACGCAGGTTACGCCTGCCTTAAACCACTTAGTAAGATTCTCCTCGGTAGGTTCAACACCTCCAGTAGGCATGATGCTGGTCCATGGACATGGACCTTTTACTGCCGAAACAAAGCCCGGACCGCCAACCGATGACCCAGGGAAAACCTTCACAATTTCGGCACCCAACTCTTCTGCCTTTGAAATCTCTGTCAAAGAACCGCATCCGGGAGCCCAAAGCACCTTGCGACGGTTGCATGTACTAGCAACCTCTTCGTTAATAAGAGGGGCAACTATAAAGTTTGCTCCCAACTGGATGTACAGCGAAGCTGTTCCTGCATCTATGATTGAACCAACACCAAGCATCAGTTCTGGGCACTCTTGGGCTGCCCACTTGTTGAGTTCTCCAAATAATTCATGGGCAAAATCGCCACGGTTGGTAAATTCGAACACACGAACACCACCATCGTAGCAAGCCTTAACCACTAGCTTGGCTACTTCAATATCTTTGTGGTAGAAAACGGGTACTATACCCGTTTCTGCCATTTTTAACGCTACTTGTATTCTTGTAAATCGTGCCATATTCTACTAATTATAATAAGTCGGTGATGCCCTTACCTTGTAACGCGACCTGAGGTATCGCCACTCATCAGCTTCTTAACCTCATCAACCGAAGCCAGATTAAAGTCTCCATAAATGGTATGCTTTAAGCACGATGCAGCTACTGCAAAATTTAGGGCGCTTTGCAGGTCATCACCGTAAGTAAGTAAACCGTAGATAACGCCTCCCATAAAGGAGTCTCCACCTCCCACTCTATCTACAATATGAGTTATTTGATAGGTTGGTGCGGAGTAAAGTTTTTCACCATCGTATAGTAAACCCGACCAAGTATTATGGTTTGCATTAATTGATCCACGAAGTGTTATAATAATTCGCTTTGCACGAGGGAAACGATCCATTAGCTGCTGTGCTACGGATTCGTACATCTGAGCAGTAACATGTCCTTTGGTTACATCCATTCCTTCAGGTTTAATTCCAAAGAAGGTTTCAGCATCTTCTTCATTACCAAGAATCACATCACAGCCAGCCACCAGTTGCTCCATAATAGCTGCTGGTTGGTTGGT
Source organism: Acetobacteroides hydrogenigenes (assembly GCF_004340205.1). Classification (NCBI taxonomy): domain Bacteria; kingdom Pseudomonadati; phylum Bacteroidota; class Bacteroidia; order Bacteroidales; family Rikenellaceae; genus Acetobacteroides; species Acetobacteroides hydrogenigenes. The sequence continues at coordinate 24,170 of NZ_SLWB01000001.1, forward strand.
GTAACCCCACAAGTTCTTTCGGTAATTCAAGTCTGTAGATACAGTAACTCCTAACTCATTCGCCACCTTAATGGCTTCGAGACAAGCCATCGCAGCACTTTCCGAAATGGCTGGCGTAATACCTGTCCAGTGGAACCATTGTGCATCTTTTAGCACTTCATACCAGTTTACCATCCCTGGCTGAATCTCGGATATTGCAGAGTGAGCACGATCGTACACCACTTTGCTTGGGCGGTTTACAGCACCTGTTTCGAGGAAATAGATGCCAACACGTTCGCCACCGCGAACAATATTGCAGGTTTGGACTCCATACTTGCGAAGGTCCATAATGCAAGATTCGGCTATGTCATTTTTTGGGAGTCTAGTTACAAATTCGACTGGAATTCCATAGTTAGCAAGCGAAACGGCAACATTCGCTTCGCCACCTCCAAAGGTGGCATTAAAGCTTTTTGACTGCGAGAATCTTTCGTATCCTGGAGTGGCTAATCGAAGCATGATTTCGCCAAATGTTACAACCTTTTTCATTTTTAACGAGTTCTAGGTTTACTGAAATTTGAAATAACTTTTGGGATTGTTGTAGCAAATATCCTGTATCATTGCGCCTAACAAAGGAATATCGTTAGTAACAAGCCCCTTATTAATGTCGTTCCCCAGCATGTTGCAAAGAATACGACGGAAGTACTCGTGGCGTGAGTACGACATAAAGCTACGAGAGTCGGTAACCATACCTACAAATAAGCGTAGCAGTCCTAGTGCCGAAAGCGCATCTAGCTGTTTGGTCATTCCATCTTTTTGGTCAAGGAACCACCATGCTGAACCCCACTGCATTCTCCCCTTAACTCCCTCGCCTTGAAAGTTGCCAAGCATGGTAGCCAGAACCTCGTTATCCTTAGGATTTAGATTGTATAGAATGGTACGGGTAAGTTTCCCTTTGCTAAGAAGGTTATCTAGATACCTTGCCAAAGGCTCTGCATAAGCAGCATCGCCAATAGAATCGAATCCAGTATCTGGACCAAGGGCATTAAACATCGTCGTATTGTTGTTGCGTATTGCACCAATGTGGTATTGCTGCACCCAATCGCTTTCGTAGTCAAGTTCTGCAAAGAAGGTAAGCATGTAAGTAATAAATTGCTCCTCTTCGGTTGCATTTACCGCTTTACCCGAACGTATTTTAGCAAATATTCCTTCTACTTCCGATTCGGTATAAGCAGCCGCATAGGCTGTTTTTAAACCATAGTCGGAGAGTCTACACCCCATTTGGTTAAAGAAGTCGTGACGATTTTTGTAGGCATCTTTCAACGAGGCGAGGTTAGCTATATCGGTGTTAGCGGATGCACCTAAACGGTCAATGTAGGCGTTTAGCGACTCTAAGTTTGAGATATTAAGGATTCTATCTGGGCGCCAACCTGGAAGGACTTTCACCTTCCATCCATCGTTTACTATTTTTTGATGATGCTCTAGATTATCGGAAGGATCGTCGGTAGTACAAAGTGTTTCAACATTCCAGCGCTCAAGCAATCGGCGACACGAATAATCGGAAGTTTGAAGCAGCCCAGAACACTTGTTATAAATGGCTTCGGCTGATTCCGGATTAAGAATATCATCTACCCCAAAAACGCGCTTTAACTCGAGGTGAGTCCAGTGGTATAAGGGATTACGAAGAGTATAGGGAACTGTTTCTGCCCACTTTTCAAACTTCTCAAAATCGGTTGGGTTGCCCGTACAGTACTTCTCCTCAATGCCCAAAGTACGCATAGCACGCCACTTATAGTGGTCGCCCTTAAGCCAAATCTCGGTTAACGATTTGTACTGATAGTTGTTAGCAATTTCTGCGGGTGGAAGGTGGTTGTGAAAATCTATAATTGGTAGCTTTTCAGCATACTCGTGGTATAGGAACTGCGCTTCCTTGGTTTCTAACAAGAAATCTTCAGTGATAAATGTCTTCATAATCTTGTGATTTTAGGAATCATTTTAGAGGAGCTGATTAGGGAGAATGGTGTCCATATCTCCGTAATCCATATTTTCACCACACATTCCCCAGATAAAGGAGTAGTTACTAGTTCCAGCACCAGCGTGTATCGACCATGACGGAGAGATAACTGCCTCCTCGTTCTTTATCCAGATATGTCGTGTTTCATCGGGTTTCCCCATAAAATGGCAAACAGATTGATTTTCTGGCACCTCAAAGTAGAAGTAGACCTCCATTCGGCGAGCGTGAGTATGTGGTGGCATCGAATTCCAAACGCTACCAGTTTTTAACTCGGTAAGTCCCATTTGTAGCTGACAGGTTTGCACGTTTTTACTTATAATAAGCTGATTTACGATTCGCTTATTCGATGTCTCTACTGAACCAAGATCGAGCACATTTGCATCTGCTCTCGAAATCTGTACCGTAGGATAGCTACAATGTGCAGGTGCTGAGTTAAAGTAGAACTTTGCAGGAACTGTAGCATCCTTGCTCATGAACTCAACTTGCTTAACACCTTGTCCAACATACAACGCCTCCTTGTACTGAAGTTCATACGCTTGCCCATCCACAACTACCGAACCGCTACCCCCAACGTTGATAATCCCAAGCTCACGACGCTGGCAGAAATATTCAGCTTTTAGGGCATCAATAGCCTCAAGTTTGAGAGGTGAGGCAAGAGGAATTGCTCCTCCAACTAGCATTCTGTCGTTGTGTGTATAAAGCATTTTGACCATTCCCTTAACCAAGATTTCCTCAATAAGAAACTCTGATCTCAACTTTTCGGTATCGTAGTGCTTTACATCCTCAGGACTAGTCCCGTAGCGTTCTTCAAAAAGTGCTTTCATTGCTAATTCTTATTTTGAGCCGATGGCATTTCCACCAGCACTTTACCGTTAATAATTACATCTTTGAGGTTAATATCCGAAACACCTGAAACTTTGTTACCATCAGAAATCTGCTTAAAGTTGCAGCGCGTAAGGTTTATGCCCGACACCTGATTTTCAACTGTTGCTCCATCGACAAACACGCCGTAGCGGCTTTTTAAGCATGTTACATTCTCTAGATTAATGTTTCGAACCAAGGGAGTGTGGCCGCCTTGAGTTCCTGACTTCACCTCGTAGCTCAGTTCGATACGTAGAACCGCCTCTGAGCATTGCCCAACATTTATGTTTCGGACGTATATGTTCTCTACAACTCCCCCTCGAAACGAATTCGACTTAATTCGAATTACCCTTTCGAGCAGTGGGCTATCCATTACACAATCTTCGGCAAATACGTTGCGGCAGTTACCCGAAACCTCACTACCTATAACCACTCCTCCATGTCCATTTTTCATGGTACAGCGGCGGATTAGAATGTTCTCACTAGGAATATTCCATTGGCGTCCATCATTATTACGTCCCGACTTTATAGCAATACAATCATCGCCTGTATTAAAGAAGCAATCCTCTATCAGCACATTTTTACAGGATTCGGGATCGCAACCGTCATTGTTAGGGCCATTACTCTCTGCGGTAATTCCACGAACGACAAGATTGTTGCACATAAGCGGATGAACGAGCCAAAAAGGGGAGTTGATAATCTTAATACCCTCTATCAAAACTCTCTCGCACTTGTAAATGTTGATAAACTGAGGTCGGAGCAGATCGCTTTCCTTCATAATTCGCTGAGCAATAGGCGTGCTATTGCTTTCCATCATCACCAGCTTATTTTTCCCTTCGGGGTTATGCTCTTGGCTTGGCATTCCTTCCTTCCAACCATACTCTGAGCGTCCCTTCCAAGGCCACCAGTTTGTTTCATTGGCCATTCCGTCTAAGACACCCTTTCCAGAAATGGCTATGTTCTTTTGATTGTAAGCATAAATCAGCGGCTTATAGTTGTAGCAGTCGATACCTTCCCAACGAGTCAGCACGAATGGCGTATAATCTTTTGGGTTTGTTGAAAATCGAAGAGTAGCACCTTGAGATATGTGTAAGTTTACGTTACTCTTAAGTTCTATTGGCCCCGTATAAAATATACCTTCGGGTACAACAACCTTTCCTCCTCCATTTTTTGAGCAAACCTCTATTGCCTTTTTTATTGCAGGACCCGAGTTAAACCCCATACCCTCCTTTGCTCCAAATTCGAGAATGTTGTACTGCATTTTTCTAAACGAAGGTTCTTTAATCTGCTTAAGTATCTTATCCTTATAACTCCATGGATCAACCGCTTCCGAATTCTTCGAAAAGGAAAGCAGCATAACTACTGCAATAAGCCCACCCAATGCCTTAAAAGCAAAACCCGTCTTCATTTTTACTAGGTAGTTTTCAATTTAAAATATTGTAGCCGTAACGGGCTCGCTTAACTGCTTTTGTAAGATTGACAAGTAGTTCAAGAAATCAGATTTTGTTTTTATCCCATCCTTTTCCAACTCCCATGCACCTAAAAAGTAGTACTGCACCTGGCCTTTGGTTGGTTTTAGAACGACCACATGGTTATCCTTATCTTCAACCTCTTTTATCAAATCTGACTTACGGTAGAGAACGGCAAGGCCAAGGTTATCCTTGTTTAGGCTTTGTGGCCCCCAGGTTGCAACAAAACCCCAATCGGCATTGTTGTTACCGCTAAGAAGTAGCTCTGCCTTGGGATCCTTAATAATTCCTGTACAGAGATTTTGTAGTTCACCTTCAATAAAAAGTTCCTGCTTTGAAGTTCGGCTACCTGCATCTATAGTAATTACAGACTTTAGCAGATGCTTTGTTCCTCCAATCTCCCAACCGTAATAGATTGTTTCTATTTTAGACTGGATGATCCCATCTGCGACAATTCTGCTAACGACACTGTCGGTTTTAGCAACACGGTTTGCCTTTTCTCCATCCCAATAAGCGATAGATCCAACGCCCAATGATGGACCAACTTTTAGGACATCCATACCCCAGCTGCTAAGCTCATGATACGAATCGAATCCATCTACACCAACCTTATCGAGAACCATAGCACTGGTTACCTTTCCGAACAAATCGGTGGCATTACGCCAATCGAGGTAGAAACGATAGCCAACCTTATCGCTCTCCCAGCCTGGGCCTTCATACTTAATATCAAAGGAGTGGTCGGTATGTTCGTCGGGAACGCGAATGAAGTTGGTTTTTACCCATTCGCCACCCTGATATTTGCGGTTTACGAATACGCCCCCTTCCTTTTTAACGATCTCGGCATAGGTGCGCTTAGGATAGGAGAATGATTCACTTGGCCTCCTTATTAGGACAGTTTTTTTTCCATTCTTCCCTATGTTTGCAGGAAATATGACATGCTTATTCCGTCCATTTGAAATAACCTGCAGGGCTATTTCGCGTTTATCGTCAACAGCTACAAATTTGCTTTCCTCGAAAGATGGTATCTTTGACTTAACCTGTTCTAGCGGAAGCTTTACCATATAATCTGTAAATGCAACCGCTTCTCTATTTGTTAACTTAACCCTCATGCCAGATTGTGAAAAGCCTAGCACAGGCAACAGTAGAAAGCAGAGACTTACAATTCCAGTTCTCATTACTTTAGTTCTTTGAATCCTACAATTAGATACACGTTACCGCCACCCTTAGCTGCGCACTTGTTTGTGTAGCCTATTTTTTTTTGAAGATTATTTGGAAGTTCCCATCGCCAAGATGCTTTATTGCTGGTCTTGGCGATGGCCCTTCCTGCTACGGACACAAATCTTTAGGGTGTTTTTTATCAATTTTGTCTGATTCTGTTCCTCTTTAAAAAGAGGAACAGACTTGACAAAACATGTTAGATAAAAGCAAATTAGAGGTTATGCTAGTACCTAATGGTTAATACCCATAATCGTTCTTCAGGAGTCCATTGCTAGAATCAATGAAGTTTTGCCAAATTGGCCAGAACTGACGCGTATTTGGGTCGGTTAAGTATAGCGAGTTAATCTTAAGTGCAGTGAGTTTGGTAGTAGAAATCCAAGATGTTACAGTAGAGTATTCACTTGTCTTATCTTCTATTTCGCCTCTATTTAAGCCGTAAATCTCGAGAGTTTCTCCATCGGCTGCATAACGAGAGTACAGCTTGCCATTAACATCCGAATAACGTCCGCTTAGGTTTGATAGCTCTGTCATCTTTACTTTTGCTACGTCCATCTTATCTTTAAGAAGGTTCCAACGAATTAGCGCCTCCTTGCGTAGCATCTCACCTGTAAATTCGAATGCATGCTCATCAACTATAGCCTTAAACATCGACTCCTTGTCTTGTAGTGCATTCACATAGGCATCAACCTTTGTTGGCCATTCGGCACGATTAAATGCTCTTTGACGAATTTCTTTTAGGTAAGGAGCGGCAACAGCAGGCCCCTCTAGCTCGTTCAAAATCTCGGCAGCCATAAGTAGCACCTCTGCATAGCGCATATACTGCTTGTTGACTCCGTCATCGTTAGTAGAAGTAACACGGCGCTTCATCCACTCGTAACGGAATTTCCCGAAGTACCATTTAGCAGCTCCACTTGAGTTTAGTATCTGCTTTGAGCGTGTTCCTGTTTTATCGTAATCCTTTACAGAACTCCATTCGTAGGGTACACAGGTAACATCGCGTCTTGTATCCTTAGTATCGAAATCGTAGAATAGGTAAGGAACAACACCAGCATCACCACCCTTAGCTTGCGCAGTATATTGGTCAATGCTATTGTGCTTTACCCCAAAGGTAAATACCATACGACCACGACCATCAGCAAAAGGAATTTCAAAGAGGCCTTCGCCTCCTGCGCTCACATCATCGCGTAGGTTTTTCTTGAACACATCAGCAAAGGTTGGCTCTAGTTTAGCAGTTTTAGATCCTATTACATCAAGGACCTCCTTTTTAGCGATTTCGTACATTTTAGAAACCGATAGTTCAGGATCGTTGCTTCTTCGTATTTGACCATCTGGACGTAAGCTATAACCTGCAGCAACAAGGCATAAGCGCGCACGGAAACTCTTAACAAAAGCCTTGTTTACGTGCTCAATTGTTTTAGTCATGGTTGTTGCATTGGGCCATGCTACAAGTTCCGCTGCTTCTCCTAAATCGGCAATAAGCTGCTTATAAATAACATCGCGATCAGACTTGGCCATGTAAATAGTGCTTGTAGTGATTGGCTCAAAACGCGCAGGAACATCGCCCCATGCACGAACTAGGTCGGCATAAATAAGCGCACGAAGGGTAAGTGCTTCGCCTAAAATCTGCCCCATTTCCGATCCTGGCGTTGGATTTCCATACTTGCGTATACCGTGAATACATAGATTGGCCCTTTCGATACCCTCGTACATTTTAGCCCACGCGTTGTTGGCTGTATTCATCTGGTCGTTTGTTGGGGTTACAGTATAGTTGGCAAGTTGAGCTTGTCCTGTAGTCTTCTCCGAACTATTATACCATTCAACATCGGAGTTTAGCCCGTACCATGCCAAATAGCGTCCACGGTACGAGTTGGTTTCGCCAAATGATTGATGAATACCCATTACTGCCTTCATTGCAAGATCTGGCGAAGCGAATATAATAGATTGATCCAAGGTAGATTGGGCTGGTGTATCCAGATAATCTTCGCATGAAACCAAAAAGGAAGCTGCAATGAATCCAAGAATATATTTAAACCTTTTCATTTTAGTCGTTATTAATTAATTAGAAAGCCAAGTTTACGCCGAAAACAAACTGACGGCTCTTGGGGTATGCAGAATAGTCTACTCCTGGAGTAAGTGCTGTTTTACGGCGAGTTGACACTTCAGGATCGAAACCGCTGTAGTTAGTTAGGCAGAATAGATTGTACGCGGTTACATAGAATCTTAGGTTGCTCATCTTAACCTTTTTAAGAAGCTGACCAGAAAGATTGTAACCTAGCGTTAAGGTGCTTAAGCGAAGGAATGAGCCATCCTCAACTGCCCAATCACTAAAAATAAAGCGACCTGTATATGGAGACCACATCGTTGTATTGGCATTCATCTCTGCAAGCTTCGTAGGATCGTTCACAAGGTTTCCTTCAGAATCCATGTTCGTCCAACGCTTTCCATCGGCCATGATATCAATCATATTACGGTATTGGAACTTGCTCGACGAGGTAAATTCGATCTTGTTAGCATTGTAAATGTCGTTACCATAGCTCCAGTTAAATACTGCTGATAGATCGAAACCTTTGTAACGGGTATTAACGGTAAATCCACCAGTGTGCTTCGGATTGGCATCGCCAATAATAGTACGATCCTTAACGTTGATCACGTTGCTGTTATCGCTGTTATCCAAATCCTGCAGCTTCATTGAACCAGGACGAATAGTGCCAACAACAGCACTGGCATCAGGAACTCCTGGCTTTAGAATCCACTTCTTAGTTGCTTCATCATAGCCCACAAAATCGCTCACCTCGTAACGGCCGGCCGATTTGTAGCCGTACATCATGCCTACAGAACCGCCTGTTGCAATCCAAAAATCGTTACCAATGTCAGTAGAGGCCCAAGTCGATTCGGCGCCAAAATCTTTCATAACACCCAGGCTCTTTATTTCGTTGCGGTTAAAGCCTATGTTAAAGTTGAAGTTTAGACCAAAATCCTTTTTATCAACGGCAATCCAGTTTAGCGAGATTTCAACTCCCTTATTCTGAGTTTCTCCCATGTTACGGTATTGGATATCGTATCCGGTTCCTGCAACAGGAAATGCAATAAGCAAATCCTTTGTAGTGTTTAAGTAGAATTCGAACGATCCTGTTAAGCGTGATTTTAGCAACGAATAGTCGATACCAATGTTGCGGGTATAGGTAGTTTCCCATTTCAAATCGGGATTTGCCATTGTTTTGGATGGCGCCCAGAAGTTTCCTGTTCCGTTAATCCACTCTGTATTGGTTGATACAAATACTTGGCTTAGTAAGCCCGATGGAATGTTGTTATTACCAGCAGTACCATAACTAAAGCGAATTTTCATGTCGTTCAACCAACTTTCGGACCATTGCATAAAGTTCTCGTCGGATATACGCCAAGCTGCAGCGGCTGATGGGAAGTACCCCCAACGGTTACCCTTTGCAAATTTCGATGATCCATCGGCACGGAAGGTTCCCGATAGGATATATCGTCCCTTGTAGTTATAGTTGACTCTACCAAAGAAGGATGTTAGGTTGTCATCTGGGTAGTAGAAATTGTCGATAGACGATGCGACACCTTGCGAGGTTAGCTTAAATGCTTGAGTAGCGTTGAAAAGCTTAGGAAGACCATGAACCGTATTGCTAAGCTGCTTTGCGCTGGTATGAAGTAGCTCTTGTCCTAAAAGCATGCTTACGCTATGATCGCTTCCTAGCCACTCCTTGAAGTCGTAGTTGATGGTATTGGTATTTCTAAAGCGTTCGCGACCGTTATCGGTAAGGATGGCAGCAGGAAGCCCTTGGTTTTCGCTTGCTGGTGCATTCTTAACATAGTAGGTAGAGCGGCCGTAAAAGCGCTCCTCGTTGGTTTTGTACACGTCGAGTCCGACTTCCGATTTTGCTGTAAAGTTTTTGAAAACCTCCCATGCAGCGCTAGCCGAAGCGTTGTAGTTTATGCGGCGTTGCTTTTTGTCGTTATCAGCAATAGCAACATTAGGCTTGGTTAAATCGCCAAATGTTTCCTCGTCGGTGTCATCTGAATTTCCAGAAGTTCCAAGTGGAATTGGGGTATAAATTACGGTATGCTTCAGGCGGGAGTCGGCCGAAGACGCCTCGTTTTGCTCGTTAAGCCCACCTCCGTTTACTCGGGTATCCGAATAGCGGAACGAATAGTCAAGAGTAATTTTTTTGTTTGGCTTATGGTTCAACTTTAGGTTAAAGTTGCTTCTATTAAAGTCAGAACCAACCATAATGGCCTTATCCTTTAGATAAGAGTAGCTAAAAGCATAGTTAAACTTGTCGCTACCACCGGTAAGGCTAAGGTTGTGGTTCATCGAGTAGCCAGTACGCCCGTATATCTCATTCTGCCAGTCTGTGCCAGTAGTATTCTGGTAGGATGATAGGTTGCTATAGTCGCCGAAATAGTTGGTATAGCTTGTCAGATCATCCTTCAGAAGAGCCAACTCGTATTGCCACTTGGCAAAATCGTAGGGCTGGAGCACGTCTAGCGTTTTTGCAATGCTCTTAACCCCATAGTAGGCGTTGTACTTAACCGACATCCTACCTTCCTTACCCTTCTTAGTGGTAACAATGATAACGCCATTAGCGCCTCGAGCTCCGTAAATGGCGGTCGAAGATGCATCCTTTAGAACATCAATACTCTCGATGTCGGAAGGGGCAATATCGTTGATTCGATCTACCGGAAATCCGTCTACAATATAGAGCGGGCTATTGTCTCCGGTTATCGAACCTCCTCCACGTACGCGAATCTTCATTTCGGCATCCGGAGAACCTTCTGTTGAGGTTATCTGAACACCGGCTAAGCGTCCGCTCATAGCTTCAAGGGCAGATGCAACAGGTATTGCCGCAATAGCCTCCGCCTTAACAGAGGCTACCGATCCGGTAATGTCACGCTTTCGCTGAATGCCGTAGCCAATAGCAACAACCTCCTCCAGCTGTACAGAAGAATTCTTCATCACTACGGTAATCTGCTTTTGCCCTTTTAAAGGAACATCTTGGTTCTGCATTCCAATAAATGAGAATCGGAGGATTGCAGTGCTTAAATTTTTCACCTTAATCTTAAAGGTCCCATCTATCGTTGTAGAGGCACCAACAGTTGAACCCACCACCTGAACGGTTACGCCAGGAAGAAGTTCTCCTTTTTCATCCTTTACCACACCACTCACCTCTTGAACTTGAGCCATAGCGCTCGAAATCCCAAAGAAGGCAAGAAGTAGTAAAAGCTTAATCGAGATGTGTTTCATTGTTGAAATTTAGTTTTGTTAGGTTTCACTTTTTTGCCGACAACTAGCAAGTAAGCTTCATGTAATAGTCCTCCATTTTCATGGATTTTATGGATGCAATATAGGACGACATTCACAAAAGGATGGGTGTGTTTTATCCCATTCAAGGGGGTAAAACGTCACATTCGTAACATTTCTTAACGTCATAAAAACACCATAAAACCATGTATAAGTAACACTTACACACATACCCCATCCTTTTAGCTAACAAAACCAGCAAAAAAAAGCATCGAATTTTCATCTCCTAATAATCGATCATAATATACGATTATCGATACGAATGCCCCTCCCTTTATCTTGATTATACACTATGCCTGAACAGCAAAAATTCGATTTAGTATTATAGTTGAGGAAAAGTTCTTGTTTGCTAGTTTACTACATCATATTTTAGGTAGACTAATAGTGTGGATTGGGCTGCCGCTATAAGTTTCTGCCGGCTCTCCAATGCACAAGCAAAGGGGTAACCCAGCATTCGCCGAGCTACCCCTTAAGACTAGAACTAACGTACCTAAAAACCTATCTTTTCCTATCGCAAATCGACTCTACCTCTAGGCTTGCCATTATGAATGGACCAACTCCCTTGGGGTCATTATCGCGCTTTTGTTCGTTTATGTAGTACTCGTACGAGCCATCCCTATACGGATTTTTCCCTCCGAGGCCAGCCACAGCGCAGCAGCTGGTAAGGCTAATTGTTCCATCGCTATTCTTAACGATAAACTGGTTAAGGATTCCTTTATACCCCTTTTTAGCAACCTCTAGGTACGATTTATCCAGATAGCCCAAGCGTACCCCCTTATACAAGGCGTAAACAAACATCGAAGATGCGGTTGCCTCTAGGTAATTTCCTTGTCGATCACCCTGATCGAGCACCTGGTACCAGACTCCAGTTTCCGTATCTTGATACTTTTTTACTCCAGCCGCAACCTGATTTAAAATGGAGAGAAGTTTTTCTCGTCCGGGATAGTCCGAAGGAATGCTGCTGAGCGCATCCACCAGCCCCATGGCGTACCAGCCCATGGCTCTTCCCCAAAAGTTGGGCGAGCAGCCCGTTTCTTTGTTGGCCCAGCCTTGCTGCTTTTGCTCGTCCCATCCGTGGTAGTTTAGCCCCGTTAGACGATCGTAGGTGTACTTGTTTACCAGTTCAAACTGCCTTATAGCATCGGCAAAGTCATCTGGCCTGTTGTACTCATTGGCGTAGAGCGCATAAAATGGCGCCCCCATGTAAAGGCCATCGAGCCACATTTGGCTGGTGTATATCTTCTTGTGCCAAAAACCACCTTCGGATGTTCGTGGGTGCGTATCAAACTGATGGCGCAGCAGGTCTACCGCCTTTTTATACTTTTCAACTTTTGTCTGACGGTATAGGTAAACAAGAAACTTCCCAGGATTCACCCTGTCTATATTGTACTCCTCCAGCTTATAAGTGGCAATGTCTCCCGATTCGTTGATAAACTTATCCGCAAAACCTTTTGCATAGTCGAAAAAATGCTTGTCGCCAGTGCTATCAGCGAGCTGTAGCATGGCTAATGCCATTAATCCCTGGGTATAATCCCACTTAGGCTCCGAAACAAAGTCCGCCATCCAAAGTTCCTTATGGCGCTTCATTTCCGATTGTCCCATTAAAACAGAGTACCGGGTGCACTTCTTTTTAGGTTTTGCTGCTGTAGATGGTAAAACAATGCCAACTACGATGGCCAGCACAACTCCATAAGCCATAAATCGTGTCCTTTTCATATGTTCCTAGAAGATTGAGGTATTAAGCTGCGGCCCGCTACTTTTTTGCCTTCGAAAGCTTGCGCAGCCATTTTTCGTACTTTGGGTATAGCTCCTGTGGCCAATCGCCATACCATCCATATCCAGTTCTACGCTCGTAGCCTATTTCGGAGATGTCGTACTTTTTCACTCCATCTCTGTCGCAGACAAACGGACGCATATCATCAAGATTATAGAAGCGAGCCCATATAGGAGCAGCAAGTGAGTCGTCAACCAAGCGGCGGTCGCGCTTGCCCTCCGAGTTTGTAAAGGTTTCGAGCTTCTTACCGGTAATTTTAGCCCTATCAAACCATGCCATTGCACTCTTTACAGCCCTAATAATTTCGGGAGAAGGATTGGAAATGTTCATAAGCAACTTGGTAATCTCGGCCGATTCCAGCCCCGAAAATGAAGGAAGCTCGTAGGCACGTGCCTTTGCAGGTTTCAACGTTTTTTCGTCGTGCTGGGCGCACCATACGGTAGGAGTGCCATCCACAACTATTTGAGTTTTAAGAATGCAGTCAACACCTTTATCAAACATCTTTCGTGCGATGCTCGCATCGGATTCCGTTGTTATCTGTTCGAATAGAGCATCCCTGTCTGCCAACTTCTTTAAAAGGATCATAACGTTAACCATTGCATTATCGTTGTAGGTGATATGAGTATAATACCCCTTCCGGTCATAAAACTGAGGCCATCCACCATTCGACAGCTGCATCTTTTGAAGGAATTTAAAACCCTTTGCAAAGGCTTCGCGGTATGCAGGATGCTTGGTTACGTTGTATATTCTTGCTAGGAAAGCCAGTTCGGTAGTGGTTGCACCATTATCGATGGTGGCATCTTGGGTTAGCTCCTTTTCATCTTCTATGGCAGCTTCTTGAGGGATGCTAAGAGAATCGGACATTCGGACATTCTTGGGCCATCCACCACAACTACGCTGGTAAAGCAGTATGTTGTGGGCAATACACTCGGCCTCCTTGCTGCCGAACCATTCTACCGGTTTTTCCTTCACAAAGCTACGCCATTCACGCGCCATTTTAGGGGTGTTATGAGTGTCTTTTTGTGCAACAGCCGGAGCAATTGCTACTAAGCAAGCGCTAATTATAATTGCAGTCCTGGTTAAATAGATATTTTTAAATCTCAGCATCGCTATTCTCTTTATAAGATTTCTGCGGATAGTCATTTCAAAGGAATTCCCTTCGAAGCAGGCTCCTGCATATGATGCGAATATCTTACATTTCGGTCTTCCTAAAGCATCATTTTTTCCCAATCTGCGAGGGTAAACGTAACACCATCATCTCCTTTTGCCCGTTTGAGGGAGCCATTACCGTGTTGTATACACCTGTTTGTCAAAAGTAAGGCTGCAGATCACTCAATCTACAGACCTAATCTTCTACTCCTTTTTGTCGTTTTTAATTTTTTCGAGATAGCTCGATGGACTCATGCCGTACACATCCTTAAAGCATTTTCTGAAGTGAGCTATATCCCTAAAGCCAACAGCATAAACCACCTCCGATATGGTGATCTTATTCTGCTCTAACAGTTGAGCGGCTCTACGTAGGCGGATGTCTCTTATAAACTCTTTTACGGTCATGTTGGTAAGAGCCTCAAGCTTGCGGTATAGCTGCATTCTGCTAACACCAACTTCCGAAGAAAACAGTTCAATGTCGAGATCAGGCTCAGCCATATACTTTTCCACCACCTCTACTGCTTTTCTCAGGAATCGTTCGTCGGGCGAAGTAATTGAGATATTGGTAGGCTGTAGCAGAATTTCTGTTTTTAGTTTATCGCGTAGCTTATTACGAAGCAGCAGCAGGTTGTCTATTTTGACGTTAAGTATTTTAACATCGAATGGTTTTGTGATATAGTCGTCGGCACCTGCAATAAGGCCGTTCATCTCCGATTCCTTAGAGTTAGCAGCGGTTAGCAGCACCACCGGAATATGGGAGGTTCGCTCGTCTTTCTTTAGCTTTCTACAAAGCTCCTGTCCATCCATTACAGGCATAATCACATCCGAAAGCACCACCTCTGGAATGTACTTAGCAGCTATATCAAAGCCTACCTTTCCATTCTCAGCTTCCAAAACGGTAAATTCGTGCTTAAAATGCTCGCGGATAAAGGCTCTAATATCAGAGTTGTCGTCTACTACCAAAAGGTACTTTGCCGATGCAGCAACCATCTCCTGATCCTCTCCGAGTCGGACTGATGCTTCCTCGCCTTCGACACCCTTACGAACTTCATAATCCTCAAGTATCGGGAATCGTACGGTAAAGGTGGTCCCTTCGCCCATCTCGCTCTGCACATCTATATCGCCATGCAGAAGCTTAACAAACTCCTTTACTATAGACAATCCAATGCCTGTTCCGGTAACTCCTTTTGAGTTTGCGGCCTGAAAGAAGCGATTGAAAATATTGTCTATGCTATTATTGGGTATTCCCATTCCTGTATCGGATACCGATATTTCGTAGCAGCTTTTTGTGCCAACATCTTCAAACGTGTAGGAATCCTTAAGCAGCAGGCTTAGCCGAACCTCGCCACCCTGCTTCGTAAACTTGAAAGCGTTAGACAAAAGATTATTCACAATTTTTGCCATTTTGTCGGCATCCATCCAAATGTTAATCTCCTTTTCGGGGAAATCAACCACAAAGCGAATACCCTTTTCTGCCGACATAAAGTTGAATGGCTGTACTACACCCTCAAGGAATCGTACCAAATCCCCCTTGTCATAATCGACATTAAGCTTACCCGTCTCCAACTTCTTAAAATCTAGAATCTGATTTACAAGTTTCATCAGGAGCTGGGCATTATTTCGTACCATGTTAAGTAGCGCCCTATCGCCATCGCTCAACGATGGATTCTCCATAACCTTCTCTACTGGACCAACAATAAGGGTTAGAGGGGTTCGTATCTCGTGCGAAACATTCGTAAAAAACTGCTGCTTCATGGTATCTATTTCGTGCAGTTTTTTGGCTTTTGCCTTCTCGAATATGAGCTTATTGCGAAGATTGGCCCTATTGGTTAGGAACTGAATAACGAGGATGACAACGGCAATGAATACGAGTAGCATTAATCCACGAAACCAAATTGTCCCCCAAAACGGTGGTCGTATTTTAACGGTCAAAACAGCGCCCTCTTCGTTCCAAAGCCCATCGGAGTTAGAGCCTTTAACTCTAAACTTGTAGGTACCAGGGGCAAGATTCGAGTAGGTTACCGAGGTGGCATTTCGGGCATCAACCCAACGATCTTCGAGCCCTTCGAGCTTGTAAGAGTACCGATTCTTATTGGCCTTAGCATAGTTTAGGGCCGCGTAGTCGAAGGTAATCATGTTTTGGCTATGCCTAAGCGTTACCTCTTTGGTGGTGCAAATACGCTTATAGTTTGCTCCATCGTCGGTTTCAATCTTTAGAGGCTCGTTGAATATGCTGACGTTAGTAATTACAATGGGAGGTCGATAGCTGTTGGGCTTTACCTGCTTTGGATTAAAGATGTTGAATCCGTTTATGCCTCCAAAAAGGAGCTCGCCGCTTCGTGTTTTGGCAAACGCTCCATAGTTAAACTGGTTGTTCTGCAAACCGTCAACCCGATAGTAGTTCATAAACTTGTGGCTGGCCTGATCGTAGCGCGAAAGTCCATTGGAGGTGCTCACCCAAAGTCCGCCTACACCATCATCGACTATGGAATAGGTGAAGTCGTTTGCAAGACCTTCGGCTTCGGTTAAAAATCCTTTTACGCCTTTCTTCTTGTCGAAAATGGCAAGTCCATGCCCTTGAGTAGCCAGCATAAAGGTATTGTCCGAAAGCTTAAAAAAATCTCGAACAACCTCGTTGACAATGCGCTTTGTACCAGTTGTAGGGTTGTATATTGCCAAATAGTCGTTCGATCCGAACCAAATATCTCCGGTCGAATCTTCGCCAATCCAGTTAACCTGCTTATTCCCGATAATATCGCCTCTAGAGATAAAGCTATCCGATACCGGATCGTAGAGGTCTATGCCTTTATACGACCCAACCCAAATACGCTTTCTACTATCCATAAAGGTTATCCACACCCTATTATCGCTTAATCCACCTGCTTTACCGGGAGTTGCAACGTAGGATTTTAGCACCCTTTTAGAGCTGACATTTACAACGCTAATGCCACCCATGTAGGTCGATACCCAAACATTTCCGCGCTCATCGGGCATAAACCATTTTATACAATCCGACTTTAAGCCGCTGTTCTTTTTGGCAATAGACGAAAATCTTCCGGTTTTTCTGTTTAGGATATTGATGCCCCCACTCTCTGTTCCTAACCAAACTTCGTCGTTGCCCGATGGCCAAATGGCGTATATTTCGTTATCGTTCAGCCCATCGGCCTTAGAGTTAGACATAGAGTAGTGCTTAAAGTACTTCTTCTCGTCGATTAGGTAGCTAACCCCTCCCCGTGTGCCTACCCACAGGTCGCCTTTGGCATCAACAAAAAGGCTAAGAATGGAGCTCTGCCCCAGACTTGTTTGCTCTTCGTCCTCGTGGCCATAGTAGGTAAACTGTTTGGTTAATGTGCTGTAGGAATATAGCCCAGCTCGGGTTCCAAACCAGTAATCGCCATTCTTATCCTGAGTTATTGCCTTAACGGTTTGCGATCGATCCTGACTTGGATAGGGGGCAAATTTGCTGACACTTTTATAGTCGGCATTAACGTAGTACACGCCGCTATTGTAGGTTCCAACCCATATTTTTCGGTACGAATCGGCATATAACGACCAAACTTCGTCGGTAAGGTACGACTTTGCACCAGCGCTTACCCTTGTAAGACGCCTATTGAGGGGATTGTAGGTAAGCAATCCTCTATCTGTTCCTACCCATATAATCCCACGATGGTCGATTAGGATTTTTTTTATGTGTCCTACTGCAAACTGCGAATTCTTGAACTTTATAAAGGTTGCCTTAAGCCCATCCTCCGATTGTACTAGCTTATACAAACCACTATCGCATCCTAACCAGATATTTCCATCCTTATCCGACCTTATTGAGTTTACAGATATTCCATCAAGCCCCTTTATGGTAACCGGCTCAAACTCTTCAACCCCATTTCGTAGCCTGTAAAGTCCACCCTTCTCTACGCCTACCCAAATAGCACCATCTTTATCCTGAAAGATATCGCGGATTAGCCCATCTGTAGGGTTAGTTCTACCCTTTGCCTTCATTTTAATTTGCTTAAAACGCTGCCCATCGAAGCGGTTTAAGCCATGGCTTGTTCCTATCCAAATCCAGCCATCGCGATCCTGAAAGATGGATTGAACCTGGTTGTTAGAAAGCCCCTGCTCTTGAGAGAAGTTGTCGAACCGATACTGCGAATTTCCTCCTGCCTGTGTACCGGTGCTGGCCAACACCAAGGCAAGGAGGATGCTTATACTAAAAAGTCTTGCAAGCAATTTCATACATTCCAAATATGAGTTGTAAAGCTAGCGAATATTACCTGCAAAAGAATAATTTAAAATCACAATCCACAGTGGTATTCTTCCCTTTTTTAGATAAAATCACCTTGAAAGAGTCGGCTGCATTAGTTGTTTTGCAGCTCATTACATAAGGAGGCGTATATACTACATGCCCAGAATGGGTAGAGGCTACTTTGATGTTGAAGAAAAAGGATTGTTGGACCTTCCGAATTTGAGCAATAGCGAGAGCAACTTGGATATTTCCTGCATAAAAAAAGCGCCCCTTTATGGAGCGCTTTTCTATACTATCTAATAAGGTTTTCTTAGTTACCCAATGTAGCAACCATTACGGCCTTGATGGTGTGAACGCGGTTCTCTGCCTCGTCGAATACGATTGAAAGTGGAGACTCGAATACCTCTTCGGTTACTTCCATTTCGGCAAGACCGAACTTTTGGTACATTTCTTCACCTACAACAGTTTCGCGGTTGTGGAATGCTGGTAGGCAGTGCATGAACTTCACGTTAGGGTTACCGGTAGCACGGATAACGTCCATGTTGATTTGGTAAGGTTTAAGAAGCTTAACGCGCTCTTCCCATACCTCTGCAGGCTCACCCATCGATACCCAAACATCGGTGTAAACGAAGTCGCAGCCTTTAGCACCTTCTTTTACATCTTCGGTAAGGGTAATCTTAGCGCCAGTTTCCTTAGCAATCTCGCGGCATTTAGCAACGAGCTCCTCCTCTGGCCAGCATTGCTTTGGAGCAACGGCACGGAAATCCATACCCATCTTAGCAGCACCTACCATTAGTGAGTTGCCCATGTTGTTGCGGGCATCGCCAAAGTAGGCAAAGGTTACCTTGCTAAGAGGCTTATCGGTATGCTCGCGCATGGTTAGGAAGTCGGCCAAGATTTGAGTTGGGTGGAACTCGTTGGTAAGACCATTCCATACTGGCACACCCGAATATTCTGCAAGTGTTTCAACAATTTCTTGAGAGTAGCCACGGTACTCGATGCCGTCGTACATACGGCCAAGAACGCGTGCAGTATCTTTCATAGACTCCTTCTTGCCCATTTGCGAGCCAGCAGGGCCTAGGTAGGTTACATGAGCACCTTGATCCATAGCGCCAACCTCGAATGCGCAGCGGGTACGGGTAGAATCCTTTTCGAAAAGAAGAACTATGTTCTTACCCTTCATGGTTTGCTGTTCGGTTCCTGCGTACTTTGCCTTCTTAAGGTCTGCAGCTAAATTCAATAGGTAGTCGATTTCCTTTGGGGTGAAATCTAGAAGCTTAAGAAAGCTCCTATTTCGCAAGTTAAAAGCCATGTTATTAAATTTTATGGTAGATCGATTTGCCTATGCAAGTAAGCAAATTGTTACGACCTACGCCATTCTACTTGTCATTATTTTTCGTTCCTATAGGCGTTTGCCTACGAGCCTTTGGCAATGCCGCTTAGCAGCTGCAGCCAATTGTTTTATCCTTGGCGTCGTACTCCATGGTAATCTTAGAGCCGTACTTCTTATCCTCGAGCTTGGTTGCTTCGGTGATAATGCTCTTTTCGCCGCCCAGCTCAATAAACTTAAGCGCAGCACGAATCTTTGGAGCCATGCTACCTTCGCCAAACATGCCCATGTCCAGATACTTCTTGGTATCGTCGTAGTTGAGGAACTCAGCAATTTGCTGGTTAGGCTGCTTGTAGTTGAGGTAGATGTAGGGAACATCGGTTAGGATGTAGAACTCGTTGGCCTTGATGTTGGAGGCCAGAAGCGCCGATGCCGAGTCCTTGTCGATAACCGCTTCGGCAGCACGAAGGGTGCCCTCCTCGTCGTAGTACACAGGAATTCCACCACCGCCCGATGCGATTACGATGAAGCCTTGATCGGCCATGCTCTCGATAACCTTTTCGTTAAGGATACCCTTAGGTGCTGGCGATGGAACCACACGGCGCCATCCGCTGCCGGTGTCCTTTACCTCTTCCTTAAACACCCAGCCCTTGCTTGCAGCCAGCTTGTCGGCATCCTCCTTAGAGTAGATGCGGCCAACACGCTTGGTAGGATTCGAGAAGGCGGTGTCGTTGATGTCCACCAAAACGGGGGTTACCAGGGTTACCACCTCGCGCTTGATGTTGTGCTTGTGCAGCACGTTGCGTAGGGCGCGCTCGATGATGTAGCCAATTGAGCCTTGGGTATCGGCCACGCAAACATCCAGTGGCATTTGGGGTAGGTTGTACACTTGCTCGCCTGCATCGTTCTGAAGCAGCGCATTGCCTACCTGTGGACCGTTACCATGGCTGATCACCAGGTTGTAGCCCTGGCGAAGTAGGAATACAATGTTTTCTAGGGTGTCGGTTGCATTTTGTTCTTGCTCTTCGATGGTTCCCTTTTGGTTGCCCCGAAGCAGCGCATTTCCGCCAAGTGCAATCACTGCTAGCTTTTTTGTACTCATATATTTTTTCAGTAATAGTTATATAGGTCGTTATTAAGCCGAACAAGCGCCCTACGGAGCGCCAGTTCGAGTGGAGACCTACATCATCCACCGAGCGCCAAAATTATATTTTTTTAACTTCAAACAACAGGCTTTGGAAAATATTTGACGAAAAAAACGTCGATTTTATAGCTAAATATCGAAGCAACGGCTATAATTCGATACCAGATGCGGTTTAACGCTCGAAAATTGAAAGGACTAAGGGCGATTTTTCTTCAAATATGCCTATTCGAGATGTTTTTACATCTTTTTGCAATAAAGGGTTAAAGGGATGGCAGGGGGGGGGTACGAAGGTAGGGGCTAAAAAGGTAGAGGATGCACGGGGCATCCTCTACGTATAGGTTTGGCACAGCCTGCTTGGCTAGGCCATCTTATAGGCTATGGCGTTGATGTTCATTCCGGCACCAACCGAGGCAATCACGATGGTGTCGCCCTTTTTGATCTCGTGAGGGGCCAGCTGGCCTCGCAGGATAAGGTCGAGCAGCGTGGGGACGGTTGCCACCGACGAGTTGCCCAACCACGAGATGGTCATTGGCATCACCCCTTCGGGGACCTCCATGCCGTAGAGGCTGTAGAGGCGCTCCAGAATGGCATCGTCCATCTTGCCGTTGGCCTGATGGATGAGCACCTTGCTGATGTCGGAAAGGTGCAGGTTGGCCGTATCGAGGCACGCCTTGATGGCCGTTGGCACGTTCTCGAGGGCGTACATGTAGAGCCTGCGGCCGTTCATGCGAATGTAGAGGTTGCCCGTCTCGGCGTACTCGGCGGGGTTAAGCGAAGGGCCTGCCTGAAGCATCTTGGAGTAAAGGAAGGTATCGGAGCGGGTTTTGTGGGCCAGCATACCTACGGGCTCATCGCTTTCCTGGGCCTCGAGGATTACCGCTGCGGCGCCATCGGCAAAGATCATGCAGTCGCGGTCGTGCGGATCGGACACGCGCGAGAGGATATCGCCCCCGGCCACCAGAATTCGCTTGGCATCGCCCGAGCGCAGGAAGTAGTTGGCCTGAATCATGGCCTGCACCCATCCGGGGCACCCGAAGGGAACATCGTGGGCCACCGTAAAGGGGTTCTTGATGCCCAGCTTATGCTTAACGCGGGCCGCAAGACAGGGCACCATGTCTACGCGGTTGCTGCCGTGGAGCACATCGCCGTAGTTATGGGCCACGATCACGTAGTCGAGCGTTTCGCGGTCGATGCCCGCCGACTCGATGGCCTTCTCGGCCGCCAGGTGCACGATATCGGAGGTTACCTGATCGTCGGCGGCGTAGCGGCGCTCGGAAATGGTGGTAATCTCCAAAAACTTTTGGATGACCTCCTGGTTGTCCTTATCGAGCGGCTTGCCGTTGGTGTCAAAAAAGGTATTCGAAAGGAACTCCTCGTTTTTTACAACTCGTTCGGGGATGTAGCTCCCCGTTCCGGTAATTACGCTGTAGATCGTTCGGTTCATATGGTGATATAAATCTAGTTATATACGGATTGCCGTATCAAAAAAAAGAACCGTTCCCAACTAAAAAGAAGCCCGAAGGCCAGCATTCCAAAAAAGAGGCCCAAAGGCCGACGGGCGAAGGTAGCGATTTTTCTCTGACAAGCGGTTATGCGATGGCCGATTTGTAGGGAATTTTGCCGTTGGACGCCGATCGGGAGATGCTACTCTGCGGGCAATAGGCTGCAGTAACAGAGCCGACGAAGGCAGGGGCCTTGCCGAACGAGGTGAACGTTTGAACCCCATTTTGCCTTCCACCAACTTGGGGGTGGGCGTTTCAAACCCGTTTTGCACTCGCCAAACGAAGAAATCGTCCGAATTATTAGCAACATTTGATGTTTCACTCAAAAATTCGAACAAATCTTATGAATTATTACAAAATCTGCTATTTTAGCATTCGATAAGTTATTTTTAGTTACCTAAAACAACAGCCAATGAAAAATGACTATTCAAAAGTTATTCCACAGGAGGTGCTCGACTTGGTGAACACCAAGCTGCAGGAGTGCCACACGGCGCTAAAGCCCTACTGCGTGGAGTTTACCCCCGACCAGCGGGAGGAGCTGCCCAAATTGGGTATCAGGAACACCGGTAAGGTAAGCAGCATCGCCAACGAAATGAGCGTTGCACCGGAGTACACGCCACCCATGTTTAGCATGGACGAGGTTAACAAGGATTCTAAGGTGATCAGCGATTTGTCGCCGGTTGCCACCAAAATTTTGAACCTCGAAATGATGGTAAACGATACGCTGATGCTTGCCGGAAGCGAAGTTTTTATGGCCTACATGGACTACTACAGCTCCGTAAAGCACTTTGCATCGCGGAACGACCCTAAGGCTAAGGCCATATACGAAAGGCTTAAGCCTATGTTTACGCCAACCACGAAAGCGGTACAGAAGTAAAGGAGCCCCGAGAAGCCCGCCTCGCAGGCGTATCGGCCAAACGCATCGAAGTTCCGAGATCCAATGGTTCCCGGAACTTTTTGCTGGTATACCCCCGAACAACGGTCCTACACCCCTCCTCGAAGCAGGGTGCACCCTGCAAAAAGCAAGGTATACCCTGCAAAAAGCAGGGTGTAGGCTGCAATTTGCAGGGTCGACCTTCAAAAAAGCAGGGTACAGGCTGCAATTTGCAGGGTGTACCTTGCAAAAAGGAGGGTGAAGGCTGCAAAAAGCAGGGTCGACCTTCCAAAAAGGAGGGTGCAGGCTGCTTTTTCGGGAGTGTTTGTTCCGAATAAGCACAACCACACCGAAAAGCTGCTACTTTAGCAAGCCTATCGTATAGCAGTAACCTTTAAGCTATAGGTAAAGCGGAAATATACGTAGGTAGCTGCGTAGATATAGGTTTTGTAGCCAATTATAAAAAAGGACAGTATTATTCCCTTAATAATAAAAGGAGTCTGAATTATGCGATTTAGTAAAGAACAGAAATTTCTTAATCAAGTTGAAAGCCATGATGACAAAACAAATGAAAGGGAAATTTTAGATGAGGCGGCATTAATCAAGTTACAATCAGATTATCCTAATATCCCTGATGACTATTTAGATTATTTGGCTGAAATAGGTGGTGGTAACTTTAGGGAATGTCAATTTAATGTCCAACCTTATTTATTCGATTTTGAAGACATTGGACTAGAAAACGCTTATAAAATTCCAAACAACATTATGTTCTTTGGAGATAACTTTTGTGGAGATTTATCTGGATTTGATTTTAATAAAAACGATGGAAAGGTCGTTGAATTTTGGCATGCTTCAGCTGAATTATACTATACAAACAAATCATTCCACGAATATATTAGAGAACAAATGCTGATGGATGATAACGAAAATGATTTAAGACAAAAATAACTGGCTACAATAAATAGGGCTTTAAGCGGCACGTAGTGCCCCCCGCTGAGCGGAGCGTCCTCGCTCCGCTCGAGTAACCAAGGCTTCTAGCCTCTAGCCTATAAAGTACGGACGGAGGCCGTAAGTAACAAAAAAGCGTAGGCTCTGCCTACGCTTAGCTAGGGTTGAATTTGCATCGGCGTCGATACAATTTGCAGTATTATCAACCTTTTTGAACTTGTTTTCTTTACTCCCCGAATCGTTAAGACATTTTATTCTACTTTTAGAACCAAAATTATTAGGCAACCTATGGCTTTAGAACAGTTGAGAAAAAAAGAAAAGAAGGTGCTATTCGAAATACGACCTACGCGGTACGTGGTGAACTTCTTCCAAGTGCTACTTGTAGCACTGGTTGCAGTGTTTGCATCCTTTATTTCGGTTAATCCCATTTTATTCTCGCTTCTGATGGGGGTGGATCTTCTTCTTTTATTGCTGACTTTTTTGACCTCCTGTACATTGATATATGAAGACCGGATGGAAATGCAGGAGTCAATCCTAATGTACAGATATAGCGTTAAGGCATATCGCTTCGAGGAGATAGAATCCGTTGAGGCGAATGTTTGGGTAAGTATCCCAACAAGGACCTCTTCGTTGCCGCATACTGTACGAGATATCCTTATTAAGCATAAGGGTAAGGCAGATGTCGAATGTATAACGCTTACTTGTACCGCCAAGCAATTCTCGGAAGCCGTGCGTATAATGCAAGAACAGGTAGAAATACATAAGCAAAAGTAACGATTGCTCCGCTCGAGTAGCCAAGGCTTCTAGCCTATAAAGTACGGCTGGAGGCCGTAAGAAACAGAAGCGTAGGCAGAGCCTACGCTTAGCTAAGGGTTAGTATTCGAATCTATTTTAACAGGCTAAAGCCTGTTAAAATAGAGTTGACGAAGGCAGGAGCCTTCGCCGAACGAAGCAGAGCCTACTCTTAGCAGAGTACTCCCAAAGCAGTTCTCTCCTTCCCTCTTCCCCCCGCGCCCCCCACCTGCGCACAATCCATAAACGCCTCTCAAAATTCTAGGCTTATACATATCAAACATTTGTTCCTTATAACAAATAAACGTAGTGGTATATCGGCTGCTTTACGAAAACATCCTTACCCGAAAGGTGCTTAAATAGCCAAATCTGTAAGATTGCCAATCTGTAAATACCTGATCCTTTACTATTAAATAGAACGAAAAGAAGCATTGCACCGAGCTATCGGTAGATATTTTTTTTGATATTGCCCAAAGTCAAAATAAAGAGCAAGCGCTTGAAGCAGATTTTCTCACATATCGCCTCAACTCCTACCATGCCACTATCGGTGGCTGCGCTTGCTATTGCTGGTATTGGTACCGGGCTTTGCCCTACTATTACTATAACTATTACCACAGCTACAACTACAACCCTGTAAGGGGTTGCGTTGTTCCATATTAACCACAGACCATTTTATGGTAGCCTCTACAGGGAGATGTAGAAGCTGAATTCTTGTCCAATATCAATTTCCAACATATGAGAGTCCTAAAATTTGGAGGTAGCTCGGTAGCAACACCTCAAAGCGTAGAAGCGGTGCTAAGCATCGTCAAGCAGTCGGCCGAAAAGCGGCCCATCGCCTTTGTTGTTTCGGCCATGGGCGGCATAACCGACATGCTGCTGATGGCCGGCCGATTGGCAACCGTGCAGAGCGAGGAGTACAAGCAGATTATTGCCGAGATCGAGAATCGCTTTCTCGAATACGTGCGCCACATGCTGCCCATCACCACCCAAAGCGCCACGCTAAGCATGGTGAAGCAGCAGATAAACACCATCGAGGAGATCTGCAACGGGGTGTTTGTGCTGCAGGAGATGTCGCCGCGCACCTCCGATCGGCTGGTGTCGTTTGGCGAGCTGATCACCTCGCGCATCATCTCGGCAAAGATGGAGGCCGATGGCATTCCTCACGCGTGGATCGACAGCCGCGAGCTGATAAAGACCAACAGCAAGTTTGGCCACGCGGCGGTAAGCTTCTCGGCAACGAATAGGCTTATTCGGAAGTGCTTCGAGGCTTCGACCGAGCGAATCGCCATACTCCCCGGCTTTGTTGCCTCCGACGACTTTGGCAACACCACCACCCTAGGCCGTGGCGGATCGGACTACACCGCTGCCATACTTGCCGCAGCGCTAAGCGCCAGCCGCCTGGAGATCTGGACTGATGTTAGCGGCATGATGACCGCCGACCCCCGCCAGGTACGCAACGCCAAGCCCATAGAGAGCATCTCGTACCAAGAGGCGATGGAGCTGTCGCACTTTGGCGCCAAGGTGCTCTATCCGCCCACCGTGCAGCCGGTGATGCGCAAGAAGATTCCGCTATGGATAAAGAACACCTTTGCCCCTGCCGATCACGGCACGCTGATTACCGACTCTGCTCACGACGGAAGCGAAAAGATTAGCGGGCTATCGAGCATCAGCAGCATTGCCCTGCTTAGCCTCGAAGGGGCTGGCATGGTTGGCATACCTGGCTTCTCGAAGCGCCTCTTTGCCGCGCTAGCCGGCGAGGGTGTGAATGTTATTCTGATTACCCAGGGCTCTTCGGAGCACTCGATATGCGTTGCCATCAGCGAAAGCGACGAATACCGCGCCGTGAATGCCGTTAACCAGGCGTTCCATAGCGAGATTGCCGAAGGCGTGGTGTACCCCATAAAGAGCGAGCGCGACTTCTCAGTGGTTGCCCTGGTGGGTAACAGCATGGTTAACCAGCCCGGCATCAGCGGAAGGATGTTTGGCGCATTGGGGCGCAACGGCATTAACGTTAGGGCCATTGCCCAAGGATCATCCGAAAGAAATATATCCACCGTAATATCGACCTCCGATTTACGGAAAGCACTGAACGTGCTTCACGAAAGCTTCTTCGAAACCTCGTACAAGCAGATCAACCTGTTTGTGGTGGGCGTTGGGAATGTGGGAAGCCGCCTTATAGAGCAGCTAAGGCATCAGCAGGAGTACCTGCAGGAGCAGCTAAAGCTACAGGTTAGGGTGATTGGCGTTGCCAACAGCCGCCAGATGCACTTCGACGAAGATGGCATATGCCTCGACAGCTGGAAGGAGAAGCTAAGCGTAGGATCGGCAATGAACCTCGAAAAGTTTATCGAGGTGGCGGTTGGCATGAATAAGCGCAACTCCATCTTCGTAGATAATACGGGAAGCCACGTTATTGCCAAAACCTACAAGTCGTTCCTAAAACGAAGCATATCGGTGGTAACCTGCAACAAGATTGCCTGCTCGTCGGCCTACAGCGAATACTCGGAGCTGAAGAGCCTTGCTAGAAAGTTCAACGCCCAGTTCCTGTTCGAGACCAACGTTGGCGCCGGGCTACCCGTAATCAACACCCTCAACGACCTGCTCCGCAGCGGCGACAGGGTTAGCTCCATACAGGCGGTGCTGTCGGGAACCCTCAACTTCGTATTCAACAAGTACGATGGCACCCGCACCTTTGCCGAGGTGGTGCAGCAGGCGCAGGACGAGGGCTACACCGAGCCCGACCCACGCCTCGACCTCAGCGGAACGGATGTTATGCGTAAGATACTAATACTTGCTCGCGAATCGGGCCGTGTGCTGGAGATGGAGCAGATAAAGAACGCCGAATTCCTGCCCGAGTCGTGCATGGAGGGTGATATCGCCAGCTTCTACGGCGAGGTTGCCAAGCACGAAGCCCACTTTAAAGAGCTGCTCGAAAAGGCACAAGTCGAGGGCAAGCGCCTGAAGTATATCGCAACGCTTAAGGGTGATAAGGCATCGGTAGGCCTGCAGGCCGTTAGCCCAACAAGCGACTTCTACAACCTCGATGGTAAGGATAACGCCGTGCTCTTCTTCACCGACCGCTACAAGGAGCAGCCGCTGGTGGTAAAAGGAGCAGGGGCAGGTGCTGAGGTAACAGCCTCTGGAATCTTCTCCGACATTATTAGGGCGGCAAGGGTTTAGCTGGTAACGAATTAATGTCAATTAGTTAACGTCAGTTCAACGTAAGAAGATAATGTTAAAAAGCAAAGGTTGCTAAGCGGGTATTCCCCTCCTTTTTAAGGAGGGGTGCCCGAAGGGCGGGGTGGTTTTAGTCGATACAGCAAGAAATTATCTGATTTTTCAACTACAACCACCCCCGGCTGCGCCGACCCCTCCTTGAAAAGGAGGGGAGTCGTACTGATTCTATCTTATGCTAACCTGTTTGGGTTACATTTCAATTATTCAATACTTAGATCGAACTCACGTTAAATACAAACTTTACAAACAAAGAAATGGTAAAACAGGTAAAAGTCCACGCGCCAGCAACGGTAGCCAACATGGTGTGCGGATTCGACATACTGGGCTTTGCCCTAGAGGCACCCTACGACGAGATGGTGCTCCGCCTCATCGACGAGCCCATCATCCGCATCATCAACAAGGACGACTACAACCTACCCACCAACCCGCCCGACAACGTGGCGGGAGCAGCCCTCCTTGCGCTGATGGATGAGCTGGATGGGAAAGTAGGCTTCGAGGTGGAGATTAAGAAGAAAATCAAGCCGGGCAGCGGCATTGGCTCCAGCGCGGCTAGCGCAGCCGGAGCGGTGGTGGGCGCAAACTATTTGCTTGGGAATAGATTCTCCTCCGACGACCTGGTGCGCTTTGCCATGTGCGGCGAGAAGGTGGCCAGCGGCGTGAAGCATGCCGACAACATCACCCCCTGCATACTTGGCGGGGTTACGCTTATCCGCTCCATCTTTCCACTCGACGTAGTGCAGCTGTCGTCGCCAGCGCTACACGTCACCGTGGTGCATCCGCAGATAGAGGTAAAGACCGAGAACGCCCGCAAAATCCTCAAGCACCAGGTGGAACTGAAGGATGCCATAAAGCAATGGGGCAACGTAGCCGGGCTAGTGGCTGGCCTACTCAAAAAGGACTACGACCTGCTGGGGCGCTCGCTGGAGGATGTCATCATCGAGCCCATCCGCAGCATCCTAATCCCCGGCTTCGACGAGGTGAAGACGCGGTGCAAGGAGGTGGGGGCGCTAGGCGGCGGCATATCGGGCTCGGGTCCATCTATCTTTATGCTGAGCAAGGACGAGGCTACCGCCCTCAAGGTGGAGACGGTGATGGCAGAGGTGTTCACCCGTCTGGGCATCGACTACCACACCTACGTTACCGCCATTAACAACAGTGGGGTAAAGGTTTTTGAGGAGTAAGGTAACGAAGTTCGGACTAAGCGTAGGCAGTGGCCACACAGAATAAGGCCAGAGAGAATAGCCTTCCGAATTCAAACGTATAAGGTCCAATAGACGCAGTTTATCCCCTCCTTGGGAGGGGTAGGGGTGGGTCAAGAAGGCAAAGTGGAGCGGGAGTCTTTGATTTAAACGAACAAACCCACCCCCTGCCCCCTCCAAGGAGGGGATAAGCAGCCTTGATTATGCATTAGGCTTTGAGAAAAACCTTAGCTTGACGGCTACAGGATGCTATGCTTAGCCCGGAGCCATAACCGTGGAACCGTTAAGGCGTAATTCCATCATCATCAAAAAAAAAGAAAAACCAATGAAATACTATAGCACCAACAGGCAGTCTGCGCTGGTAGACTTTAGGGAGGCAACCATCGAAGGGCTGGCGCCCGACAAGGGGCTGTACTTCCCGGAGGCCATTCCGCAGATCGACCCTCACATGATCGAGAACATCAGGTCCTACTCGAACGTCGATATCGCCTTCAACGTGATGAAGCCCTACGTGGAGGGGGCGCTCCCCGATGGCGAGCTGCTGCGGATTGTAGCCGAATCGATCAGCTACGAATTCCCGCTTGTAGCCATCAACGACAGGATAGCATCGCTCGAACTCTTCCACGGGCCAACCTTTGCCTTTAAGGATCTCGGGGCCCGCTTCATGAGCCGCTGCCTGGGCTACTTTGCGCAGGATGCCAGCCAAAAGATGACGGTGCTGGTGGCCACCTCGGGCGACACCGGCGGCGCAGTGGCCAGCGGCTTCTACGACGTTCCGGGCGTGGAGGTGGTTATCCTCTACCCTTCGGGCAAGGTGAGCAACGTGCAGGAGAAGCAGCTAACCACGCTGGGCAAAAACGTGTACGCGCTGGAGGTGCAGGGCAACTTCGACGACTGCCAGCGGCTGGTAAAGGAGGCCTTTGCCGATACCGCGCTTCGTAGCCAGCGGTTCCTCACCTCGGCCAACTCCATCAACGTGGCGCGCTGGCTGCCCCAGCAGCTGTTCTACTTCTTCGCCTACAAGCAGTGGAAGAATAAGGGAGAAGCCCCCGTGGTAGCGGTGCCCAGCGGCAACTTCGGGAATATCTGTTCGGGGATGCTGGCCAACCTCTCGGGCCTCCCCATCAAGAAGTTTGTGGTGGCCTGCAACGCCAACGATGCGGTGCCCGCGTACCTGCTTAGCGGCAGGTATAGCCCCAAGGATACCATCAGCACCATCTCCAACGCCATGGACGTGGGCAACCCCAGCAACTTTGTGCGCTTGCTCGAACTGTACAGGAGTAGCTATGAGCAAATCAAGCAGAGCATGGTAGGCTACAGCATCAGCGACGAGGTTACCCGCGACACCATCCGCAGCGTGGCCGACCGCTACGGCTACTGGCTCGACCCCCACGGGGCCGTTGCCTATAAGGCGCTGGAGCAATACCTCAGCGAGCACCCTGCCGACAGCGGCTTCATCCTCGAAACCGCCCACCCCGTTAAGTTCGACAGCGGAGTGGAGGTTGAGCAAGCGCTACCCGCCGTCCTAACCGAAAAGGTGGCCCTGCTGCTAAAGAGCGAGAAGCACTCTACCGTTATCAGGCCTGCTTACGATGAGCTAAAGGCGTTCCTGCTCGAAAGCCGATAGCAAGTACTGTAATCCATTCAGGCAAAATGGGCTGTCAACAACCGCTGACAGCCCATTTTATGTGAATAGCAAAAGTTTTGATCTTCATACTCAGGGAGTGCTACTTCGGGTACTCCACCCTTGAGTGGTATATGTTCAGCAGCTTGCGCTTAAAAATTTCCTTCGTCAGGGTAACCTCGCTAAGGCTGATATCTGCCCTATCGAGTTGGCCATCGTCCATCTTCATCTTCACAATATCGTCCACCAGCTGGCTGATGGTTTCTGGAGTGTACTCCTTCAAGCTTCGAGAGGCCGCCTCTACTCCATCAGCAAGCATCAGAATGGTTTCCTCCTTCGATAGCGGCTTTGGCCCTGTGTAGGTAAACCGCCCGTCGATATTCTGCTCGTTCGAGCTCTCGATGTACTTTTTGTAGAAGTACTTCACCTTGGTAGTACCATGGTGAGTACGAATAAAGCGGATGATACTGCTGTGAAGCCTGTACTTACGCGCAATTTGAACCCCATCGGTTACGTGCCGAATGATGATGGCTGCACTTTCGTCGGGGTCGAGGTTTCGGTGCGGATTAAAATTCGACGACTGGTTTTCGGTAAAGTAGCTAGGATTATTCATTTTACCAACATCGTGATAAAGGGCTCCTGCCCTTATTAGCAGAGGATTGCCCCCCACCTCGCGCGCAACGGCCTCGCCTAGGTTAGCAACCTGCAAGGAGTGCTGGAATGTTCCGGGAGCCAGCTCCGATAGCTCACGTAGCAAAGGCTGATTGGTATCGGTAAGCTCGTGAAGCGTAGCATCCGAAAGAAACCCGAAAAGACGCTCTATTGGGTAGGCAAACTGGTAGGCAATTAGCACACAAAGAGCATTTACGAATAGCCACAGCACATTCCATGCGGCTTGCGAATCGAACACTGCATCCTTTAGCAGGCTTAATGCCAGATAAGAAGTTAAGTAAGTAATAAAAACGACCAACACCGCTACAAAAATCCGCCCCCCCGAACGGTATATGTGCTTCATCGTAAATATGGCCACCACACCAGGGAAGTAGTTCATCATAACAAACTCGAAGCTGTTGGGGGCAACCATTGCACAAATCAGTACAATTATGTTATAGGTGAAGAACGCAACTCGCGAATCGTAAAACGTTCGGATAAACATTGCCGATATGGCAATTGGCACAATAAAAATGCTCACGCTCTCGATCTTAACCACCCATGCCACCAACGCCACCATGCCTACAATGGATAGGAGAAGAAAGATCGTTGTTCGATACCCCTCCAGCACCTCGTGCCGGTACCCAAACAGAAATAGGTAGAGCAACGCCAGCGCACCACCAACCAGCAGCAGCTGTCCTGCTACCAGATAGTAGATATTCTTCGTGTAGGAAAATCGGCTGGCATTTTCGCGCTTTAGGGACTCCAGCATCTTAAAGGTAGCCTCGTTCACCAGCTCTCCCTTCGACACAATTTTCTGTCCGGCACTAATCATCCCATTAGAAATCGAAACATCGTTAAGCTTATCGCTCAAGAATTGCGCCGTAGCCTTTTTATCGTAATCGAGATTAGGCTTAATGTAACCATTCAGCTCTATTGCCTGAATAAATGCCTTAGCCCTCTTCAGGTTCGAATCGAAATACATCGGAGTGATCTGCGATAGGATGTAGGCTGTAGCCGAATTCACGGTAAAAATGTCCGAAACTGAAAGCTGAGTTACATTCTCATCGATAATAACAAGAATGTTATCCTTCTTTTGGGATGCAACCTGCGCTAAATCGACTTCAGAGACCACGCCCTTATCGTACACCCCCTTTAAAAGATCTGCAATCGACCCCATCACTCGGCGATATTCGGTCAACGGCATAGACCAACCGCTAGGAAGTTTCTGCTCCATCAGGCTATTTAGAGATAAGGCTCCAGAGCGTGCCGAAAGCCTAAAAAGAGGCAACGATTTAGCTCGTAGCTGGCGTTTTTCGGCAGAAAGCTCCGCCTCCGTTTTGTATAGAGGGATATCGAATGGCGCATATAGATCGGCATGAAGCCACATTGCACCCATCCGGTATTCCTGCTTAAACGTAGGCGTTTTCGGCAGAATCCACACAATGGCAACAGCGGCTAACAAGAACAAAAGCACAAGAATAGGCCTCTTCGTCTTATAAATTTTCAGGTTGGAAAACTTCATCATCTGGTATATTCGCGCGAGATTATTGAGGCGTTAAAGTTTGTAAAAAATAAAAATTAATCCAACGTGCTATCGTTTAATTGTTTTTCCTAAATTTATAATCAGTTAACAATCAAAAAAAGCTCGGCCCATGAAATATGCAGTTTCTTCTATATCAGTGATTCCGATGCGCAGAGAACCTTCGGAACGCAGTGAAATGGTCTCTCAGCTCCTGTTAGGAGAGTGCCTAACTATCATCGAAGAGAAGGATAGCTGGCTATTCGTAGAGAATGCTTTTGACGGATATTGCGGTTGGGTTGATGCCAAAACTATCACCCCTGTATCCGAATCGTACTTCAACGAATACATCGAGCATTCCGGCTACGAGGCATCACACGAAATTTGCCATGCCTACGATATGAACAGGGGCGACCATATCTTGATACCCATCGGAGCAAGCTTAAACTACTACAACAAAGAAACCAACGAGTTCGAGATTGCCGATAAAAGGTACAAGATAACCAGTTCCATAGATGTTACCAACCACAAAAGGAGCAACCAAATTGTAGATATGGCTACTGCGCTACTAAACACCCCCTACCTTTGGGGTGGTAGAACCGTATTTGGAATAGATTGCTCTGGGTTAACGCAGCTCCTGTACAAAATCATCGGCATTAAGCTCCCTCGCGATGCTAGCCAGCAGGTGAACGAAGGTATAACCATCAACTTTGTATCCGAAGCCCAACCTGGCGACTTAGCCTTCTTCGACAACGATGAGGGGGCGATTGTTCACGTAGGCGTACTTGACGGTAAAGGCAACATCATCCACTCTAGCGGTAAAGTTCGCAAGGACATCTTCGATCAGCAGGGTATTTTCAACAACCGTCTAGGCAAGTACACCCACAAGCTTCGAGTTATCAAAAGAATTATCGAGTAGCAATGCACTACACATACCCCTATCCTAGAATGCAGGTAACCGTTGATGCGGTTATTGTTAGAACGCTCGACGAAGGCGACGAGGTGCTCCTTATAGAGCGCAAGCATGCCCCATTCGAAGGCTGTTGGGCAATACCCGGTGGCTTTGTGGATATGGACGAAACCTTGGCCGACGCAGCCAAACGGGAGCTCTACGAAGAAACCGGCGTTGTTGTCGACAAGCTATACCAGGTTCACACGTTCGATGCCGTAAATCGCGATCCTCGCGATAGAACGATAAGCACCGTTTTTTTAGGATTTGCCAACGGGGACTCGCTACTTAAAGCAGGCGACGACGCAAGCTCGGCAGACTGGTTTAGCTTCGATGCCCTTCCGCCACTCGCATTCGACCACGAGCAAATTCTCGACTATGTAAAAAAGTACCTTGAGAAAAAGAAAATAGACTAAAAGGGCGGTAGTTCTCCTACCGCTCTTTTTTTAGCTCACATTTTCTCCAAAAAGTAAGCTGTTAAAACCCTAAACATCTCCTTTAATCAACAGCATACCATAGCAAAAGCATACGGTACATCTCAAAGCAAGCATCTTTCGGCAACACAGACACAGCATCCAATTATTGTTGCTAAATAAAAACTTATACTTTTGCAGGTTGTTTTTAAAAACGAAGAAGGCAGCCTAATGGCTGCTCAACGCTATGCCAAAAGCGTTAATGTTAGATTAGCACGGCTGGCTTTTAGAATTGGTAAAGAATCAGGCTTGCTTGGCGGATAAATGAGCAAGCACATTTCTCATAAAAAACAGGACTATGTTTTTACAAACTGGAGATATAACGGCTATAATTGAAAAAGGTAGACATATCTCCTACAATGAGGTACACCAAAGAGTCAACGCAATTGCCTCGTTATACCCCAAGAACAGCAATGGCAAGGCAGCCATTTATTCCGAAAATAGATCAGGATGGGTTTACTCTTTTTACTCGGCCTGGTATAACGAGTACACCGTCGTACCTATCGACTTTATGGCTACCCCACACGAGGTTGCCTACCTTCTGAACGACTGCACCCCCGAGGTAGTTTTCTGCTCTAAGCAAATGTTGGAGGCCCTTAACGAGGCTCTTAAGGAGGTGCACTACACCCCTAAGCTAATCATTATCGATGATGTCGAAAACCTGCCAGTGCCAAACGAAAAGGTAGCGCTAAGCATAAACCCAAGCATGGATAAGACCGCGCTGATCATATACACATCGGGTACAACGGGGAGTCCTAAAGGGGTAATGCTATCGTTCCAGAACCTAATGGTAAACATCTCGGCGGTAACCCACGAGATCGAAATCTTAGTACCATCAGATACCGCGCTGGTATTGCTTCCGCTCCATCATATATTCCCTCTTATGGGTTCGATGATTGCATCGTGCTACCTTGGTGCGCGGATGGCATTTTCGCCTTCAATGGCATCGGAAGATATTATCCGAACCATGCAGGACTACAAGGTTTCCACCATCATTGGAGTACCCCGCCTCTACTCGGCCATCCGAAGGGGCATTATGGATAAGATCAACAAAAGCCTTATTGCCCGCGGGCTTTATCGACTTGCGGCAAAGGTTAACTCGTACTCCTTCTCGCGCATTGTATTCGCCACTGTCCACAAAAAGTTTGGAGGATCGATACGCTATCTGGTATCGGGAGGCGCAGCGCTAGATCCTGTTGTTGCACGAGACTTTCAGGTTCTCGGATTTAAAATCCTAGAAGGATTCGGCATGACCGAGGCTGCCCCGATGATTACCTTTACCCGTCCTCATAAAATCGTCGTAGGATCGGCCGGAGCACCGGTTGATTGCTGCAAGGTAGACTTTGTGGATGGGGAGATAATCGTAAAAGGTCCCAACGTTATGCAGGGCTACTACAACCGTCCCGAAGAAACAGCCGAAGTGCTTAAAGATGGATGGCTGTACACCGGAGACCTCGGCTATCTGGACAAGAACAACTACATCCACATCACCGGCCGAAAGAAGGAAATCATCGTTCTGTCGAACGGAAAGAATATTAACCCTGCCATTCTAGAGGCCGAGATCGAGGAGATGTCGCCATTAGTTAAGGAAATTGGCATATTCCAGAAAGGCGACCAGCTTAGCGCCATTGTTGTTCCCAACACATCAGTCCTCAAGGAGCTGGCAACAACCAATGTCGAAGAAACAATCCGCTGGGAGGTTATCGACAGGTACAACAAGGAAACGGCATCCTACAAAAAAATCATATCCTTTACCGTATACAACGGAGAGCTTCCACGTACTAGGCTCGGGAAAATCCAGCGCTTTAAGCTCGCCGAACTGGCATCCGAGCGAAAGGATACCGAAGAAGAGATCCCAGAGGTAAAGATTAAGGAGTACCTATGGATAAAAGACTTCCTTGAGAAGGAGAAGATGGTTAAGGTACGCCCCACCGACCACCTTGAGATGGACTTAGGGCTAGACTCGCTCGACAAGGTTAGCCTTCAGATGTTCTTAGCTACCACGTTTGGCCTAAAGATGGAAACAAACGAGATTCTAGGTTTTGGCACCGTCATTAAGCTGAGCGAGCACATCCGGGAGAAGAAAAAGACCATGAAGATAACGCAAATCAACTGGTCCGAAATTCTCCGCGAAAAGACGAAGTTCAAAATGCCCAGCACCTGGATTACCGGAAGCATCTTCATAAAAACGCTAAAGCTCTTTTTCTCGGTATACTTCCGCCTAAGAAGTTCGGGACAGGAGAACATCCCCGAAGGGCCCTGCATCATTGCGCCGAACCACCAGAGCTACCTCGACGGTGTTTTTGTATCGGCATTCCTTAAGCACAGCCAAATTCGCAAGACGTTCTTCTACGCAAAGGCAAAGCACGTAAACAACAAGTTCCTGAAGTTTATTGCCAACAAGAACAACATCATTGTTGTGGATATCGACCAAGACCTTAAAGAGTCCATCCAAAAAATGGGCGAGGCGCTTAAGACCAACAACAACATCATGATCTTCCCAGAGGGAACCCGCACAAAAACAGGAGAGCTAGGCGATTTTAAGAAAACCTTCGCCATCCTGAGCTGCGAGCTAAACATCCCAATCGTACCCGTTTCCCTAAAAGGAGCCTTCGAGGCGCTACCTCGTGGCAGCCGTTTCCCAAAACCGTTTACGAAGGTAGAGGTAGACTTTCTACCTCCGATATACCCCGAGGGGCACACCTACGACACCCTTGCCCAACAGGTTCAAACCCAGATTGAGCTATTCCAACGATAGCCACAAGGCACAATAACGGCAAGAGCGACAACCCATGAAAGTTGTCGCTCTTGCCGTTACTACAATAAGCTTCTGCCTAAACCTGCCCTACTGCTGCCGATATCGCCTTGGCGGCCAAATACCCGGTAGAGAAGGCCGCCTGAATGTTGTAGCCGCCCGTATCGCCATCGATATCGAGAACCTCGCCTGCAAAGAACAGCCCCTTGCACACCTTCGACTCCATGCTCTTTGGCGAAACCTCTTTTAGGCTAATGCCGCCGGCTGTTGCCATGGCTACCTTGAATCCGCCCAAATGATCTACCACAAACGGATATTCGCAAAACAGATTAACCAGCAGCGATCGCTCCTTTGCCGCTATGTTGGACAGGCAGCACGATGGCTCTATTTTCAGCTCGTCGAGCACGTACTTTACCAGGCTTTTTGGGATGCTATAATCACGAAGAAAGGTTTGTACGGTGGTGCTCCCGCGCTTCGAAACGACATCCAGAAAGCTGGCCCGAAAAGCATCGGCGCTAACGCCTGCATAGCCTACCTTCAGCAAGTCGCCCGCCACCATAGAGCGAGAGAAGTCTATAATGCCGGGACCGCTAATCCCCTTATGCGTAAACCCAATATCGCCCCGATGCTCGCCAACCTTTTTGCCATCGCGATACAGGTAAATGGGCACGTTATCGAGAGAAACACCCGCAAGCTCTTCCATTGCGTAGCTCGCCACAAACACGGGGGTTAGCGCAGGCTTAGGCTCTACAACAGTGTGCCCCAGCTGCTGTGCTAGCCTATAGCCATCGCCAGTAGAGCCGGTGGTCGGATACGAGCATCCGCCAGTAGACACCACCAAATACTCGCACGTGTAAGTATCCGTAGGGGTAGTAACAACAAAGCGATCGCCGTTTTTAGCCACGCCAACAACCGTACTGTTGCTGGCAACATCCACCTTTCGTGCTGCGCACTCGTTGAGCAGCACGTTAAGCACATCGCGCGACTTTTCGGTAGATGGAAAAACCTTTCCATTCTTATCGGTAATGGTTGGCAATCCTCTTTGCGAAAAGAAGGAAACGACATCCGAGTTCGAAAATTCGTACAGAGCCTTCTTCAGGAAGCGCCCATTTCCACCGTACTTGGCGATAAAATCGCCGACATCGCCCTCGTGCGTAATGTTACACCGACCGGTGCCCGCAATTAGCAGCTTCTTGCCCAAGCTTTCCTTCTTTTCGAGAATAAGGGTAGAGCCCACAGGCAGGTTAGCGGCAGCAAATAGCCCCGCAGGACCGCCCCCAACTACAATCGTACAGTATGATTTATGCTTTGCCATAGTTGGATGCAAAGTTAATCCGAATAGCCGAATCGGCACCACGCTGCTCCGCGAACCTGCATCAGCGCCTCGATGCACCTCTCGGCTCGAAAAAGGACATCAGCCCTGCCGCCGATAGAATGTAGCAGCACGAAGCAAGTCGCCACGCCCTCCCCCACCTTTTTCGGCCCGAGGTTAGCCCCAGCGGGCTTACGGCATGGCTAATTGGCAATGCCGTTGGGCGTATCCGAATCCCCGCCAAGGCTTTTCCTTCCTGCAATTCCGGTAAACGAGCCTTCCAATCTAAATATCGGGCCGAAGCTTTTGGTAGATGCACGGCCGAATGCAAAACCTCCATGCTCGGAAAAGGCATTCCTACCTAAAAGCCATTTCCGAGCATGCTCAGAAATCACAATCAAGCGTCAAAATCATTTCCGAGCATAATCAGAAACTACCTTCGGACATAAATCGTATTTCCGAGGTTGCTCAGAAGCAAAATCAACCCTTTAAAACAATTTCCGAGTTAGATCGGAAACAACTTTCTTACAAGAAGCTGATTTCCGAGCATGCTCGGAAATCATTTTAAACCCTCAGCACCATTTCCGAGCACGCCAAATACACCCCCCAGCATCCGCCAACCCACTTCTAAGCCAGCAGCCGATGCCGCGGGCGTGGGTCTACGGCAAATGCTGAGATCCATCAGCCCCACAGCCGCACCGGAACTTCAAACAAACAAAAAGGGCCGCCAATCCGGCAGCCCTCTACTGTATTCTTATGAAGATTTTTACATTGGCTGAACAACGGCCTCGCCAACGTACTTGCCGGCAGCAAGCTTTTCGCGGCAGGCGGCAAAAGCCTTAATGGTACGCTCAACATCCTCGTGCGTATGAACGGCAGTTGGAATAAGGCGTAGGAGGATTTGCCCCTTAGGAATAACCGGATACACCACGATTGAGCAGAAAATACCGTAGTTCTCGCGAAGGTCGAGCACCAGGTTGGTTGCCTCGGGCACCTCGCCGTGCATGTAAACAGGCGTTACCGGCGACTGGGTAACCCCGATGTCGAAACCTTCCTTCTTAAGGCCCGATTGAAGGTCTTCCACGATCTCCCAAAGCTTAGCCTTAAGCTCGGGACGCGTTTGAAGAAGATCAAGACGCTTTAGCGCACCGAATACCATAGGCATTGGGAGCGACTTGGCGAATATTTGCGAGCGAAGGTTGTAGCGAAGGAAGTTGATGATATCGGCATCGCCGGCAACAAAACCGCCGATTCCGGCCATCGATTTGGCAAACGTTGAGAAGTAAAGGTCTATTTGATCCTGAACCCCGTAGTGCTCGCCAATACCAGCACCCATCTTACCCATGGTTCCAAATCCGTGAGCATCGTCAACGAGCAGGCGGAAGCTAAAGCGATTTCTTTTCTCAACGATTCCGGGAAGGTAGCCAAGGTCGCCAGCCATACCAAATACGCCCTCGGTGATTACCAGGATACCACCCTTTGTCTTTTCGGCATAGCTGGTAGCGTGCTGCAGCTGCTTTTCTAGGCTATCCATATCGTTATGGGCGTACACAAAGCGCTTTGCAGGCGACAGGCGAAGGCCGTCGATAATACAAGCGTGCGCCTCCGAATCGTACACAACAACATCGTTACGGCCAGCAAGGCAGTCGATGATGGATACCATTCCTTGGTAGCCGAAGTTGAGAAGATAAGCGTCTTCCTTATTTTCGAACTGAGCCAAACGCTGCTCGAGCTCTTCGTGCTTCGTAGTTTGACCCGACATCATACGAGCGCCCATAGGATAAGCCATCCCGTAAGCAGCAGCGGCATCGGCATCGGCCTTGCGCACTTCTGGATGGTTGGCCAATCCAATGTAGTTATTCAAGCTCCAGTTAAGCACAGGCTTTCCACGAAAGATCATATGAGGTCCAATCTCCCCTTCCAACTTTGGAAAAGCGTAGTAGCCGTGTCCTTCCTTCTCGTACTTTCCGATAGGACCACGGTTTTTTCTTATCCTCTCAAATATGTCCACGATTAAATATTTTAAGTTCTACAATAACTTAGTGCTAAGTTGCGTTATTTTAAGTACGCAAAACTATGCATTTTTTTGTTGCAACGTTCGTACATTGCCCATAAGTTGAGCGCCGAACAATTGTTAAGACAAAAAAATTTCACAGTTCATCGAAAAAAACTAATTTTGCCAATTATTTTACCATAACCATGAAAAGAAAGTACGAAGTCATCCTTATAGTATCGGTAATTGCTCTGTTCTTAAGCAGCTGCAGTGGGTTCGACAAAATACTCAAAAGCAACGACTACGAATTAAAGTACAAGAAGGCTATCGAGTATATGAATAAAAAGGACTTCTACCGTGCTTCTCAGCTCTTTGATCAGATCACAACGGTTTACCAAGGAACCAACAGAGATGACTCCGTTAACTACTTCATGGCCAAGTGCGAGTTTGGAATGGAAAACTACGAAGGAGCGGCCACCCTTTTCGACTCGTTTAGGAACAAGTTCCCACGAAGCGTTTTCACCGAAGAGGCCGAATTCCTGTTCGCGTACAGCTACTACAAGCAGTCGCCACGCGTAGAGCTCGATCAAACATCGACCAGCAACGCCATCATTCAAATGCAGGAGTTCTGCTACAAGTACCCACAAAGCGCCAAGGTTGTCGAGGCTAAAAAGATAATCAAGGAAATGAGGGAAAAGCTGATGGAGAAATCGTACATTAGCTCTAAGCTGTACTTCGACATGGGAGGCGAGTACTATAAATCGGCGATTGTTGCCATAAAACGAGCCATCAACGAGTTTCCAGACTCAAAGCATCACGAAGAGCAGCTGTACATGATTGTAAAAGCTTCCTACGAATACGCAAACAACAGTATTCCGGAAAAAAAGAAGGAGCGCTTCCAGGAAGTGGTAGACCACTACTACACCTTGATTGCTGAATACCCTGAAACCAAGTACAAGAAGGAAGTTGACGAAATGCTCAGCGTAGCAACCAAAATTATTAAGAACTAAACTTAAGTTGTAAATTCCATATGGACTACAAGAAAGCAGGCGCAGCCAGCACAACAATTACCCGCGATTCGCAAAAGATAGATGCCCCAAGCGGAAACCTATACGAATCGGTAGTTATCATTGCAAAACGCTCTAACCAAATATCGGTAGAGATGAAGCAGGAGCTAAGCCGTAAGCTCGAAGAGTTTGCCACCGTTTCGGATAATCTCGAAGAAGTATTCGAAAATCGTGAGCAGATCGAAATTTCGAGGTACTACGAAAAGCTTCCAAAGCCAGTACTAATTGCAACTCAAGAGTTTCTTGATGGCAAAGTATACTTTCGCCACAGCGGAGAAGAAGCAAAACAATAAGCACTACAATGCCTTCAGTACTTAAGGATAAGCACATAATAGTCGGAATAACCGGCAGTATAGCAGCCTACAAAGCTGCTATACTTATTAGGTTACTAGTTAAAGCAGGTGCCGAGGTAAAGGTAATAATGACCCCTATGGCCAAGCAGTTCATTACCCCACTAACCCTTGCAACGCTTGCCAAAAACCCAATTTTGGTAGACTTCTACAATCCCGAAAATGGGGATTGGAACAGCCATGTCGATCTTGGGATGTGGGCCGATCTATACCTCATAGCCCCAGCATCGGCAAATACCATTGGCAAAATGGCCAACGGCATTGCCGACAACCTTCTTCTTACCACCTACCTTTCGGCCAAATGTCCAGTTTGCGTTGCACCAGCAATGGACCTCGACATGTACGCCCATCCGGCCAACCTCAAGAATCTTGAAACGCTGAAATCGTACGGCAACAAGATCATTGAGCCAGCAGCAGGCGAACTTGCCAGCGGATTGGTAGGAAAAGGCAGAATGGAAGAGCCAGAAGCTATTGTTAAGTATCTCGAAGATTTTTTTTTTCAACCCCAAGAGCTTAGCGGAAAGCATTTCCTAGTTACGGCTGGGCCTACCTACGAAGCCATCGATCCGGTAAGATTCATTGGCAACTGGTCGTCGGGGAAGATGGGGTATGCATTAGCTGAAGAGTTGGCCGCTCGAGGCGCTAACGTTACACTTGTTAGCGGTCCAACCAACCTTTCCACCATCCATCCCAACATCAACCGAGTTAACGTAATTAGCGCCGAGCAGATGCACCAAAAGTGTATAGAGGCGTTTCCGCACACCAACGGTGCGATAATGTGCGCTGCCGTAGCCGACTACCGTCCCGAAAGCTACTCCGATGTAAAAATTAAGCGTAAAAGCGACGATTTAACCATCAACCTTACCCCCAATAAGGATATTGCCGCCGAACTTGGCAAAATGAAAACAGGCAATCAAGTACTCGTAGGTTTTGCCCTCGAAACCAACGAAGAAGAGCAAAACTCCTTCAAGAAGCTAAAGAGCAAAAACCTTGATTTCATCGTTTTAAACTCTTTGCGCGATAAAGGAGCAGGATTTCATCACGACACAAACAAAATTTCGATTATATTCAAGGACGGGGAAATTGAGCATTTTGATCTAAAATCGAAGGTGGAGGTTGCTCAAGACATCGTGAATCAGGTTGTTCGTTTTCTTTAACTTGGACATATTGAGATGAAAAAGCTGCTACTCCTTGCACTTGTTCTTTTTATCGGTAGACTTGCCCATGCACAAGATCTGAGATGCAACATTTCGGTAAATGCCTCTCAGATACAAGGCACCTATCGACAGGTATTTCAAACCATGCAAACCGACCTTTACGAGTTCATGAACAACCGTTCGTGGAGCAACAACGTATACTCGGTAGACGAGCGCATCGAATGCAACTTTCTCCTTAATATCACCGAACAGGTTGGCCCCAACGAATACAAAGGAACCCTTCAGGTACAGGCGCGCCGACCCGTTTTTGGGTCGTCCTATACCACCGTGCTCTTTAACTTTAACGACAACGATGTTCAGTTCAGCTACCAAGAATTTAACAAGCTCGAGTTCAACGAAAATTCATATGGATCTGCGCTAACATCGCTGCTCGCATACTACGCCTATATTGTCATTGGACTTGACTACGATTCGTTCTCGCCCAAAGGTGGCACCGAGTTCTTCAAAAAAGCGGAGAAGATTGTAAGCAATGCGCAAACAGCTCCAGAAAAAGGGTGGAAATCCTACGAGTCATCAAGAAAAAATCGCTACTGGTTGGTTGAAAATCTTCTCAACCCAAAGTATTCTCAAGTTAGAAATGCCATTTATACATACCATCGGCTAGGCCTAGACCAAATGGGCACAAAGGTATCCGAAGGTCGCGACGAAGTAACCAACAGCTTACTTAGCATCCAAAAGGTGTTTAGAGACAAACCCGATCCTCACCTATTTCTCCTAAAAATATTTTTCGATGCAAAATCTGATGAAATAGTAAACGTATACTCGGAGGCATACGCATCGGAAAAACAGCGAGTATACCAGATGCTTTCCGAAATTGACCAAGCCAACGAGCCCAAGTACAAGAAAATCACAGAAGAGAAAAAGACAAACTAACGTTCAGCCATGCTCCAATCGCTATCTGTAGAAAACTATGCCCTAATCGACAAGCTCAACATTGAGTTTAAGCAGGGGTTGAATATCATCACGGGTGAAACGGGTGCTGGAAAATCTATTCTACTAGGTGCACTCGGACTCATTTTAGGTCAACGTGCAGACATATCAACGCTAAAAAACCCAGAGAAGAACTGCATTGTCGAAGGTACCTTCAACATAGAGAAGATGAACCTTGCGCTGTTCTTCGAAGAAAACGACATAGAATACGAAAAGCAAGCTGTTGTTAGACGGCTTATAACCCCTAGCGGAAAGTCGAGGGCCTACATCAACGACACCCCCGTGAATCTCTCCACCTTACGAGATTTAGGGCTAATGCTGATTGATATTCACTCGCAGCATGAAACGTTGCTTCTCTCCAATCAGGACTTTCAGCTAAACGTTCTAGATGTAGCAGCAGGTTGCAATACGCTCCTTTCTAAGTACCAGCAAACCTTTGCATCATATAAGAAGGAGAACAGTAAGCTACAAGAACTTGTAGAGGAGCAAAAAAAGTCTTCTGCCGATTTCGACTACTATACCTTTCAGCACCAGCAGCTTGTTGATGCAAAGCTCACCGAAGGAGAGCAAGAG
Source organism: Acetobacteroides hydrogenigenes (assembly GCF_004340205.1). Lineage (NCBI taxonomy): Bacteria > Pseudomonadati > Bacteroidota > Bacteroidia > Bacteroidales > Rikenellaceae > Acetobacteroides > Acetobacteroides hydrogenigenes. Next base: position 68,633 of record NZ_SLWB01000001.1, read on the forward strand.
GCGCTCGAGGAAGAGGAAAAGGAGCTGTCGAATGCCGAAGCCATAAAGGTTGAATTGCAGTTTTGTAACGAAGCCATTTCGGAATCCGATATGGCGATCATTCACTCTCTAAAGAGTTGCCAGCAGTCGCTCAAGCGCATCAAAGATGTATTCCACAAATCTCAATCAATTTTAGAACGTCTCGACAGCGTTACCATCGAACTAAAGGATATTAGCGATGAGATAGAAGGAATCAACGAGAAAATAGAGGTGAACCCAGATAGGTTACAGCAGATAAAGGAGCGCCTCGATCTGCTCTATACCCTGCAGCAAAAGCATCGAGTTTCATCGATTGCGGAACTCATATCTCTACGCAACGAACTCGAAAGCAAGCTTTCTCGCATATCCAATTTCGAAGATCAAATAGAAAAGCAACGCATACTTACAGAAGAGCTACATGCTCAAGCAAAAGAACTAGCTTACCAGCTATCAGATAAGAGGAAGAACATTACAGAGCACATTCATACCCATATAGAGCACCTACTCTCCGAACTAGGAATGCCGCATGCAAAAGTACAAGTAGAAATTATAGAAACAGAGTTAACCCGCACAGGCATTGACAGAGTAGAGCTCCTCTTTTCAGCAAATAAGCTACTCCCCCTTCAGAATGTTTCCAAAGTTGCCTCTGGTGGCGAAATGTCGCGTTTGATGCTTAGCATAAAAACCTTACTTGCTAAAAAGGGAGATTTACCAACCATCATTTTCGACGAAATCGACACGGGAGTTTCAGGAGAGGTAGCAGATAAGATGGGCACTATTATAAAAGAGGTTTCACAGAACATTCAGGTAATTAACATTACCCACCTTCCTCAAATTGCGAGCAAAGGCGACTACCACTTCTTTGTTTACAAGGAAAGTGGAGATGCGGCAACATCTACACAGATTAGGCAACTAGACGAACAAGAGCGTATAACGGAGATTGCCAAAATGCTTAGCGGCAAGAGTCTTACCGAAGCTGCAATTCAAAACGCAAAGGCTCTACTCAAAAGCTAGCGCCACCATTCACATCCCCATCGCAGAAAGACGATGAACATTATTACACCTTGTTGGTTTAAGGGAAGAAATGCCGATTTAATCTAAGTTAATAGATGCAAGTCGGGTTCATCGGGCATTTATCCCTATATTTGTCATCAACTAAACTAAAAATCAATGTCATACAACCTACTGAAAGGCAAGAGAGGAATCATTTTTGGAGCACTAAATGATAAATCTATTGCATGGAAAGTTGCTGAAAAGGCACATGAAGAAGGAGCAACATTTGTTTTAACGAATACACCTGTCGCCCTACGCTTAGGCGAGCTTGACGAGCTGGCAGAAAAAACAGGATCCATAGTTATTCCAGCAGATGCAACTAACGTAAAGGATCTAGAGAAGCTTATCTCCGAAGCAATGAATGTTCTTGGCGGAAAGCTTGACTTTGTACTTCACTCCATCGGAATGTCCCCAAATGTTCGTAAGGGAAAAACCTACGACGACCTCGACTACGACTATCTTCAAAAAACGCTAGATATATCCGCCATCTCATTCCATAAGGTTATTCAAGTTTGCAGAAAACTTGATGCCATGAACGAATGGGGATCAATCGTTGCCTACTCGTATGTTGCCGCCCAGCGCACGCTTTACGGGTATAACGACATGGCAGATGCCAAAGCGCTTCTTGAATCGATTGCACGTAGCTTCGGGTACATCTACGGTCGCGAAAAGCATGTTCGCATCAATACCATTTCGCAATCGCCAACAATGACTACCGCAGGAGGTGGCATTATGGGATTCGATGGTTTGATGGACTTCTCGGATAGGATGTCGCCACTAGGGAATGCAACGGCAGAAGAATGTGCTGACTATACCATTGCCCTATTCTCCGACCTCACCCGCAAGGTAACCATGCAGAACCTGCTTCACGACGGAGGGTTCTCTAGCATGGGTATGAGCGCCCGTGCTATGGCCATATACAACAAGAGCCTAGAAATAGAGTACACCGATATCGAAAACAGGGCTAAAAAGGGAAAAGAAAAGAAGCACGAATAGTTGCGGATGCCTACTTGAATTTTAATACAAAGGCTACAGAATCATAAAAAGGGCGTTGCATTAAGCTGCAACGCCCTTTTCGCCCAATTAAACAAACATAATAAACTATCTAATCCATAAGCATTTCATCAACTAACCACTTTGCGCCACCAACCTTATCTATTGAAAACAATACGTAGCGAATATCTACACATATTGTTCTATTTTTGGCAGGTACGTAAATTATATCATTTGATAAAGACTCCCAAACGCCATCAAAAGCAATTCCTACTAGCTCTCCATTCCCGTTCATTACCGGGCTACCAGAGTTTCCTCCTGTAATATCATTATCGGTTAGAAAGCAAACCCGCATGGTTCCATCCTTTTCACCATAGGGACCGTAATCACCTTTTAGAATAAGCTCCTTCTCCTTTGCTGGAACTTCAAATTCAAAATCTTTCGGATTTTCCTTTTCCAAAATTCCCTTAGTAGTAGTAAAAGGCTTATTCCACTGACCATCCTTAGGTTCGTAACCAACAACCTTTCCGTAAGTTAAACGCATAGTGAAGTTGGCATCAGGATAAAACGCCTTTTTCGAATCCATTTCCTGTATTCCCTTAATAAACAGCGTACGGGCATTCCTAAATGCATCATTATCTTCGCCGTTAATATTCTTTAATTTGATTAGCATCTCATTATGAGACTTTGCCATCTTATACGCCAAATCGTTATCTAAAACACCTAGCACAGGATTCTTTAAGAAAGCAAAGTATCGAGAAGAGTCGCAAGCAATTGATGTTTCAAACATCTTACTTACAAAGGCGCTAATGTTTCCACTAAAATCCTTATCAATTATATTAAAGAAATCAGGCAAATATTTCTTGTCGACATTCTTCTTTACCAGCTCAAGCAGCTTAATAGTAGCACGTCGATCGGTTGCAGGGTTGTAATCCTTAAAGAACTCCAACGCATTTTTCCTTTGCTGAGCAACCGATTTGTCGGTGATCTTTTGACCATCGGCAAGACCTCGCTGCAATCCTTGAAGGCGAATGGCGCTTACAAAGACCTCTGTACTACGCGTAATAGCCTCCTCTAGGTAGGTGTAGTTCCACATGGTATTTCTACGCTTCTCGATGGTAGAGTTAATGGTAGAAAGCACATTGCCATAGGTTGCCTTTGCTGCAGGAGTTGAGTTTACCCACTTGGTGAAGCGCTGCTCTAATGCCCTCTTTTGTTCGAAAGCACCCGTGGAAGCGATTGTTGCAACAATTCCTTCCGAAAGCTTTTGCGCGTTGCAAGAATTAAAGTATTTAGAGGCGTACATCAGCTGAATCCTGTCATCAGCACGCATATCCTCCATCATTATACGCTGACGGGCATCACGAACGGTAGAAGTAATGGTATGCTTTACCTCAATCTGCTCCTGCAGCTCGCTTTCGGTAAGGTAGCGCACGGTAGACCCAGGATACCCCATGACCATCGTAAAATCGCCCTCTTTCAATCCCTTTAGCGACACCTTTAAATGCCCCTTTGTTTCTAATGGAACATTATTAGGCGAGTACTCCACAGGATTCCCATTCTTATCGCCGTAAACCCGGAATACCGAAAAATCGCCGGTTTGGCGAGGCCACATCCAGTTATCGGTATCGCCGCCAAACTTACCAATACCTTGTGGAGGAACACCTGTTAGACGAACGTCTGTATAGGTTTTATAGTAAAATAGGTAGTACTGATTCCCTCTATCGAACACTTCGAGGCTTACGCTACAGCTTGGATCGCTCGATGGATACTTCTTCGACATAATCTTATCGAGTTTGCGCGAAGCAAACGCCTTGTTCTTTATGGTATCGGCTATAGCTTTTGCCTCCTTGGTGACATCAACAATCTTTACCAAGAAGGAAATGGAAAGATCCTGAATAGGAATTTCTTCGGCGTACGATTTTGCCCAGTACCCATTCTTTAGAATATTCTTTTCGTAGGTACTAATCTTTTGGAAGATGTCGACCCCACAGTGGTGATTGGTTAGAATTAACCCCTTAGAGGAAACAATCTCTCCTGTACACCATCGGCCAAACATTACCACCCCATCCTTAAGGCTCGAGGTGTTGTAGCTGTAGATGTCCTTAGCCGAAAGCTTTAATCCCATTTTTTTCATGTCTACCATCTTCTGCTTTTCGAGAAGAGGCAAGAACCACATGCCTTCGTCAGCATATAGCCGACCTGCGAATGCAACGGTTATAACGAGCAGTGTTAAAATGCGCTTATGCATAAAATTAGGTTTTAGTGCAAAACAAATGTATTATCTGCGATGTATAGTATTGTTAAGTAGATGTTAATGGGCGAAAAGTCAACCATTTTTGTGCTTAACCTAAACCAAGACAGCACGCTACAGCCTGCGGCAATAAAACGGCCACAGCAACCTGCGCTTGGAACAAACGATGATGTTGACAGGATTAAAAAAAGAGCAAGCAGCCTTAAGCTGATACGCTAGTGCTCTACCAGCTTAAAACCTTGACCGTGGATTGTTTCTATGGAGACGGTGTTCAACGGCTTTAATATCTTTCGCAGCTTAGCCACGTGCACATCCATGCTGCGCCCAAGAAAGTAATCGTTCTCTCCCCAAATAGTTTTTAGCGCTGTTTCGCGCGATATGATGCTATTCTTATTAATGCAGAAAAGGCGCAAAAGCTCGGCCTCCTTTTTGGTAAGCTTTACAATTTTACCAGAGCAGCTTATAGCCATATTGGTAAAGTCGAAAAAGGCTTCTCCGAGGATAAACTCGGTGTAGCTTTTCATTTCGGGAATAATGCTTTTGGTACGGCGAAGAACAGCTTCGATACGCAGCTTAAGCACTTCGGTGTTGAAAGGTTTCGTAATATAATCATCGGCACCAAACTTGAACCCCTTCACCATATCGGAGCTCATATTCTTAGCCGTTAAGAACACGATAGGGATGTGCTTATTCTGCTTCTTTATTTCTTTAGCCAGCGTAAAACCGTCCATCTTTGGAAGCATAATATCGAGCAATGCCAAATCGTAGGCGTTATTCTGGAAAGATTTCAATCCTGCCATACCATCGCTTTCTAGTTCGACAAAGTAACCTTCCGATTCTAAAAACTCCTGGCATATAAACCCAAGGTTTTTATCATCTTCTACCAAAAGTATCATAGCCTTGCTCTTCATAATAGTAAAACAGCGTTTATGTTTGATTCGAAAGAAATACTCACAACAGCCTAACACTATCCCCTTAGGTAAGGAAACGTAACTATAAAAGTTGTCCCCTTTTTCTTCTCACTTTCAATTCTTATTGTTCCATTATGGTCGTCTACAATTTTGCTCACATAGTGAAGCCCTAAACCAAAACCTTTAACATCGTGCCTATCCCCTGTATGGCAGCGAAAAAACTTCTCAAAAATGTACTTTAAATCTTCCTTGCCAATGCCTATACCATTATCCTGAATTTCTAGGGTAACAGCTCCATTCATATCAAAGGTTCTAACCGTAATGCAGACCTCATCGTAGGAGTACTTAACCGCATTTTCAAAAAGATTCGAAAGAAGTATGCGCAGTAGGAACGGATCCGCTTCTATCAGCTTTACGTTATCGTCTAAATGGGTGCGCACCTTTACCAGCTTCTCGTGCACCATCCGCTCGAAGCAGCAAACATACTCCTGCACCAGGTCGTTTATGTTTATCGCCTTGTAGCTCGATCGGCACCGCCTACCCATATCCAGCTTGGCTATTTCGAGGATGTATTCGGTTTGCGTTTTTAGCCGATTGGCCTCTTCACCGATAATTTCGCCGTACTTCTTTACCTTTTCTATTGGCGTATCGCCAGTAATTTTTTCAAGACTACCCGCGGTGAGCACAATAGTAGATATCGGAGTCTTAAACTCGTGCGTCATATTATCAATAAAGTCATCCTTAATCTGATTTAGCTTCTTCTGAGATATGGTAACATATAAAATAGAGCAAAACAGGAGTAGCATCACCAGAATAAACACGAACGACAGCACGATCCAAAACATCATCTTCCCTAAAAGGAAGGCGTTCTTTTCGGGAAAGTAGAGCTTCAGGTAAAAGTTTTCCTTTTTAAAATCTAAGCAGGTTTCGTGAGGCTTAAGGGCAAGCGGAGAGCTGAAGATTCCGTCGTCAGATTTCTTAGAGGTATCCTTTTGGGTACTTAAGATAAACTCGTAGTTAGGGTCTAAATCGTATGCCGATATTTTTTTTTCTATGATTTCCCGGATATTCTTATCATCCAGAACATCGGTTATGGTTCGGTAGTGCTCCTTATGCCTAGTGCACGAGGTATGCGTGCACCCGTTATACGACGATAGCTTTCCGTTTATTTCTTTGGATATTTCGTTCAGGCATAGCGTTAGCCGATGGTCGAACTGGTACCTCGACAACCTGAGCGCATTGCTAATCCAGAAGTACTGCGTAGCAATTAGCCCCAAAAAAGCAACTGTAGATAGGATTCCTCCCCAAGTTAACGCCAGCCTGCTCAGCCTTCTTATGTTCCCTCGCTTAAATCCCTTTAACATTCACACTCTCCCCCTTAAGTATTCAAAAACACAAGCCCTAGAATATCCCGTTTTCAGAATCGCAAGTTCATCAATTCTCAAAGCAAAACAAGATATCGCAAATCTTTAACATCTAATTAACCTTCCATATGTTCAGCCAAGAATAGGCTTGCCCGTTAGTACAAACCTACTAGTTTGATAAGCAAACCGATACACGCCATACATTCTTTTACAACACGAAGCTAATTCGCCATAAAGGCAAATTGCTCATCCTACAAATGCAGCCATCTGTATTAACATTTAATAGCCGATTTTCAGGTTACTCTTCTACTTTATAGCTTATCTTACAATATCCAGTTCAAGAGCAATATCCCTCCGAGCCCTTTTTGCCGAATGCACTCCATTTCTTAAAAGAAATGGCTTATTCCTTGAAAGAAATAAGCCATTTCCTCCAAGAAGTAATCCATTCCATATAAGAAATGGCCCATTTCTTATATGGAATGGACTATTTCTTACCAGAAATGAGGCATTTCTTATATGGAATGAAGCATTTCTTTCCAGAAATAGGTCATTTCTTATAAGAAATGACCCATATATCCATAGAAACAGGGAATCACATGCTATATTTACAACACTCATATACAAGCTTTTATCAAGAACAAACAACATATAAATCGTTTATTTCAGCATTAAGATTTGGCCTATATAATAAGCAAGAATACTTACCGTTTTGTATAAATAGAACATAAATATGTTTTATAACATATTTTCAGTTTGAACATTTCTTACCCTAAAGTGTATTAATACTTGTAACCGTTTTTTTAATATTCTAACACTTGAATTTTTATGACTAGACAAGAAGTTATTATCAGCTATCACAAATCGCCTGATAGCGAACTTTCTCCTCTTTTTTACAACGTAATTGAAAGGTTAACCGGTAATGTTAACTTTAAATTTGAGGCAGAAAGAATGATTACCTTTAAGGAGTACGTTGCTGACTTTGATAAAAAGTTGATAAAGGCTCAAAATGGTACTTCGCAGGATATAGCGGTGAAGAATGCTTCGAAGAAGATTCTATGTGACTTTGTTCGTGAGGTTGCCAGTGAAGTTAACCTTCAGGCAAAGGGTGATCCTATAAAGCTCCAATCTACAGGTTTTACGCTCTCGAAGGAACGTAAAAAAGTAGGCATTCTCGAAAAGCCCGAAAACTTTAAGGTTAAAAGTGGTGCTAACCAGGGCGATTTTCTTCTAGAGGTAGATGTTAATAAGAATGCTTCATTCTACAATTTCTACTCGGCACCAGTTCCTGCTCCTGCAAACATTCAAGAATGGAGGCTAACCCCTTCCACTTCGCATAAAAAAAATATCTCGGGCTTTACGCCGGGTAAGGAGTACGAGTTTAAGTGCGCCTATCAAGGTTCGGAAGATACGCTACTCTACAGCGACTCTATAAGAGCGTTTGCACATTAACATACTGCTACAACAAATCACGACAGACGGCAGCTTGGCAACAGGCTGCCGTCTAATTTTTTATAGTTGAATAAGGTCGCTTATGAAAAATCCCTCTCCCGGAGTGTCATTCCGTGCTTGTTCCGGAAACGATAGTTTGGCATAGCCAACTTAGCAAGTTTCCCGAATGGCTTCTTTTTTGGGATTTATTGGATTCCGATTTTAAACTGACTCCATCGAAATAAAGATTCCGGAACAAATCCGGAATAACAGCGCTGATTGAACTATATGCTCAACGTAGCTGCATACCTCCCTACCATCGGTTGATATATGTTACGCTATGATATGCTGATTCCCTAATGTCTTCTTTTCTTATAATCTTAAAATGGGAACTCTTTAGAATAGCTATCCTTCGTGACAGTAGAGAAAACAAAAAGGATGGAGGATGGCCCATAAGTCCACCACATCCATCCCGGAGACAGCTCTAATAAAACAACCAGCACTATAACATCCAGTCCGGCTTCTCCCCTCCCTTTAGGTAAAAGCGAAATAACCCCATCACCTTTTCTGTATAATCCCTCTTATTCGATTCAAAATTGAGCACATGAGCGTCTCCCTTATAGTTTACCATCCAACAGGGCTTCTGTAGCCTTCGCATCCCCAAGAAAATCTCCATTCCCTGCTCGTATGGCACAGCGCCATCATTATCGTTGGCAACAACGAGAAGCGGTGTGGCAATTCTATCGGCATAGAGAATGGACGAATGCTTAATGTAAGCTTGCGGTTTCTCCCATAGGGTACTCCCGATGCGGCTTTGCCCCGATTCGTACTGGAACATGCGGCTGCTGCCTACCCCTCTGCGTAACGAACCGTATCCGCTTATCATATTCACAACCGGAGCCATGGCTACAGCAGCCTTAAAGAAATTCATTCGCGAAAGGAGGTATACCGTTTGAAAAGCCCCCCAGCTATGTCCCTGAACGCCTAAGCGCTCCATGTCAATCTGTGGATAGCGCTTAGCTAGATGCTCCAGCGCACTTTTCATGCACGAGTAGCTGCTTTCGCCAGGCTCGCCCACCTTAAACTTTATATCTGGAATAAAAACGGCAAAACCATTCTGCACATAGAAAGGAACGTTAATGTTGCAATCGGATAAGGCCACCTCTCTAAAAACATTCAGCTCATTCGATTGCTGCTCGTAAAAGTTAACAACGCAAGGATACGGAGGCTTAAAGCGGGTGGTATCGGGTAAAAAGAGCATTCCCTGTAGGGTTCCAAAATCCTTATTCTCCCACGATAGCAGATGAGCGCTTCCGCGCAACGAATCGGATGGCGAAATGGTCGTAAGCTGCTTAGGCCTATCTGCGCCATACTTTACCCAAGCATTCGGATAGTCGGAATAGGACTCCTGCCTCCAAGCAACAACCTTAGACGATGCAGCATACTCAACCGACGAGAACTTATATCCTCCAGCAACTAGCTCTTTAGGCTGTTGCTTACCAGTTAAATCGATCAGATACAACCCCGACTCCTTTGACGAAAGGTTAAATCGTTCGGCAACTACCTCTTTTCTGTTATTCAGAAAATCTTTTTCGCTGCTCACCACCCTAAACTGAGAGTTCGTTTGCTTTCCTAGCTGATGCGTTACCGAAATCGGAGCCTCCTTGCCCGATAGGTCGCAAATCCAAAGATCGTAATACGACTTCAGCAAAATCTTATCGCTATTCAGCCACCCTTCGGGCGCAAAATTCGAGCTAGAGGAAGGTTCATCGCTGCTTATATCGAAAAAGCTATCGGAAATTCCCTTGCTAAAGGGGGTAAGCTTGCCGTTCTCCAAGTTATAGCCGTACCACAACATGTCGGAAGCCACCCAGTAAAGATACTTGCCCGATGGCGATATGATAACGTAGTATGGCGATGACTTTACGATCAGCTTCATCGATTCGTTTTCCATATCCATCAGGTAGTAGTCGGCAATCTTGCCCGATTGCCACGAGCGCTGAAGCATATATGGATATTCCACGATACCCACCATATACTTCGAACCATCGCCAACAGGGCGCAGGTTGTAAAGGGTATCGCTCTCCAAAGGGGTGAATTTCTTAAGATCTCTACAGATCCAAAGCCTCTTTTCGATCTGGTTTCGCTGAGCCTTCTTGTTTTGAACCGATACCAGCTCAATAGCTTTCCAATCCCACACCTCAACGCCAGCAGTCGAATCGGTCTTTACCGTACCCTTCTGCTTTTCCTGAAAGTAGGCAAAAATACTCTTTCCATTTGCGGTGAAACGAGGAGGTGTTGCCTTAAAAATGCTAAGGCCAGAAGGAATCTCGATCTGGGCATACTTTTTTGAAAGCGTATTATAGGTAATAATAAACGGTTTCCCTTCGTCTTTTAAAGGTTCCATCAGCAAATCGTTCTTTGCCGAAATGCTGTAGAAAGAACGTATCGGAGTAGGCAGCTCACCAACAAGCTCCGATTTCAAGGTGCCTATGCTTACCTTATAAAGACTTTTCTGGTTGGCTTCGCCATATTTTGTGTAGATGATGCTCTTAGAATCGGGAGCAATGGTGTATAGCCCAATTGTATCTGCAAGCACCTTGGCCTGATGACCGTTTACAAGCGAAATAAGGATGGAAGCGGTGTTCTTTTGCCCATTTCGCTTCGAAAGAGCAGCAACGATACCGGCATCCCCCACCTTACTATAAGAGGTGACATTTTCAACTTGCGTCAGAGCTTTACTCTTGGCAAGGTCAAAGAGAACCATGTAAGAGTCCTTACCTTTTCCAGCAATAAAAGCTACGGTATGGTTACCAATAAATGAAAAGTTTTTACTGTAGCAGTCAGAAATAACCTCAGTCTTACCTTTTGTCACCACTTCGAGGGAAGTTGCTTTCTCAGAAATCTCTTTTGCCAGAATAGTATAGTCGCCAGCTGGGGATAGCTTTACAAAAGACAGCTTTTCGTTTGCGCTATGGCCATATAGTAAGATAGAAGAATAAAGTAGCAGAAAAGAAAAAATCGAAACCTTTGCAAGAAAGCCTGTCAAAGGCTTAAAACGGACTAAAGCGGCAGGGTTAATAATTCTACAATCCATAAATTGTCGCGAATTTTAAGGGTTTACGGTAGCAAACATAGCCCATACAAACCGCCACTAAGCACGAAATATCACAATTAACAATTTTATTACAATTCCTTCCCCCATTCACGATCAGCAGCAGTAGGCCAATCTGCTTATAGGCATGTAATAACATAGCCTTCGTCATCTTTTACGCCTTTATAGGAAGAAAAAAACGCACGACACCGAGATGTTAAGCATTTGTTAACTCTGTAAACAAGTGTAAAAGGGCCTTTTTCTATTGCTATGTTTGACCAAAATCAAATTTTAAAATCGGCTATGAACTTAAAACGAAACAACTGGAGACTTATCCTACAACTAGGGCTTCTATTTGGCATAGTTGGACTAGTCATCATTAATTTATTCCGCCCCGAGACAATAAAAGACTTTGAAGCGTACTGCGCATTTGGAGGCATACAGTCTTTTATTAGATACGCGGTTGCAGGCTCTTTAGCATGCTCAATGACGACTACTCAAATATTTATCGGATTGGCTTTCTTTGGAGGAATACTCCTTTTTAGCAAGCTATTCTGCAGCTTCTTATGCCCCCTTGGAACAATAACAGAATGGTTGGGCAAATTCGGACGAAAGTTCAAGGTTAACTTTAATATGCCTTCCGCTGCCGATAAAGCATTGCGCTCCGTTAAGTACATTTTAGCATTTCTTGTAATCTACAAGACAGGAACAACAAGCGAACTATTCTGTAAAGTATTCGACCCCTACTTTGCAAGCGTTAACCAAATGGGTCCAGACACCTCAGTACTCTGGGCTTCGGTTGCAATTATTGCTCTTATTGTAGGATCGCTATTTGTTCGCCAGTTTTGGTGTAGGTATGCCTGCCCAATGGGAGCGCTTTCCAACATATTCTCCTATTTTGTGATGGCCTCTACTGTTGTTCTGGTATATCTGGCAATTGCTGCCCTAGATGTTGATCTTCAATGGTGGTGGGCGTTAGCAGCATGCTGTCTGCTAGGATATATTCTGGAAATATCCAACTACAATCGAAAGATATTCCCTCTAGTAAAGGTTCAAAGAGATGGCAATGCATGTAGCGGATGTACGCTTTGCGATAAAGCCTGCCCTCAAGGAATTAAAGTATCGTGTGCTAACAAGACCGTAACCTCTATTGACTGTACCCTTTGCGGCGAGTGTGTTGCTGCATGTGGTAAGGAAAAGGCGCTTAGCTTTAACGGTAAGCGCTGGCAATGGCTTCCATCAGCAATGGCGGTTCTTTTTGTGGCGCTCGGAATAACTTGGGGGGCAATAACCGAAATTCCAACAATCGACGAAAGATGGGGAAGCGAAGAGCAGTTCGAAAACGCGAAGGTTCTTACTCAGTATAAGACCGACAACGTTAAATGCTATGGTAGCTCTATGGCATTCGCTAACCAAATGCAAAAGGTAAAGGGAATCCTAGGTGTGGCAACGTATGTTGGAACTAAGCATGTGAAAATATTCTACAACCCCAACGTTATCTCAGAAAAAGAGGTAAAGAAGGCTATTTACTCTCCCTATACCAGCTGGTTAAACAAGCCTAAGGATAATAATACCGTAATGAGCTCTCTAGAAATTGGCATTAACAACTTCTACGGCCGTAACGACTACAAGATACTCGGAAGAATGCTCAAATCCGAAAAGGGAGTTTACGGATTTGAGACCGAATGGGGGGAACCTGTTTTAGTGCGTATTTTCTACAATGCTAAAGCATTCAATCCTGCCAAACTAAAAGATATAGTATCTACTAAAGAGTTTACCTATGTCGATGACGAAGAAGGAGGAACCGGTAGAGAAGTGAGCGTTGATCTCGACTTCAAGTTTATGTACATGCATCTAACCAATGTAGCATTCGACAAGCTTCAAATCGAACGTCGCTGGTTTAAGCCAGTTTCGCTAACCTTTAACGAAGAGAACATCTCCACGAACAATCTCGATTCGCTAGTTGTGAATCTACCTCAAGCAAAAATTCCAAAGTTCAGCCGTCAGGTAACATTCTTAGGACGCCACTTATCGAATGACAAGGCGGTGGTAGGCTTTAATACCAAGTTTACGGATCAAGAGCCACAAGCCGTTGTAACATTCATGAAGAATAAAACTACTAAGGCTGACCTGATAAAGATGATGAAAGCAGACACCTTGGTTGTTAACTTCTCCGATGGATCTATCAACAAGTTTGCGAATGAGCTAAAAATCAACGCTGCCCTATAAAAGTTGTGCTGCTGGGTCATAACGCAAAGCCCAGCAGCACATAAACCTCACACGATAGATGCGAGATAAAGAAAAGGCAGCAATAAAAGACAGTATTAGGAACTCAACTTGTAAACCAAATAACCTAAATCCAATGCTTCTTGCCAAGTTTAGATACTTCATCGCTATCAGCGTAGTAGCGCTAATAGCACTAACTCCAGCAGTTGCTCAAAAAGGGCAAAAAAAGAAATGCGGAACAGTGGTACTGCAAGGAGTTGTAGTTAACAAAACGACCAAAGAACCGATTGATGCTGCCGTTGTGAACATTGTTCAATATGGCCTTTGGAATGTTACGTGCAAAGAAGGAAAGTTTTGTTTTAAAAATGTTCCTTCAGACAAAGTAGACCTTGTTGTTCAAGTTTTGGGATATAAAACGCTGCAAATCCCTATTGACATAAAGGAAGACCGCACCTACGACTTAACGCTAGCTCTTGAAGAGTCTAACTTTGCAATTAAGGAGGTTACTGTTGTTGCAAAAGAGAGTAAAACAGGTAGCAGTACCAGTTCGTCCATCGAAAAATCCGTTCTGGAGCATATTCAACCTACCAATTTAGGCGATGTAATGCAGCTACTACCTGGACAAATTGCCAACAATCCGGATTTACAAAACAACGCTCAGCTAAGCTTAAGGCAAGCGGTTTCAACTGAGAACAACTCCTTCGGATCATCTATTGTAATGAACGGTGCTCCAATGTCGAATAATGCCAACATGCAAACATCCAATAAGGGAGGAATTGATCTTCGACAGATATCTACGGACAACATCGAATCAATAGAGATCATCAGAGGTATTCCTTCAGCAGAATACGGAGACCTAACCTCAGGAGCAGTTATTATCAACACAAAAGCAGGAAAAACACCTTTAGAATTACTTGCTCGCTTTAATCCTAATACCGTTCAATCATCCATCAGCAAAGGTTTTGATCTGAAAAAAGATCGCGGCTTCTTAAATATCGATGGAGGCTATACCCAGTCTTATGCCGACGAAAGAACCGTTTCTGGCTCTTACGAAAGGATAAATGGGCAGTTAACCTACTCTAAAAGCAATCTTTTGAAAGGCATTCTCAATTTAAATGTAACCGCAGACTACTACCTCAGCAACGACATGTCTAAGCCAGACCCTGACGCCATTAAGGCAATGACAGAAGAAGGGATGAAAGATCAAGGTGGACACGTTGCCATATCCAGCCGTTTTAATTTCAACAAGGAATGGGCAAGAACTGTAAAGTTTGACATATCGTTATCGTATGCTCATCAGAAGGATTATCTTCACCAATTCATGACGCCAAGTCCTTATGGATTGGTAAACGTTGCTCGTAAGGACACTCTTATTCAAAACAGCTTCACACCTGGAACTTATTGGGCAGAAAAAACAGTTGACGGAAAACCTATCAACTTCTACACAAAGCTGTCCAACAGCTTTTACAAAAAAATTGCAGGAGGAACACACAGATTCCTCGTGGGCGCAGAGTATAAAATCGATGGCAATGTAGGAGAAGGGTATATTTTTGACGAAATGCTTCCTCCAAACCTATCAGCCAACATGGCACGACCTCGTCCTTTTAAGGATATCCCTCTACTTAACCAATTCTCGAGTTACATTCAGGATGAGCTATACTACAACATAAAAAAGATGACCTATAAGGCTCAAGTTGGTGCTAGATACGACATGGTTCAGCCAACCACTAAGTATCAAAAGCAGATGATATCTCCACGTCTTAACGTTTCCGCTTGTTTTAATAAGACATTAACCGCACGATTTGGTTATGGTGTCAACTACAAGGCTCCTTCGCTTAGGTATCTTTATCCAGATTATGCATATGTAGATTTACTAAGCGCCAACTACTACGATCCGAATACAGGTGACAAGTATGCTTTCACCACTACCCGCGTATTTAATGTAGAGAATCCCGACCTCAAACCTTCGAGAAACCGCAAGATTGAAATTGGGTTTGATTACAGAATCAAAAAAATGACTTTTGGCATTACCCTCTACGATGAAAAGCTTACTAATGGTTTCACGATGAGTGACTCTTTTATTCCTATCTCCTATCAAAAGTCAAATGTCATTATTGTTGATGGAAGCCCCAAGTTCGACTATGCAAATGCCGAAAATGGAATCTACATGGCTTCGCTTGATAAACCAAGTAACGATGCTAAAGAGTTCAATAAAGGAGTTGAGTTCGACTTCAACTTTGGTAGAGTTGATGCTATTCGTACCTCCTTCATCCTAAGTGGAGGATATATGAAAACTACTAACACAAAAAATGGGCTCGACTACTTTATGTACACATACAAAGTTCATAGTCGACCTACTACTGTAGGAATATATCCAGAAGGTTCCGATGAAAAAAACTTTTCTCGCTTTACTACTGCCCTACGATTGGTTCATAATATTCCTGAACTACGATTTGTTATCTCATTTACAGCTCAAACCATTTGGTCAGAAAAAAATTGGTACACTACTGACAAAATTCGTAAGTATCCAATCGGCTACATGGGGTCTGATGGTTCCATCAATATGCTTACCCCTGAAGAGGCTAAACTTCCCCAGTACGACTACTTAGTTCTAATTGTTAACGACAATAAGTACAAAACCACTTCGTACGATCCGCTTTGGCTGTACAACATTAGAATTACTAAAGAGATGAAAAACGGTATAAACTTCTCGTTTTATGCCAACAACTTTCTCTTTCATCAACCAATTCAGAAATCGAGCATAGGCAACTATACGATGAGAAATCCGGCGCTGTACTTTGGAACAGAGCTGTCTATTAAACTCTACTAACAAAAAAGCTATTATGAAGAAAATTGCACTGTTACTGGCAACTCTTTTTCCGCTTCTAATTTCAAGTTGCGTAAAAGACGACGAAACACCCAAATTTGATGTAAAGGTAAACCTATCTTACCCATCCGAATTTACGGGTAAACCTTCGGGAATAGAGGTTATTCTTGTCAATCAACAATCGGGAAATGAAATCACTGTTAAGTCGGACGAGAATGGAATTGCACTATTCCCTAAAATTGAGCGTGGTTTGTACAACATTAAAGCAACACGCTATTTTTCAGCTCAAGACGCTGAAAAGGTCTCTACCATTTCGAAGGATATTAATGTTGGAGGCATTCTAACAGATAAGCTTATAGATAGCGAAGCTAATGCAACCTTCGATCTTAATCTTTCTGTTTCCTACTTCTCCTCCATTATTATTAAACAGGTATACTACTCTGCATGCCTTACCCCTGAAGGAGCTAAGTTTACAGGGAAAGATCCATTCGTAGAACTTTACAACAACTCAGAACACACTGTATACCTCGATGGTCTTATTTATGGTGAAGTATATGGAAATCCTACAGGAACTACCGCATCGTTCTTTAGGACAGATCAAGATAACGTATACATTTACAATGCTTTTAAGATTCCTGGAGAAGGGACTCAATATCCTCTGGAGCCCGGTAAATCAGTAGTTATTGCAGTATCTGCATACGATTTCACTAAGGATAATGTCAACTCCATCAACCTATCTAAAGCTCAGTTTGAATTCTTTATGGACAAAGGAGCAGATACAAAAGATATTGACAACCCTAATGCTGTCAATATGGTATATGTACACCAAGGTTATCCTACCATTCCTAGCGAATATATCCCAAACATTAATGGTCCTGCTATCGCTATTTTCAGGGCAAAGGACTTTGCCTCATTAGAAAAAGTTAAGGACACGTCAAAACCAGCACAAACTTCCCTAATCCTAAAGGTTCCCAATGCTTACGTTTTAGATGCAGTTGAATGCCTTGGCGGAGATACTCCTAACTTAAAGCGTATTCCAACCTCGTTAGATCAATCCTTTATTTTCAATATTGCAGGTTCTGGATCTGGGAAAGCCATCATTCGCAAAGAAAAGGAAACAAAAGATGGAAGAATAATTTACGTTGACAACAACGATACTGCAAATGACTTTAAGCTTATCGACAAGCCTGTTCTGCAACTTTAGAATTAGAGGGGAGGCATAGCCTCCCCCCTCTAAAAACAATAGCTTTAACACTGAACTACTATGAGTAAAATTGCATCCCGTCTTATTGCAAATCTGGGAATACTTGGTTTACTATGCCTCTATTCCCAAAATGCAGCGGCAAGCGATTTAAAAGATAGCGTCAAAACTTCTGTAAAACTTGCCACCTCCGACGACCTTAAGACTGCTAGAAACATATGGCTCTCAACTTCAAATGCTGCAGGATTTGCTCTTTATGGATTTGAGTCAATCGGGGATATTTCGCTGTCGATGTCCCGAAAAAGCGGGGATTTCAAACAAATTCAAGACGCAGGAAGCATCAACGATTTTACGATTAATGCTAAGGGATACGACAAAGTAAAAAACTTCTCCTTTTACGGTAACTTCTACTACAAGAGAGAGTGGGAGAAGAATAAGGAGTATACGAATGTACTATTCCCTCACAACGATTTCCCATATCATCTTGTTGATACTACCGGCGGCGATTGGAAAAACCACGAATTTTCATTAAGTGCGCTAGTTGCTTCACCTAAATATTTCAACTCCATCAATGCTGGCATTGGAGTAGACTATACAAATATTTCGGCGGCAAAACAGCTGGATCCTCGTTCGTTAAATAGATACTACTCCATTAGCTTAAAGCCTTCGCTGATTTACAATCCAAACGAGCGCTGGTATATAGGAGCAAATGGAAACTTAGACTTCTTTAGAGAATACATTCACTTTAAGCTAATCAACGCCTCGCAGACTTATATATACTACAACCTCTGCGGGCTTGGCGCTGCCAACGAAATGGGTACCCTTACCAATAACCTAACTGTTGACCTCAGGGGTCATGCGCTAGGAGGTAATGCACAGCTAGCATATAGCGCAAATAACTTTAAGGTAATCGGAACAGCAGGTATCCAAAGCTACTTCCAAGATCTTATCAACGACGAAACAACGCTGAAAAAGGGTGGCGAAATGAAAAAGATGCTCTACAATGGAGGGATTTCTTTCAATCACGCATCGCAGAATTTAGTTAACAACTTAGCCATTACTCTTAATATGATTGATGGAGCAGGTTACGAATTCACCAACATTAGCATAAAGGACGAAAATGGCTTTACAAGAAGCAAAGTAGTAGACAAAAAACAATCGTACAAAATAACCCGAAGCACGATTTGCGCCACCTACGACTTGTGGAAATTACGCCAAGGATTAAACTACAATTTCATGGCAAAGGTATTTGGAGGAGTAAACTCAAACAAGGAGTCGTACTCGAATACGCCAGTTTACATCACCCAAAACTATACCACAACTTTTTATGGAGCAAAGTTTGGGAAAATGGTGAAGTTAGGGAAGTGCTTTATTGAAGGATCACTGCAAGGAACGCTCTACTCAAACCTCGACAAAACGTTTGAAAAGCCAGCGGCACCGGCACCCAAGAAGCCCTACCAACTCGACTTATACCGCGCAATAACCATCCCTGATTACTACTACTTAACCTCGAGTAAAATTAAAATGGATATTGATGTAAAGGTATCAGTCCCCCTATCTCCCATCTACATTGGATATCTCAGGGTTTACTGCGGAAGCTTAAGCAAAAATGTTGGAGATATTCTTAAATCAGAAGCCAGCCGTAATTGGGCTGGGATATCCATAGGCTTGCAGTACTAGCAATTGCAGTCCATCATAATTTGAACTGAAAACAAAATTAACACATACCGACCTATGAATAAAATGCTAATAGCATGTTGGTTATCTGTCTTCTCTTTTTCCTCATTTGCTGCCACAAATCAGAATCTGGCAATTGAGAATAAAGTAAAAACCGATCCAACATTTAAGATAGGAAAACTCAGCAACGGGCTCACCTACTACATCAAAAAGAATCCGAATCCAAAAGATTTGGCCGACTTCTACATTATACAAAATGTTGGAGCCATCCTCGAAAATGATGATCAAAATGGGCTTGCTCACTTTCTTGAGCATATGGCCTTCAACGGAACCAAGAATTTTCCCGGCAAACGCCTCCTAGACTACTTCCAATCTATTGGAGTAAAGTTTGGAGCCAACATCAACGCCTATACCGCTAAAGACGAAACGGTATACTATCTTGCATCAGTTCCAACAACACGCAAAACCATTGTAGATTCGGCGCTGCTTGCACTACACGATTGGTCTAGTTTCATCAGTCTTGAGGATAAGGAAATTGATGACGAAAGAGGTGTTATTCGCGAAGAATGGCGCATGCGAAGCGGTGACGGAACCCGTCTGAAAAAGGCCATTGAACAGGCGCTATACCAAGATTCGAAGTATGCCATCCGCGATGTAATTGGAGATACTGCTGTTATCAACAACTTCAAGCATCAGACATTAAAGGATTACTACCAGAAGTGGTATCGCCCCGATTTACAGGCTATCGTTATTGTTGGCGACATCAATCCGGTAGAGGTTGAAGCAAGAATTAGCAGCATTTTTGCAGATATCTCAAAGCCAATCAACCCAACTCCTCGCCCAACTTTTGAGCTCCCCGACAACAGGGAACCCATATATTACGTTACCGCCGACCCTGAAGCAAAAAACTGTAACGTTAGAATTTACCATAAGTTCACCCCCTTCCCAAAAGAGAAAATGGGATCAGAGGAGTATACTAGGTACCAAACCACCAACAAAATTGTAGAAACTTTGCTAGTTAATCGTTTCGATGAAATACAGCAATCCCTTCATCCCGATTTCTTAAGCAGTAAAATTCGCATTGGCGATTTGGTTCCTACAAAAAAACTCTTCTTTGTGGGAGTTACTACCAAGAATAACGGGATGGCAAAAGGCTTCCATCGAATGCTCACAGAACTCAAGCGTATCAAAGAGTTCGGTTTTACCGCATCAGAGATCGACGTTGTAAAAAAGAACATTCTTCGTTCTTACGAATCGAGTTTTACCGAAAGAGAAAACTGCAAAAATGACGCTTACGTTATCTCTGCCAAAAACAACTTTCTTAATGGAGATCCAATAGTAAATATTGAGTATCTATACCAATGGCATAAGGATAACCTGCAATCAATAAGCCTCGATGAGATCAACAAAATCGCAGCGACCTACATAACCAATGATAATAACATAATAGTTGCCACAGGTCCACTCAGCCAAAATGTTAGCATGATTACGGTGGATTCGCTTAAGTCCATTATTAAAGAGGTAACTGCAAGCAAAGTAGAACCCTACAAAAATAAGCTAGCAGTACCCCCACTAATGGCACAAAAACCCGCAAAAGGCAAAATTATAAAGGAGACAACAAACTCCGATCTTGGCACAACCGAATGGATACTCTCCAATGGGATCAAGGTGGTGCTTAAGCCTAACGACCTTCGTAAAGATCAAATCACATTTACAGGCTTTAGCAAGGGAGGGTACTCCAACAGCTTACTAGAAGACCTTCCTTCTGCCTACTATGCTGCTGGATTCATCAACAGCAGCGGCATCGCCGACCATTCTGCAGCCGAACTTAAAAGAATACTCTCGGGAGCAAAACTCTCTGTGCAACCCGAGATTTCGGAATTCTACCAGGGTATATCGGGCTACGCATCGCCCAAAGATGCAGAGACCATGTTTCAACTCATCAACCTATATATTGCAAAACCTAGAATCGACACTGCACTGTGCATCTCTTTGATCAACCGCAAGAAGGCCTCCTCCGAAAATGAGTTGAATAGTTCTAAAACGGCATTTGCCGACACTATCAATCAAGTGCTCTTTAACCGAAGTCCCTACCGCTACCACGAAAATGGCAAAATGCTGGACAAGATTAATCCTGTTAAGAGCTTCCAATTCTATAAAGAACGCTTTGCTTCTATGAAAGGTTTCACCTTCATCTTTACCGGAAATATTGATAAAAATGAACTTAAGCCGTACATCGAAACCTACATAGCAAGCATTCCAACAACCAACAAAAAGGATAGTTGGAAGGATAACGGGAAACGATTGGCCACTCAAAATTACAAGGTGCACTTCGCTTCATCGATGTCTACCGATAAAACCTCCATCTACCTGGCCTACGTCAACAAAGCCAAGGATGACCTCGCGACACAGATAGTGGCCTCTGCGATTTCCTACGACCTACGCATGCGCTTTTTAGCCACTTTGCGCGAACGCGAAGGTGGAACGTACAGCGTTACCGTTAAGAATAGCATGCTGAGCGAACCCATTTCACAATCGTTCATTGCCATACGCTTCGATACAGATCCAAAAATTGCAGATAGAATGCTCAGCCTTCTTTACAACGAGGTTAATAACCTCCTAAAAGATGGTGTTTCAGATGAAAACCTAAAAAGAATAAAGGAGAGCGCTATTAAAAACCATAAGAAAAATCTGCAATCGCCAGACTACTGGCAGGAGGTGCTTACTACCTATTATATGAAAGGGAAAAACATAAATAAGGATTACGAAAAAATTGTTTCGGAATTGACTTCAGCATCAATTCAAAAAGCAGCCCAAGACCTTATCGGGAAGGGACAATTAGTGGAAATCGTTATGAATCCTAAACAGCAATAAAGCATAGCTGCTGCAATAAGCGATTCGTAAAATTGAATAGAAAGGAGAGGATGTATGTTCCTCTCCTTTTTTAGTTCAAACTCCAACCTATTACTGCAAATAAAGAACAGACATTCAGCACCCCCCATTTTCATTATCTTATTTTGCAAATGCAAAAAATGCCCGCTGGTGTTGCGGGCATCAAGTAAATTCCATAAATATCTTCTAGCCAAGGAAGCTTTTAAGATGCTTGCTGCGGGTGCTGTGACGAAGGCGGCGAATTGCCTTTTCCTTTATCTGACGAACACGTTCGCGGGTAAGCCCAAACTTCTCTCCAATCTCTTCAAGTGTCATTTCGCTGCAGCCGATACCAAAGAATAGGCGGATAATATCACGCTCTCTGTCAGTCAAAGTCGACAATGCACGCTCAATTTCCTTAACTAAGGATTCATTAATTAGGCTACGATCTGCATTTGGCGAATCAGGATTAACAAGCACGTCCAAAAGACTGTTGTCTTCTCCATCGACGAATGGGGCATCCACCGATACATGGCGACCAGCAACGCGAAGAGTATCCGACACCTTTTCCTTTGGAAGATCAAGTGCATCAGCTAACTCCTCAGGCGATGGAGTGCGCTCGTTTTCCTGCTCAAACTTTGCAAACGCCTTGTTGATCTTGTTGAGTGATCCCACCTGGTTAAGAGGAAGACGTACAATACGCGACTGCTCAGCTAAAGCCTGAAGGATTGATTGACGAATCCACCAAACCGCATAAGAGATGAATTTAAAACCACGGGTTTCATCAAACTTCTCAGCAGCCTTAATCAAACCAAGGTTACCCTCGTTGATAAGGTCTGGTAGGCTCAACCCCTGATTTTGATACTGCTTCGCTACCGACACCACGAAACGAAGGTTAGCGCGGGTAAGCTTTTCGAGGGCTACCTGATCGCCTTTTTTGATTCGTTGTGCCAACTCAACCTCTTCTTCAACAGTAATAAGTTCCTCCTTGCCAATTTCCTGTAGGTACTTGTCAAGCGATGCACTCTCTCTGTTGGTAATCGATTTGGTGATTTTAAGCTGTCTCATGAAAATATTAACTTTGTGTTTAGTTTAATCTAACAAACTAAATGCCTATACTATACAAAGCCTGCAACCCATTAGGATATACTCCTTCAATAATAATAACCTCTCGCTGTCGAGCACTAGCAAACACTTCAGCTAAATCTTCCACGCTGCTAATTGGTTGTCGGTTTATACGTAGTATTATTAGCCCTTTTCGGATGCCTTGAGACTTTAACTTCCCATTCTCTAGTTCTACTATTTGAACTCCTCCCTTAAGCCTTAAGCTACTCTTTAGTTGGGGACTAACATTGGCATATGTGGCACCCATTGCAGTAAAGGCACCGCTTACAGCAACCTCCTGATTATCGCCACTTGATGTTTTACGTAAAGTGACCTTAAAATGTTTCACTTTCCCATCACGAATTAGCGAAATATCAACATTATCGCCAGGACGATAACGGGCAACCTGCTCTTGAACCTGAGCCATAGAGTTGATAGATATACCATTAATAGATTCTAGCACATCTCCCTTTCGTATTCCAGCTTGGGCTGCTCCACCACCTTCGGTTACTTCGGCCACATAAACGCCCGAAATCACATCCTTCAAACCTAGCTTGCCTGCATTATCGGAGGTTATATCGCTCATTGATATACCTAAGAAGCCTCTTTGAACAGAGCCATACTCCATGAGGTCGTACACCACTTTTTTCACGATACTAGCCGGAATTGCAAACGAATACCCATTAAACACCCCATTTTGCGTGTAAATTGCAGTGTTAATGCCTATTAACTCTCCCTTTAGATTTACTAAAGCACCTCCAGAATTCCCAGGATTAACAACAGCATCTGTTTGTATAAAAGATTCTACCTGATACTGATTCATATCCTCTCGAACAGGAAGGTTCCTGCCTTTTGCGCTAACAATACCTGCGGTTACCGTAGAGGTAAGATTAAATGGATTACCAACGGCAATCACCCACTCTCCGATGCGAAGGTTATCAGAATCTCCAATGCGCATAAAGGGTAAATCAGCTTGATCAATTTTAAGTAAGGCTATGTCCGAGTTAGGATCTACCCCCACTACTTTTGCATCGTAAGATCGCTTATCATTTAATGTAACTTTAACCTTTTCAGCACCATCAATAACGTGATTATTTGTGACAATATAGCCATCTTTTGAGACGATGACTCCCGATCCTGCACCTCGTTGCACCGGCTGATTGTTGTAACTACGCGAAGATGGCTGTCCAAAGAAAAATTCGAAGAACGGATCGACTTGTGGTACCTCTGTTGTGTAGGTTTTGACGTGAACTACGCTGTTAACAGATTGTTCTGCAGCATAGGTAAAATTCACATTTCCAGCCGTACTACCGGCCTGTTCGCTAACTAAGCTAAGCTGAGGGTTTAGCAAATCTTGGGTGGTAACAAATCTTTTTTGCATAATGGTAATTGCCAAAATTGACGAAACGGCACCACCAAGTAATGCAGCAGCAACAATTGCAAATAAATTTTGTCTTTTCATATGCGTTCGATTTAACATTACACTCTAAACATGTCAACTGACAAAATAGCAGCCAAACTCCTGAAAAATTTCACCTATAGACATATTGATCTAAACTTTCGAGGTGTAAGTCAAAATTCAGAGCCCCTTATCATAGATTTTCAGGATAACACAATAACTCAAAAGTGGTGCCTTTTATTACATCCGTTACCTCAGTCTAACACAGATTAACCCAAATAAAAAGAAGGGATTATCTCGGTTATTCGAATCAAACAGCTACCTTAGGAACATTAAACGCGAACAAAAATGATATTGAAGTTTGAAAAATACCAAGGTGCAGGTAACGACTTTGTCATTATAGACAATCGAGAAGGTAAATTCCAACCAAGTATAGACACCGTTGAAATGCTATGTGACAGAAACTTTGGAGTAGGTGCTGATGGCCTAATGCTCCTTGAGAAGGACGAAAAGAACGATTTCTACATGCGCTACTTCAACGCCGATGGTAAAGAATCTACAATGTGCGGTAACGGAGGACGATGCATTTCCGTTTTTGCAAAATCGCTAGGTCTTGGTTCTCCCGAGAAAGTTGTTTTTAACAGCATAGACGGCCTACACGAGGCTTTTTTTATCGAAGAAGACGGAGAAATTTTCGTAAAACTTAAGATGATCGATGTAAAAGAAATCGAAGAACACGACGATTACTACTTCATAAACACAGGGTCACCTCACTATGTAAAGTTTGTCGAAGACCTTGAAGAGATGGATGTTTTTGAAGAGGGACAAGCAGTTAGAAATGACCCCAAATTTGCTCCAGGAGGAACAAATGTAAATTTTGTGGAAATTTTTGACGACGAAATCTTCGTACGCACCTACGAACGTGGAGTAGAAGATGAAACCCTAGCCTGTGGAACAGGATCGACAGCGGCTGCAATTGCAACAGCCCTTTTCCTAGAGTCGGATCAGAATAATTGGGATATTGAAGTTATGGGAGGAAATCTTCACGTATCATTCGACAGAAGAGATGATGGAACCTTTGAAAACGTATGGCTTACAGGTCCTGCCGAAAAAGTTTTTGAAGGGACAATCAACGTAGATTAAAAAAAGTAGAATAAACATTATAGGCTTAACGCAAAAAGGTTCAAACAACGATTTGAACCTTTTTTATTGTATTACAACTAAAATTTCTTAGACCCTCCACTCTCTCAACTACACGAAAGCATGCCTTTGTGTAATTCATAACATCCTAAATAAAAGCAAACTAACAAACTTAAAGTAGCTAATTATTTCATAAATCAAGCTACAAAGCACGGTTTTACTCAGAGTCCTTGTAACCTTTCCTTAGTGCAAGCGTCCTAAAAGAGTTAAAACACCAGAAAGTGCAATGATAAAACTTGAAGACATCAATAAAACATACTACAACGGTAGTCCGTTGCATGTACTAAAGGGCATAGATCTAGACATTCATAAAGGCGATTTCGTTTCTATCATGGGGGCTTCTGGATCGGGAAAATCAACTCTGCTCAACATCTTAGGCATTCTCGACAACTACGACACTGGGGTTTACCGCCTAAACGACGTTTTAATCAGCAATCTAAGCGAAAAACGAGCGGCAGAATACCGCAACCGAATGATTGGATTTGTCTTTCAATCCTTCAACCTCATTAACTTTAAGAATGCCATGGAAAATGTAGCGCTACCGCTATACTACCAAAAGATAAGCCGCAAAAAGCGCAACATCATGGCGATGGAGTATCTAGACATGCTTGGGCTTAAAGAATGGGCACATCATATGCCCAACGAAATGTCGGGAGGACAAAAGCAACGTGTGGCCATTGCCCGAGCGCTAATTGCCAATCCACAAATAATCCTTGCCGACGAACCTACGGGGGCACTCGACAGCAAAACCTCCGAAGAGGTTATGAGCATCCTTAAGGACGTTAACAAAAAGGGGATGACGATGATTATCGTAACACACGAAAAAGCGGTTGGTGAAAAAACGGATAGGACCATCCATCTAAAAGATGGCATTATCGAATCGATAACCCAAAACTAGCAAACCATGCTGGATTTATGGCAAGAGATTATGGCCACCATTAAGGCCAATAAGCTTCGAACATTTTTTACAGGATTTGCCGTAGCATGGGGTATCTTCATGCTCATCATTCTTTTAGCTTCAGGGAATGGTCTTAGCAACGGGGTAAGCACCAACTTTGCATCTGAATCGAAGAATGCCATATACTTATGGCCTGGGATTACCACCATGGCACACGAAGGCTACCAAAGTGGACGCCGAATGAAAATGTCGGAAAAAGACATCTTCCTTTCCGAAAAGCAGCTACCCTACGTTGATACTGTTGCCTACAAGTTCTACGCATCGGAATCGGCAACATTTTCTAACGGAAATAAAACAGGAACATATGGGCTTCTTGGAGTTACCACCAACTACGCAGCACTCGAAGGTATAGAGGTTCTCCCTGGAATGGGCAGATTCATCAACCTGATGGACATCCGCGAATCGAGGAAGGTTATAGCCATCAACGATAAGATTAAGGACGTTCTATTCCCAAAGCAGAACCCAGTAGGCCAATATGTAACCGTTAACAACGTTATGTACAAGGTTGTTGGAGTGGTAAAATACCTTACAGGCAACGATAGCCGCGAAGGGTACATTCCCATCTCTACGGCAAAGAGCATCTACAACTTCGGAGAGAACGGCTACGATGGCATTATCCTATCGGCTAAAAGCCTAAAAACGGCAAAGGAAAACGAGGAGTACAACACCACCATACGCAAAGGGTTTGCAAAGCTTCACTCGTTTAACCCCGATGACAGATCAGCACTAGGCCTATGGAACAACTCGGAGAACTACATCCAAACCATGAAGATTTTTTGGGCAATAAAGCTTTTTGTATGGATTGTTGGCATCGGAACCCTTATTGCCGGAATTGTAGGCGTGAGCAACATCATGCTGATAACGGTAAAAGAGCGGACCAAGGAATTTGGCATTAGGAAGGCGCTAGGAGCATCGCCTACCTCTATCATTAAGCTAATTCTTCTCGAGTCGGTACTCATAACATCGGTTTTCGGATACATTGGGATGATGCTTGGCATTGCCATAACCGAAATCATAAACTTTATCATAAACCAAACCCCAGCCGAAAGCGGTAACGTAATCTTCCGAAATCCAACGGTAGACGTCGGCATCATCATAGTAGCCCTCCTTATCCTAATTGTTTCGGGACTTATTGCCGGATACATTCCGGCCAAGCGAGCCGTAAGCATAAAGCCTATTGAGGCGCTAAGAAGCGAATAGTAAAATCTAAAAAGCAAACCATGTTTGACCTAGACCGTTGGCAAGAGATATGGGAAACCATCACCAAGAATAAGATGAGAAGTGCCCTTACCGCCTTTGGCGTGTTTTGGGGAATTTTCATGCTCGTTGTGATGTACGGATCGGGAAACGGACTCCGCAATGGCGTCATGAATGGCATCAAATCGGTTGCAACCAACTCCGTATTCTACTGGACAAACAACACAACTGAACCCTACAAGGGATTCCGTAAGGGTAGATCATGGAGCATGCGCTCGAAAGACATCGAGATCATAAAGAGCAAAATTCCCGAAGTTGATGTGGTATCGCCCATGCTTTTTGGCGGGATGAGAACCCCAAAGAACACCATCCGCGGCGAGAAGTCGGGTTCGTACCGTATTAAGGGGCTTAACCCCGACTACGTAAAAATTGACAAGCCCGAAATTATTTACGGTCGCTACATTAACGACATCGACATTCAGCAACGCCGTAAAGTGGTTGTTATTGGTTACAAGGTTTACGAAGACTTGTACAAAATCGGAGAAAAGCCTGTAGGCACCACCATAAAGGTAAACGGAATATACTACACCGTTATTGGCGTTGTAAAGGGCAACTCGCACATGAACATTAACGGTCCAATGGATCAAAGCGTGCTACTCCCCTATACCACCATGCAGGTAGCCTACAACATGGGCGATCAGGTGCACGTGCTGGCCATAACCTCTAAGCCTAGCACAAACGTATCGTCGTTGGAGGATCGAATTAAGAATATCATCAAAAAGGAGCACGACATATCGCCCACCGATCCAGAAGCGGTATCGGGCTTTAACCTAGAACGCCAGTTTAAGATGTTTGCCAACCTTTTTCTTGGCATTAAAGTGCTTATACTGATAGTTGGTTTGGGCACCCTTTTCGCCGGGGTAGTGGGCGTAAGCAACATTATGATGGTGACCATCCGCGAGCGCACACAGGAAATCGGAGTTCGTCGCGCCCTAGGAGCAACCCCATTCAACATTCTTAGCCAAATTATGATGGAGAGCCTTGTGCTAACCCTTATTGCAGGAATTGCAGGAATGAGCTTTGGCGTATTTATCCTCAACATTGTAGACAACATTATTTCGTCGGGATCGAGCGATGAGATGTTCTTCATGAATCCACAAATCAGCCTCGACCTCGCCATTTTCGCCACCCTAGTGCTCGTTATATCAGGGCTCTTTGCGGGAATGATACCCGCCAGAAAAGCGCTTAGGATTAAGGCGATTGATGCGCTGAGGGACGAGTAGATCTCTTGAAGAAGTTAAACGGGAGTTATTCGGAAGTTAAACTGAAGTTAGACGGAAGAATTTTGAAGTTAAAGGAGTCAAAGAAGTTAAAGAATAAGCACAAAGCTTTTCTAACATCTAAAATCTAACGTCTAACATCTTAAAAATAGGAACCAGTAAAAAATAAATACGATGAAAAAAGCTAAACGAATCATTTTCATTGCCATCATTGCCATCATGTTTATTGGCACATTCGCCTTCCTTTGGAAAAAGGCAAATCCTCCAAAGGATCAGTTCGAGGTGGTTGTCCCCAAAGTTGGCAACATCGAACGAAAGACAATTGCAACCGGAAAGATAGAGCCCCGCAACGAGGTGCTCATCAAACCACAGATTTCGGGCATCATCACCGAGATATACAAGCAAGCGGGCGACAAGGTTACAACCGGAGAGATCATTGCCAAGGTAAAGGTGATACCCGAGATGGTGCAGATCAACTCGGCCGAGAGCCGCCTAAACCAGGCCAACATAACCCTCGAGCAGGCTCAGGACGACTACAACCGCGTAAACAAGCTCTACAACTCGGGCGTAGTATCGAAGGAGGACTTTCTAAAGTCGCAGTTCCAGCTAAAGAAGGCCAAAGAGGATAAGGAGAACGCTCAGGATGCGCTTACCATTATCCGCGAAGGCATATCCAAGAAGTCGGCCAGCTACAGCACCACCCAAATCCGCTCTACCATATCGGGAACCATTCTTGACGTTCCGGTAAAGGTTGGGAACTCGGTAATCCAATCGAACACCTTTAACGATGGCACCACCATTGCCAGCGTTGCCAACCTTCGCGATATGATCTTTAAGGGAAAGATAGACGAAACAGAGGTGGGCCGAATCAAGGAAAGAATGCCGATAGCGCTAACAATGGGCGCACTTCAGGAGAAGAAGTTCGATGCTATTCTTGAGTACATCTCGCCCAAGGGAGTAGAGGAGAACGGTGCCATCCTATTCGAGATTAAGGCAGCCGCCAAAATCCCCGAAAACGTATTCGTACGCGCAGGGTATAGCGCCAATGCCGAAATCATTCTGGATAAGCGCGAGAAGGTGCTCACCATTCCCGAAAGCGTGGTGGAATTCGTTAACGACACCTCGTACGTCAACGTGCTGAAAAAAGGCGGTAAGGAGCAGGAGTTCATCCGTAAGGCCGTAAAGCTCGGACTATCGGACGGCATTAACATCGAGGTTAAGTCGGGTATTACCCCTAAGGATAAGCTTAAGGGAGCCCTGATTAAGAAAGACGAAGCTAAGAAGCAAGAGTAAGCTATGAAGAAAGGATTAACCATAGTAGCCGTTCTGCTGATGGGGCTAATCGGCCCATCGGCAATAGCGCAAGAGAGCTGGAGCCTCGCCAAGTGCATCGAGTACGCCAAGCAGCAAAACCTCGACGTGAAGCGCCGCACCAACGACATGAAGAGCGCCGAGGTAAACCTCAACACGGCAAAGAACAGCCGTCTGCCCAACTTAGGCGCAAACGTAAACCAAAACCTGACGTTTGGTCGCTCGCTAGGCTCGGAAAACACCTACTTAAACCAGAACTCGGCAACCACCTCGTTTGGCATCAGCGCCAACGCGCCAATCTACCAGGGGAACTACATCAACAGCCGTATGAAGTATACCGACTGGAGCCTGAAGGCTGCCGTAGAGGATATCAACCAAATGGGCGACGACATTACCATACAGGTTACGCTGGCCTACCTTCAGGTACTCTACAACAAGGAGCTGGTAAAGGTTGCCCAGGAGAACGTCGATCAGGGCAAGCTTCAGCTCAAGAAAACCGAGGAGCTGGTAACGGGCGGTCGTCTGCCCAAATCGGAGCAGTACGAGAGCAAGGCGCAGCTGGCCAAGGAGGAGTACGCCCTCACCAAGGCTCAGGGCGACCTAAAGATTGCCCTACTGGCGCTCGGGCAGCTGATGGAGCTGCAATCCATCGAAAGCTTCGATGTTGAAGTACCCGCAACCGACAAGGTGGCCATTAACAGCGATGCCGTACTGGCGCTTAGTTCGGGCAGCATAGAAAAAGCCTACACCATACGCCCAGCAGTAAAAGCTGCCGAGTACCGCCTACAAGCCGGCGAGGAGTACATCAACATGGCAAAAGCAGCGTACTACCCATCGCTTAGCGCCATTGCCCAGTACGGCAACAGCTACTACAACGGGTTCAACATCTCGAACCGTTCGTTTGGAACACAGCTAAAGAACAACGGAGAAAAGATGCTTGGCCTACAGCTGAACATTCCCATATTTAGCCGATTCGAAAACCGTAACAACATCAGCCTTGCCCGCATAGAGCAGGAGCAGCGCAAACTGGCCCTTAGCGATGCCAAGAAGACGCTGTTTAAGGAGATGCAGCAGGCCTACTACAACGCCATGACGGCCCAGCAGAGCTTCCTCTCGGCCAAGCAGGCGCTGGAGGCATCGACCGTGGCCTACCAGTACGCGCAGGAGAAGTTCGGCGCAGGCCGATCGACCACCTTCGAGCTAAACGAGACCAAGAAGCGCTTGGCCACCTCACAGTCGGAGCTGGCGCAGGCCCGCTACGAGTACATCTTCCGCACCAAGCTGCTCGACTACTACAATGGAACGGCGATTACCTTATAGAATCTAGATATTAGACTAAAGGATCTTTTGCTGGGAGCAGACTTAAATCGGCTCTGTTTTTACAACCACACAATGAAGGAGGGCGCAAACCGATTAGGTTTGCGCTTTTTTCATTGGTAGAGCTGCACAGCGCGCAGGTATACCTTCAGAGATTTCGCCTTTTAAAAACATAGAATCAATATACATTAAAAAAAATATCATATGCTCGTTGATAAACCACGACATTATTTCGAAGGTTATCCCCCGCTGGCGGGGGTTAGGGGGTGGAATTCTGAGTAACACTTATTAGCGCTGCTTTCTATTCGAACTACTATATCCTCAAAAAAGGGATATTAATTTCATTAACGATGCATTGTCCACCCCCTACCCCCGCCAGCGGGGGATACGCTTCTCGCAAATAATTTTTTTAGAGAAATCCATGGTTCGACCTCCCTAATGTGCCTGCATTAAAAGAGCCGCACGCCGTGCGGCTCTACTCCCCCCCCTTCAACGAACAAAGCCAACCTTGCGGGTTGGCTTTGCGGTTAACCTATGGCTGTTAGCATTCTGGGTTTGCTATTTGGTGGAGTCGGGGTTCTTCTTCTCCTCCTCCTTTTTCTTTTCGGCGATGGTGGCCCGCGTCTTTATCTGCTCTACCAGCGGTGCAATGGCTACGTTTAGCGCATCGATAGCCGATTCCACCTCGGGGTAAACGCCCGACACCGAGTTCAGGTAGCCAAAGATGGTCTGAATGGTAGCCTGAAGACGGCGCACCGCCTCTACGCTGGTTACGCTGCCCACCTCGCCGTCGTTCCTTTTCTTCTCGTTATCCTTGAAGCGCTGGTTGCACAGGCCGAGCATATCTAACAGGCTGGTAATGCCAACCGTTGCCGAATCGCTGGTTAGCTGAGCGGATCCCTTTATGTCGTCCAACAGCTGATCGACAAGGGTGGTCTCGGAGCTGTAGCTCTCGTCCTGCATCGACCAGCCCCGATGGCGAATGGCCTCCTCCAGGCGTCGGCCGGCAGTGCGGATATTCTCCTCGGGCCGATACTTGGTAGAGAGCACCACTCCCTTTATGGCCAGCTCGATGTTACCGCGCTCATCATCTATACTCTTTGCCAGCTCGGCGAGCTCCGATGGCGTCAGCGCTCCAACCGAACGGTTGTACACCACAACGGCAGCGTCCAAATCGTCTGCCAATTTTTGTGGAATAAGCTTCACGGAAAGCAAGCCCTTAACCGCATTCTGAACGTTTCGGGCTAGAGTACCCAGCTCCGTTACTAGGAGCCGAGCCATGTTAAAAGATATTATCCTTTTCATTTTTTATAGTTTAAGCCATATTGTCAACACCCTAAAATTAAATAATCCAAATATTTTATCAAATTTTTAGCTTAAATATTGCGAATAATACATCGCTCGCATTAAATATCCATAAACAACACATCCAAATACGCCATCGCACAAGAAATGAAAGGAGGTTGAATACTCAGTAGCGTACCCCAGCGGCGAGACCCGGAGGGTACAAAACTCAGTAGCGTACCCAAACCGCGAGACCCGAAGGGTACAAAACTCAGTAGCGTACCCCAACCGCGAGACCCGAAGGGTACAAAACTCGGTAGCGTACCCCAACCGCGAGACCCGAAGGGTACAATACTCGGTAGCGCACCCAAACCGCGAGACCCGAAGGGTACAAAACTCAGTAGCGTACCCAAACCGCGAGACCCGGAGGGTACAAAACTCAGTAGCGTACCCAAACCGCGAGACCCGAAGGGTACAAAACTCAGTAGCGTACCCCAACCGCGAGACCCGAAGGGTACAAAACTCGGTAGCGTACCCAAACCGCGAGACCCGAAGGGTACAATACTCGGTAGCGTACCCAAACCGCGAGACCCGAAGGGTACAATACTCGGTAGCGTACCCCAGCGGCGAGACCTGGAGGGTACAAAACTCGACAGGATACCCGAATATCGAGCATTGGAGAGTACCCCTGCTACGCTTTAGCAAAGATTTTTTGAAAGAAAAAGACAGATATCAAGTACTAACCCATGATTGAAACAGGTTATCCCCCCGTTTGGACGGGAGGCAGGGGTGGGTTAAGACGTTATCACCCACCCCAACCTCCCGCTTTGGCGGGAGGATAACGTACCTTGATTATGCATTTAGGTGTTAACAAAAATCCTTAGCTTGACGGTTATGGGATCTCCCCGCTACGCTTCCCACGAACCGCATCAACCGCACCGGGTACGGCCGAAGGCCGCGCGCCCCCAAGCTTAGCTAGGACGCTAAGCGTAGCAAAGGCAAATATTAAGCAACATCGCACAATTGAAGCTGGTCATCCTTTATGATTTCACCATAGTCTGACGGCTATGGCTCCCCACTTCCCCTCTTTTTCACCATTTCTTTAGCCCCTCTTTTTCAGCCATTCGCCAAATCGTAAGCTGAAATTTACGATTTGGCGCCCCTGTTTCCGCCTCTTTTGCCACCTTCGCGCGATTTACATAGGAGTGGAAGCTCCTAGCTGTAGCATCGAAACCAACAATCAACGTAATACATGAAAAGATTTCTACTAATCCTAGCCCTATGGCTCTCCTCCTCTGTGGGGGCGCTGGGGCAAACCGCCGCACCGGCACGGGCAGCGGTACCCAAACGAAGGAGCATCAGGCTACCGCTGGCTGCCCTGCTGCTGGCTGCCCTGCTGGCGCTAGGCGGACAGGCAAGCGCACAAACAATTACATTCCAAGGAGGAACAGCAAACCCTCCCATCTTTAACGGCGGCGACACCCAGTATACCGAAAACGGCATAACGTTGGGCATTAAGATGTCGAATGCAGATAATAATCCTTCCAACGGGTTCAATAAGGATACTAATGGATGGGGAATATACAGCACCAACACCGGAACCCCAACAACGGTTACCATTACCTGCCCAGGCTACACGTTCAACCTTGACCGTTTGGCATTAGAAAAGCTTGAAGAAGGCGATATACGCTATACCGTCACCACCTCCAAAGGAGTTTCTCAAGAGGTGGACTTCCGAGAAGGCCTTTGGATTAGCGATATCTCAAACCCCGACTTGTTCAAAGGAATAGACAGTTTTACCATCACGTTAAAAACCTCTGCCCTCAATCTCCTTTTGCAGATAAATACGCTTGAGCTGAGCGGCTTAACCCTCATAGCTTCCCCATCGGCCCCCACGGCCGTTACCGCCACACCCGGCGATGGAATCGCTACGGTAAGCTTCACCCCTCCAACAAACGACGGCGGAGCACCCGTTACGGGCTACACGGTAACCTCCAGCCCTGGTAGCATTAAGGCAACGGGCACCCAGAGCCCCATCGTCGTAACCGGGCTTACCAACGGAATCGAGTACACCTTTACCGTTACGGCCAGCAACATAGCAAAAGTGAGTGCACCTTCAGCGGCGTCGGCTCCCGTAACGCCCGTCTACAAGCCCGACGTGCTAATCGTTTCGAACAATAATTATGACGAAACGCAAGCAACCGCGCAGCTGCAAAAAGATTTCGCCGACCGCTACGACGTAACCGTGAGCACCACAGGGGTACCCTCTTATCCTTATAGCTACTCGCAGATTTACGACGTAAGGGTAA
Source organism: Acetobacteroides hydrogenigenes (assembly GCF_004340205.1). Taxonomy (NCBI): domain Bacteria; kingdom Pseudomonadati; phylum Bacteroidota; class Bacteroidia; order Bacteroidales; family Rikenellaceae; genus Acetobacteroides; species Acetobacteroides hydrogenigenes. The sequence continues at coordinate 103,909 of NZ_SLWB01000001.1, forward strand.
GAGAGGCGATTACAGACAATGATCTGAATCAATACTACTACTTTTTACGTCAGGCGCCGGGCAAATCGGTCTTTGTAGTAGGAGAACGCAACGATAATACCAGTTTCACGGCCAGAAATCAGAGCATCAGCAAGCTTATCGAGAAGCTAGGTGGAGGCACCGTAGCCCCTCCTAGTAAAATATCGATAGAACCCGTAGCGCTGAAAACCCCCTTCAACACGGGCGCAAGCAGCGTTTCAACCGTAACGCTTACCTCACCTGGGCTTGTAACCTCGTCGGGGAAGGGCTCCTTTATTGCCACCGAAGCCGATGGCACCTCGGGCGCTGGGATTTACTTTCCCCATAACACGCTAGCATACGCCCCCCAGGGGTGTCTGGTGGTGATGTACGATGTCAACTTCCTCTACAATGATCTTTTGGTAGACTCCTATGGTAATGAAATGAATTACGATCCTCTTTCGAACCAGAAAGAACTCCGAGCGAATCTGGAGCAGGTAATGGCCGCCGGAGGAACGCTGCCAGGCCCCAGCACCTCCAGCGTTAGCCTGAGCGCGAATCCTAACCCCGTAGGCGTATCGGCACCAGTAACGATTACCGCCACCGTAACCGGGGGAGTTAGCGGGAAGGTGCAGTTCATAGAAGATGCTAAGATTTTTGGCAGGTACACGCTAGAGAATGGCGTTGCCACCCTTACCACCAATTCATTAGAATTAGGCACCCACACCATAACGGCGCAATACTCTGGCGATGCAGAGCACAATGCATCCACTTCGGAGGCGTTTAAGTTTGTTGTCTGCACCGCACCCGATGCCCCAACCATTGGAGCCGCCACCGCTGATGATGGGCAGGCTACCGTAAGCTTTACCCCACCCGCATCCGACGGAGGATCGCCAATTACGGGCTACACGGTAACCGCTACACCCGGCAACATTACGGCAACAGGCACAACGAGCCCCATCGTCGTAACCGGTCTTACCAACGGAACAGACTACACCTTTACCGTTACGGCCAGCAACGCGGCCCTAACAAGCGCACCATCGGCGGCAACGAATAGCGTTAAGCCCCAAAAGAGTCAAACCATCAGCTTTACCAACCCCGGCGCGCAGCTCTACGGCACAACGCCAACCCTTACGGCTACGGCCACCTCGGGGCTACAGGTTACGTTTACCACCACCACGCCCAACGTGTGCACCATCAGCAGCGGCGGTACGCTAAGCTTTACCTCCGCAGGAACCTGCACCGTAGTGGCCGATCAGGCAGGCAACGCCCCCTACAAGGCTGCGCCATCCGTACCGCAAAGCTTTGCGGTAAACCCTGTGGCACCAGCCGCCCCAATCGGCGTTACCGCCATCGCTGGCGACGAGCAGGCGAGGGTGGAATTTTTCCAACCAGCTAACGATGGCGGAGCGCCCGTTACGAGCTACACGGTAACCGCCACCCCCGGCGGCATTACGGAAACGGGCACTATGAGCCCCATAGTCGTAACCGGGCTTACCAACGGAATCGAGTACACCTTTACCGTTACGGGCAGCAACATAGCCAAAGAGAGCGCACCATCAGAGGCATCGGCTCCTGTAACGCCCTTCTACAAGCCCGATGTGCTAGTTGTTTCGAACAACCAGTGGGACGAAAAGGGTGCAGCCCACCAGCTGCAAATGGATCTCTCCAACCGCTTCGACGTAACCGTAAGCACATCTGGGGTTCCCGCTTCGCTGGATGGCTACGCGCAGATTTACGACGTCCGAGTAACCGAACCCATTACATCTAGCGATGCAACCCTATACGCCGACTTTTTGAGGAACAACCCTAAAAAATCCCTCTTTTTGGCAGGAGAATGCCTCTGGTTTAAGTACCGCAACCAGAGCATTAGCAGCTTTATTCAGCAGCTCGGCGGCGGCACCATTGCCCCTCCTGTAGCAGAATCAGATCCTAAAAAAGTAGCGCTTAAGGTTCCCTTTAATGCGGGGGCAAGCAGCATATCAACCGTACATCTGGACGGATACGGAATCGTCACCGAATCGGGTAACGGCTCCTTTATTACCACCGAGGCCGATGGAACCTCGGGTGCGGGGCTCTACTTCCCTCAAGGAACGCTAGCCAACGCCCCTACGGGAAGCCTAGTGGTGATGTACGACATTACATTTTTAGCTTCTGCTGCCAGCTATAACTATGCCTTCCGAATGAACCTGGAGCAGGTAATGGCAGCCGGAGGAACGCTCGCTGGCCCTAGCGCCTCAACCATCAGCCTGAGCGGAACGCCCAACCCAACCGCTAAGCATTCGCCTGTAACCTTTACAGCTACCGTAACACCTGGGGCAACCGGAGAAGTGCAATTCTCGGAAGACGGAATTGTCTTAGAAAATGTCACGATAGACAACGGCGTTGCTACCTATAGCTACCCATCCATAGGCTTAGGAGAGCGCTCCATAAAGGCCAAGTACATTGGCGATGCCAGCTACAACTCATCTACTTCGGAGGTGTTTAAGCTGAACGTTTACGACGTCCCCGATGCCCCAACCATTGGAACCGCTACCGCAGGCGATGGACAGGCTACCGTAAACTTTACCCCATCGGCATACGACGGAGGATTGCCAATTACGGGCTACACGGTAACCGCTACCCCCGGCAACATTACGGCAACAGGCACAGCAAGTCCAATAACCGTAACCGGACTTGCTAACGGAACGGAATACTCCTTTACCGTTACTACCAGTAACGCAGTAGGCACAGGCGCGGCTTCGGCGGTTTCGAACAGCATAAAGCCAATGCATACCTCCGTAATCGCATGGAGCAATCCTGCCGATATCACCTACGGCACTGCACTAGGCGATGCGCAGCTCAACGCTACTGCCGATGTACCTGGAACGTTTGCCTATACCCCTGCCGCAGGCTCCGTGCTCAACGCAGGCAATGCTCAAGCGATCACCGCAACCTTTACCCCCACTGATAAGGGGAACACCACGGAAAGCAAAACGCTTACCATTAGCGTGGCGAAGGCACCGCTTACCGTTACCGCCAGCAGCCACACCATCACCAAGGGCGAGGCAATACCTGTTCTCACCGTTAGCTACAGCGGATTCGTGAACAGTGAGGACCAGAGCGTGCTCGACATTAAGCCTACCGCTACCACCTCCGCAACCGCTACCAGTCCCGTGGGCGAGTACGCCATCATTGCTGCAGATGGTATCGATGGAAACTACAGCTTTACCTATGTTGATGGTAAGCTTACCATTCTCGACAAGCGCATACCTACGATTACCTGGGCCGAACCAAATGGCATAACCTACGGTACGCCTTTAAGCGATGAGCAGCTCAACGCCACCGCATCGTACAGCGGAGCAGCCGTTGCTGGCTCCTTCACCTACACCCCTACCGCAGGCACAACCCTAGCAGCAGGCAAACACGAGCTGAAGGTGACCTTCACCCCCACGGATGGCGACCACTACATCAGCGTGGAAAAGACAGTAGCCATCACCGTAGGCAAGGTGCCGCTTACCGCTACCGCCACCAGCTACAGCATCCGCGAGGGAGAGGCCATACCAGTCCTAGGCGTTACCTACAAAGGGTTCGTGAACGGAGATACCGAGGCGGTGCTCGACACCAAGCCTACCGCAACCACCACCGCAACCGCTACCAGCCCTACTGGAGTTTACGATATTACGGTAGCAGGCGGTGCCGACGATAGCTACGAGTTCGCCTACGTTGCCGGCAAGCTTACCATATCGAACCCAATTGTGGTGAATGCGCTAAAGGCTCCACAGCCAGCCTGCGAGGGCGACAAGCTAAGCCTTGCCTACACCCTTACCAGCGGCAGGCCTACCGAGTACCAGATCGTATTCGACGCCAAGGCCCTAACGGCAGGCTTCAGCAACAGCGGCTACGCTGCGCTGCCTACCGATGACGGTACCGTTTCCTTCAGCATACCCGCAAGGGTGACCGACGGCACCTACCAAGCCACGCTGCAGCTTCGCGACGGTTACGGCAACATCAGCGAACCAGCAGCCTTCCAGGTAACCGTTAACGTATCGGCTGACGTCATCGTTCCCAAGTTTGGCAGCGTGGTGCTGATCGACAACCACAATGGCCGCTTTACCGGCTACCAGTGGTACAAGAACGGTAGCGCCATAGGCGGGGCTACCAGCCAGTTCTATAAGGACCCCAACGGTCTTAGCGGAACCTACTACGCGCAGCTAAAAACGGCAACGGGACAAACCGTGAACACCTGCTCCAAGGCGCTAAGCATAAAGAAGAGCGCACAGGCTAGCGTGAGCGTTTACCCCAACCCTGCCCGTGCAGGACAGGAGCTCACCGTTAAGCTTTCTGGCTTCGCCGACGAGGAGCTGCAGGGCGCCGTGCTAACGGTGTACAGCACCCAGGGCGTACCCGTGCTCACCTCGCGTAAGGTGGAGCAGGAAAACCGCATCACCCTGTCGGGAACCGACGGCGTGTACATGGGCCGCATCGCCACCGCCGATGGGCAGGTGCTCACCTTTAAGGTGGTTTTGGCCAACTAAACGTAAAGGGATGGGCGGCGCTGCCGCTCATCCTTCAAACTAAAAAGAGTAAAATGATGATAAAAGAGATCCTTATAGCCGCACTGGCGCTCGGCGCCACCGCTGCGGCGCAGGCCCAGAAGGGAGACACGTTCCTCTCGCTTAGCGCGGGCGGCGGCCTCCACCAGCTGGGCTACAGCATCGACAACGGCAGTCGTAAAGGGAATGCCGGATTTACCCTTGGCGCGGGGTACACCTACTTCCTCAGCGCCAGCTGGGGCATCAGCACGGGCGTGGGCGTGCAATCGTTCAAGGCGACCGCCACGCTGAACGCCCTAACCAAGACCCCCAGCGTGGATGCCGAGGGCGACGCCGACGAGCTCCGCACCCGCTACAGCGGCTGGAAGGAGGAGCAGCGCGCTACCCTAATCGATATTCCCTTTGCGGCCACCTACCGACATGCGCTAAACCCTAAGGTTGGGCTGATGGCCTCGGCGGGCATCAAGCTCTCCATCCCAACCAAGAGCCGCTACAAGGCCACAGGCGGCACCATTACCACCACGGGCTACTACAGCCAGTGGGACGTGGAGCTGGGCGACCTGCCCGAGCAGGGACTAAGGACGTACGGAGATAGGCCCTCGGACGACATCACCCTCCGCGCCACCGTAGCGCTGCTGGCTGATGCCGGAGCTACCTACCAGCTTACCGATGCCATCAGCCTGTACGGCGGCGCCTACGCCAGCTACGGCCTAGGCAGCATGCTCAAGGCCGACAACAAGCCCATTTACCTAAAGGACGGCACCTACAACGGCCTATTTGCCTCCAATGCCGTGGGCAAGGTTAGGCCACTTGCCGTGGGTGTTAAGTTGGGTGTAATGTGGAACTTTATGAAATGAGATTTTAGACATTAGACGCTAGATGGTGATGCTTGATATTTTGAGGAAGGACGATTAGGCGTACTTCTAAAATCTAATATCTAGCATCTAATGTCTAGTTCTAGCACATCCATACAATGAGAGAGGCGCAGCCCGATGGGGTTTGCGCCTTTTTATTGGTAGAACCGCACTAGGTGCTACCTCAGACAAACTTTTATCGACACTACCCAAGTTTAGCGGGTATGCTAAACAGGTCCAAGGCTAAGAGCAAATCTTGAACAGGAAAAGTTTCAATCAAGCACTACCGTTTGATTGAAGCTGGTTATCCTCCCGCTTAGGCAGGAGATAGGACAAATTGATTTAATCGAGATCCCTATACCCTACACCTCCACCTTCTCGGCCACGCGCAAGAAGCTGCGGTAGCTGCTGAAGCCGGCCATCTCCGAGAGCTCGAGCTTGCTCCGTCCCTCGTTGGCGGGGTCGGCCAGCAGCTGCTGGTACTCCTGCAGGCGGCGCTGGTTGATGTAGGCGCTAAAGTTGACCCCATACTCGGAGTTGACGAACGCGGAGATGTAGGTACGGTTGACCCCCAGCGCCTCCACCAGGTCGGTAATCTTGAGGTTGGGGTTCAGATAGGGGCGCTCAGCCTGCATGTACTCCTCGAAGCTCTCGCGGGTGAGCTGGCTCTTCTTCGGCAGTGCTGTACTATCATACTCGGAGGTATGCCCCCCCAGCAGCGGAGGCTCGTCCTCCACAATCGTTACATAGTGCCCCGCAAGCACGTAGTAGCAGAGGTAGCAGTACTGAACCAGCAGCACCACGACGTGGATGCCCATTACGAAGGAGTTCAGTACGGTGTTGCGCGAGTAGATGAGCGTTAGGGAGGGGATAACGAACAGGAGAACCGAAAGAATGAGAAACCCCAGCACCCATCGTAGCAGGTTGGGATGCCCGCTGGCGTGAGCGGCAACAAAGCGTCGGTAGCGCGCTAGCCGACCAAATGCCAGCATGGTGTACACTACCGTAAAGACCAGCCGCACGACCATCTTGCTGTTGGAGTAGAAGAAGAAGAGGCGCTCGCTCCCGTTATACTCGCCGCGGCCCATCACCACCCGCAGCTGCTCGGCCTCGGGCGTTACCAGCTGCAGCACCAGCAGGCCCAGCGTGATAAGGCCCGGCAGCAGGTAGTGCCACCACGAAAAGCGCTCGGACGCGTCGATGCGCGTAACCTTAAAGATGAAGCCGTAGAAGTACACCTGGATGAGCATAAACGCCAGGTAGGAAAGCCAGTTAATGCGGACGAAAATCTCTGGAACATGAAAGTAGAGCAGCAGGGTTACCCAGCTAACCAGCGTGCTGCCAAAGTAGAGGAACACCCTCGAGCGAAGCCGCCACTCCCCCGTTCCACCGCGCATGGTGTCGAAGGTAAGGATCAGCAGCGCAGCAAACGAGGTAATAGCCGGAGCCAGAATTATAAAAAGAGCGTAAAGGTTTTCGAGTGATATCATAGGTTAGCCGCCCAATAAAAAGAGGAGCAAATGTACCAAATCTGCCAGCATAAGCCTTCACGCGCAAACCCTAAAAATCCTTAGGGGATACGAATTTCACCGCTTTCTTTCAGCCAGTCGCCAAATCGTAAGCTGATTTTTACGATTTGGCGCCCCCATTTACGCCGCATTTGCCTCCTTTGCGCGAATTAAAGGGAGCGGTAGCTCCCATCTGTAGCATCGAAAACCAACAATCAAATAATAAATGAAAAGATTTCTACTAATCCTAGCCCTATGGCTCTCCATTGTAGCCGGGGCAGTGGCGCAAACCGCCAAGCCGAACATCCTAATTATTACGGGATCTGGGACGATTGAAAAAGAGATCGCCGACAAGATGGAGGCCGAACTCTCCGACCGCTACAACATAACCAGACATTCTACAGGCAGTATTGCGCTGGATGGCTTCTCCCAAATCTACGATCTTCGAATAAACATTAACGATCATGATTACCCTCAAGCATGGCAGCGCGAGGCGTTTTTAAAATTTCTGAATGCCGCCAAGGGGAACTCCCTGTTTTTGCTGGGGGGGCCGATGTCGAACTACAACCTCCGCGGTGTGAGAATTAATAGTTTTATTACGGAAGCAGGAGGAGGCCCCGTTAAGAACATCCAGAATGACAACCCCGGGGACCCCGAAATTCTGAAGGCTCCCTTTGCCTCCGGGCCAAACAGCTTAACCACCATTTCGCTTGGCGAAAAAGGAGGAACTCCCCCCTTATCAGGTACGGGCACCTACTTATCCACCCACTCCGACGGCACACCAGGATGCGGGCTTTACTTTGCCCAGAATACGCTTACCAACGCCCCCAACGGCTGCTTGGTAGTACTATACTCGTTCGCCCTTATGCGCGATAACGATGCCTTGCGGGCCAACATAGAGCACGTTATGGCTGCCGGCGGAACGCTGCCAGGCCCTACCGCCTCCAGCATCAGCCTGAGCGTTACCCCCAACCCTACTGCCAGGAGTAGTAAAGTAACCTACACCGCCACCGTAACACCAGGAGCCACTGGATCCGTGATGTTTAAGAGGGGAAATGCCGAGAACCTAGTTTCGCTAAATAGTAATGGAACGGCCACCTATGTAGGTAATACTCTACCATACGCTGGAACCATATCCATGACGGCTCAATACTACGGCGATGCAAACTATAACCCATCCGGCAAAGAGACAGTTAATGTGGTTGTTTGCGGCACGCCAATGTACCCTACTGGTGTAACCGCCACCGCTGGCGATGGACAAGCCACCGTAAGCTTTACCCCACCAACAAGCGACGGCGGGGCGCCAATTATAAGCTACACGGTAACCGCCAGCCCAGGGAACATTACGGCAACGGGCACATCGAGCCCCATAACCATAACCGGGCTCACCAACGGAACAGCCTACACCTTTAAGGTTAAGGCCAGCAACGGACCAAATACTAGCATGGATTCGCCCTCGTCGAATAGCGTAACGCCAATGCATACCTCCGTAGTTACATACCCAACTGAAGCCCCCTACGGCACCGCTATAGGAGAGGGAGCGCTAAGCGCCACAGCCGACGTGCCGGGAACGTTTGACTACACCCCTGCCAAAGGCACCATGCTGAACGTAGGAAATAACCAAGCGCTCAGCGTAACCTTTACTCCTACCGATAAAGGGAACACCACGGCCAGCAAAGCGGTAACCGTTAACGTAACCAAGGCGCAGCTTACCGTTACTGCCAGCAGCCACATCATTACCAAGGGCGAGCCCATTCCGACACCGAACATTACCTACAGCGGATTCGTGAACGGCGAGGACGAGAGCGTGCTCGACATCAAGCCTACCGCTACCACCATCGCAACCAACACCAGCAACGCTGGCACCTACGATATCGTAGCAGCAAATGGTAGCGACGACAACTACGAACTCGCCTATGTGAAGGGTACGCTTACCATCAGCAAGATTACCCCAACTATCACCTGGGCAGAGCCTGCCACCATCACCTACGGTACGCCAGTAAGCGACATGCAGTTCAACGCCACCGTAATGCACAACGGAGCGGCAGTGCCAGGTACGCTCACCTACACCACCGAGGGCAAAACCCTAAAGGCGGGCGATATTCTTGCCGCAGGCGATCACATCCTAAAGGTAACCTTTACCCCTACCGATGCGGTTAACTACAGCAGCGTGGAAAAAACCGTAAGCCTTACCGTAGAAAAGGCAACACCGACCATTACATGGGAAGCCCCATCGGCCATTACCTACGGAACGCCTGTTAGCAACGTGCAGCTTAGCGCCAACGTGTCGTTCAACGGAGCGACAGTGGCAGGTGCAACTTCCTACACCGATAACGGAAACGCCGTGAAGGAGGGCGATATACTTATCGCAGGCGAGCACATCCTAAAGGCAACCTTTACCCCTACCGATGCAGCCAACTACATTAGTATTGAGAAAACCGTAAGCCTTACCGTAGAAAAGGCTACACCGACCATTACATGGGAAACGCCTTCGTCCATTACCTACGGAACGCCTGTTAGCAACGTGCAGCTTAGCGCCAACGTGTCGTTCAACGGAGCGGCAGTGGTAGGAGCAACTTCCTACACCGACAACGGAGACGCCGTGAAGGAGGGCGATATACTTATCGCAGGCGAGCACATCCTAAAGGCAACCTTTACCCCTACCGATGCAGCCAACTACATTAGCATTGAGAAAACCGTAAGCCTTACCGTAGAAAAGGCTACACCGACCATTACCTGGGAAGCCCCATCGACCATTACCTACGGAACAAAACTGGACGACGAACAACTCCGCGCCACCGCCGATGCAGAGGGAACCTTTACCTACACCCCTGCAACAGGAACCGTGCTGAACGCAGGGCTAGATCAAACGCTCAGCGCGACCTTTACCCCTACCGATAAGGTCAACTACAACGAAGTTACAAAGACAGTAGCCATCACCGTAGGCAAGGTGCCGCTTACCGCTACCGCCACCAGCTACAGCATCCGCGAGGGAGAGGCCATTCCAGCCCTAGGCGTTACCTACAAAGGGTTCGTGAACGGAGATACCGAGGCGGTGCTCGACACCAAGCCTACCGCAACCACCACCGCAACCGCTACCAGTCCTACTGGAGTTTACGATATTACGGTAGCAGGCGGTGCCGACGATAGCTACGAGTTCGCCTACGTTGCCGGCAAGCTTACCATATCGAACCCAATTGTGGTGAATGCGCTAAAGGCTCCACAGCCAGCCTGCGAGGGCGACAAGCTAAGCCTTGCCTACACCCTTACCAGCGGCAGGCCTACCGAGTACCAGATCGTATTCGACGCCAAGGCCCTAACGGCAGGCTTCAGCAACAGCGGCTACGCTGCGCTGCCTACCGATGACGGTACCGTTTCCTTCAGCATACCCGCAAGGGTGACCGACGGCACCTACCAGGCCACGCTGCAGCTTCGCGACGGTTACGGCAACATCAGCGAACCAGCAGCCTTCCAGGTAACCGTTAACGTATCGGCTGACGTCATCGTTCCCAAGTTTGGCAGCGTGGTGCTGATCGACAACCACAATGGCCGCTTTACCGGCTACCAGTGGTACAAGAACGGTAGCGCCATAGGCGGGGCTACCAGCCAGTTCTATAAGGACCCCAACGGTCTTAGCGGAACCTACTACGCGCAGCTAAAAACGGCAACGGGACAAACCGTGAACACCTGCTCCAAGGCGCTAAGCATAAAGAAGAGCGCACAGGCTAGCGTGAGCGTTTACCCCAACCCTGCCCGTGCAGGACAGGAGCTCACCGTTAAGCTTTCTGGCTTCGCCGACGAGGAGCTGCAGGGCGCCGTGCTAACGGTGTACAGCACCCAGGGCGTACCCGTGCTCACCTCGCGTAAGGTGGAGCAGGAAAACCGCATCACCCTGTCGGGAACCGACGGCGTGTACATGGGCCGCATCGCCACCGCCGATGGGCAGGTGCTCACCTTTAAGGTGGTTTTGGCCAACTAAACGTAAAGGGATGGGCGGCGCTGCCGCTCATCCTTCAAACTAAAAAGAGTAAAATGATGATAAAAGAGATCCTTATAGCCGCACTGGCGCTCGGCGCCACCGCTGCGGCGCAGGCCCAGAAGGGAGACACGTTCCTCTCGCTTAGCGCGGGCGGCGGCCTCCACCAGCTGGGCTACAGCATCGACAACGGCAGTCGTAAAGGGAATGCCGGATTTACCCTTGGCGCGGGGTACACCTACTTCCTCAGCGCCAGCTGGGGCATCAGCACGGGCGTGGGCGTGCAATCGTTCAAGGCGACCGCCACGCTGAACGCCCTAACCAAGACCCCCAGCGTGGATGCCGAGGGCGACGCCTACGAGCTCCGCACCCGCTACAGCGGCTGGAAGGAGGAGCAGCGCGCTACCCTAATCGATATTCCCTTTGCGGCCACCTACCGACATGCGCTAAACCCTAAGGTTGGGCTGATGGCCTCGGCGGGCATCAAGCTCTCCATCCCAACCAAGAGCCGCTACAAGGCCACAGGCGGCACCATTACCACCACGGGCTACTACAGCCAGTGGGACGTGGAGCTGGGCGACCTACCCGAGCAGGGGCTAAGAACGTACGGAGATAGGCCCTCGGACGACATCACCCTCCGCGCCACCGTAGCGCTGCTGGCCGATGCCGGAGCTACCTACCAGTTTACCGATGCCATCAGCCTGTACGGCGGCGCCTACGCCAGCTACGGCCTAGGCAGCATGCTCAAGGCCGACAACAAGCCCATTTACCTAAAGGACGGCACCTACAACGGCCTATTTGCCTCCGATGGCGTGGGCAAGGTTAGGCCACTTGCCGTGGGTGTTAAGCTGGGCGTGGTGTGGAACTTTATGAAATGAGATTTTAGACGTTAGACATTAGACGCTAGATGGTGATGCTTGATATTTTGAGGAAGGACGATTAGGCGTACTTCTAAAATCTAATATCTAGCATCTAATGTCTAATATCTAGCACATCCATACAATGAAGAGAGCGCAGACCACAACAGTTTGCGCCTTTTTTTGTAACCTTGTAGCACCAAAAAACATCAGAAAATGTGCAGATATTTCGTAATGCTAGCACTAGCCCTCTCGTGGGTAGCAGCTATCAGCCAGAGCAACTTAAAGGTATCAACGTTTAACATTCGTAACAGCGGCGCCAACGATGGCATCAACCGCTGGGAAAACCGCAAGACCATAGCGACCGAGTTCATCAACACCGAAAAGCCCGATATTGTTGGGATGCAAGAGGTGCTTCAGGATCAACTCGAGTACCTAAACTCAAGCCTGAAAGACTACAGTTACGTTGGTGTTGCCCGCGAGGATGGCAAGCAAAAGGGTGAGTACGCTCCAGTATTCTTTCGAAATGATCGCTTTACAGAAAAGAATCACCAGACCATCTGGCTATCGGAAACCCCATCGGTAGTTGGCAGCGTTGGCTGGGACGCTGCTCTAACACGCATTGCCACCATCGTTACGCTATACGACAAAAAAGCAAAGCAAGAGGTGACGGTTATTAATACCCACTTCGATCATATTGGGGTTAAAGCCCGCGAGGAGTCAATAAAGTTGATCCGCCAAAAGGTGAAGGAGATCGACGCGAAGAACTATATCGTAATGGGTGACCTGAACTCGCTGCCCAACGAGAGCGCCTACCTTACCGCCATCAAAGCGCTAGAGGGATTTCCTCCGCTTATTGATGTTCGTACTACAGCAAAAAACAGGATGGGGACATCGGATGACGGCATTACCTTCCACGAATACGGTAAGATCAGCAAAAACTACATTATCGACTACATCTTCACCGGAAAGTCCTTCGAGACTAAAGACTATAGGGTAATGGCAACCAAGAAGGGTGACATATTTATCTCCGACCACTATCCGGTTGTTTCTACGCTACTCTACAGGAAGAACAAGAAGTAGAAGCATCAAAAACCAATAATGCCTTAAACGAATACGGACAGCCGAGGTGAGAAATCACCGTTGACTGTCCGTATTGCTTTTTTGGAGCTTAGGCTATTTCAGTCGGTATACCCGAACGTAATCTATGTAAAACTTTTGAGGGAAGATGCTATCGTCTATGGCACCACCCCACGAGCCACCAACTGCGGTATTTATCAGCAGGTACATGGGCTTTTCGAAAATCTTGGGTAGGGCCGATGCTGGAGGAGTGAAGGTAAAGTATACATTATCGTCCACGAATAGCGAAATCGTATTGCCCCTGCGCTCTAAACCATACACATGAAAATTATCGTGCAGATCGTTAAAATGAAGCTTATCGCCCTTGCTGCTGTGGTGCGACTTGCTGGTAGATAAGGAATCGTACCAGTGAAGCGTTCCCCATACGGTGTTTGGAGTGTTGCCCACAAACTCCATGATATCCATCTCGCCACAGCGAGGCCATCCCACCTCGGGGCGGTTGCTACCCATCATCCAAATAGCTGGCCATATGCCCTTACCCTGGGGTAGCTTAGCCGACACCTCTATCCTAAAGTCGCCATCGAACGAAGCCTTACCCAAGGTATTGATGCTTGCCGATGTGTAGTTAAACCCCTCGAAAGGTTCCTTTAACGATTCGATTACCAGATAACCGTTTTCGACATGGGCATTCTCGATTCGAGCATTGGTGTAGTACTGCTTCTCGTTGTTACGAATCAGCCCCACCTCGTAGCCCCACTTCTTAGGATCAGGCAGACCCTTATAGCTAAACTCGTCAGCCCAAATTAGCTTAGCCTTTGAGCGGCTAGCAACATTATGAGAGGAAGAGCACGATGCAAAAAGCGCAACCGTCCCTACCAATAGTCCACATACAAGTCTATTATTCATACGAGTAAAAATTTAAAGCGGATCTAACCTGTAACAGTAAAATCCGCTTTATAAACTATCCTATCTATTAAAAAGTTTAAAGCACGGTGCTATGCTAGCACGAGTACTCCTTCGATACGCGCTCAACAACGCTGCGCATCTCGTCGAACTGCTCTTCGATACTGCTAAGCAGCTTGTACTGTGCACGAGTTCTCTGAAGGTTGTGCTCCTTGTGCTTTACCTTATAGTAGTTATCGCCATCGATGTAGTCCATCAGGAAGCGAAGCACCTGCTCGTAGGTAATATACTTAGCCGAGAAGGCAAGGTACTCCAGCTCTGCATGAGTTAAGAAGCAGCTAGTTTGAGAAAGATATCCACGGGTGTACGCCTCGAAGATAGGCATACTCATTGTTACGTTATCAAGATTTTCATCATCCTCAAGACCTGTATTGGTGTACGAGCGAATGGCATCGCCAAAGTCGTTAAGACAGGTACTGTTGAGCACAGTATCGAGGTCGATTACGCAAAGCACCTCTTCGTTTTGGTCGAAAAGAATGTTGTTGATCTTGGTATCGTTGTGGGTAACTCGGGTAGGAATGGTCCCATCTTCCACCAACGACCAGAAGCGAAGCATCTCCTCGCGACGGCTTTCAACCCAGGCAATCTCGGTAGCAACGCTAGCCTTACGACCTACAGGGTCTTTTGCCAATACAGCATCCCACTGCTGAAAGCGGTAGCGAATGTTATGAAATCCGGGAAGAATGTCGGTAAGCGGAGTCTTTAAGTCGGACACCATTGCCTGAAACATACCAATACCTTTTCCACCTTGGAATGCCAACTCGGGAGTGCAAGCCGACTGGTAGGTAAGGTTATCCTTAATGTAAAGACATACCGCCCAAAACTCGCCTTGCTCATCCTGATAGTACAGTTTACCATCGTGAGTAGGGATAACCGTCATCGCCTCGCGCATAGGATCACCTCCCCTTGCAGCCACCTTTGCCTTAATGTGATTGCACACTGCTTCAATATTATCCATCATTGCAGGTACGTTGGTAAAGATATTCTTATTCTTACGCTGCAACAGGTAGCTATCGGCATTGGTAGATATAATGTACGTATCGTTAATAAACCCCTCTCCAAGAGGTTTTACTTCAATAGGCGCACCATTTAGGGCAAACTGACTACTGATTGCCAAAAGTTCCTTCATGTTAGGTTGTTTAGAGATTTATCCGAAAGATTTTATGAAACCTTTCAAGCTCCAAAGATGAATAAAAAAGGCGAAAGGCCGATGGCAGCCTTAATTCGAAATACGCCCGATTTAACACTAAAACTTTACCCTGTGCAAGTATCAGTCATTGTGCTGAAATTTTATCAATGGATGCACACCGAATAGCCGGAATTTTATTGTGCGATTGGCGTTGTAGGTCTATATTTGGCCAACTCAAACACCATATTTATGAAAAAGTTAGCACTATTTGCACTGTTGCTTTCCGCTTCGTACGCTCTATGGGCTCAAAAGGTTGTAGATAAAACCTTCTGGAAAGAGAGCTTTAACGAAGGAACGCTCCCAAAAGGATGGAAAGCTGTTGCACAAAACGACAGTAGCGTAAATTGGATTATCACCGACCAGCCATTCCCCGGCTCGTACGGACGAAACTACCAAGCGCCACCTATTGCCTCAAACAGTAGAGGCTACCACCTGCAATACTCTCCTGCAGTTAAGGTAGACCGCCACTACCGTAAGTGGAAGAAGGCTGGCAAATACCCCAACGCATACGTAGAAACCGATGCCATAGATTGTTCTAAGAAGAATTCGGTGGTGCTTAAGTTCCAGCAGAACTTTTACTGGAACGATAGAGAAGCCGACGCTAAGGGCGGTTTGATTGTTTCGGTAAGCAACGACGGTAAGAACTGGACCGAATACGATGTGCGTAAGAACGTAGGTGCAGGCGAAGATTGCCTAAACCCTATGAACGTTGAGATTAACATCACCCGCACCGCTGCCAAACAAAAAAACGTGTACCTGCGCTTTACCTGGCGCGGTCTATACCACTGGTACTGGATGATTGACGATGTTGAGCTTTCGGAGGCTTTCGATGCCGATATGCTAGCCTACAGCCTAGCATCGCACAACGATACCGGCAACAAGTTCACCAGCAACGACGAGCTGGTATTTAAGGTGGTTAACCTCAGCTCTACCAAAATCACCAAAGATTTCACCTGCCAGCTCTTCGTCGACAAGCGCGATCCTATTACGGTAACCGTTCCCGCATCTAAGAAGAAGCCTATTGGCATTATCGATACCGTATTGGTTCGCTTCCCAAATCTCGACCTTACCGATGTTGGTCTTCATAAGATCCGCTTCATAAGCCAGCTACCCGGCGATTTGAGAACCTCTAATGACACCATTACCAAGCTGCTTTACTCCGGAGCATACGAGCTAGGCGCTATCACCAACTTCACCTCTAGCAACGGTGAATACGAAATTACCTGCAACAAGGCCAAGGTTAAGCTGCAGTTCCCTCGTGCCGACATCTTCCGCATTTGGATGGCCTACGATGGCGACTTTACCAACCCTGCCGGTAACGATATCGTTATAAACCTCCCTGAAAAGGCTGCCGCCGTTAACCAATCGGACGAGGGCGACTACTACCTCTTCAAAACTGCCGACATTGCGCTTCGCGCCTACAAGAATCCGCTTCGCTTTGCGCTATACCGCGCCGACAACCAAACCCTTGTTTGGGAGGAAAAGAAGGGAATGACCTACGGCGAGCAAACCATGCAGTACATCACCCGTGGCGAGAACGAGTACTACTACGGTGGCGGTATGCAAAACGGCCGTTTCTCGCACCGCGGCAAGACCATCGAAATGGATATCGACTACAACTGGGAAGATGGCGGCAACCCCAACCCTGCCCCATTCTTTATGAGCAGCAACGGCTGGGGTGCGCTACGCAACACCTACGCTCCCGGCAAGTACAGCTTCGAGGATACCGTTAAGCTAGGCCACACCGAGCCTCGCTTCGACTCGTACTACTTTGTCGGCAGCTCGATGAAGGACGTGCTTAACGACTACACCGACATCACCGGAAAGCCTTTCCTTATGCCTCGCTGGGGACTAAGTATGGGCGATGCCAACTGCTACAACCGCGGCGCTAAGTCGGGAAAAACGATTGGAACCACCTCAACCGGCTTTAAGGGCCTTACTCCAAGCGTAATCAACCTGATCGCCGATAAGTACATTGAGCACAACATGCCCCGTGGATGGATCCTCCCTAACGACGGCTACGGCTGCGGATACACCCGTCTTGACTCGGTGGTTACCGAGCTGCACAAGCGCGGCTTCCATACCGGACTTTGGACAGAAAACGGTGTTGAGAAGATTGCCCGCGAGGTGGGCGAATACGGTAGCCGCCTCTGCAAGCTCGACGTAGCTTGGGTTGGCCCTGGCTACAAGTTTGCCCTCGATGGCGCTAAGGCTGCCTACGAAGGCATCGAAAAGAACTGCGATGGCCGTGGTTTCGTATGGATGGTATGCGGATGGGCCGGTTCGCACCGCAACGCCGTACTCTGGACCGGCGACCAATCGGGCAACTGGAACTACATCCGCTGGCATATCCCTACCGTTATCGGTTCGGGACTATCGGCTCAGAACTGCGCCACCGGCGATATCGACGGTATCTTTGGCGGTAGCGACTCTACCTTCACCCGCGATCTACAGTGGAAGTGCTTCACCCCTGCCCTTATGTCGATGTCGGGATGGGCATCCAACAATAAGAATGGTATTGTTGATAAGCAACCATACCTGTTTGGAGAGCCATTTACCAGCATCAACCGCAAGTACCTTATGCTGAAGCAGCGCCTTACCCCATACATGTACACCCACTGCGCTGAGGCCAACAAAACTGGCGTACCTGCAGTTCGTGCCCTTGTGCTCGAATACCCCGAAGACCCAAACACCTGGGGCGAGGAGACTACCCGCTACGAGTTCCTTCTGGGCAAGGATATCCTTGTTGCACCAGTGTACAAGTCGGAGAATAAGCGCGACAGCATCTACTTCCCCAAGGGAACCTGGATCGACTTCTGGGATGGCACCCAGTTTAAGGGTAACACCACCCTTAACAGCTACCCTGCTCCGCTCGATAAGCTTCCTCTATTCGTTCGCTCAGGCGCCATCATCCCCATGTACCAGCAGATGATGTACGACGCACAGCGCCCTGCCGATACATTGACGCTACGCATCTTCCCTAACGGAAAGTCGAACTACGAGATGTACGAGGACGATGGCCTTACCCGCGAGCACCGCAAGGGCGTATTCGCTACAACCACCTTCGAGGTTAACGCCGTTGATGGCGGCGTAGGCCCAATGGATGTTACGATGAACCCTGCCAAGGGCGACTTTAACGGACGCCTGAAGGAGCGCACCTACCTGCTCGAGGTGATCACCAAGCTTGCGCCTAAGTCGGTTGCGGTTAACGGCAAGCCTATGAAGAAAGCAAAATCGGAGGCCGACTTCGAGCGTGCTGCCGAGGGCTGGTACTACGACACCTGCACCATGGGCGGAACCATCAAGGTAAAAACCGCTAAGGTTTCTACCGATGCTAAGACATCCATCCAGATAAAGTAGGTTTACCTACATCATATATAAAAGGGGCTACCTGTTGGGGTGGCCCCTTTTGTTTTGGTGGGGTAGAGACGCATTGTATGCGTCTCCAGCACCTTGAGAATAAACGAAACCGACAAGTTTTAAAGAGGCCACACAACCTACTTCAACGAGAGACGCGAGCATCGCGACTCTACACCTCTACGGCCAACATCCAACCATCTTAGGACACCAGTAAAGCCAAGGCAGTGCCTTGGCTTTACAACCCATCCATAAAACACCACAGGCCAACCTCATCGGTTAGCCTGGCGCTTTATAGATTACGGCTAGTATCTCAATGTCTTTTAGCTAAGCACATCCCTCAATCAAGGCTGTCATGCCGGACAAGTCCCGGCATTTAAATTAGAATTCAATAGATTCTATACAGGCTCCCGCTTCTCGTGATTTGCGCTTCGCTACAACCTTCGAGCAATTCGTTAGATTAGCAGAGTTCGCTCTGTTCACCAGCTAAGCCTAGGCTTTTATTCCTTACGGACTCCGACCGCACTGTGGCAGGATAGAAGACTTGGCTACTTGAGCGTAGCAAGGACGCTACGCTCAAGTAGAGGGCTGCAGTAGAATACAGCTATTTATATACAGGCAATACCGAGCCTTGCACTCGAATATACGCTTAAAAGGGTAAATAGAAATTCTCATTATAGCTTCTGAACATAAAAAGGTAAATCGAAAATATAAGAGCGATATAAATTCCACCTAAAACAAGTGAAACAAAGTACTCTATAGGTTTACTTTTCGATTTCAACTCCGTGTTTAAGCATTCTACTCTAGTTCCTGCTATTAAATCGCCTAGTCTTCTTTGTGGATTTATTAGAACAAATGGTATTTCAATAATCCAAATAGGGATCGTCACATTTCTGATGAAACATTTTATCGGTGAAGCGATTTCTCCCGTCTTAACATCAATCACTTGATTGTTGAGAATTCTTTTTGCGACACTTTGTCCTTTAACAGCATCTTTGTTCAAATATATCGAGAATGCCAATGGAGATAGAATTAGAATTATAATACTTAATGCAGCTTCAGCATTCAACAAATAGATGCATAGTGCTCCCAATGCAATGCAAATTCCCATCGCAATGCCACAAATGAAAGTCATAGCAAAATGGTCAACAAGCATCGAAGTCAATCTCATTCCTCTTGTAATCTCATTTCTCATATTAAAAAATTCCTTTTTTTAGGACGGGTCAAAATGTTTGCTAACGTTTGGCGGTATGGGCAACAAGCGCCTGCGGGCTTCCGTTCTCACAGCCTGCACTGCGGCTGCTGCGGTGCAGCAAGCAACCGCCTACCACTTCACCCGCTTGTTGACTATACCGTGTGTTGGCGGTAGTTTTTTTCTTTATTCTGTTGGGTTTTGTTCTATATCATTTGCCTGTGTTCTTACCATACTCCAAATAACTAATATTGCTAATGGAAAGATTGTATAAACTAAAAACTCTGTTATATCATAATAATTTACTTCATTTAAATCTGCATAATCGCCTAGTGGCCAAAATCTTTTCGCACCCATATTGTCTCCATCAAAAATCCCGTCAGAACCAATTAGTAGAAGGCCCAAATGGAGTAATACCCATGCTAGATACCAACCCATAACTTTTTTCAAAAATTCAAAGTCAATAGAAGTTTTATGTTCTTCAACAACTTGTCTTGTAATCTCTTTTTCAATTATTACTTCTGCTAATTTTTCATTTAATGAAGGTTCTCCTTCGATTTGTTTGTATCCACAGTGGGAGCAGAATTTTGAGTTGTTAGGGATTTGTGCCCCACATTCTATACAATACATAGTCTTTAAGTTTAGATGAAATTTAAAAGCATTTTTACAATTGAGTTTACGTTGTCTCTTAAGTAAACAGCAAGCCACTTTTCCGCTCTGTTTCCGCTATGAGAGTCACTGAAATTATTCCTGGCATTACAAACTGCATTTGTTACTGTTGAAATTAGTGTCAATACTTGATCTGGGTAAGCTATACCATTAGCGTCTAATTGGCTTTTGATATAGTTTCTGATATGAACTGACATTGGGGTCAATTCTGTTAATGCTATTTGAGCAGGTATTTTCTCTCGTATGAACGACTTATAAAACCCTTCAAGGCAAGTATAAGCTAAGGTCAAGGTGTATTCATAGTTTACCTCCGTAATTGCATTATCCATTCCTTCCAAATATTCGGTAAGTCGGTCAGCATTCCAAAGGTCTTGAGGAATCGCAGCTTGAGGTCCTTGTACTTGTTGGGGATGTCCTAAAAGTTGTCGAATGGCAGCCTCTTTTTCTGGTAGTAAGTGTCCAACCGTATCAAGAATTGAATTTGCAATTTGTAGTCTGTCAGGCTCTGTTTGTTCCATAAACAAATCAAAGTAATAATCCCTTCGACTTGTGCTTTTATTTTGTTCTCGTCTTTGGTCAATATAGGTCTGATAGTTAGGAACACCATAATTTACTTCTCTAATAGTGTCAAGAAACCTTGTTCCACCGTAATAGGTTTCACCCTGTGTGTTTATTATTTCAAAAAGTCTGTTGAAAATTGCAACCCAATTCATTTATTGTTTTTTTGTAGTGTCGTTTTAAAATTACCGCCAACGTGTAACAATATGGCCAGAAAGGAATTGCGGGCGATTACCTATCAAGTTACACGAAAAGTTAAAGCGGGCTGCAAACCTCCGTATACCACCGAAACCCTTATTGGCTATATTGTGTGTTGGCGGTATGTGCATTTTATTTACTTATTAATCCAAGTCCTTTTATATCTGTCCGTTTGTCAAGTAAAGTCGGGTCAATACTCCAATTACCTGCAATAGTCATTACTAATTGTTCGTCTGGAAATACTAAATCTTCTCGGTCAAAATAATTATCCTTTTTTGCTTCTTCGGAAAAAGTATCAATCAAGTTGTATTTTTTCTCAATTTCGGTTGGTTGACCTTTAATCACAATATTTTCTCCCCTCTCTCCAAGATAAGAGTATATCCTATCAATCTTGCCGTTTGTTGATTTAATCCAACAATGATACTCTACAACTCTATGAGTACAGAAGAATTGAGCTTCTCCAAATTGTTTGCTTAATCGGTTTAATAAATCAGAAACTTGGTCAATACTTTCTTTACTGTCTCCTGTCGGTAAGCCCATTCCTACAATCAGTGTCCAATTATCAATCACTGGCGTTATAAATATTGCATCCTTGTAGGCTTTATCAATCCCGTTTTTCCAATTTGAAGGTTTAGTCTTTTTTAATCCAATCGTTTGAGCGACTAATTCTTGGCTGTCTGTTTTAACAGCAATCCACATTATTTTATATCCAAAACCTACAGGTGTATCAGGATTAGATTGAGCTTTTAATTGACCAAATCCTTTATTAATCAATGGAACTATCACAAGAAATACAATCACCCAGATTATTATTGACCCAATATTCATTCTCTTATTTTTAATCATAATGTTACAATTTTGTAGCATCTTTTTGCATTACCGCCAACGTTCGCGGGTATAAAACGTGCCGGATTGCGTGCTGCGTCTGTATCCGCCGTAACAAACCACGATGCGGGACGAAATGTTGCAAACCCACTTAAACCGGCATGTTTTATGACCCGTTGTTAGCGGCTGCCTTATTTTTTCATTTTGTTTTTTTTGAAACTTTTAATCAACAAAATTAAACTAATCAGTGTAAGTAAGGCTGCAATTAAAAAAGAAATGCCTGGAAAATAAATTGCAGAATTCTTACCTGTAAAATATGAGAAGCTACTTGTCATTAGCGGCGGGGCAATGAGTGTTGTTAAACCCATTAAACTGCCAAGACTACCTTGCAATTCTCCTTGTTCATTGTCGGGTATAATAGAAGACGTAATACTTTGAATAGCCGTTCCCTGAACTCCACCAATAATATATATTAACAATGCTCCTAAAAGCAACCATTGCCACTCTGTAAAAGCAAAAAGAAAAAATCCTGTCATCATAAGCATGAGACCAAATACTGCCATTCGTCTGTCGCCAAGTTTCTTTGCCAAAATGCCGACTAGCCATAACTGAACAATAATTGATAACAAACCTATCACGGCTAATGAATAACCAATAAGCGATGTATTCCATTTAAATTTTTCAATTGTGAAATAAGCCCAAACGCTTTCCATGCTATGGTTTGCTATTGATACAAAAATCATTGAAAGTAACAATGTATTTATCAATGGGAATTCACTTAAATGCTTTAGAGAACCAAATGGGTTAGCCCTTTTCCACTCAAATGTTCTACGGGTATCAGTATTTAGCGATTCGGGAAAAAAGAAATAGCCAAAGGTGAAATTGATAAAACTAAGTATGGCTGCAACTATAAAGGGAGTATGCGTTCCGAACCGACCTAATGTTCCTCCAATTACTGGGCCAATAATAAATCCCAAACCGAATGCTGCGTTTACAATCCCAAAGTTTTTTGTTCTATTTTTCTCGGTACTTATATCCGCGATGCAGGCAGATGCTACAGAATAACTTGCACCAGTTATTCCTGCGATTGTCCGCCCAACAAAGAGCCACAGAATATTAGGTGCAAAAGCAAGAAAAACACAGTCAATGCTGAAGCCAAACAACGAACTTAAAATCACTGGTCGCCTTCCATATTGGTCACTTAAATTGCCGAGAATTGGTGCAAACACAAATTGCATAGCGGCATAAGCAAATGAGAGCCAGCCTCCATATTTAGCTGCCGTACTTATATCGGAATGAAGTAAATTAGTTAAAAGTTGTGGAAGTACAGGAAATATTAAACCAAAACCTGCCGTGTCAATTACGACCACAACAATAATGAATATTAGCGTTGAATTTTTATTCGATTTCATCTTATGAAGCAATTAAATTCACATTATGCTTTCAGAGAAGCATAATACAATTTGTTTAACAATAAATGCATAACAAAAGTCCCAATCAGAATTGATTGAGAATAAAGATTACGATATGGAGTTATTATTGCCTCATAATGCCACAAAGATAAAATTTTTTTTGAGAAGTTTTATTATTAGAATTGTTTATTGGTTATCAAAGGGTGCTGTTTTTTTTAAGGTTCTGACTAACGTTTTTGTAAAACGCTGTTTTTGTGACATTTACAACTCCGCAATTTAATCTCCATTCTCATGCCTATTTTTGCCCTCTTAAAACGTTCGCCCAAGTAATCAATGTCTCTGGTATAGGGTGGATTGCCGCTAACTTACTTATATATGCACCTTCATCCTCCAAAAGGTGCATATATACACCCAAATCGGTAGGTATTGTATACCTTTTCCGCAAAAGAGGTGCATCTATCTATACCGTAAACCCCAGCAACCCCGAAAGGGGCGCACACGAAGCGTTGTTCTACTACAATACTTATCCTAGGTTTACGATTTAAAAATAGATGAGCGAAATGTAGCTAAAATATCCTACGGTTGTTCGGTAAAGGTTAAAAAGTTGTAGCGTTCTATCGGCAGCTGTAGCCATAGGATGGGCGGGTAGTACCGTTGTTTGGTTCAGCTTCATCGTTGGTCTAACAGGTGGGCAGAGTAGTGCTTTGGGCTATATTTTTACGGCTACGGGTAGGCCTGATACTGCTACGGGCTAGCCCGTAGCTTCTTGAGGCTAGCCTGTAGCTCCTTCGGGCTGGCCCGGAGTTCCTTGGGGCTGACCCGGAGTTCCTTGGGGCTGGCCCGTAACTTCTTGGGGCCGACCCGTAGCTTCTTGGGGCCGACCCGTAGTTACTTGGGGCTAGCCCGTAGCTCCTTGGGGCCGACCCGTAGCTCCTTAGGGCTGACCCGTAGACGTAAAAAACTTAGAGCGCAAAACACTCAACAACTTGATAGACAACAATTAAATTACTCCAATAAATTCGAGGTATCGTATGGCAAGGTCGGTGCTAACCGTATGCGTTTTGCTGAGAACGCTGCATCGGTGGTTGTTTACAGTGTTGGAGCTAATGGGAGACATACCTACCGGTTACGGATGCAGGTCTCCTTTGGGCTTCTCCAAATACCCATAGAGTAAAAAAATAGAGGCTTTGAACTTCTCGGAGCATGATCGGAGAAGCTCCAAGCATGTTTCGGAAAGTTTGAAGCATGATCGGAGAAACTCCAAGCATGTTCCGGAAAGTTTGAAGCATGTTCGGAGAAGTTCCAAGCATGTTCCGGAAAGCTTGAAGCATGATCGGAGAAACTCCAAGCCTATTCGGAGATAGGGAAAGAGTGCTTCTAATCTCAGATTAAAGAAAACCCGCCAAGCAAGATCAAAGGCTATCTTGCTATTTACCTATTGTTTACAAAATGAAGCCCATTAAAAAAACATCTATCCCTACTGAATAATCAGAGTTTTTAAAGGCATAGGGTTTTCTAGTACAGCCCATACAAGATGGTACCACAAGAAGAAAGGGCCACCTCAACGGGTAGCCCTTTCTTTGTATCAATAGCAACACATGCTGCACCTACTTGCCGCAAACCTGGATTACCCGGCGCAGGATTTCGCCCGGCCGAATGAAGGTGATGTAGCAGCAGCCCCCTTTTTCGTCGCTCGTGAAGGAGCGCATCAGCTCGCGAGCCTGCCAGGGCTCCAGCTTCTCGACAGGGATGCCATCGATGTGGGTAATCACGTCGTTGAGCTGCAAGCCACTTCCCTCGGCGGGGTAGCCCTTTAGCACCGCGGAAACTACGAGCTTGCCCTTGGTCCAGTCGTCCTTGGTGCTCGGATCGTAGCCGAAGCCTATACTCCGCTCGCCGTATCCGGGCAGCTTCTTCATGCACTTCTGCGCCTTCTTCACGAATCGAGACGCCTTGCCCGAGCTGGAGTGGGTGAAGGCCGCTATTAGGTAGAGCCGCTTGGCGCTGGTGTAGTAATCCCACTTGTAGTCGTACTTGGCCGCGTTGGGGTAAACAAAGTCGATTACGTTGGTCAGGTTCTGGCGAAACTTGCCGTTGGGGAAGCAGGCCAAGTAGAAGCTGAGCTTATGATGATCGGACGGAGAGGTAAAGCCGAACGAGTACCCGCGCATTTCGCTGTACACGAACTCCTCGAGCTTGGGCAGGATTACGGCCAGCTTCTGCTGGTCGGCTCCCACCAGCTCGCCCGCCTCATCGTAGGCTTTCCGAGCATTGTACCGGTCCTTTTTTTCGAGGAAGAGCTGGTCGGCATTGGCGAGCAGCGCCTCAAAGAGGCGATCCTTCACCTGGGCATCCTTAATGATGTTGTAAGCGTCCCTATAGCTCCGAATGGCGCTGGGGTAGTCCTTTCGGTTGAAGTAGGTATTGCCCCACATCTTGCTATCGAGGAACGAGGAAACCTCGTTGGCCTTCTTCTGGGCTAGCTTCTGGTACACTGAGTGGGACTGCTGGGCCGCCCTGTTGTACCAGAAGGAGGCCCAGTAGTAGTTGGGTTCGCCGCAGCGGCCGTAGCGGCAGATTTGGCCGGTGAGGAACATAGCGCCATCGGCATCCGGGTTATCCCGCTGCGTCTGGCTCATTTCGTAGGCCTTTTTGAAGAGTTCAGCAGCCTTATCGGCATCTCTTCGGAAGTTTCCAAGGCCATCGAGGTAATGGTAGGCGGCTAGGGTAACGCCCTCCCAGTCGTTGGCCTCCACGGCCCAAGTCAGGTACTTGGCCGAGCGGTTCGGATCGGGCTTCACCCTACCTAAGCCGGTATAGTAGAGCAGCCCCGCCTTACCGCAGGCCTTGGGGTGCTTCTGCTCGGCGCTGCGCGTAAGCTGCTCCATCGCCCTTCGGTAGAGCTGGCTCCTGTAGAAGACCATGCCCAGCTGGTACTGCTCCTCGGCGTTGCCGCTCAGGGCGGCGGCCACGCGCTGGTAGCCGAGCCCCAAGCCGTCGTACCGCTGCTGTAGCGCCTGTACCTCGGCGTACTTTTCTTTTATGGGATAGCTGGCGTAGGTGCTCAAGTAGCTGTTGATGGCCTGGTGCATGGGCAGCAGCAGCTCCAGCGAGTCGGTATGCGGATAGGTAAGGAGCTTATCGTAGGCCCATATCTTGAGGTAGGCACCCTGCTCGGAGCTACCCCCGGGCTGACGTTCGGTATCGAAGAGCTGCTGTAGGGCAGCGTCGTACTTGTCGCTGGCAAAGAGCTGCTCGGCCCCCTCGAAGCTGGCCTTTAGCGCAGGGGCCACAGCGGGCATCGGCTTGGGCAGCACCGTGGCCACCTTACCCGCGTACGCCTTATCCTTAAAGGCTACCCCTGTTTTCTGCAGCATGCTCATAAACAGCTGCCGGGCCTGCTCGGCCTCGTCGTAGGTGCTGTAGGCTCCGTGCAGAATGCAGGAGGAATAGAACGTCAGCCTCAGCTCACCCTCTACGTTGGAGGTGTAGGGCCAAGTACCGTCGGCACGTCGGCCCACCTCAAAGGTTGGGGTGATGAGGAACGTGCAGGTGTTGTCCTTGAGCATGTCGCTGCTGAACGAGTAGCCAAAGTAGTAGAGCTTATCACTCGAGCCCTGCTCCGACGATAGCGGAATGTCCGAAGCATTAAACTCGTTGACGATGGCCAAACGGTTCTGCCCAAGCAGGGTTGCCTGAGCAGCCTTGGCCTCCTGCTCGCGTCGGCGCTCCTCGGCCTTCTGGCGCATGCGCTCCTCGTACTGGCGCTCGAGTTCCTCCTTCTCGCGCTTCTTGCGGGCTTCGTTCGCCTCCCAAGCGCGATCCTTGGCAGCGCACTCCGCCTTCCACTTTTCATTCTCTATGCGGTTTTTCTCGGCGATTTGTACCCAGGTGTTCATCATATCCTGCGCACCCTGCTTCACCTTGTCGAGCATCTCCTGGGTTTCGCGCTGCGAGTCCTTGTAGTAGTTATTGGCCATTTCACTCTCGAAGCGGCGAGCCTCGCCGGGCGAAGTTTGTCGGATGGTCTGCTGCTGGCGGCTGCGATCGGTTTGCTGCTGACGAGCTCGCTCCTGAGCCGCCCGTTGCTGCTGTTGCTGCTGCTGTTGCTGGCGCTGCTTGCTCTCCTCCTCGAGCTTGCGCTGCTTGGCCTGCAGCTCGGCCATCCGCTGCGACTGCGACGAGCCCGTTACCGTAGTGGTTGGTGTGCCGCCACCTCCAGTGCCCGACGATTGAGAAGTATTGGGCTTGTCGGCATCGAGCCCGCCCGAGCGCACCAGCGACACGCCGGCAACCGAGAAGCCCTTTTTCCATATTTCCTTGGTCTTTTCGGCCGAGTAGCCGAGGCTGTTGCCCTCCGAGTCGCAGAAGATCGACGTCCACGAGGGCGATCCGCCCGTGTTGTGGCCGTACCCCTTACCCGAAACGGGGCAATCGCCGCCGCTGCGGATGTAGCCCACCACCTGCGAGCTGCCTTTGGCAACGCAGCGCAGCACGATAAAGTCACGGCTATCGAAAAAGTTGGCAGGAGTATTGGCGCCAGCCGTCCACTTAAACGATATGCGAACAAGAGGCTCGCCCATTAAGGAGGTAATCCTCCAGTTGGCGGTTAACGATTGGATGCTGGCGCAGCTGTTGGGGCTGTGGCAGTGGCGTAAGCCGGAAACCGTCATCTCGCCCTCGCCTTGGGCAAAGAGGGAGATAGCGGCTACCAAACTCAGAAAAAGAAGAGCGGCTTTTTTCATGGTAAGCGGTGTGATTTTTTTAAACGGATTGCTGTTGTTCAATTATAACCTCTCCCACCCAACTACTACCGACAAGGGAATAGAGCATATACTGGAAAAGACGATTACAAAAGATGGCGCAAAATTAGCTTTATTTTTAATAATACCAATCGGCATAGCACCATCCATCAGCGGTTTAACCTGAAAGATCGCACAAAAAAAGCCATCCTCAACAGATGGCCAAGCAGCGGCACTTTAGCGGCAGCTAAGGGTGCGCACAACAATTTACCTTAGGCGAATTTTCGCTACTTGAGACAAGCGCCTTGCAAACGGCCTTCGCCCGATCTGCATCAACGAGAAAGCGAACGGCACCTGGCAGCAGCTCCACCTCCAGCGGCGCGGCGCCCAGCACCTCGCCGTCGAGCTCCAGCGGGCAGTCCATCGTATCGGAGAGAATTCTGCATTGGGTTACATCTACGTAGTGTACTTCGGGGTGGATTACCGGCTCGGCTTTCCGCAGCTTACCGGTGAATCGAAGAAAGGTTAAGGCCGATACGCGCCCAACAACAACTAGGTTGAGTACGCCATCGTTGATAATGGCTCCAGGAGCGATACCCAGCCCGCTGCCAAAGTAGCGCCCATTAGCCATGCAAACAGCCATTGCTCGTCCTCTAAAGCGGTAGCCGTCGGCCTCTATGGCCACCATCCTCGGCCTACGGAAAAAGATGGTACAAAAACCTCCAATCCAAAAGGCAATTTTTGGCCCAACCAGCCGTTTTAGCCTCTCCACCATTAGAACGGTACTGGGACCAATGCCGATATCGCCGATGTTAACGAAGTAGCGAACTGCAGCCAACCCGTTGGGCTGCGTATACTGCACCTTCCCCACATCCGTCGAACAGGTATCCCCCCTTTCAATCTGCGCATACAATTCCTCTACCAAAGCCGAAGCCCCAACTGAGCGGGCAAAATCGTTACCGGTACCCCAAGGAAGAACAGCAACAGCAACGGCCCTACGCTGTGCTTCGGAGAGCGACATCAGGCCATTTACCACCTCGTTTACGGTGCCATCGCCACCTACGGCCACCAAATATGAGCAACCATCCTCCACTGCAGCAGCCGCTAACCGTTCAGCATCTCGGCTGGCCGAGGTGTACCGGATAGTTGTTTGGTAACGAGCACCAAAGGCAGCCTCTATTTGGCTCACCAGGTTTTCTGCCCGTTTCTTCTTAGAGTTTACTATAAAACAGATTGTCTGCATGCGGATTTTAAGTGGGGCAAAGGTAGCAGAATTTAAGGAAGGCTTAACGACTGAACAACTATTCTACCATGGCCTATGAATAGAAAACAGCTAAACATGCAACACCTTTCGCTAAAAAAAGAGGAAGGCTTAGCACCCTCCTCTTTAATATCTAAAGTCTATTGTCTAACAGTTGGCTATTACGCATCTATCTTGGCGTACTTCGCATTTCGCTCGATAAACTCGCGGCGTGGAGGAACCTCATCGCCCATGAGCATCGAGAAGATACGATCGGCCTCGGCAGCGCTGTCAATGGTAACCTGACGAAGAATACGATTCTCAGGACTCATAGTGGTTTCCCAAAGCTGCTCGGCATTCATCTCTCCAAGACCTTTGTATCGCTGAACGTGAACCGAGCCTTCGCGACCGCCGCTCATCTCCACGCTAACCCTATCGCGCTCATCCTCGTTCCAGCAGTACACCTGCTTATTGCCCTTCTTAACCGAGTAGAGCGGTGGAGTGGCAATGTATAGGTATCCTTCCTTAATCAGATCGAACATGTATCGGAAGAAGAAGGTCATCATCAGGGTCGAAATGTGGCTACCGTCTACGTCGGCATCGGTCATGATGATGATTTTGTGGTAGCGGAGTTTAGCTAGGTTAAGTGCCTTGCTATCCTCCTCGGTTCCGATACTAACGCCAAGCGCAGTAAACATGTTCTTGATTTCCTCGTTCTCGAAGATCTTATGCTGCATGGCCTTTTCCACATTCAGGATTTTACCACGAAGCGGCATAATTGCCTGGAATTTGCGGTCGCGACCTTGCTTAGCCGTACCACCTGCCGAGTCTCCCTCGACGAAGAAGATCTCGCACACGCCAGGATCGCGCTCCGAGCAGTCGGCCAGCTTACCGGGCAGCCCCGATCCCGAAAGAACGGTTTTACGCTGAACCATCTCACGCGCCTTACGGGCTGCGTGACGGGCAGTAGCCGCAAGAATCACCTTCGAAACAATCTGTCGGGCATCCTTTGGATTCTCCTCGAGGTAGGCCTCCAATGCTGCGCTGGTTGCCTGATCTACGGCCAACGAAACCTCCGAGTTTCCCAGTTTCGTCTTGGTTTGCCCCTCGAACTGAGGCTCGGCAACCTTAACCGATACAACGGCCGTTAAACCTTCGCGGAAGTCGTCGCCGTTAATTTCGAACTTCACTTTGCTGAGTGCTCCCGATTCGTCGGCATACTTTTTAAGGGTACGCGTTAATCCGCGACGGAAACCGGTAAGGTGAGTACCTCCCTCTATGGTGTTGATGTTGTTTACGTACGAGTGAACGTTCTCCGAAAAGCTGGTATTGTACTGGAAGGCAATCTCCACAGGAACTCCGTTCTTTTCTCCTTCAATAAAGATAGGGTTTTCGGTTAGCTTTTCGCGGGTTCCGTCAAGGTAATCAACAAACTCGCGCAGGCCTAACTCAGAGTAAAAACTGTCATTTTTATAACCAGAGACCGATGATCCATCCTCCAAGATTTGCTCCTCAACTTCGCGTCTATCCTTAATATTGAGGCTAATCCCCTTGTTTAGGAAAGCTAGCTCTCTCAAACGAGCCGACAGGATATCATAGCTATACTCGGTTGTTGTAAAGATTTCAGCATCGGGCTTAAAGGTGATGGTAGTTCCGGTACGGTCGGTATCACCCATAATCTCGACTTCCGTCATTGGCTTTCCTTGGCTGTACTCCTGACGGTAGTGCTTACCATTGCGGTAGATATCGGCAACAAGCTTTATAGAAAGCGCATTTACGCACGACACCCCCACCCCGTGAAGGCCACCAGAAACCTTGTAGGAATCCTTGTTAAACTTACCACCGGCATGGAGCACGGTTAGCACCACTTCAAGGGCCGATTTCTGCTCCTTTTCGTGAAAATCGGTAGGAATACCACGACCATCGTCCTCAACGGTAATGGAGTTATCTTCGTTTATGTATACGTTGATGTTCTTACAATATCCGGCAAGAGCTTCGTCAATAGAGTTGTCTACTACCTCGTAAACCAAGTGGTGTAATCCACGGACTCCCACATCGCCAATGTACATCGACGGACGCTTGCGAACTGCCTCAAGCCCTTCGAGCACCTGAATACTATCGGCCGAGTAGCTATTGTTTGAATTGAGTTCATTGTTTTCTGCGTCAAGATTGCTCATTACTTGCAAAAATTTATGTTTTTTGATCGTACTATTCATGTAAAAATCCTGCCTAAGATTAATCCTTAATTAACTTAGGCAGGATTACATGCAAATATAGCAATTATATCCCAAAAACGAGCCAATAGCAACCTTTAGGGCAAAAGATTATTGCTAGCTTTTAACAGCTTAACCTAGCCCCAGCCAGTGCTAAAACGAGTAACTAGCCCCTACTACGCCATTAATCCCGTAGGTTCTGTACTGGTAGTAGGTGTCCGAATTGCTATTTAGCAGGTTGTTGATATTGATGAAGGCATGAATACGCTTGGTGAATTGGTATTCACAACCAATATTAACGTCAACAAACGAGCTTAACTTAACAGCAGGCATCCTTGGCAAGATAAGTTCACCCTTGCTGTTGTAGTTGTCCATCCATCTTACGTAGCGCGATCCAACGGTAAATACAGATGCCTTAAACGTCCATTTCTCGTTATGGCGGTAGGCTGCATCAACCGACGATTCGAAGGCTGGCATACCCCAAGCCTTTGCCTCGTTATCCAGCGAGTAACTGTAGACCTGTGCGCGCACACCAATATCCAAGAAATTCTTTACGGCTAGGGCAATCTCACCGCCAAAGGTTGTCTTCGACATATTATCGTAAATCACGTTGAAATTGTTATAGTAGCGCTTGCTTCCCTTCTCGTTAAGGAAGAAGAACTGATGATCGATCAGCTCGTAGCCACCCCAAACGTTGTACGATACAGAGGCGCTTACATTACCCTTTATTCCTCCAGAGAGTACCATCTTATGCGCCGTATTTTCCACGTAAATCCCCGGCATTACAAAAGAATTTTCAGAGGTAATCTTCTTGTAGGAGTTCACCTCAAGATAGCCTCCAACCTTAACATAGGGAACAAAAAAACTACCAGCAGCATCGAGGGTCAAATGCCCCATAGGGAAGAAGTAGCTTCTAGTGTTATTGCCCCACACATCGTTGGTAAAGTTCACCCCAATTGATGCCGTATAAAAACTTCCATACTTGCGTAGCATTGGCAAAACCGAAACTACCGTATTCGACACGGTATCGAAACTACCCGATTTGCCAACGTGCAATATATTCAAGCCAGCACCTAAGTAGTCTTTCTGAATATACTTAAAGACTTCACCTCCTACCGAAACGTGATTTTCACCAAAATCAGACTTATCGTTGTAGTAATCGTAGCCAACCGATGCTTTGTAGTTGATGTGAGTAGAGTCTAGGTAAAACGACTTTAGGTTAACCTCTGCTCTAATATTATTAAAATACTGCGTTAAGGAATCTTTATTGAAGCGGAACGTAGGCTTAGCCATCTGGGCCGAATCAATGCCATAAAACAGGTTCCGATTGTGGCTATAGGATACTCCTCCGCTTAAAATTGCACTACTAAAGATCTTCTTTCCAAAAAGGGCAATCTCATTCTTCGAATTATTTGTTGGAACCTTAGGTCCTTTTTCCAACTCTACCTTGCCCGTTGAAGCGCGATGCTTAAAGTAGGCACCATAGCTGTAGTCTTGGTTCCGCGGACTATTGTAGTAGATATCAAAAAGCGTGGTAGAGTAGTTGCCAATACCGCCTCGAATAAAGAAGTCGTACAAATCGGTTTTCGGTTCGTCCACCAGCTTTGCCGCTGCAATAGGCTTTACCGGAAAGTACGACTCTAATGGTTTCGAGAATATGGAGTACTTAAAGTTAGGGGTTAGCTTAAGCGTATCCGTAATCTTAGGCATTATGTTTAGCTTAGAAGCATCGTTGATGGTAGGCTCGTACGAACGGGTTACCTCAACCTGCTTGTTAAGCGTTTTCTCTTGGGTTTGTGCAAGCGCAGCTACGGGAGCCAGCGCAAGTAACGTGTATAGAATCTTCTTCATCATTGCTTACTTTTGAATAACCTCAACCGGTGCTTGTTGAACGTTCTGCTTTGCCTTTTCGATCTCTTCGATCTCCTTCAGCAGCTTATTTGCTTCATCAACTACCCCATCATCCTTTACGGAGTAACCATCCAGAACACTTTGGATCGTTGCTTTAGCTTGGAAGGCATCATTTTTATCCATGTACAATCGTCCAAGTATCAAGAAACTCTTTCCGATCCAGTACTGGAATGGAGTATTCATATCGGCAAACTCGAACACTTCCTTCTCCACCGCATCAAGCTTCTTTTGCTGATAGGAGATTTGAATCTTCATAAACTTAGCCTCGGCACCCTCTTTGGTACGAACGTTGGTGGCAATCTGAGCAAATTCGGCAGAAGCACCATCCAAATCTCCCAAACCGTAAAGCGACTTAGCCTTTACGTAATGGGCCTCACGAAGCAGCTCTGCCGAAGCCTTTTCGGTTGATAGCAGCTTAGTTGCGCCATCTGCTGCCTGCTGGAGCAGCTTTTCCTCGTTGGCGCTTCGCATCATTCCAACACGCGCTTCAAGTAGGGTCGACTTATTCTCGGCATTAACCTCCAACTTTTCGTAGGCTGCTAATGCCTCCTTATAGTTCTTTAAGCCAAAGCTTATATTAGCATACTTTTTAAGCGACACCTCCGAGAATTGGTTCTTTGGCATTTCGCTAACGTACTTGTAGGCTGTAGCAGCATCGCCAAGGTTTCCGCTTCGCTCTTGGCAATCGGCCAGATAGAAGTACGAGTTTAGCAGGAAGTCGCCATTAGGGAAGGTTGCTATGTACTTCTTAAACCCTGGAATTGCCTTGGCGCAGTCATTAGCCAAATACGCGCGCTCCGAAGCAGAATACATCAGCGAATCCTTTTCGGCCATGCCAAGGCTTACATCCTTACCCAACTTCTGAGCATAGGTAAAGTATGAATCCACATCATTCTTATCGACATAAATTTCCTTTATAGCAAGAAGCGAATTCTTAGCCTCGTTGGTTCCAGGGAAATCTTCCACAACCCTTTTATAGTACTCAAGCGCCTTATCGTCGTCGTTCTTGTTCACGTTAATCAAGCCTAACTCTACAAGAGCCTTTATATAGTAGTTCGACCCCTTATTCTTATCCACCAGTTTCTGGAATGTTTCCTCTGCCTTGTCAAACTGCTCGATTTGAGTGTAAGTGCGACCTATTTCAAACAGGGCATCGTCTACAAGCGGTGATTTTGGATACTTCTGAAGGAAGGTATTCATCGACTCGATCTTTCGCTCGGGACGATCGACCAAGCCAAGCGCGAAGCTACGCTGATAAAGTGCGTAGTCGGGATCGGAGGCGTTGAGCGCATAAGCCTTATCGTAGTTCTCAATTGCCAGCCAATACTTTCGCTCGAAGAAGAGAATATCAGCTATACGATTGTAGGCATCGGCCAATGCTGGTTTCGAAGGAACTTCTTGGAAGCTGGTATACTTACGAAACCAGACCATACTCTCGTCGTACTTCTTTTGCTTAAAGGCACTATAGCCTAGTCCATAGTGGGCAAGCTTATACTCTGACTGATCGAAGGCACCAGCAGCAAGCAAGAACTCACCATAAAGCCTCTGGGCGCTATCGTAGTCCTCTAATCGGTAGAAGCTCTCGCCCTTCCAATACTTCGTCAGTGCTCCAAGCGTGTGATTGTAGCTCGAGTTCTCTAACGACAAATCGAACGATGCAATTGCATCCTTAAAGTTCAAGTTCTGGAATTGCTCCAGCCCGCGATAGTAGGCAACGCGCTGAATGGCCGACTTCGTCTTGACGTCCTGCTTCTTTATCTTTTGCAGCGATTCGAGCGCGGCCTTGTAGTTTTTCGTATTGGTGTAGGCAATCATCAGGTACTCGTAGGCATCGTCAACGCGTGGGCTATTGGGATACTTTTCGATGTAGCTGTTAAATGCCGTGATGGCCTCGTTAAACGGATTATAGTTAAGTTCGAAGGTTAGCTTGGCAAAGTTGAAAAGCGCGTCTTCCTGAATATCCTTATCGAAGCTCATTTTAGATGCCATGCCGAATGCCTGAAGGGCTTTTTGCTTGGCATCGAGCTGCATTTGGCTATAGGCAAGGTGGTAGTAGGCGTTTTGGCTCAACGAGTCGTCGCCAGAAACAATACGCTCGAACGACTCTACCGCCTTTTTATGGTTGTTTGCCTTAAAGTTGATGAAGCCGATCAGGTAGCTATCCTCTCGGGTTATGTTCTTGGCCTCGTCGGCATAGCGGTTGATGTAGGGCAAGGCCTCGGGGTACATCTTCAACCGGTAGTACGACTCGCCAATTAGGCGCGATATCTCGGCAGAACGCGACTGCGTAGACGATTCGAGCAGCTTTGGCCCCTGCTCTATCACCTTTTCGTAGTTGCGCTGGATGTAGTATATCTGAACGATATAGTAGGGCGCAATTGGCCCAAACGACTCATCGTTGAGCAGCACCGTAAATCCTTTTAACGCGGTAGCGTAGTTCTTCTCCTCGTAGGCAATCTGCGAGTAGTAGTAGGTTGCCGGCGACGAGTACTTGTTATCTACATCCTTTATGGCGGCAAAAGATTGCGCCGCCAAGTCCTTCTTGTTAATGTAGTAGTACGACAGGCCTCTCTTAAAGAAGCACTCGCACTTATCGTTGAATCCAAGGGCATTGGTTTCAACCCTACCATACCAGTAAACCGCATCGGCATACTTCTTTTGCTTGTAGTAAAGATTTCCTAAAGCAAAGTTTGCATAGTTTACCTTTTGGTTTTCGGGATAGTGCATCACGAAGCTACGCACCTCGCGTTCGGCATCCCGATTTTCGAGATGAACGCCGCACATTGCCTTGTAGAACTCGGCATTCCCCTTCTGCATCGTATTTTTGGAGCCTACCGCCGAAAGATACTCCTCGAAAAGATGCTGAGCGGATGCATACTTTTCCTTCTCGAACAACTCCAGCGCCTCACGATATAGGCGCTCCTCACTTCTATTGATCTGCGTGGTTTGTCCTATTCCTGAGTAGCTTACAATCACAAAGAATAGGAAGGAAACACAACCTTTAGCTAAGTTTTTTACCATTGACTTGAGAATAGATTCTGCCTAAAAATAGAAAGTTTTGTCCGAACATCGTGCAGCAACCTAAATTTTATAGCTGCGAGCACCCCGATTCTCTCCACTTTATTTATTTATTTTGTAAGCGAATGCGAACTAAAACATTTACTATTTTTGAATGGCAATTCGCTATGCCAGCCTTCCTTCCCAAACCCTAGGGGAAGGTGTCGCGGAGAGATGCTTTCGGAACAAACCGCTCAGACAAAGGCTTAGCCTCTTAGGGTCTTAAAAAACTACAGCAATGGCATTGAACACAATTATTGAGATAAAGAATGCGGCCATATACCAAGGCAACCACATGGTGCTGAACAACGTTAACCTAGAAGTGGAAAAGGGGCAGCTTGTCTACCTTGTTGGCAAGGTGGGCAGCGGAAAGTCTAGCCTGATAAAGGTTCTTACCGCCGAGATAGGCATAAAAGAAGGGGAAGGCTCCATTTGCGGATTCGACCTTAGAAAGATACGAAACAAGGAAATTCCAATGCTCCGCCGTAAGCTGGGGGTCGTTTTTCAGGATCTTCAGCTGCTAAACGATCGTTCGGTGCGCGAAAACCTTGAGTTCGTTCTTAAATCTACCGGATGGAAGAACAAGTTTGAGATCGACAAACGCATCAACGATGTCCTCGAAAAGGTAAAAATGGAGCTCAAGGACTACAAATTCCCGTTTCAGCTATCGGGCGGCGAACAGCAGCGC
Organism: Acetobacteroides hydrogenigenes; assembly: GCF_004340205.1. Lineage (NCBI taxonomy): Bacteria > Pseudomonadati > Bacteroidota > Bacteroidia > Bacteroidales > Rikenellaceae > Acetobacteroides > Acetobacteroides hydrogenigenes. The sequence continues at coordinate 140,930 of NZ_SLWB01000001.1, forward strand.
ATTGCCATTGCCCGTGCCCTACTCAACAACCCCGAGGTGCTTTTAGCCGACGAACCAACGGGCAACCTAGACCCCGAAACATCGGAAGACATCATGAAGCTGCTGCTCGAGATCAGCATTACCGGCTGCACCGTTATTGTTGCAACCCACAACTACAACCTCATTAAGAAGTTCCCTTCTAGGATCATTCGTTTCACAGAGGAGGCCATGGTGGAGGTTAATCCGAATACAAGCATCGACTTATAGTGCTAATCAAGAATAGATCAAAGCGGGGTAGGCTCTTAGAAGCGCTACCCCGCTTTGGCGTTTAGCCCCAAGAGCAGATGGGTGGTCGTAGGATAAGGATCTGCCGAAACAAAACATCACTCTTTTGCTCGGGTAAATGATTTATTCGAGTTAAAAAATCATTTATTCGATCGGGCAAGTCGTTCATTCGAGCGAGAAAATGATTTATTCAGTCGAGGAAGTCGTTCCCTAAGCAGGGTCAAGGCTAAAAGAGGGTGCCTGTAGCATGTCAGACACCCTCTTGGCAGTACCTTAATATGTGCAGCTTCTTGAATCGGCTAGCGCACCCTTACGATAGCGCCCCATTTAGGCGATATGCTGAGCGTTAAGCGCCCCTTCGCCGAACTGTAGCTTTGGCCGTTAAGCAGATCCTTCATTTGCCTACCGCTAACTCCAGCAACGCTTACCGTTTGCGCCTTGCTGGAGTTGTTTAGGGCTACAATAAGCCTACGCCCCATATACTCGCGCTCAAAAACGTAAACATCCTTAGCATCATCGGCAATAAGCGTCTTGATGGAGCCCAATTGCAGCGCAGGATTAGATCGTCGAATTTCAACTAGCTTTTTGTAGTGCGCCTGAAGGTCCTTGTTTACCTCCACCCTATCGGGGGTGCGCTTGGAGCCATCTACGTTGTACACCTCATCGGCGTAGGCAATGTCGTCCCAAACCATTGGCTTACGGCAGTCGGGATCGTTGCCGCCCCACATGCCAACCTCATCACCGTAGTACACCATAGGCGCTCCAACGTAGGTCATCTGCATAATCACAAAAAGCTTTTGCAGCTGCAGCTCCTCTGCATTAGGCTTACGAACGCTATACTTCGGATTATTTGCAGCCTGCGACTTGCCAAAATACTCGCCCCAGCTGCGGAAGTTGCCAACACCACGGTTTACAATGTGCGATCCAATTCGGTTGGCATCATGGCTGCCAAAGAGGTTTTGCACCACATAGGCAACGCCCTGTGGGTAGTACTCCCTCAAATCTTTCAGCTTTCTATCGAACTGCGTTGCGCTGATGCGCATCGTATCGGGATTAAAGAAGAACTCGGCACAGGTAAAGGCAAAGTTGTAGTTCATTTCGCCATCAAACTCATCGCCCATCAGGTAAGGCTTAACCTTTTCGGGAGTTTCAACAATCTCTGCAGTCAAATAGGCTTCAGGATTGATGGAACGAACATGCTTGCGCCACTGCTTCCAGAAGGGATGTCCAATGCAGTAGGCCACATCCAGGCGCCAGCCATCGATGCCATACGCTGTTCCCATGCCCTTCGGGTTCATCCAGCGCTGGGTTGCGGCAAATATGTACTGCTTGGGGCCATCAACAATGCCATTCTCATCCTCGCACAGCTCGGGTAGCGACTTCACTCCAAACCACCCAACGTAGTCGAACGTGGTTCCCTTAGCGCTATCGTCGTACGACTTAACCGTAAACCAATCCTTATATGCCGACTGCTGCTGGTTCTTCTTCAAGTCTCGAAATGCGAAGCTGTTTATCCCTAAATGGTTGAAAACGCCATCGAAGATGATACGAATACCACGGCTGTGCGCCTCATTAATAAGCTTTAGCGCCAGCAAATCGGCCTTGGTCCACACCCAAGTGGATGGATCCAATGGATTTTCCTTTTCCATTAACACCCTATCGCCTACCGGATCGGGGCCTAGATTTGGGTCAATGTGGTGATAGCTGGCCCCATCGTACTTGTGCGACGAAGGCGAGTCGAAAATAGGGTTAAGGTAGATAGCGTTAAAGCCCATACCCTTTAGGTAGTCGAGCTTTTCGATAATACCCTGCAAGTCGCCCCCATAGCGACGACGAAGAATATGCTTCCAGAGTTCCGGTTCGCCGTTAGCCTTTTCGTAGGGCTGACGCTCGTACCAGTCGCTACCCCATGGGTGCACCTGCCACTGCTTGGGCGGATCGGAAGGATCGGCCCCCTTAATGTCGTTCACGGTTGGATCGTTGGTGGGATCTCCATTACGGAACCGTTCGGGAAAGATTTGGTACCACACCGCGCTCTTAGCCCATTGAGGGACAAACTCTGCTGTTTGGGATGGCTTCTTTGCCACCGATTGCTGCGCCAGCGCAACCAGCAGCACAACACAAGGTAAGGTTATTCGTTTCATGCTTCTGCAAGATTTATTGTAACTACTCAGCACCCTATGGAATCACAACACACGCCGCACGCATCACGAAAATCGAAAAAACGTTGTAAGAACCATTACTATGTAAGCCCTCGTTATCCATGCTATGTGAGTCGACCTCCTCAATGCCAGTAGTTCCGATTTATTTCACGTCCAAATTTCGCCTGTTTAATCTTCTAATAAAACAGGAAGAACAAGCCACTATACATAATGCGCCCCATCTTATATCAACAACCAAATTGCAACATTAAAGGAAGCATGTCCACCAGATAAAGGCATTGCTGGCTTCGGTTAGCTTTTTTTGGTAAAGTAGGCTAGCCCTTCTATCTTTACACAAAAAAACATCATGCAAAACAATGCCCAGCAGAATATAAGCGCACAAAAGATAGTTGCCGTTGTAGCCGTATCGCTCTTTGCCATCAAAACGGCAGCGTGGTACATTACCGGATCTGTAGCCATTTTTACCGATGCCATGGAGAGCATCGTAAACGTGGTTGGCGGCGTTGTTGGCCTATACAGCCTTTACCTTTCTGCGGTTCCGCGCGATAAGAATCACCCCTACGGACATGGAAAGGTTGAGTTCATATCGGCAGGATTCGAGGGTGCGCTAATTGCCATTGCAGGAGCGCTCATTATCTACAAATCGATACTGGCCCTTATATCACCCACCCCATTGGCTAAGCTCGACTACGGGATCTACCTTGTGCTCTTCTCGGCAATTGTAAACTACGGCGTTGGTCTAATGGCTATCCGCCAAGGCCGAAAGACCCGATCGCTAGCCCTTGTTGCCAGCGGCAAGCACCTTCAATCGGACACCTACACCACCCTAGGCATCATCGCTGGACTAATCATCCTTAAGCTTACGGGGAAAACTTGGCTCGATGCCGTTACCGCGATGATCTTTGCAGGATTAATCATCTACCAAGGAGTAAAGATTGTTCGGCATGCCCTTGCTGGAATTATGGACGAAGCCGACACGAAGCTCATATCCGAAGTTGTTGAGCACATCAATAGCAACCGCCGGATGCAGTGGGTAGACCTCCACAACTTTCGAATTGTAAAGTACGGAGCGGTGTACCATATAGACTGCCACCTAACGGTACCTTGGTACATCACCGTAAAGGAAGCGCACATCGAGGCCAGCCAACTCGAAGGCCTTATCGTTGAAAAGTTCGGACCTAACGTAGAGATGAGCGTGCACGTGGAGGACTGCCACCTTTCGGCCTGCTCGATATGCGAGGTGAAGGACTGCATCCATAGAATTGCACCTCTCAACCAACGAGTAGAATGGACATCGGAGAATGTGGCAAACGCCAAGCGCCATACCGGAAACGAAACACGGTAAAAACCCTAGCGCCTCCGCCTAGGAATCCTCAACGGGAGTATGTACTGGTGTGGAGCCCTAACAAAGTCTAGAACCAATACCCTTACCAGCCTTAGGTAATCGGATGGGTTGGCTCCATGCGAGTATAGGGCTATTGCAATGGAAAGGCCAAAGCTCACAACAACGTTCATCAACCCAATACCAAAAACACCTACTGCCACTTCGACAACCATCGCCAACGATGGAAGCCCTGGGTAATCGGCCAGCGCAATACCAAAGTTAGCAGCCGAGAATGTGACGTGGCGAATATCCAAGGGAAGTCCTATGAAGTGTCCTAGGGTAGATGTTGATCCAAGGAATAGCCCTAGCGCAACATTTCCGGCTATGTTCCCCATATTATTAGAAAGGTATTGCGCCAGCCTGCTAAGACGTCGCTCGCCAAGCAGCCGCCTCAACCCCCTGTGCGATTTAACCCGCAGGCAAAAGCTGTTGTGAAGAATCAAGTTATCGTAGTATCCGGCAATAAGCCCCGAGAGCATCAGGTACACCCCTGCAATGGCGGCATAGAAAAGCGAGAGGCTCGTCCAAGGGCTGATATCGCTCATAAGGGCAACGCTCTTCCCCGCATCAACAACATGTCCGCCGCCAATATAGGTAAGGCTAGCTGCTAGCAGCCATGCAAAAGGTAGCGATGCCATTACGTTACCCAGCAGCGACACAAACTGGCTTCGGGCAATCTGGCGTATCAGCAGCAACGTATCGGGAGTAACAAGCTGGTCGGTGCTTCCGTTGGCTAGAGTTTTGGCTATGGTAGAGGCTGTCATGGCAGGCTGCTTGGTGGCAAGGGTAAAGTGCAGCATGTATATGGCAACAAACCCCATTGCATAGTTAAGGCTGTAGCCTACGGCTGTGCCTAAAGGCGACAGCGGCAGGTACGACACGCCAAGCTTAAGGCAGGCCAAAATTCCCACAACCAATCCCCCCCCAAGAGCACCCCTAAACATCTGAGCATACTCTTTCAGGTTGGCCACCTTGTAGTGTTCGCCCGTCTTCGAGGTGTTTACAGCTATCTTATAAAGAAGCAACCGAGTGTTGGTGTGCAGGTGCTTGCGGATGCTGTTCCTCTGCTTTTCAACCTTAACGAGGTGTACCATTAGGTTCGAAATCCCGTCGTCTACCCGCTTACGATCAGAAGACCAAATGGTGATAAAGAGCATGGCATAGCGCTCTACCTGCTGCTCGAACCGCTTAATCAGGTAGATGAAGTGCATGCTAACTCCGTAGCGATCCTTATTCTCGTAGATGTGATCGATGAGCTTTCGGCACCTATCCAGATGGCCAAGGATGGCCTCTTCGAAGCGGATTACCTCGTGGGTTGAGGCAGGGTTGCTGCGCGCCTTTACCAGCTTGTTGGTGGCCCGCGCCAGCTCCAGAAACGGGGAGTTAATATTCTCCAGTTCGGGCAGCTTCGAGTCGATTTCGGGCTCGTAGGCAATGGCGGTGATGCGCTGGGCCAGCACAATGAGCGAATCGGCAATGGCACCTTCGAGACCCGACAGCTCGAGCGGCACTCCGGATTTACGGAGCGCCTCTACAAAGCGGTGCCAGCTGGCGTACGAAAGCATGGAAAGCCAAAGGTAGTCGGTTCGACGATGGAATACCTCGTGCAGCAGCAGTCGGGCATCGTTGTCGGGGTAGTACTCGGGCAGGAACTTACGGTTTAGCTTGGCCACCAGGTCGGACCAGAAGCTACGGGTTGATACGATTCCGCTTTCGGTAAACAGCTTCTCGAAGCTGTGGCTCCTAAGCACGCCAAAAAGGTTATCGGCGACCCTCCCGGCAAGCTGAACATCGTGCTCGAGCAGCTCTACCAGCCACCCAAAGCGCTCTTGGGCGTAACCAGTATCGGAGGCAACGCTGGGCCGAACCAGCCCAACCAAATCCACCAGCACCTGCTTGGGGCTTCGACCCCCATCGTCCATCAGCAGCCTTAGCTCGCCTTCAAAAGCATCCTTATCCATACGCATCCATCGTTAAGCAACCCATGCATCTTGCTAAGATAGCTATTGAAACCGAGAAAAGAGCATCTGCCTTTGCCTTCGAAATGTTTGTTAACAAGAAACATCTTGCTAACTTTAGGACACTCTTGCGGCTCGTCCAGATGTAGCGATCTGCCAGCAACCCTGCTAGGGCTGTAGGAGCACCCAAAATAGATTAAAGCCATGCAGCTACATGGTCGTACGAATTTCAAAAACTTTACGCCTATGAAAAGTTCGATTACCGACAAGCTGGTGAAAGATCATCTAAAAGAAATTGAGGAGCACATAACCGCGCTCGAACAGCTGGTGAACCCCAATACGCCCGTCATCACCAACGAGGATCGACACCTGTACGGCAGAGGCGGCGGAAACGCCAACAAGCTGTTGGTTGCCGATGTGTCGCAGCTCGCCAAAACTCAGCCGCAGCTGAACTCCCCGCTGATTGACTGGTCCGAATTCGCCAGCGACAACCTAGCCGGAAGCACCATTGGGGGCTGGGTGTCGCGGATTAACGCCGTTGCCTACAAGCTCGAAAGCGCCAAGATGATGCACGAGTTCGACAACTACAACGACGCCATCGACCAGTACGCCCATCTTCAGTACCTAACCCGAAACAACGTACAGGGTGCCAGCGAGGCCTACAACCAGCTTAGGGGGCACTTCAGGAAGGGTAAGGCTAGCAAGGATAAGCCCGACAAGTAGCGTATGGCCATCCAACAGTAGGGTATCACTACACACAGCACAAGTATCACGAACCAGACGTACCGGCTGTCAGGGATAGCTGGTGTAAGCCTCCTGATTCAGGACTCGTAATACGCGATCCCATAACAGGGTTGCGGAATAGCGTACCACAGGTTCCTTCGGGAACCTTTTTTATGGGGTTGGCTTTGTTTAAGGTCCACCCAAACGGCATTAGCGCCACCCCTAGCGCCGATTCGGACCGGTGCGATGACCGATCGGGACCACCCCTAGGACCGGTACGGCGATGGCCTAACCGATCAACGAACCACCCCCAAGACCGGTACGGCGATGGCTTAACCGATCAACGAACCACCCCCAAGACCGGTACGGCGATGGCTTAACCGATCAACGGACCACCCCCAAGACCGATCGGAAGTAGGGCTAGGCCATCGGCCGATCTGGCATCACCCCTCTCCGAAGCGATGCTGAGCCATCCAAGAGCCAGGATAAGCTAGCCGTAGGGCATCGTCGGCTCAACCTATGGGGAAATTGCATCAGACAGCCTATCGCCGCCACATTAAGCGTTCGGAAAGATGGGATAAATGAAAAATAATCATAAACCGACACGCCAATGCAAAGATTTGCCCTTTAAGATACCGTCCAAATCACCATTACAAGTCTCTTGCCTTAAGAGTAAAAGAGCAAAACCCCATCCATACGCCCCTTGTCGGCCAAAAACCGTTTAATACTTTATAAGAATCCATCGCACAGCAAGCCCTTTTATGAGACATAAAAATAAATAGTTTCGACACCGCTACATTTTTAAATAAAACTATGTTGGAATCATTCAGGGGCTTCTTTTCGCTTAAGAAGCATCAAACTTTAAGGGGGAAAGTTTTCAAATTGGTGGGAATCTCGTTTAGTTCAATTCTACTTCTGACGGGGGTATTCTTCACCTACACGAACTGGAGCAACAGTACGTCGAACGCACAAAAGTACTACATCGAACAGGCTCAGGTAAACGCCACCGGAGCCAAGATGCGCACCTACCGAGCCATTGGTACCGTTCGAACGCTCAGCATTGCCATCGACAACCTAATCGAAGAGAGGAAGACGCTACAGGATAGCACCATTTCGCACCTTCTTAACGATGTCACCCAAAGGCTGACCAAGTACAACGACATCACGCTCTACCATGCGGCCTACATATCGCTGGATAGGCGATACCTACAGGCTGGCAACGGAGATGGCCGGGCCACCTTTATCTCGACAGAGGACAAGGTAGGGATGACCCGCATCGATAAGCCGAACTTCGACCAGAGCGAGCTCGACCAGTGCCTTCAGCGCTCGGAGACGGAACGAAAGACAGCCATCTCGCGCCCCTACATGAGCAGCTATCCCAACGGATCGCCCTCGGCTTTTGTGGCGTCGATATCGGCTCCAATTGAGTACAAGAATAAGGTAATCGGCAGCGTGGCCGTAGACATCCCGCTGCAACAGCTACAGCGCATCATCAAAAAAACGGAGGTTCCCGAAGGGGCATCGGCCTACCTGATATCCCACGATGGTCAGGTGGTTGCCCACACCAACGACGCAATGAACGCCAAGCCGCTCCCCAGCGATACCGATCCCAAGCTGATGGAGACCATCCAGTCCATCACCCACGACAAGAACAACCAAACTCCTCACTTCGTCGATTTAAATGGCAAATCGCACTTTGTGGTTCCGGTAAATGTCGATCAAACCTACACCACCTGGGCGTTTGGCCTATCCATTCCGAATAACGAGCTCTACAAGAAAGCACGCACCAACACCCTTATCGCCATTTTGGTGTCCTTGGTAGGCCTTGCAATTGGCCTCGCGTTGAGCCGCTTTATTGCAACACGAATCACCGAGCCTATTAACGAGATCAACCAAAGCATCAACAAGCTGGGCAAGGGCGAGGTTAAGAGCATAACCAAGCTGAACTCGGACGATCAAACCGAAATTGGTCAGATATACCGCTCCATGAACAACCTGATTGACTCGCTAGGAAGCGCAGTCCACTTTGCCTTCGAGATCGGCAAAGGGAACTTCAACGAGAACCTAGCCCGCCAAAGCGATAACGACGACATCAGCAATGCCCTTATAGAGATGAAGGAAAGCCTAATCCGCAGTAAGGAGCAGGAGCAGCAGCGCCAGCAGGAGGAGCAGATCAACAACTGGGCCAACGAAGGGGTAGCCAAATTCTCCGAAATCCTTCGCAGCAACCATACCGATATAAAGGAGCTGTCGCACCAGATCATCAGCAACCTGGTTCGCTACCTAGGCATTAACCAAGGAGGCCTATTCGTTCAGAACGACAGCGAAAAGCAATACCTGGACATGACAGCCTGCTTTGCCTACAGCCGTCGTAAGATGATGGAACAACGCTTTGAGGTTAACGAAGGCCTTGTTGGCCGCTGCTTCGTAGAAGCCGAGCCCATATACCTGCTGGAGGTTCCAGAAAGCTACATTACCATAACCTCTGGCCTAGGCGATACGCCTCCTAGGTGCCTTCTCCTTGTTCCGCTTAAGGTTGATGGAGAAGTAAACGGAGTAATCGAACTTGCATCGCTGGAGCCAATCGCCGAGTATAAGGTAAAGTTTGTGGAGAAGGTGGCCGAGAGCATTGCCTCTACGCTCAAAAACGTGCGCATCAACGAGCATACCGCTAAGCTACTCGAACAAACCAAAATTCAGGCCGAAGAGATGGCTGCAGCAGAAGAGGAAATGCGCCAGAACCTTGAGGAGCTACAATCAACGCAAGAGGAGATGGCCCGTGTTCAAGAAGAGCAAAAGCGTGCAATGGACAAGGTTACAACCGACAACCAAATGTTCGAAGCACTACTTCGAAGCACATCGGAGTATGTTTACTTTAAGGACAGCTCGGGCCGCTACGTAAAGGCCAGCGAATCTGCCCGAATGCTGCTTGGCGTAGATCGAATAGAGGAGGCCCTCGGCAAAACAGCCTTCGACCTATTCCCCGCTGACGTTGCCCAAGAAATAGACAAGGAAGACCAAGCCGTTATGAAAAGTCAAACACCGCTCCTAAAGCAGCAAGGAAAGCTAACCTATAAGGACGGAACAACCAAAACGGTAGAGAAGAATAAGTACCCAGTTAAGAATACAGGACAAGAGGTCGTTGGATTAATTTCAATATACAAAGAGGTGTAATATGGGAATGTAAGAGGGAATTAAAGCACCTTGAATTGCGAGAAAGGCGGGACTCTAAGAGTTCCGCCTTTCTCATTTATTTTTAGACACCAGAGGAAGGTGAAGGATAACGAATCTTTAAGCCCCCCTTGCTAAACATCCAGTTTCACGATGGTGATGCCGGCACCGCCCAGTTCCTCGCGCTCGTCGCTGAAGGACTTCACCAGGTCGACCGTTTTGAGGTAGTCGCGAATAAGCTGCTTTAGGATACCGTTACCCTTGCCGTGCAGGATGCGCAGGTCGGAGATGCTGAGCATGATGGCCTCATCTACCAGGTCGCGCACCATCTCCAGCGCCTCGTCGGCGCGCATGCCGCGCAGGTCGACGTTGCTCTTAAAGTTGTTGCGGCGGGTGCTCATCTCCACCACGGTCGACGAAACGGTACGGTCTTCGCGGATCTTCTGCTGGTACTCGGCGTTGGAGGCTCTATCCAGTTTCTCCACCTTTACCGATGTGTAGATGTTTCCAAAGGCGACGGTTGCGTTTTTACCGGAGATTTGGGTGATTTCGCCAACGGCATCCTGCCCTCTAAGACGAACCTTATCGCCAACTTCGAAGGGCTTTTGCGCCTTCGCCGTTGGAACCTTAATCTCTTTTTCGACCTTTTCAGACTTCCGCTCTTGGCGCTGGCGCAGCTGCTCCATCTTACGGGCGATGCGTGTATCCTCGTCTTCCGATTCCGACTCGATACGCTCCTTCTCCTTTTCGAACTGTTGACGGGCTAAGCGCGTCTTTTCGCGTTCGGCGTTGCTCTCCTTAATCTCACGAATGGTACGCTCGATGCTCTTGTTGGCCTCGGAGAGAATCGTCTTAGCCTCAACCTTTGCCTTTTCTACCACATCCTTACGCAGGTCCTTAATCTCCAAGAGATCCTTTTCGAACTTAGCCACCAGCTCGTCTAACCGCTTTTCGTTGCGCTTAATCTTATCGCGCTTGCCCTCCCAGTAGTTCTTGTCGCGGGCAATCTGCCGAAGCTGCTTCTCCATGCTCACGTACTCGTCGCCCACCTTTTCGGAGGCCGAGGCAAGCACGCTCTCGGGCAAGCCGATCTTTCGCGCAATCTCGAAGGCAAACGAGCTGCCGGGCTTGCCCATCTCCAGCTTAAACAGCGGCTGGATGTTGGTAACGTCGAACATCATTGCCCCGTTGACGATACCCTTGGCGTTCGACGCGAAGTACTTTAGGTTGGAGAAGTGGGTGGTGATCACCCCAAAGGTCTTCCGCTCTAGGAACTGGCCCAGCAGCGCCTCGGCGATTGCTCCACCAACGGTAGGCTCGGTTCCCGAACCAAACTCATCAATAAGGATGATAGACTTGGGGCTGATGCTGCGTAGGAACATCTTCATGTTGAGCAGGTGCGAGCTGTAGGTGCTCAGGTCGTTCTCCAGGCTCTGCTCATCGCCAATATCTATAAGAAGGCTTTCGAAGATTCCCATCTCCGATATCTCGGATAGCGGAACCAGGAAGCCCGATTGCACCATGTACTGCAGCAGCCCAACCGTGGTAAGGCATACCGATTTACCTCCGGCGTTAGGCCCCGATATCAGCAGCAGGTGGGTATCCTTGTTCAGCTCGATGTTGAGCGGAACCACCTGCTTGCCCTCCTTCTTCAGGGTAAGCATCAGGATTGGGTGCTTGGCGTTGCGCCAACTCAGGTGCGGATAGTCGACCAAAATCGGCTTTACCGCATCGATATCTAGCGCCACCTTGGCCTTTGCCTTAACGAAATCGACCGTAGCCATATAGTCGATGGCGCCCAACAGATCGGGCAGCATCGGGCGCAGGCCGTCGGCAAAGGTGGTTAGGATTACCACAATCTCGCGGCGCTCGTCATAGTAGAGCTCCTTTATCTCGTTGTTGAGCTCAACCACCTCTATGGGCTCAATGTAGAAGGTCTTTCCGGTGGCCGATTCGTCATGAACGAATCCCTTTATCTTACGCTTGTTGGCAGCGCTCACCGGAATCACGGGTCGCCCCTCGCGGATGGAAATCTGTACGTCCTCGTCTACCACACCGCTAGCTTGGGCGCTCTTAAGGATGGCAGCCATCCTGCGCGATATCTGCGACTCCTTAGCGCTGATCTCTCGGCGAATCTCCAGCAACCTTGGCGAAGCGTTATCCTTCACCTTGCCAAATCGGTCGATGATGCCATCGATACCTGCAACCACCGACGGGAATGCGCTTATCCCCTCCGACATGCGCACGAAGTAGGGGTACTTCTCCGCATCAACCCTTCGGAGGAAACTGAGGATGGAGTTTACCACGTCCAGCGCGCTACGGAGCAGCACCATTTCGTTGGGATCTAGAAAGGTGCCAATAACGGCCAGCTTCTTCAGGAGGTTGTCCACGTTAACGTAGCCCGTCTGAGGGAAGCCCTCCTCCATCATAAGGATTTGGCGGAGCTCTTCCACTAGGCATATCTCGCGGGTAATCCACTCGTAATTGGTGGATAGCTTAACGACATGCAACTTCTCCTTAGCCAGCTCGGTAGCGCAGTAGCGCTCGGTTAGCTGTCGGATTCGGTCGAATCCAACCTTTTCCTCAAAAGTATTTGGGTAAATCAAGATGTTTATATGTGTTTGGTGATGCAAATTTAATCACCCACTACGGTTTCGTCAAATCGGGAAGCTAGTTAGTTGCCAAGCGCATGCAAATTATCGAAAGGTTTTTCTAACTTTATCGCTATAAACCTAATGCTCCTAATTATGATTGTTAGTACAACTCCATCCATCGAGGGACGTCAGATAGTGGAATACCTCGGTATTGTAACTGGTGAAACCGTAATCGGTGCTAATATTTTCAGAGATTTTATGGCAGGCATTCGCGATATCGTTGGTGGTCGATCTTCGTCGTACGAAGAGGTGCTTAAGGAGGCAAAGGATACTGCGCTCCGCGAAGCTATCGACGACGCTATTCGCCTTGGAGCCAATGCGGTTGTCGGCATCGATATCGACTACGAAACCATAGGCCAAAGCATGCTAATGGTATCGGTAAGTGGCACTGCCGTAAGGCTTCTATAGCCCACTAAACGATGACGATAAAGGTTGCCCGAATAGGACAACCTTTGTTGTTTTAGAAGAGATGGAGCGGCCTTCAATGATTGCCATTTAACCAACGAATGGGCAGATGATGCGCAATCACCATCCTTTTTTTATATTTTTGAGCCAAATTGATGCTGGTGGTAAGAAGGATACTTATACTAATAATGGCAATGGCGGCATTCGGATGCTCGAACAAGAAGCACGAGCTCGCCGATGTGATTCGCTACAACGAATCGAAGGGGATTGCAACGCTCGACCCCGCGTTTGCGAGCAACCTGCCAACCATTTGGCCTACCGTTCAGCTCTTCAACGGGCTCGTTCAACTTAACGACAGCCTTAACGTTGAGCCATCCATAGCAAAGTCGTGGGACATCAGCCCCGACAAAACCCTGTACACCTTCCACCTGCGCAACGACGTAGCCTTTCACGACGACCCAGCGTTCCCAAAAGGAATCGGGCGTAAGGTAGTCGCCGCCGACTTTGCCTACTCGTTCAGCCGCATCCTCGACAACGATGTTGCTAGCCCCGGAAGATGGATATTCTCAGGGCTCGACACTACCTTCCACACTAAGGGCTTTTTTGCGGTAAACGACTCCACCTTTCAGGTTAAGATAAAAACCCCAGCCCCTTTCTTCCTTGGGATGCTCGCAATGCCCCTTACCTACGTTGTACCCAAAGAGGCGGTAGATCGTTACAAGGAGGACTTCCGCAAGCACCCCGTAGGAACTGGACCGTTTATGTTTAAGATGTGGCGCGAAGGTGAGATGCTCGTGCTGGTAAAAAATCCCAAGTACTTCGAATTCGATAGTAAAGGTCAGCGCCTACCATACCTCAAGGCGATAAACGTAACCTTCATCACCGATAAGTACTCCGAGTTTATGGAGTTCATCCGGGGCAACCTCGACTTTATCTCGGGGATTAACCAATCAACCAAAGATGAGATCATCACCAACTCCGGCAAACTTAACCCGAAGTATGGGGATAGAATAAAGATGCTCACTTCGCCATACCTCAACACCGAGTACCTAGGCATAACGCAGAACCTACCCAAGAACCACCCGTTGATGAACCCGCTGGTGCGAAAGGCCATAGCGATAGGATTCGACAGGCAAAAGATGCTCAAGTACCTGCGCAAGAACATGGCGCTGGCCGCCGAAAGCGGAATGATTCCTCAATCGATTCCTGACTATACGCCTAACGGCAAGCCGTATACGTACAATCCAACGCTTGCAGCGGAATTGCTCCGAAAGGCTGGTTACCCCAACGGTAAGGGAATAGCACCTATTAAGCTAACCTCTACCGAAGATTACGCCGACCTGTTGGAGTTTGTTCAGCACGACCTCTCGGCTATTGGAATTGCGATTGAAATCGATATCGTTCCTGGACCATCGTTCCGCCAACAAATGGCATCCGGCAAGCTGCAATTCTTTAGGGGATCATGGATTGCCGACTATCCCGATCCCGAGAACTACATGGCGCTCTTCTACTCGAACAACGAAAGCCCCAATGGGCCAAACTATACCCGGTTTAAAAGTCAAGAGTTTGATCAGCTCTATTTAGAATCCTTTTTTGAATCAAGTGGGAATAGGAGTAAAATCTTCGGCAAAATGAACCAGCTGCTTGCCGAGCAAACACCTGCAATCCCGCTATACTTCGACAAGGCCGTAAGGTTTGTCAAAAAGAAAATCGTTGGGTTAGAACCCAATCCAATGAACTATTTGTACTTAAAAAAAGCCTACAAGACTGATGATAGTAGTAGCCTATAGCGGCTTGAGCCAAACCGAATGGCGTTTATGTGTTAGCACAACCGAAATCATTCAGTTTACAACCGAAGAGCTTAATCCAATTTACGTGGATAGCTACACGGTGGTGCGAGCGCTTATGAACCGCTTCCCTAATGATGTCGATCCACGTAATGTTACTAAAGTATTCTTTTACGGTACCGGTTGTACCGCCCAACAGCACCAGCAGAGAATCGTCTTTTGCTTAGAGAGCTTTTTCGAAGAGGCAGAAGTAAACGTGGATACCGACCTATTAGGTGCCGCAAAAGGTGTGTTTGATAGAAAGTCAGGCTTAATCGCCATCTTAGGCGCCAGTACAAGTACCTGTGCTTACGATGGATTGTCTGTTATAGAAACATCGACTCCTCTTAACTTCCATATCGGCAACGAGGGTGGAGGCATAAGCATCGGATCTGAAATAGCACAAAGCTACTACTACAAATATATGCCTGACGACCTTTTAGGGTTGTTCCAAAAAGAAACAGGGATGACTCAAGAGGAGCTTTACAGCCGACTAAATAGCTTCGAAACCCCTCATACATTCCTTACAAACCTAGTTACATTTGGAAGTGCCCATAAAGAGCATTCCTTTATTAAGCACCTAGTTCAGAAATCGTTCCGAAAATTCTTAGAGTTGCACCTATTGCCGCTCTCTATTAAAACAGGGATGAAAAACATCGGGATAGTGGGACCTATAGGCTTCCTTTTCGAGGAAATCGTGCAAAACGAGCTCGATTTGCACCATCTACAAACCGATAAAATGCTGTATTCGCCTATCGAAGTGCTAACGCGATACCGTTGTTCCTATCTCTAAACAACGTTGTAGAGTTCGCGATTTTTATCGTTGACCATTGTCATGGAGTAGTCTCTAAACCTTTGAGCTTGTGTTTGCATTTTAAAGTTATCGAGAGTATCTGCCAATCGCTTTAGCTTCGATATTTCGAATAGCTTAAAATTAGCGTTGCTACAAATTTCAAGTGCGGTATGATAGTAGCTCATAAACGTCTGCTTATCATCTTGCTGAAGGTGGCTGTACGCAAGCAGGACATACCCAGACACCCTATTAATATAGCTCTGAGATATAGAAAGCGTATTTATGTGCTGCTCAAGACTGTACAATTGCATTGGAGTAAGCTTAAACCCAAAGTTCTCCATGCTCTTAATGTCCATTTGGTAAAGACTGTAAAGCATGGTTAACTTATCATCCTTCACCATTTCTTCCTTTATAGGATGATTCTCGATTAGCTCAACGATAGCCTTGGCCCCAGCCGTATTCTTGAAAAGGATTAGGTGAGGGATCAACTCTAAGTAAAAGTGGAAAATAGAAAGTTGATTTGAACTAGCATTACGGTTAATCAATACATCTGCCCTAGCAACCTTTTTGCCAATATCACCAAGAAGTGCTGCATCATTGGTTATATGAGCAAAATAAACATTCCAAATTGTCCATATTAATATGCTATAGAAACAGCAAGATTCATCTATATCTAAATCTTTAAGTTCCTCTGAAAACGCAAGAAATCCATCACGATCGAGCAATTGAGCCCTAGAAATAGCCAATCCTGCCAAACAGTAAATCTTCTCATTTTTTGTAGTCGCCGAATACAGTATTAACTCCAAAAGTTTGTAGAATGAAGTGTTTAGGTAGTCAAAATCAAAGTACGAACTAATTAAAAATTCCTTTGCAGAAGAATGCTTGCAGTAATCCTGAACTAACAGTTGAAGAATTGGCTTATCATTCCTAAACTGGAAAATGATAAACTTCAAAATATCTTTATCCTTACTAATTGTATCGGGGAGAAGGTAGAAATTCTTTATAGCCTCAAAGTTATTTTCTGAATATGCTATCGAATAAAGATTGTTGATTAAACGTATACGCAAATCCGAATTGGTATAATCCTTATCAACCTTTATGAATAGGTCTTGAGAAATTCCACCATTAGCTTCAACAATGTAACGAGTGATGAGCAAATCCCTTAGATTCGAATGCGAAAAATCTACTTGAACAACAAGGTTCTTAAACTTATTTGCCACAGTTTCTTCCGATAGAATGCTAAATGCCAAAAGGTGCTCGTATGCCGAAAAGTAGTTTCCTCCTTTTCGAAGATGGATAGGATACATCTCTTTTAGATCGCTCTTCTTTACAGGTTGTAGATTCTGTCCATAGCACTGCTTCTTTAGCATGAAGTTGATGATATCCAGGTTTTCATCCGCAAATTTTGCATGAGCAATTTCCCTAGAGATAAACTCATCAATAACATCATTGTAGTTCTGCAGTTTTAGCGTACTGCTATTATAGATTGAAATGAACAACTTTAGCATGTAAGGATGCGATATAGTTTCTCTAAGCATAAAATTCAGCTGTTCAACCAACAACGCTCTTCCTTTCGATTTTTTATTGATAAAATTATTGAAAGCATCTTGCAACTCTTTATGGTTCAACAAGGGCATGTTGGTAGTATCGCTATCAAATGCAGCAGACCGCAACCCCATCCAATGTGCAGATGCCCCCTTGTTGTTAATAACCTCCTGAACCAAACTCCTACCCCAAACACTCGACCGTGTAGTAACCAAAACCTTAACACTTTTACTCCCAGAGTATTTACTTACAAACTCAACAACTTTCGAAAAAAAAGTTGCTGATTTAGTCATCGTGCTATCTATTTCATCAAGTGCATCAACTATAAAAATAAAGTACCTATCTCTAAATAATTCGGGACTCCCAAAAACATTCTCGTTGACTTTAAACAAGTTCCTTGAGATCCATGTATCAATTGGCATAGAATGGCTATAGGAGTCATCAACTTGGCTACCAGTTAAGAAATAGATAATACTATGTTTAAAAGTCTTACGATTCAAGTTCCTCATAACCCAAGAGGCTATACCCAAAGACTTTCCATAACCACCAGGAGCAATTATACTGGTAGCCATATAATCAGAACTAACAAGTGCCGACATTTGATCATCAATACACTGCCTATAAATTACATCTTTTAAAACAACTCCTGATTTTTTTAAAATAAATGCCGATGTACCCACCGAAATCGCTTGTGCGTTTTCTTTCGCAGTATCCCAAACTGTTGACAGATCTCCAATTTCTTTTCCTCCCTCAATGCTATTAAGAAAATCAGCCCACGACTTCTTACCTATAAACTGCGAAAGGAGATCTAAAGTACTAGTAGAAGGCTTTTGTGGACTTGGAAGTAGACCCCAAATTCTACGCAATGTAGAATCGCTAATTCGTGCACCACAACGGTCGTATATCAACTCGGAAAGCGATTGGCAACTTTTTACATTAACCACTTTCCCTCCAAATTTTTGTTCAACCCGTCTTTTTAGTTCATCTACCATCTTCAAATACCTTCTTTTTTATGCAGAAATAAGCCATACTAAATAAGAGAAAAAATTTGACAACGATGACATTTGTTTCGCTAAATCTTTGAATCTACTTTTACAACATCAAAAAACAGCGCTCCTTGATCGATTAAAAAAATTTCGGATAGGAGATAAAGTATTAGCAAAAAGATAGTGGTACGGGCAGTGAACTAAAATAAAAATAAACATAAAGGAGCGCTTGTTTTTTGAGATTAAAAAGTAAATCTAGATAAAATATATACTAACTATTAGATCATAAGGAAAGCGTCTTGCCCTTTGGCTATAGTAATGCTAATAGAAACAGCTAAGCATAGCAAAATTGATTCAAATACAGGGCAGTGTTAAAACCTAACGACCAAAGGGCGAGACGTTTTTCAAAGCAATAATTTCAAAGTATCACTTCATCCCCCCATTATCTTCCCTAATCTCGTACCAGAAATAGCATTTTATTAAGTTACCTCTTCTTGGAATTACAACATCTTATTGCAACTTCAATTCAATTTTCACTAAAATAAAATCCATCTAAATTACACTCCTTAAGTATTTAAAAAACCAACACTTACAGTTTGAAACAAAATAACCCAAATTCTCTTACACTTTTCTTTTATATCAAGAGGAAAGATTTCGTATATTCACCGAAATTTTAATTCGTAAACAACTGGAGGGTAAACCATGGAAAGCCTATTTGCTAAACTAAGTTCCCAAAATGTAAATATTCCTTTTTCAGGAAAGACGAGAACAGAACACGACCTATTGGGAGACAAGGAAGTACCAGTAGAAGCATTTTTTGGAGTGCAGACTTTAAGAGCATTGGAAAACTTCAATATTAGCGGCGTTACGCTAAAGTTTTTCCCTATGCTTATAGAATCATTTGCAATGGTAAAGGAGGCTACTGCCGAAGCCAACTGCGAACTAGGGCTTCTTGAACCAAATGTTAAAGATGCCATTGTAGAAGCCTGTAAGGTTGTAAAATCAGGCTCGCTAAATGAGCACTTTATCGTGGATATGGTGCAAGGAGGAGCAGGCACATCTACAAACATGAACGCCAATGAGGTTATTGCCAATATGGCTCTAGTTTCTATGGGCAAGAAGAAGGGTGAATATTCATTTGTTCATCCCAACAATCACGTTAATCTATCTCAATCTACAAACGACGCCTATCCTACTGCCGTTAAGCTTGCTGTAATTTTTAGCAATCAACAGTTGATAGACGTTTTAAAATCGCTTATTGAAGTCTTTAGAACTAAAGGCGTTGAGTTCAAAGACATTATTAAAATGGGAAGAACTCAACTTCAAGATGCTGTACCTATGACTCTTGGACAAGCATTTGAAGCATATGCCGTTACTCTTTCTGAAGAGATTGAGCGTTTGGAACAAAACGTAAAGCTTTTTCACGAAATAAACATGGGAGCAACTGCAATCGGAACCGGAATTAACTCCGACCCTGACTACGCCCCTCTTGTTACAAAAATTCTTGCACGCATTACAGATCTTCCGCTAGTCCAAGCAGCCAACCTTGTTGAAGCAACACAAGATACTGGTGCATTTGTAATGTACTCTTCTGCACTAAAACGCCTTGCCGTTAAGCTATCAAAAATATGTAACGATCTTAGACTACTATCGTCAGGCCCTCGCACAGGAATTGGAGAAATTAACCTTCCTCCAAAACAGCCAGGATCGTCAATTATGCCAGGAAAGGTTAATCCAGTAATCCCAGAAGTTGTTAATCAAATCGCTTTTAAGGTAATTGGGAACGACCTAACAGTTACAATGGCTGCAGAAGCAGGACAACTTGAGCTCAACGTAATGGAGCCTATCATTGTATACAGCATCCACGAGTCTATAGAGCTACTTAGAAATGG
Source organism: Acetobacteroides hydrogenigenes (assembly GCF_004340205.1). NCBI lineage: Bacteria > Pseudomonadati > Bacteroidota > Bacteroidia > Bacteroidales > Rikenellaceae > Acetobacteroides > Acetobacteroides hydrogenigenes. The sequence goes on from NZ_SLWB01000001.1 coordinate 160,693, forward strand.
TATGAGAACTCTAAAAGATGAGTGCGTAATTGGAATTACAGCGAATGAAGAGCACTGTCGCAACCTAGTTCTTAACTCAATTGGCTTGGTAACAGCGCTTAACCCTTACATTGGCTACGAAAATTCAACAATTGTAGCAAAAGAAGCGCTTGAGACAGGAAAGAGCGTTTACAATCTTGTACTCGAAAAAGGATTGCTTTCTCAGGATGAGTTAGATAACATTCTCAAACCTGAGAATATGATTCAGCCAAGAAAGTTTACAAAGAAATAAGGTAAAGTAAAAAGGAAGGAGGTCAATTGGCCTCCTTCTTTTTTAGATGTTCATCTACTGCTCCTTCATGCCTTTCAGAATTCCGTCAACCTCACCCTCCGTCTTTCGAAGTTTTTCTTTGCAGAACTTAATAAGTTCTGAAGCACGCTTAACGTCTTCTGCAATTTGATCTATATTGACATTTTGCTCCTCAATGCGAGTCAAGATCTCTTTAAGTTCATAGAGGGCAGCACTATAAGTTAGTTCCTTTTTTGCCATAAATATTCTGTTTTACTATCAACTTCTACAACCTCACTCTTAATTCTACCTGTACTTAAAACTGTTTCTATAACCTGACCCACCAAGCCTTCTGTTTGCCTCACTACAAAACCATTACAAAGCGTAAGAGAATACCCTCTTTTTAGAATTTCATTAGGATTTGAAGCATTGATCCTAATTTCGAGATTCTCTAAAGCATTCTTTAATTTGGTCAAACCAATTTTCGAACCGAGATTCAACTCACGATCAACTTGCTCCAAACGATCCTTATTACGCTTTAGGCTAAACGACACCAACGATTGTAGCGAAAGCGCCATCTCATCCGAGATTCTTTTATGTCTATTCAGGACAGTACTAGCCTGATTAGATATTGCAAAGGCAAGATCCCCAAGTAAAACCTCTTGCTGATTCAGCATACTTCGGACTCTATTTAAGAGATCATATTCTACTTCAAGCGCTAAAAGTTTTTGATCTTGAATCAGCCGTTGGGCCATAAGTCCAATACCTCTTACACAATCATCTAGGTCCCCATCAAACTCTCCCAACTTATCAACCAAGAAGTTTGCTACTGCAGTCGGTGTTTTAAAGGATTGATGAGCAACAATATCAACCACACTCTCATCTTTATCATGACCAATTCCCGAAAGAATCGGCAACGGGAACTGGGCAACATTTGCAGCAACTTCATATGAGTCAAAACAAGCCAGATCGGTTTGCGAGCCCCCTCCTCTAATAATCACAACAACATCAAAACGGGTTAACTGACTGTATATTTTGTCCAACGCTGCGACGATAGATGCTTCAGCCTCATCCCCCTGCATTACTGCTGCAAACAGTTCTAAGTTAAAGGTATATCCAAACGGATTATCAGATATATGATTCCTAAAGTCTTGATAACCGGCAGCACCTCGAGATGATATCACCGCTATACGTTGTGGAACCATCGGGAAGCTAAGTTCCCTATTCAGATCAATAATTCCATCATCCATTAACCGCTGAATAACGAGATTCCGCTGCAGTTTCATCTCGCCGATTGTATACGATGGATCGATATCCACAATGTTTAAGCTGAGCCCATACACCTCGTGAAAACGAACATCAACCTTAATAAGAACCTTAAGGCCTTCTTCGAGAGCAACCCTTGTTGATGTCTCGAAGTATGTTTTTAAAAGACGAAACTTGTTAGCCCAAATATTAGCACTTACCTTGGCCCTTATTTTTACGCCATCAGAATCCTCCTTCTCTACCAATTCTAGATAGCAATGCCCTGCATAGTTAAGCTTCATTTCTCCTATTTCAGCAACCACCCATACAGGTAATGGGAAGGAATCTATAAGGCTATCCCTTATTTTTTTCTGTAAATCAAATAATGATAGATACTCCATCAGCCTTGCTTAACGATTTTCTTTTCCACGCTACCATCTCCAAAGATAAGCTTTATAATTATTACCCCTGAAGGTAAACTCTCCAAATCATCAATTCGAGTAAAACCTTCAGCAAAACTAACATGCCCTGCTTTTACAAGTTTTCCTTGCATATTATACATATAGTAATTTACAACTCCGTTATACACCCATTCCGTCTTAATCGTTATTGATCTTGTAAAAGGATTAGGAGACACTGAGACATGTCGATTAGTCGGATTATGCTCCAACTTTAACATTTGATATGCCTTTTCGAAATTGGGGATACCATACCCCATCAAATTATCAGGATTCGAATAGTTTGAAGACGATTTGCATATTACATTTTTAAGTTCAACTGCTGATAAGAATGGAAAGGCCTGCCACAAGCATGCCGAAAAACCCGCTATTTGAGGAACCGCATAGGAAGTCCCACTACCTTGTACTACATTACCAGCTGCATCTATCATTAATGCAGCAACGCCCATTCCTACCACATCGGGTTTTACTGTTTTGGGAAGTCCTATTGAACTAAATTCACCCAATAGCCCATCACGATCAACAGCCCCCACAGCCATTACATCAGGAGAATCGGCAGGAAATGTAATATACCGCCAAACCTTATCGCCCTCGTTCCCTGCAGATACCACAACAAATATACCCTTCTTAAAAGCAGTAGAAGCTGCTATAGAAATAGGGACTACTTGCTTTGATAAATTGCATACGGCATGATCCATTAACGGATTATCGAAATAATTATACCCTAGCGATGAAGCAATTATATCACAACCAAGACTATCTGCTCGTTCTGCTGCTACACACCAGAAATATTCCTCTATAAGCTGTTCATATTTTTCTGATTCTGTCACATACAACGCATAATTGGCATCGACTGCCGATCCACAATAGTTTCCAGGCAGCATAGCCGCCAAAAGCGAGAGCACCTTTATTCCATGATTCCCGTTATCCTCTAACTTCGGCTTCTGAGTGGTAAAGTCGTACACATCAACCACCTGACCGTTCCTTAGATTAGAAAATGCAGCATCATTCTCATAGTTCGAGAAACCGGCGTCAAGAACTGCAATAGTCACCCCTCTCCCCTTAAAACCATTATCATGCAAAAAGCCACCTTTAAGCAGATTAACCTGATCAAAGACACCTCCATAAACAGCATTAGTAGAAGAATTTTGGTTTTCTACACAAGACAACTCTTTGTCGAATTGGCAATCTTTGGGTGAACTAAAATCAGAATAAACAAGCCTAACATCCTTTACAAAATCCAATAATAAGAGAGAGTTTGCCTGATTGTCAGACGTCTCTACCAAAGCTCCGTTAAACCACTTTGAAGAAAGTATTACACGACCTCCCAAAGAACGAACTATACCAAGATAGGCCCTTGAAACGGGAAGATCAGATGAATCGACTATAATTCTTTGGCTAATACGCCTCCTGATAGACTTATCCGTTAGATAGGCTGAAGGATTATTCAAGGAAACCCCCTTTGAGGTTTTATACTTAAACGTCACAAAATAAGTAGAAGCTGAAGAACTAAGCCCAGCAAGCAAAAGAATTAGCTGACATGTAAGAATAATAAAAAATCTCATAACTTAATATTTTCACCTAAGTTATGAGATTTCTTAAATATTCACAAAAAAAAACACTATCTTAAAAAATCGCTCTCTGTAGGTTCCTGAAGTTGTCCTTTCATCTTACGAAAAGAATTGAGCATTTCAGTTTCCTTTTTAACCATATCATCGGTTATTGTAGGATAGCCATTTTTATAAAAAACTTTTGAAAAAACAGTTCCGCCCTGATTAAAGGTTATCCATTCCCCTTCCTTATCTCCATTAACGTATAAGCCCACAATTCGCTTTGCATTATTATCGTAGTATGCCCTGTAAGGACCAACAGGCTTTCCAACCTGATTGTATGTCAACTCCTCCATCAGCGTACCATTCGAGTAGTACTGAAGTGCAACTCCAACTCGACATCCATTAGCATACTGATACTTAAACATTACGGCACCATTCTTGTAATAACCATTCGACTTACCTTCTTTCAGATTATTCTTATAATTATCAACGTACATTATTTCTCCATCTGAATAGAAGGTTATCCACTCTCCAACCTTTTTACTATTCTCATATTTACCCTTTGCCAACAAAATGCCATCGGCATTAAACAGCTGCGCATCGACAATATTTGAATTTGGCACATAATTCAGTATCGACTTAATTTTCCCGTTTTTTGAGTAGCGCTTTACCACGCCTACAGGCTTATCGTTTTCGAAAAACGCAATGTACTGAATGGTACTATCCTCGTAGGTCTTTTTCCACCATCCAATCTTTTGTCCCTTTGCATTTTTCTGGTTAAATACGGTATCCTGCTGGGCAGAAACCGACATCGCACAGCACAAAAAACACCCAACTAGAAAAAATATAAACTTCATTCTCCTTATTTTAAGATTTACCATTCACATTGAACTTACGACACCAAAATTAGCTGCTATATAATAAAAAAGCCCCAATATGGGGCCTTTTTACTATAATTATACGAGATGTTTATTTCACCTCTTCGAAGTCTACATCTGTAACAGACTCATCCTTTTGACCACCTGCATTAGCCCCTTGTCCGGCACCAGCACCTGCACCTGCCCCGGCATCTTGAGGACCAGCCTGTGCGCCTGCATTGTACATTTGCTGTGATGCTGCATTCCAAAGTTCATTTAGAACCTTAGTGGCCTCATCTATAGCAGATAAATCCTGGCTAGCATGAGCAGCCTTCAACTTACCAACAGCCTCTTCGATAGATTTCTTCTTATCGGCAGGGAGCTTGTCGCCAAACTCCTTAAGCTGCTTTTCGGTTTGGAAGATAAGCGAATCGGCATGGTTAAGCTTATCGATTTTTTCTTTTGCTTCGCGGTCGGCGTTTTCGTTTGCTTTTGCCTCGTCGCGCATGCGCTTGATTTCGTCATCAGAAAGACCAGATGAAGCGGTAATGCTAATCTTTTGCTCCTTACCTGTTGCCTTATCCTTCGCTGTAACATGTAGAATACCGTTTGCATCGATATCGAAAGTTACCTCGATTTGAGGCACGCCACGTGGTGCTGGTGGAATTCCATCAAGCGAGAAGCGTCCGATAGTTTTGTTATCTCTTGCCATAGGACGCTCACCCTGTAGTACGTGGATTTCAACCGAAGGTTGGTTATCCGCAGCAGTGGTAAAGGTCTCCGACTTACGAGTTGGAATAGTTGTATTGGCGTCGATCAGCTTCGTCATTACGCTACCCATTGTTTCGATACCTAACGAAAGTGGGGTAACGTCGAGAAGAAGAACGTCGGTAACATCGCCAGAAAGCACACCACCTTGAATTGCAGCACCAACAGCCACAACCTCGTCAGGGTTTACATTCTTAGATGGAGTCTTTCCGAAGAATTTCTCAACCTCTGCTTGTACGGCAGGAATACGGGTCGAACCACCAACCAAAATAACATCGTCAATATCAGAGGTGCTTAAGCCAGCATCCCTAAGCGCAATCTTACAAGGCTCAATTACGTTGCGAATTAGCTCATCGCAAATTTGCTCGAACTTAGCACGAGTAAGCGTCTTAACAAGGTGTTTTGGCACACCGTCAACTGGCATAAGGTATGGCAGGTTGATTTCGGTAGAAGTTGTGCTCGAAAGCTCGATCTTAGCCTTTTCAGCAGCCTCCTTTAGGCGTTGTAGCGCCATTGGGTCTTTTCGAGGATCGATGTTAGCATTTTCTGCCTTAAACTCTTCGGCCAACCAGTTAATGATGCGGTTATCGAAGTCGTCTCCACCTAGGTGTGTATCACCATTAGTTGATTTTACCTCGAATACGCCATCGCCAAGCTCTAGGATTGAGATATCGAAGGTACCACCACCAAGGTCGAATACGGCAACCTTCATATCGGCGCCCTTCTTATCCAAACCGTAGGCAAGTGCAGCTGCTGTTGGTTCGTTGATGATACGAAGAACTTTAAGACCTGCAATTTCGCCAGCTTCCTTGGTAGCCTGACGTTGTGAGTCGTTAAAGTATGCAGGAACAGTGATAACCGCTTCGGTAACTTCTTGTCCAAGGTAATCTTCAGCAGTTTTTCTCATCTTTTGAAGAACCATTGCTGAAATTTCCTGTGGAGAATATAGGCGATCGGTAATTTTTACACGAGGGGTGTTATTGTCGCCACGAATCACGTTAAATGGCACACGCGTTGTCTCTTCTTGAACCTCATTGTAGGTTTCGCCCATGAAGCGTTTAATCGAGTATACGGTTTTTTCTGGATTGGTAATTGCCTGACGTTTTGCTGGATCACCAACCTTAATTTCGCCGTTCTCGGTAAATGCAACTACCGAAGGTGTTGTTCTTTTTCCTTCATTGTTAGGAATTACAACTGGCTCGTTACCCTCCATTACGGAAACGCAAGAGTTGGTTGTTCCCAAGTCAATACCAATGATTTTACCCATAGTATGTATTTTAATTCAGTTTTACTTTTGTCGGTTTGACAGGAATGTTTCAATACTTATGCCAAAGGAAGAACTCCGCCAAATTGTCATATTTTACACCAATCAGGCTCATTGAACTTGTTGAAACGCTAAAATGCTGTCAGAAAAAACTGACAAAAGAGTTCTGCAACTCCATTACTATAAACAAAAATGGTTGAGAGTAACCTCAACCATTTGCTGTATTATTTAATACCAGACTTACTTCACCTCAAAGTCGAACATTAGCGTATCGGCAATGTAGCCTTGCAGACGATCGCCGATGGCAACGGAGCCAACACCGGCAGGCGTTCCCGTATAAATAAGGTCGCCAATCTTAAGGGTGACATACTGCGACACGTACGAGATAATACGGTTGACGCTAAAGAGCATATCACCAGAATTTCCCTGCTGCACCACTTCGCCATTCTTTACCAAGCGAAACGGGATACGATCCACCGATTCGAAATCGCTAATCGGCAAGAATTTGCTGCTAATGGGTGCAGAGAAATCGAATGCCTTGGCAACTTCCCAAGGAAGCCCCTTCTCCTTACATCGCTGCTGCACGTCGCGCGCGGTAAAGTCGATGCCAAGGCCAACCTCGCTGTAGTAGCGATTGGCAAACTTTTCGCCAATGCAACGCCCTACCTTGTTGATCTTAATGATTAGCTCCACCTCGTGATGGATATCCTTCGAGAAGGAAGGATAAAAGAAGGGAGCATTGTTGCGCAGCAACGCGGTATCGGGCTTCATAAAGAAGACCGGCTCCTCGGGAACCGGATTATTCAACTCTTTTGCGTGATCGACGTAGTTGCGCCCTATACAGATTATCTTCATCTCGAAACAGAACTATTTCTTCACCATCATGCCCAGCTTAATGCGGGTAAGTACGTTTTTCGTGTAAAGCGGGAAATCACCGTTCATCATCCATGCGTAGTAGCCTGGTTCGGTTTCCAATACCTCAACTACAGGACGTCCCCTGTGCTTGCCAAAGTTGAACACCTCCACATCCTTATCGTTAAGTACGATTCGTCCGGCGAAATCGACGTTACGCGTTTTTGCCGAGAAATCGGAAAGGAAGTCGATATCGTTCTTCAGCTCAGGATATCGGTCGAGCTGCGCCTTGAGCACCTCGTAGGTGGCAACGGTATCGGCCTCGGCGCTATGGGCGTTATTCAGATCCTTATCGCAGTAAAACTTGTAGGCGGCAACCAGCGTGCGCTGCTCCATCTTATGGAAGATGGTTTGCACGTCAATAAACTTGCGCTTCTTTAGATCGAAGTCGATTCCGGCACGAATGAACTCCTCGGCCAAAAGCGGAAGATCGAACTTGTTGGAGTTGTAGCCCGCAAAATCGCACCCCTCGATTAGCTGCACCAGCGACTTGGCAATCTCCTTAAACGTTGGGCAATCCTTAACATCCTCGTTGGTGATGCCGTGGATGGCGGTAGCCTGTGCGGGAATAGGAATGGTTGGGTTGACCCTGCGCGTTTTAACCTCGGTTCGCCCATCGGGGAATACCTTAAGGATGCAGATCTCAACGATTCGATCGTTTACCATGTCGATTCCCGTAGTTTCGAGGTCGAAGAATACGAGCGGATTCTTTACATTTAACTCCATTACTAGATAATTAATTGGGTAAAAGAACGGTTTAAAACCTCAGCGAAGGTAGCAATTTTAGAATAAAAGGCTCCGGGATGACGGCGTTTTAGCAGAATCGGCATCCAAATTTCAGCAAAATGCACGCCCACCAACTTTTGTTAGGAATATCTTACTAATTTTGATAATCGGTAAATGGATCTACCATAAGACCACAAGATAAAACTCCAACAGCGCACTAAAGTAGATGGCAATTGCAACGCTCACAACCGACTGGACACGGCACGACTTCTACGTGGCCGCCCTTAAAGGTGAGATTCTGAGAAGGAATCCGGTAGCAGCCATCGTAGACATAAGCCACCAGATTCCGGCATTTCAGCTGCAAGGTGCAGCCTATGTTCTAAGGGGTGCCTTCCGTCATTTTCCCGAAAAGAGCGTACATATTATAGGTGTAGATAGCGAGCCTACACCCAAAAAGCCTATTGTTGCGGTTAGCTACCTCGGCCAGTACTTTGTTGCGGTGGATAACGGGGTGATGGGGCTCATCTGCGACACCCAGCCCGATGCGGTGGTGACCATCGACTACGAGGATCTCGGAAACGGCTTCAACGCACTAATTCCCTTTGCCAAGGCAGCGGCAGCGCTCACCTTGGGCGAGCCCATCGAGAGCATCGGAACGCCAAAGCCTTCGGTAAACCATATGCCGATGCTGCTGCCGGTGCTCGATGCCAGCTTCATCATCGGCAACGTCATCTACATTGATACGTTTGGCAACATCATCACCAATATTACCCGCAATGAATTTGACCGGGTAGCAAAAGGTCGCCGATACGAGATTCTGATACAGAGCAACCGCTACAAGGTAAAAACCATATCCAGCAGCTACAGCGCCGTGGAGGATGGCGAGTTTGTGGCCATCTTCAACTCGGCAGGGCATCTGGAGGTGGCCCAGAACAAGGGTCGCATTGCCTCTATCCTAAACCTCGATATGAGCTCGTCGGTGCGCATCAACTTTTTTAACCAGTAGACAAAACCATCAACCATAATGAACGACAAGCAGCAAAGCTTCGACAGGCTTTTGAAGATCATGGACGAGCTCCGCGAAAAGTGCCCTTGGGACCGCGAGCAAACCTTCGAGAGCCTGCGCAGCAACACCATAGAGGAGACCTACGAGCTGATCGACGCCATCAACACCAGCGACATCCCCAACATCAAAAAGGAGCTGGGCGATATCCTGCTCCACGTGGTTTTCTACTCGAAGATGGCCTCCGAGAGGCAGTGGTTCGAGATATCGGACGTGGTAAACGCCCTTTGCGATAAACTCGTGTACCGCCACCCGCACGTATTCGGCCAAACGGAGGTGAGCAACGCCGCTCAGGTGGTGAAGAACTGGGAGGAGCTGAAGCTGAAGGAGAAGGACGGCAACAAGAGCGTGCTCTCGGGCGTGCCCAATGCCCTACCAGCGCTAATTAAGGCCAACCGAATTCAAGAAAAGGTTAGAGCCGTGGGCTTTGACTGGGAGGAGCGCAGCCAGGTGTGGGACAAGGTGCAGGAGGAGCTGGACGAGCTGCGCCACGAGGTAGAAGCGATGGATCGCGAAAAGATGGAAAAGGAGTTCGGCGACCTGCTCTTCTCGGTGGTCAACGCCGCTAGGCTCTACGGCATCGACCCGGAAGCCGCCCTCGAGCTCACCAACCGCAAGTTCGCCAAGCGCTTTAGCTACCTCGAGGAGAAGACCATCAAGCAGGGGCAGCCGCTCAAGGATATGTCGCTCGACCAGATGAATGAGATCTGGGAAGAAGCCAAGAAGTACGACTAGTAGGGGCTGGTTCTCAAACCACCCCTACTATTATGATGAAGTGAAGGGCAGGTTCGAAACCTGCCCTTGCTGCTTTCCACGAAGTACGGAAGGCGATTTCGGTTCAGCTTGGACCTTCCGTAGTAGTACGGAGGGTGTTTCGGGTTCCGATTAGTGCTTCCGCAGTAATACGGAAGGTGTTTTGGATTCCGATTAGCGCTTCCGTAGTAGTACGGAAGGTGTTTCGGGTTCCGATTAGTGCTTCCGCAGTGGTACGGAAGGTGTTTTGGATTCCGATTAGCGCTTCCGTAGTAGTACGGAAGGTGTTTTCGGTTTCGATCAGTGCTTCCCTACATCATCGAATAATCTTCACCAGCCCCTCCCTATCGAGCAGCGTTACCTTGCGGCGGTCGAAGGCTACAAGGCCATCGTGCTCCATATCGGCAAATACGCGGGCCAGCGACGAGCGGGTAACGCCGAAGTAGTCGGCCAGCTCCTGCTGCCCCATGGGTAGCGAGAAGGTGATGAGCTGCCCTTTAGAGAGATCGAGCAGGTAGTGCGCCAGCTTCTCCTTAATGGACCGAAACGAGAGGAAGTAGAGCTTGTTCGAAAGAAAGGTTGCCCGATTCGACATCATATCGAGGTAGTTGGTGAGCACCTGCGAGCTGGCCTGCATGATACCGACCATCGACGGACGGGGGATGATCACCACCTTAACGACATCGTTGGCTACCACATCAACCGGCAGCCGGTTGTTTTGACCAAAAAGGAAGGCTGGAGCAATGGGACGTGGAGCCGAAATATCCTCAATCTTTACCACTTTCCCTGAGCTATCTACCATCTCGCCCTTAACGCTGCCCTCCAGGACCACCATCAGCCCCGCGTACTCGTCGTCGCGCGAGGCCAGCACGTTGCCTTTTACGTAGCTTTTTACGGCGTAGGGATACATCGACAAAAGGTTCTCCAGCTCCACAGGATCAACCCCATGGAATAGCGGACAGCGGGATAGCAGGGTAAAATTCATGTTGGTTGGTTTATGTTGGTCTTATCAAAACTTTGCTTTTAAAATAGACAACCTCGCCAAGAGCGAACTCCCCTCCTTTCTAAGGAGGGGAGTTCGCTGATTATGCGTTGTTGAAATTCGTCAGCGTCTTTGACTTCTTCATTCATTCCGTCTAACTCCGGTATAACTTCCGTATACTTCCGATTAACTTTTTTCAAATCCAAAGTTAACAATTAAAAATGTTTGCTGTTTGTATCATATGGTACAGACTTAGGGTTGCAATTGCCGTAGCTTTGCTTCATCAAAAGAAAGTAAAACGACAAAACTGAAACCGATGATACGCGACATTGTTAGAATAGACCGAGAGCTTTGCAACGGATGTGGGAACTGCATCACCGGATGCCACGAAGGGGCGCTACAGCTGATTGACGGAAAGGCAACCCTCGTAAGCGAGCTGATGTGCGACGGATTGGGCGCCTGCATTGGCACCTGCCCTGTAGGAGCCATCACCATAGAGAAGCGCGAGGCCGAGGCCTACGACGAGGTGGCCACCATCATAGAGATGATCCCTAACGGTAAGAACGTGGTTATGGCTCACCTTCAGCACCTGCTCGACCATAACGAAACCGAGTACCTCCGTCAGGCATTTGGCTACTTAAGAGAAAAAGAGAAGAGCATTCCATTTGACATTAACGAGGTGATCGACTCGCTAAGGCAAAAGGCTCAGCCAGCTGCGCCTCAGGTGCACCAACACCACCATGCAGGAGGCGGATGCCCCGGATCGGCGGCACGCAGCTTTGCCCCTAAGATGGCGGCAGCACCTACAGCCGACGATCAGCCATCGGCGCTTACCCACTGGCCCGTGCAGCTACACCTCATCAACCCAATGGCAGCCCACTTTAAGGGATCGAACCTGCTACTGGCAGCCGACTGCGTAGCCTATGCGCTAGCCAACTTCCACAGCAAGCATCTACAAGGAAAAACGCTGGCCATTGCCTGCCCAAAGCTGGACTCCAACAAGGAAGTGTACATCCAAAAGATTACAGCCCTCATCGACAATGCACAGGTGGATACCATCACCGTTATGCGCATGGAGGTTCCCTGCTGCGGAGGTCTGGTACAGATGGCCCAAATTGCCCGCGATGCCGCCAAGCGACACATACCAATTAAGGTGGTGGAAGTCGGTATTCAGGGAGAAATACTTGATTCGAAGTGGATCTAATAACTGATATGAGATGTGAGATATGAGACATGAGATGTGAGATTTCGCAAATCACAAATCACAAATCACATTTCGCAAATCGTAAATCAAACAAAATTTAAAACTGATAACCATGAGCATGTTTTGTTACCAATGTCAAGAAGCAGCTAAAGGATTTGGCTGTACCATCAAGGGTGTTTGCGGAAAAGACGCATCGACCTCTAACCTTCAGGATTTGCTGCTATTCGTAAACAAGGGAATCAGCATCCTCCATACGGAGCTTCGCGCCAAAGGATACAAGAATAGCGCAGTCGACAAGTACGTTATTGACTCCCTGTTCTGCACCATCACCAACGCCAACTTCGACGATAACGCTATTTCCAACCGAATTATAGAAGGACTTGAAATTAAAAAGAAGCTTACTGCCGAATGCAGCAAGCATGGAGTGGCAGTTCCTCAATCAAAAGAAGTAACATGGACCGGGAATCGCGAGGATTTTGCCTCTGAATCTACCAAAGTGGGCACCATGTCGATATCCGACAACGAGGATATCCGCTCGCTGAAGTCGCTCATAATCTTTGGTCTTAAGGGTATGGCCGCCTATGCCGAGCATGCCGGTAATCTAGGCTTTGTGGACGATTCCATTAGCGAGTTCATCCAAGGTGCACTTGCAAAAACAACCAGAACCGATATCGGTGCCGACGAGCTGGTAGCCCTGACCCTCGAAACGGGCAAGTACGGCGTTACCACCATGGCGCTGCTCGACAAGGCCAACACCACCCGCTACGGCAACCCCGAAATCACCAAGGTGAACATCGGAACACGAAATAACCCAGCTATCCTTATCAGCGGTCACGACCTGAAGGATATGGAGGAGCTGCTAGCCCAAACCGAAGGTACTGGTGTAGATGTGTACACCCACAGCGAGATGCTTCCCGCCAACTACTACCCTGCCTTTAAGAAGTACAGCCACTTTGTGGGCAACTACGGCAGCTCGTGGTGGAAGCAAAGAGACGAGTTCGAGACCTTTAACGGCCCAGTGCTCTTTACCACCAACTGTATTGTTCCGCCAATGCACAACGCCACCTATAAGGATAGAATCTACACAACAGGTTCGGCAGGACTAGAGGGAGCTACACACATCGGTCCTCGCGAGGATGGCAAACCAAAGGACTTCTCGGCTATCATCGAGCATGCAAAGCGCTGCAAGGCTCCTATCCAGATTGAGGAGGGCGAAATTATCGGTGGATTTGCCCACGAGCAGGTGTTTGCCCTTGCCGACAAGGTGGTGGATGCCGTTAAGTCGGGTGCCATCCGCAAGTTCTTTGTGATGGCAGGCTGCGATGGCCGCATGAAGGACCGCAGCTACTACACCGAGTTTGCCGAGCAGCTGCCAAAGGATACCGTAATCCTTACCGCAGGATGCGCCAAGTACCGCTACAACAAGCTGCCGCTGGGCGATATCGGAGGTATCCCACGCGTGCTCGATGCAGGACAGTGCAACGACAGCTACTCGCTGGCCCTGATTGCCCTTAAGCTGAAGGAGGTATTCCAGCTAAACGACATCAACGAGCTGCCTATTGCCTACAATATTGCCTGGTACGAGCAGAAGGCCGTTATCGTGCTGCTAGCGCTGCTATCGCTGGGCGTAAAGAATATTCACCTAGGGCCAACCCTCCCAGCCTTCCTATCGCCCAACGTGGTGAAGGTGCTAGTTGAGAACTTCGGCATCGCCGGCATCAACACCGTCGACGAGGACATTAAACTATTCATGGGAGCCTAGCCCCCATCTGCTAGGAATTTTGAATTGTAGTGGGGTGCACAAAATATTTTGTGCACCCCACATCCGTTTATACGGTTTCGTTGTTAGATACAAAGCAAGGATTTTGTGTTAATGATAATCTTTCTCTTGCCAAACAACTTTGCTTATGAGGCAATATACCCTAAATAGCACTGTCATGCCGGGCTTGTCCCAGCATCTAAACAGGAATCCAATAGATTCTGAAAAAAAAGCCCTTCGGGCGACTCCTTAGATCCCGTGACAAGCACGGGATGACACTCCGAGGGAAACTTTTTTAAGTTCAGACCTTTGCCATCTATATGGAATGGATACTAGACGACTCTTCTTATAACTTCGTATAACTTCTCCCATTCTTTTAACTTCTATACGATATGCGCGCCATTTGGAAAGGCACCACCATCGCCGAGAGCGACGACGCCATTAAGCTGGAGGGGTTCTACTATTTCCCCCGATCGTCGGTAAAAATGGAGTACCTAAAGGAGAGCAGCCACCGCACCTTCTGCCCGTGGAAGGGCACTGCATCGTTCTACGACGTAGATATTAATGGCGATATCAATAAAGATTCTGCATGGTACTACCCCACTCCATCGGAGCGGGGCGCCATGGTTAAGGATAGGATTGCATTCTGGAAGGGGATTGTGGTACTGCCATAGAGACCACGAACCCAATGCTGGTAGGCTTGCCCAACCGTCGATCAGATTTCACAGCCAACGCCGAACACCGATACCTCCATAAACTCGGTGAAACTCCATATTTGTATACAAAATAGCCAACGGAACTCCGGCGAAGCTTTTGTACCATATACAAAGCACCCAACGGAACTTCGGCGAACCAACCAAAGGGGGTTGGATGCACCCAAGCTAAGCCGCGAAACCCTGTAGCACCTCAACAAACCACCCCGCATAGGCCATCTTCTAGCAGATTTTAGCTGCTATCCGGATACATTTTACGTAAAATGAAGCACAAACAACTAACGCCATGCGAGTAGAAGGTAACACCATTATGCTAACCCCCCAGTTCAATCGCGAGAGCTGGGACGATGTGGAGTTTGTGTGGAACCACAAGCCCTTCATCCGTTCGACCGTATCGGAAGTTATGCACTTTCCTATTGTCGATAGCCTCGAGACCATCAACCAGTCGCTGCTCCATAAGGCCTACCAAATGAACGTTATCCCCAACGATAACGAGGCGCTACTGCTGCGCCACCCCATCTCGCCCTGGAAGGAAGAGGTGCTGCTATCGGTTACCAAACCTGTAGACGACAAGGACTACGTAGAGCTGTCGGGAACCTTCCGCAGCCGGGTCTTTGAAGGAAAGAAGACGCAGCTGCGCAGCTTCTTTAGGCAGATGGAAAGCTTCTTGGTGGGGCGCAACGAGCAGCCGCTCACCTACTACGTAAGCAAGGTGGCCTCAAGCACCGATGTCGATGGCCACGAAACCTGCACCTACGTCATTATCGCCCAAGTTACCAACCTGAGCAAAGACTCCGAACCGCTCGACATCGATCGGTGGTTCCCATTCACCTAAAAAGAGAATTGCACCACAGCATATGAAGCTAAAACAACTAGCCGCAACGCTGGCTTTGGCGGTTCTCCCCGCCATCAGTTTGTTGGCACAGGAAGATTTTCGGGAGCTAACCCCTCAGGAACGAAGGGAGCTGCGCCAAAAGGAGCAACAGCAGCTCGACTCGGCCAGCTACGCGAAGGCCGTAGAGGCGCTATCGGCGCAAAACTGGGTACTCGAAGCCTATACCATTCAAGGGCAGCGAGGCAACCTATACCATGTAAACAGCACGCTCAACTTCGTGATGGTAGAGGACGAGACCGCAACGCTGCAGCTCTCCTCGCCCCTACGAGCAGGGTATAGCGCCCTTAACAGCGTTACCGTAGAGGGCCGAATTCGCGATTACCAAATTACAACCGACAAGAAGGGCTACGTAAACGTAAGCTTCATGGTTATAGGATACGCCATTAATGCCGATATCCGTGTTTCGCTATACCCCAACACCAACCGGGCAGAAGCCTCCATCTCGCCCAACACCTGGGGTCGAAGAATTACCTATCGCGGCTTCATCGTTCCGCTCGAAGACTCGAGCGTATACAAGGGCATGCCGCGGTAGCATCCCCAGCCGTAGCCAAGGAGAGCCCTAAAGCCCTCCTTTTCTTTTTGCCTGCGGATTGCTACTTTTGCCCAACAAAACAACGACAATGCAACAGGTAGCACTTTCAACGGCATACTTTCCGCCCCTTCAATACATCAGCAAGTTTTTAGCAGGAAGCGTAACCATCGAGGCGCACGAGAGCTACCGCAAGCAAAGCTACCGCAACCGCTGCAAAATACATGCAGCAAACGGACCAATGGCGCTTACCGTTCCCGTAGCAAAGTGGCATGGCGAGCGAATGCCCATCGCCGAGGTACAAATCGACTACGACAAGCCCTGGCAAAATAACCACCTCAAGTCCATCGAGTCGGCCTACAAAAACTCGCCCTTCTACGACTACTACATCGACGACTTCATGCCCTTCTTCGAGAACCGCTACGAGCGCCTATTCGACTACAACCAGCAAATCCTTGAGGTAATCCTAAAGACGCTCGGTATAAAGCCAAGCATAGCCTACACTACCGACTTCGACAAAACGATCGAGGGGAAAGCAGACCTACGATACAGCATATCGCCTAAGGAGAGCCAACAGCAGCCCGATCCGTACTTCACCCCAGTAGAGTACTACCAGGTATTCGCCGACCGACACGGCTTTACGCCCAACCTCTCCATTCTCGACCTCCTCTTTAACGAGGGTCCCATGGCCAAGAGCATTCTAGAGCAGAGCATAAAAAAAGGCGAGTAGAAATACCCGCCTTTCATCTTATATTTTGATGATTCTAGAACTTAAACCCAACGGTAACAATGTAGGAATTACGGTTGATGCTGGAGGTAGCAGTACCAGAATAAATATCAATTGTAGTACTAGCGTCCTTATAGTAGTAATCGTACAGCGAATAGCCGTTTTTCATCGTCATTAAACTATAGGCAAAATCGAAGAAGAACGAACGCGTACGGTAGCCAAAACCTGCCGAGTAAACGTTTGTTGCGTTATCAGAGTTAATAAAGTCCTTTTTATAAGGATTTTGATAGTACTGATAACCGGCGCGAAGAGCAAACTTGTCAAGTTTCAATTCTCCACCTAATCTGGCATTTACCGTGTTTCGGTAACTATTTTCCACCGCATTATTGATATCGCTAAAAAGCTTGCGATAGCTATTCGATCCATGAATCCTCATGCCGGCATAGTTTACCCAATCAACGTCAGCACTTATTATCCCAACATTACCAAGGACAAAACCAAGGCTACCAGTAAGGCGTTGTGGCGAGGATATGCGATAGCTGAATGTATTTATAGGAGTGTCATATTCCGCAAACCCGCTTTCGTTGGGAATAATAAACTTAGAGTTCATATAAGCTGAATAATCCTCATCAATAGAATTCCACGTTGGTGACTGATAGGCAACTCCGACGCGTAGGAACTGCACAGGTTTAAGGATTACCCCTAGCCCCAAAGAAACACCTGTTCCGTAGGCATTATAGATCTCATCAAAGTTTAATTCATTAAAAGAAGACTGATTACCTTCGGCTGCCTGTTCGTGATAAGTTTTAGAAGAATGATAGTTAACGTTAGTAACATTCAGAGAACCACCAACATAAACTACATCCATTACGTTCCCACCAAAGGCAATATTTACAACATCATTAAAGCCTCGAATTTCCTCCCATTGGTCTTGAAATACAACATCATCCTGCTTAAGAGGAGAACGATACTCAATATTACCATCTGTCTCGTTTAAAGGATCAATTAGGTAAGTTTTCCACGCCAGAATTGAGTTCCAAGGTAAGTTAGAATCGAAAGGACGCTCGCTTAGCAATTCAGATCTCTTAATGCCGTATGTCGATTCCGCAAAATAATCTGTAATAGAGTTATCCTTGTTGATACCCGTTAAAAACGTATTCTGGTTAAAGTCGTTTACCCTATTGTAAGCAATTCCAAGGTTGAAATTTCTCAGTCCATTATCAGGTTTGTTAAAAAAATTAAGCACCACTCCTGCGTTTCCAATATTTACAGAAGTATGACCATCAAAGGAACGAGTACCACGATAGTCTATTTTTTGGTTGCTATTAAAAATCCCTGTAGAAAAGGAGAATTCCGAAGAACGATAAACACCTACGCCTGCAGGATTTATCATAAACGAGGACATATCGCCACCAAGTGCACCAAAGGCTCCGCCCATGGCGGTAAACCTAGCCGATCCCTTCATAAAGGTTTGCGAATAGCGAAGCACGTCGGTTTCGCTTTGGGCAAGGGCTACACCAGCCATCAGGCAGCTAGCCCCCATAAGTATTGCGCGAAGTCTCATAATTACACGTATTAGTTGTTATTTAAGTGGGTTGGTTGTAATCTTTATCTTTTTTACCTACGTCCGCGGCTGCTACCCGAACTGTTATCCGAACGGCTGCTAGAGCTGGACGAAGAGCTGCTAGAACTAGAAGAAGAACTACTACCCGAGTTGTAGCTGCGCGATGGCGACGAATAGCTGCTACCCGAATTGTAGCTGTCGTTGCTACGCGATGGATAGCTGCGGCTATTATCGTAAGAGGTAGTTCCCTGCGAGCGAGGAACAACTACAGTAGAAGAACGACGTTCGTAGCTTCGTGTTGTTCCCGAGCTGCTACCTTCATTAAACACAGGCTGTCCCGAACGGCTAGGACGGCTATACGTTGGCGTATAAGAGCCAGTATTGCTGTTTGGTTGACGGGTTGGTGTAACCGTAGTAGACGAGCGTCGTGCTGGCACCGACTGATATTCGCGAGACGTAGCTGTTTGCGTAGAACTAGAGTAGTCACGTCGTACAGAAGAGCTACCTCGGGTCGAGCGCATTACAGCACCATTATCTCCGCTTACCCTAGATGTATTTCTTGTGTTCGAATATCCATAATCTCTCGATGGATAGTTACGAACACTTGAAGTTCCATAGCGCATACCACCATCTCGTGGTCCATAAGTTATATCACGATATCGGCTAGGATAATAACCACCATTCGAATAATATCCTCCATAATAAGGGTATCCCCCTCCATGCCAATGATGATGACCGTAGTACGGATAATCCCAATAAGGATCGTAGCCCCAGCCCCAGTTGGTACTCCATCCCCAGCCCCAACCAATACCAAAGCTCAAATTCCAATAGTTTCTGTATGGACTGTAGTAAGGGCTAAAGTTAACGTATGAGCTGTAGTAAGGATAGCCAAACATCGACGAAATGTATTTTGGCTCTGCCCATACGGTATTGCCCATTACGATGATGTTATAGAAAGCAGGGTCGTAAGCCGTAGCATACCACAAGTTTTGCGAATAGGCAGCACTCGATGGCATACCATACCAAGGGTCTTTATAACCCAACTCTCGATTGCGCTTTGCTTTTTCGTAGGAATCGGCCAGAACATCCTGGTAAGGGTTTCCCGTCGAGTCGGATTCCGAAGCGACATAAATAGTATCCGCCAAAGCATTATTGGTTTCATTAATTAGATCGTTATATGACTTATCGAGCGGCACTCGCTTTCCCTTTGAAGCGCTCGCCACCTGTTCCTGAGCATCCTGAGTTGGATTGTAGTAGATATCGTCACCAGCCGAACTGCCGCCTAGCCTCGAACTCGTACCACACGACACTCCTAGAAGTGCTACTGGAATCAGTAATGTGAATAATTTTAAAGCTTTCATAATGACCCCTCCAGCGTTTTATGAGAAACCGATTTTATTTATTTATTTTGCGTTCACAAATCTTACAAAAATAAAGCAAATTTCATACCAAAGTCGCATGGCAAAGGAAGTAACTCCACGTTCGGAGAATTATTCGCTTTGGTACAATGACATTGTACTAAAAGCCAACTTAGCTGAGAATTCGGCTGTCAGGGGCTGTATGGTGATTAAACCTTACGGTTACGCCATCTGGGAGAAGATGCAGCGCACGCTCGATCAGATGTTTAAGGACACAGGTCACGAAAATGCATACTTCCCGGTATTCATCCCGAAATCATTTCTTAGCAAGGAGGCCGCCCATGTTGAGGGATTTGCTAAAGAGTGTGCCGTAGTAACCCACTACCGCCTTAAGAACGATCCAAACGGCAAAGGTGTTGTTGTTGACCCCGAAGCCAAGCTCGAAGAAGAGCTTATCGTTCGCCCAACTTCGGAAACCATTATTTGGAACACCTACAAAAACTGGATTCAGTCGTACCGCGACCTTCCTATTCTTGTAAACCAATGGGCCAATGTGGTACGATGGGAAATGAGGACCCGTCTTTTCCTTCGCACTGCCGAATTCCTTTGGCAGGAAGGGCATACCGCACACGCAACCTCGCAGGAGGCACTGGAAGAAACTGAGAGAATGATTAATGTTTACGCCGATTTTGCAGAGAACTGGATGGGCGTTCCTGTAACCATTGGTCGCAAATCGCCAAGTGAGCGTTTTGCTGGTGCTGTTGAAACCTATACCATCGAGGCTATGATGCAGGATGGCAAGGCGCTTCAATCGGGAACCTCGCACTTCCTTGGCCAAAACTTCGCAAAAGCTTTCGACGTACAGTTCACCAATAAGGAGGGGAAGCTCGACTATGTATGGGCAACCTCTTGGGGCGTATCAACCCGACTTATGGGTGCCCTTATCATGAGCCACTCCGACGATAACGGGTTGGTTTTACCTCCTAAGCTTGCCCCAATCCAAGTTGTTATGGTTCCTATCTACAAAGGTGCTGAAGAGTTGGCTAGCATTAGCGGAAAACTAAAGGAGATAAAGAAGCAGCTCGAAGCAAAAGGAATCTCTGTGAAACTCGACGATAGAGACAACTTTAAGCCAGGGTTCAAGTTTGCCGAATATGAGCTAAAAGGTGTACCAGTTCGCGTAGCCATGGGGCCTCGTGATTTCCAAAACGGAACCATCGAAATTGCTCGTCGCGACACACTAGAGAAGCAATCTCTTTCGCAGGAAGGTATTGCCGAATACATCGAGCAGCTTCTTACCGATATCCAGCAAAACATTTACAACAAAGCCCTTGCCCGTCGTAAAGAAATGACCACAAAGGTTGACAGCTACGACGAGTTTAAGCGTCTTCTCGACGAAAAGGGAGGCTTCTTCCTTTGCCACTGGGATGGAACTGCCGAAACAGAAGAGCTCATTAAAGAAGAAACAAAAGCAACCATTCGCTGTATTCCATTAGATGGTGAAATGGAAGAGGGGAAGTGCATGGTCACAGGAAAACCTTCAAAGCAGCGCGTAATAATTGCCAGATCGTACTAGCATAATAGCATTTAATGCAAAAAAAAGGGGAAATAATCTTTCCCCTTTTGCCATTTTTATATATTTATGCCTCGAATAACTAAAACAACCGGAAATGGATTCTGACCCGCAAGAAAATAAGCAAAGCATTAACGGCATCATCAACATCCTTCAACTAAAGACAAATACAAAGCAGAAGGTTTACGATAATACGTTCGAAGTTTTCAACCAGCTCAAGGAGATGCTTCATGAGCTAACCAACGATATCAACGAAGAGCTATCAGGCGTAGACCGTAGGGTTAAACTAGAATACCGAGATCGTGGTAAGTTTGAAGCAGAAATACGCATAGCCGAAGACATCCTTATCTTCAGCATGCATACCAATGTCTTTCAGTTCGACAGGGACCACCAGATCTGGAAAACTTCGTATGTCGAAAAAGACAAACTTAACGCTCTTTGCGGAGTAATCAACATCTACAACTTCCTTACCGATTCGTTTAAGTATAATAGGCTAGACGACTTGGGCTATCTTATTGGCAGAATATTCATCAACAAGGATATGAACTACTTTGTTGAAGGAAAGCGCCAAATGGCATTTATATACAGCAATTTCGGAAATGCTTCAATAACATCTGAAGCTCTAAAGAAAATTATAGAAACCGCGATTGTCTATTCTTTAGAGTTCGACCTACTAGTTCCTCCATACGACACCGTAAAAATAGCCTCGGTGGCACAGATGAACACCAAGATCGAGAACTCTAAAATGCAAACGGGCAAACGTCTTGGCTATAAATTTAATTCTGACGATGTTAACGGATAATTAGACGACTACAAATATTTAAAATGAAGAAGAACTTCCTTTTTGGACTAGTCATTGTTGCAATACTTTTCTCTGCTTGTGGGGGTAGCAACGACAATAAAAAAACGGCAAAAGTTGATATAAAAGCAAAAGAGGATAGCCTCCTTAATGCAAAAGTCGCCGAGTATGCCGATTTTAAGCTTACCGCTGACATTAGTAAGCTATCGGACAAGGAGAAAAAAATCCTTGTCAAACTTTTTGAGGTTAGCCGCATAATGGATGACATTTACTGGCTACAAGCATTTGGAGATAAGTCGCAAGTGCTAGACACCATAAAAAGCAAAGCAGCAAAAAAGTACTTTAGCATCAACTACGGACCTTGGGATCGTATGGATGGAAACAAACCTTTCATTGCAGGTTTTCAGGAGAAGCCGCTCGGAGCCAACTTCTATCCAACAAACATGACGAAGGCTGAATTTGAAGAGTGGAAATCGAAAGATAAGAAAAGCCAATACACTATAGTAAGGCGCGACGAAGCCGGCCAGCTGGCATCAGTTCCCTACTCTGTTGCCTATGGCGAACAAATAGGTAAAGCAGCAAAGTTGCTAGACCAAGCAGCAAAACTTGCTGAAAACAAGCAGCTAAAAAAGTACCTATTAGCAAGAGCAAAATCTCTACGAACTGACAACTACTACCCAAGCGATTTAGTTTGGATGGACATGAAGAATAGCAACATCGACTTTGTTGCGGGTCCTATTGAAAACTACGAAGACGAACTTTTCAACTACAAAACGGCCTTCGAAGCGTACATCCTTATAAAGGATCATAGCGAGACAAAATACTACAACCAGTTTATCAAATATCTGCCTAAGCTGCAAAAATCGCTGCCAGTTCAGAAAAAATACAAAAAGGAAGTTCCTGGCAAAGGTTCCGACATTGGCGTTTATAGCGCTATTTACTACGGTGGAGACTGCAATGCCGCTGGAAAAACTATTGCAATCAATCTTCCCAACGACCCCAAAGTACAGCTAAAGAAGGGTAGTCGTAAGCTAATGCTCAAGAATGTCATGGAAGCCAAGTTCAACCTCATTGTCAAACCCATATCGGAGGTTGTAATAGACCCATCTCAAACAAAATTTGTCACATTTAATGCTTTCTTTCAAAACACCATGTTCCACGAGGTGGCGCATGGACTCGGAATAAAGAATACCATAAATAGAAAAGGGAGTGTCAGAGACGCTCTTAAGGAACAATATAGCGGTATAGAAGAAAACAAAGCTGACATTCTGGGACTTTACATGATTGGGGATCTCGTAAAGCAAAAAGTTCTTCCCAAAAAAGCGCTAATGGAAAACTACGTAACCTTTGCGGCAGGAATCTTCCGATCTGTACGATTTGGAGCTGCAAGTTCTCACGGGAAAGCGAATATGGCAACCTTTAACTACTTTGTAGACAAAGCTGCTCTTACTAGAGACGAAAAGACTGGCTACTATACAGTCAACGAGCGAGCCATGAGGCAGGCCATTAAAAACTTATCCCACGAAATTCTTGTCATCCAAGGAAACGGAGATTACGAGGCTGCACTTAAACGAGCAACCGAAAAAGGAATCATATCTGAAACCCTCAAAAAAGACCTAAAACGTATAGACGACAAACGCATTCCTCGTGACTTGAACTTTATACAAGGACCGAGTGAAATAGGATTGTCTAAGTTTTAATGGTCTAAATTTTTAAATCAGGACTGTCATTATGGATCTTTCATTTTCTTTCATTAAATCCATCTCGAACATTTACGACGAGATGATCGGGAATGGGTTTTCGCTAGTCTATCTTGGTGAGTTTAACCACGAAATCACCCGCATGTTTACAACTATGACGGAATCTAACATGGAACGAAACAGCGAAGAACGATCGGTTCAACGTAAAGTATTCCATGTTATGGTTGAGACGTTGCAAAACATGAACAAGCACTCCGACGAGCTTAGCAAAACAAGTCAAACAGGAAGCGGGCTCTTTATTATCGGAAAGAAAAACGACACCTACTACGTTATCACCTCCAATAAAGTAGCAGCCGAGCACCGCGAGTTTCTCGAAGAAACGCTCATAAAGGTGAACAATGCCACGAAAGAGGAACTTAAAGAGATGTACAAAAAGCAAATGAAAGAGGGTGTACTAACCGAAAAAGGTGGAGCAGGGCTTGGACTTATAGACATTGCCCGCAAAACAGAGGAAAAGCTCAACTTCCAGTTCATCCCGTTTGACGACAAGTACTACTTCTTCATTCTAAAAGTAGAGGTAAGCACCAAAAAGATATACCAAGATGGTAAATAACCATAATTAAACAAAGAGAGAGCCAAGGCTCTCTCTTTGTTTATATGACCTATTTTTATCGTATTTTAGCCTCAGGAACTTTACCAAGACTATGCGAGGATTACGAATACTTTTTGTCACTCTTTT
This sequence comes from Acetobacteroides hydrogenigenes, assembly GCF_004340205.1. NCBI lineage: Bacteria > Pseudomonadati > Bacteroidota > Bacteroidia > Bacteroidales > Rikenellaceae > Acetobacteroides > Acetobacteroides hydrogenigenes. The sequence continues at coordinate 185,102 of NZ_SLWB01000001.1, forward strand.
TTGCCTACTTCTTCTACTAAACGCAGAGGCAAAACGAGATAAAGTTTCAAGAGACTCGGTACGAATAAAGAGTCCGGCTAGAATTTTGCTCGGCAAAAGGGAAATGGTAATATCCAAAGATACCATAATTCACCTCCCCGATTCTGTCGAACTAGTAATTCTTCGTAAAACTAAAAAGGTTAAACGGAAGTACAGAAATAGTTCTGTAATCCAGCACCTAAACGCTTGGATATTCGCAGGAAAGCCAGACACATCCCAAATATACATAGGAAGGCAAGAGTACTTGAACCGTTTTGAAGGCAAAATAGTTCGCAACATTACCATTCAAAATGTGAATGTTTTTGGTGGTACCGTTAGCTATTCTAAGCCAAACGAAGAGCTGTCTCTTATTGAAAAAACAGGCAATAGAATACATCGAAATACTAGAGAAAAAACTCTTCGGAACTCCTTAAACATAAAAGAAGGGCAAACGCTTGCCCCTTACGAGCTCTCCGAAAAAGAGGTAATTATCCGTAATCTCCCCTACATCTCCGATGTACTGATTACCCCCAAGGAGGTTCCTAATTCCGATTCGGTAGATTTGAATGTGGCAGTTCAAGACATCTGGTCCATAGGCTTGCACTGGGAGCCCTATGCTACCTCTAAAGGACTAGTGGAAATATACGACGAAAATGCATTCGGATACGGACATGAGGCTGTCATAAGAACAAGGTACAACTCTCAAAGAAGCCCTGCAGTTGGCTACGAGGCCTACTATACAATCAATAATATCGGAAATGAAATTGTTCGAATTAAGACAGGCTTCTCAAACTACTTCGACCTCAAGAACCTAATTTTGGACATTCAGAAAGACTACTACTTCAAAAGCAGCTACGCATATGGGTTGACGCTACAGAAGTATCAAAACATTGTAAAGTTTCCTCTACATCCAACAGGGGTGTCAGTAAAGGAAATAAACAACGATATATGGACTGGACGAAGCATCCCGCTTTACTCCCATCACCAATTCGACATAAAAAAGCCTCAGATTTACTTTACAGCAAGAATTGCAAGCAACCAATTTAGTGGCAACCGATATGTTTCTGCCAATGAGAATCCACTATTCCACAACAGAGTGGCATACTTGGGCTCCATTGCCATAGCCAAACAGTGGTATACTCAAACCAAGCTTCTTTTAGGATATGGACGCATTGAGGACATACCAACGGGCTACAAATTCGAGCTTGTTGGCGGCATGGAGAAAGGAGAGTTTCACGACCGCCCCTACTTTGCCCTAAAAACATCTCAAGGAGGTATTGTTGATGGTATAGGGTACATTAGCGGCTATGCTGAAGTTGGCGGATACATCAAAAACGAAAGCATCCAGCAGGGAACCCTAAAAACCGGAATGTTCTACTACTCGAATCTTATGAGGGCAGGATTGTACCGCTTTAGGCAATTCGCAAGTATCGACTACACCCATGGATTCAACCGATTTAAAGGACTTGGAGAAAGCCTATACCTCGACGATTACAACGGTATTAGAGGCTATGTGGGCGATAGCGTAAGAGCGCAACGAAAGTTCAGCCTCCATCTCGAAACCATTGCCTTTTCGCCCTATGCCCTATGGAACTTTAAGATGGCCTTCTTTGCCTACTCCGATTTTGCTTGGATAAATGCATACGGCAACACCCCCTTCAAAGGACCAATATACAGCGGCTTTGGCATTGGGGTAAGGATCAGGAACGACAACCTAGCCTTTAAAACCTTCACCATACGATTAGGGTTCTACCCTCGAGTTCCATACGGAGGAACAATTGACCAATTTGAAATATCGGGCTCCGACAGGTTGCGCCTATCCGGCTTTAAGCCATCTAGGCCCGACTTCGTCCAGTACCAAAATCAGCCGTAGCATGCCTCTCCTTTTGACGCCTTTACGTACATTTGCGCCATGAATTTCTCGGAAAAGATTTTTGAAGCAAAAAAGCGGCTACTCTCCTGGGGAAACCAATTCGGCATCTTTGCGCTGATCGATAGCAACGAGCTATCCCAAAATCCCATTGAAACAGAATTCGGCCAATACGCGCTAGTTCTTGCAGCCGATGTGGATGCTGAAATGTGCGAATCGGAAGCCCCATTCAGCGAGCTGCAAGCCTTCGTATCCAATCAGTACGCCTTCGGATTTCTGGGCTACGACCTTAAGAACTACGTAGAGGATCTCACCTCCACAAACCCTGATGGTGTTGGCTTCCCCGACATCCACTTCTTCATCCCAAAGCATATCATTGCTGTAGATAACGCTGGGAGTTTTAAGATTCTAAAATCGGACAAAGACATCGCCACTATTCTTGATGAAATAAGCCGATGCCAGTTCGAGGCTAAGCCCCATAATCCGCTAGCGGTAGAGAGCCGGATTAGCCACAGCGAGTATATCGACTCCGTAAAACGGATTAAGGAGCACATCCGCCGAGGCGATATCTACGAGATGAACTTCTGCCAGGAGTTCTTCGCAACAGCTGCCGACATCGACCCGCTGACCACCTACATCGAGCTATCAACCGTATCGCCAACCCCATTCGCCTGCTTCTACAAGCTGCACGACAGGTACCTCATATCCGCATCGCCCGAGCGGTTCCTGCTTAAGCAGGGCAGCCGGGTTATCTCGCAGCCCATAAAGGGAACCATCCGCAGGGGAAGCACCCCCGCCGAAGATGAAATGCTAAAGCAGGAGCTTAGGAGCAACCCCAAGGAGCAATCGGAAAATGTGATGATCGTCGATTTGGTTCGGAACGACCTCTCGCGAACGGCCAAAGATGGGTCGGTAAACGTCACCGAGCTGTTCGGCATATACCCCTTCCGCCAGGTGTTCCAGATGATCTCGACGGTAGAGTCGGAGGTTAAGGAGGGCATCAGCGGCGTGGAGGTTATCCGGGACGCCTACCCCATGGGATCGATGACGGGTGCGCCCAAGGTTAGCGCCATGCAGCTAATCGAAAAGTACGAGAAGACCAAGCGAGGGCTCTACTCCGGAGCCGTTGGCTACTTTACCCCATCGGGCAGCTTCGACTTCAACGTGGTTATCCGCAGCATACTCTACAACCAGCCAGCACGCTACCTCTCATTCTCGGTTGGCGGCGCCATCACCTTTAGCTCCGATCCCGAAGCGGAGTACAACGAGTGCCTCGTAAAGGCCAAAGCCATCATGGAGGTATTGGACAAAAAAAGCGGGCAACATAACGATTAAGCTACTACCTTTACTCGAAAATTGAAGGGAATGCCACTTGCATCACGATTCCACAGCTTCGTAGCGCACAACGAGCTGTTCGACAAAGACGATCGAATCCTAGTTGCCATCAGCGGAGGGATTGACTCCACCACCCTGCTCCACCTCCTAGTGAGCGAGGGGTACACCGTTGCCATAGCCCACTGCAACTTCGGACTACGTGGAGAGGAGTCGGATGGCGACGAGCGCCACGTGCGCAGCCTGCAGCAGCGCTTCGCAATTGAGGGCTACTACATCCGCTTCGACACCGAGCGCGAAGCCGAGCAAGCAGGGGAATCCATCCAGATGGCAGCCCGCAGGCTCCGCTACGAGTGGTTCAAGCAGCTGTGCAACACCGAAAACTACCAGTACATCGCCATTGCCCATAACGCCGACGACGTTGCCGAAACCTTCTTCCTCAACCTAACCCGTGGCACCGGAATCAAGGGGCTCACGGGCATCAAGCCCAAGACTGGCCGGGTGGTTCGCCCCCTACTCTTCGCCCCCCGCTGCGAAATTGAGGAGTACGCTAGGCTTCATCAAATTGAGTTTCGCGAGGATTCATCGAACGCTAAGGACAAGTATGCTCGAAACCGCATCCGCCTAAACGTCATTCCCGAGCTAAAGATCATCAACCCCTCCTTCAACCAAACCATGCTCGACAACATCGCCAGGCTTCAGCTGGTCGAGGATTTGGTAACGCAGGAGGTCAACAACTTTAAGCGCGATGCCGTAGCCGCCACCGCCGACGAGCTCCGCATCAGCATCCGCAAGCTGAGGCTCAACCGAAACGCCTCGCTGCTCCTCTACGAGTTCCTGTGCGAGTACGGCTTCAACAGCACCCAAACCGAAGGCATCATCCATTCCGTCGAAAGCGGCGAATCGGGGCGCCAATTCCTTAGCCCCAGCCACCTGCTCGTGCGCGACCGCGACCACCTTATCCTTACCCCCATCAAGAAGGATAAGGCCGACGATAGCTATCATATAGAGGCCGATTGCGGCTCCATCACCAGCCCAATTAAGCTGAAGTTTGATATTCTAGATACATCCAAGTCTTTTCAGATTGACAAACGCCCCACCACCGCCTGCCTCGACTTGGGCAAGCTCCGCTTCCCCCTCACCCTGCGCCGGCGGGAAAGCGGCGACGAGTTTGTCCCCCTTGGGATGAAGGGCACAAAGAAGCTGAGCGACTTCTTCATCGACCAAAAGCTCTCCATCATCGATAAGGAAAACCAGTGGCTGCTCTGCTCGGGCAACGACATCGTGTGGATTGTTGGCCGCCGCATCGACGACCGCTACAAGCTCACCCCCCAAACCGAATCGGCCTACATCGTAAGCCTAATGGTGTAGAGCCGCGTTTCAAACGCTCTCCCCTGAACAGTCGCGTTTTAAACGCCTCTCTCTCCATAGCCAACCGCTCCGCTGATGGCAGCAACCATCTCCCGATCGGTAGATGCTCTCACCCTGCCATCCGATACCAATTTCCTGTCGGTAGATGGCTCCACCCGGCCGTCCGATGCCTTCTCCCTGCCGGTAGATAGCTCCTCCCTGGCATCCGATACCTTCACCCTGTCGGTAGATAGCTCCGCCCTGGCATCCGATACCTTCACCCTGTCGGTAGATAGCTCCTCCCTAGCGTCCGATACCTTCACCCTGTCGGTAGATAGCTCCTCCCTAGCGTCCGATACCTTCACCCTGTCGGTAGATAGCTTCACCCGTCCATCCGATACCAATCTCCTGTCGGTAGATGCTCGCACCCAGCCGTCCGATGCCTTTTCTCGGCCATCCTACACCCACGTCACCCCTCGCTGCTCTTTTTGCCACCAAACCCGCCATGTTGTAGGATTTGTAAGTAGAATTATCTTCTTTTGAAGCGCGAGAGAGCGCAACGGCTCTCCCTCCGAAAAGAATAATGATAACCGTAAACCGATGAGAAAATCTTTACTAGCTGGAGCAGCAGTGCTGCTAGGCATAACAGCGGTTGCCCAACCCAACAAGGGCATATCCAAGGATATGCTCGATCAGATTAAGAAGTCGTACAACGCCAACGACCCCAGCACCCGCGCCATCACCAACGCCCTCACCCACGTCGACGCCAAGAAGCTGGCCGAGAACAACGCCTTCGAGGGCAAAATCGACCACCTCTTCAAGTACAAGGTCGATGTTTCGGGCATCACCGACCAAAAGAGCTCGGGCCGATGCTGGATGTTTACCAGCCTAAACATGTTCCGCCCAAAGGCCATCAAGCAGCTTAACGTGTCGGAGTTCGAGTTCTCGCAGAGCTACCTCTACTTCTACGACCTGCTCGAGAAGTCGAACCTCTTCCTCGAAAACGTCATTGCAACCGCCACCAGCCCCATGGACGACCGCAGGGTAGAGTGGTACTTCAAGTCACCCGTTGACGATGGAGGAACTTGGGCAGGCTTCATCAACCTAGTTGATAAGTACGGCCTAGTACCCAAAAGCGCAATGCCCGAAACCAACTCGAGCAGCAGCACCTCTGCAATGGGAAGCATCCTAAAGAGTAAGCTACGAGAGGATGGACTTATCCTCCGCGATATGGTAGCAAAAAAGGCTAAGCCAAGCGCCATCGAAGCGCAAAAAGCCACCATGCTTGGCGAGGTGTACCGCATTCTAGCCCTCAACCTCGGCGAGCCACCAACCACCTTCGACTGGAGGTATAAGAAGAAAGATGGAGCCATTAGCGACCTCCAAGCCTACACCCCCATCAGCTTCTACCACGCCGTCCTCCCCGACGTAAAGGTTGGCGACTACGTAATGATGATGAACGACCCTACCCGCCCCTACTACAAGCTCTACGAGATAGAAAACTACAGAAATGCACAAGATGGCATCAACTGGTGCTACATCAACCTACCTGTTGAAGACCTAAAGCAGATAGCCCTCGAATCCATTAAAAGCAACGAAGCCGTTTACGGAGGCGTAGATGTAGGCAAGTTCCTCAACAGTACTGACGGCATTAGCGCCCTCGAGAACTACGACTACGAGGCCCTTTACGGCATAAAATTCGGCATGGATAAGAAGCAACGAATAATGACCGGCGAAAGCGGATCATCTCACGGAATGGCCATCGTTGCCGTTGATGTGGACAAGAACGAGAAGCCAACCAAATGGCAGTTCGAAAACAGCTGGGGAGCATCTAGTGGTCACAACGGCTACCTCACCTTTACTGACAGCTGGTTCAGCGAGTACATGTTTAGAATGGTAGTTCTAAAGAAGTTTATCAAGCCTGAAATCCTAAAGATTCTCGATCAAAAGCCTGTGGTTCTGCCACCTTGGGATCCGATGTTCTAGGATCAAACCGTATAAAAACACAAAAGGAACGAAATCACTTCGTTCCTTTTGCTAAACCTAACCTAAATCTTCAGACACATTTAACACCTAACCTAAAACTTAACCTATGAAAAAACTAGTCTCAACTGATTTTCGAATACAAAGGTAGCTGATGCTTATACTAACTCAACTAAAACAGTATTAATAAACACTAAACCTTCATATTGTGACAATTACAAAATAAGAACAAACAAAACAATCAAAAGTTCATTAAATATGCCCTTAAAAAATTAATGTTTGCTCATTATTTTTCGGCCTACCTAGCCTATTCTCCCTTATAGTTAAATACGACGGTTTGCTTTAAATCTGGATGAAGGCTATTGGCAACAGGACATTCCTTTGCTGAAAGTTCTATAATCCTCTTTTCTTTGACCGAATAGTTTCTAGGAAAATTCAACTCTACAATAACTTCTACAACCCGACGAGGATTAACCCCCATTACCTTCGTGATTTTAACTTCCGTTCCATCAATATCAAAACCGTGCGTACGAGCAGCGATTCCCATAATTGTAAGCATGCAACTTGCTAGTGCTGTTGCCAACAAATCGGTAGGGGAAAAAAACTCACCCTTACCCTGGTTATCAACAGGCGCATCTGTAACAATTTTTTGTCCAGAACGAACATGGGTTGCCTCTGTACGCAAATTTCCCAAATAGATTGTTTTTGCAGTTTCCATTTTGTGTGATTTTAGCATTTAAATTTACCGATTTTGCGCTTATAAACAAGAAAAGGGATGAACTGTTCGCCCATCCCTTTATTAGATCTACTACGTTATGCTACTTCCTGTCTAGCAGATTTATCTCTTTTGCAACACCATCAACGGTAATGGTAACAAGGAAATCTTCGGCTCCAGTACCATAGTTCGTTGTAATTGTATGGGTATCCACAACTCGCTTAACTTCTCCCGAAACAAATACAGGCCATCCAAATTTGAAATGCAGTGGAATAGTTGTAGCTTCGGCGTACGCCTTACCTCGACGATTAACCCCCGATGCATCTACCGTAATATCATACTCATCATCCCACACATTAAGAGGCGTATCTACACCTTTAACCTTTGTCCATACTTTTGTAAATGCGTGGGTATATGTAGTGCCATCTGCAAAGGTAACCTTCCCATCCGTAAGCTTAATTGTCAACGTATTGGACTGAAGATTTAAAACCATCGTCTTTGTTCCTTCAACTTTTCGACCATTAATGGCAAAGTTCTTAAAGGTAACCGTACGCGTATATGTTGAAGGATTGATTGTAACAACAATTTGTCCATTTTTAGTCCAACGCTGATACTTGCCTATTTTCCAATTGACAAAAGTTACCGTTTTGGTTATTGTTCCATCACCATTCTTTACAGTAACAACCGTTCTAGAGCCAGAACTATCGGGAGCACTACCTGCCTTTACACCGAATGTAATCTGATCTACTTCACTGGCAACCTCATCATATATACCATCTACCTGATCTCCATCAACAGCAGCCTCAACGTTGGCATCAGAAATAGAAGAAGGTTCATCACTTTTTTGGCACGAAGCCATAGATATAGCAGCTGTAGCCGCTAAGACCCAGAAAATTTTTCTCATAAAAATTCGATTAAAAAAGTTAGTTGATTGGAGTAAGAACAACCTCAACATCAGAGACCATTCTAAACTCGAGCTGCATTGGAACACAAACCAACTCTAGCGCTTGATTTAAGCTTTTACCACTAAAATATCCGCTATAACGTCGATTCTCGCAACCCGTACAGCTTAGCGTAACATTAAACTGACGTTCTATTTCGGCAAACACATCTTTTAACGGAGCATCGCTAAAGTAGAATTCCCCTTTTGTCCAGCCCTTCTGCTTTTCAGAAATTGTTTCAACGTTTCCTAGCGAGTTTCCTCTAGAGGTAACCCCTCGGCCTGGCGTTAACACCATGTGATTGCCACTTGTAACTTCGCGAACGCCTACTTTACCGGTGAAGCAGCATACGCGAACCTCGTTATTACGAGCAAAAACATTGAACGATGTTCCGAGTACAGCTGTTACATATTTGCCTGTTCGAACTTCAAAACGACGTCCTTTCATAACCTTAAAGAAACCTTCGCCCCTTAAGGTTACCTCGCGCTTTCGCCACCACATATACTTTTGGTAGCTCAGCTGCGATTCTGAATTAAGAAGGACATTTGAACCATCTGGCAGAACTACCGCTACATGCTCACCCTTTTTACTGATAACATGTGTGGTATGAGTCAGAACTAGAGATCCTATAGTAAGGAGAACGGCAAAACTCGCAGCAATAGCCCATGTTGTTCTTTGCGTAAGCCAGCGTCTCTTAGTTTGAGATTGAGAAGCAATAGAACTATTTAAAGCCTTCCATACTTCATTCTTCGAACGCTTTTTTGGAACATCAAGCTGCTTTAGCAACATTTCAGTTTGCTTATCTAAGCGATGCCGGTCTTCAATATTTGATCTCTCGTGGTTCATATTTCAGAAATTCATATAGTATACAACCATTTACTTATTCACCCTACCTAAGATGGTTGCTTTCTGTAATTTTAAAATGTTAGGTTCAGATATAGCGAAGGCGTAAATCTAAATCCCAATATATCATTGTAAATTAATGGTGATTTCCCATTAGAAACATCTTTCAATGCCGATGAACTAAAGCTATACGATCTCATTGTCTCATTATCTCTATCGTACAAGTTGAAAATGCTAGCAGTAACAGAAAGCAATGTAGATCCAATTTTTTGCTCATAGGATGTCGAGAAATCAAGCCTGTGATATACATTGATGCGCCTTTCATTCCGTTGATAGTCTAGCTTCGGCTTCAAGTTACTGTATAAAACTATTTCATCCCAAGGCTTTCCAGAACCAAATATCCAAGCCGCAGAAAAATTAAACCTCCACAGTTTATTAGAAATAAAGGCCTTAAACTCGTGTCGTTGATCATCATCTGCAGGATACTCGTTGTCAGATTTCAGATCCTTTGAGAATATAGTTGATTTCGACAAGCTATAAGCTAACGCAACCTGTCCCTTTGGATACAGATACTTTGCAAGCAAATCAACCCCAATGATGTCATTAGAACTATAGAAAGTAACCTGTCTAAGCCTATATTTACCATTTCGCACCACAGGAACCATTTTCTGAGATACAAGGCCTTGGGCTTTTTTCAGATAAGTTTCAACATCAAATTGAAGTCTGCTGGTTGCATCATATGTAAATCCAGCAATAAAATGGTTTGACTTAACAACGGGCAAACTATCGCCATTCACAACCGACCAATAGCTGGCATAATCACCTATAAATGGAACTGGAATACTGTTAATAAATTGAAGATAACGACCTCCCGCTGCTTTTAAGGTTAACTTTTTAAATACCTCAACGCTTGCTTGGACTCTAGGTTCTAGGTATATCTTTTGGGTTGGAGAAAAGTAAGTCAATCGTAGTCCAGGGGTAAAATTCTTCAGCCAACCTTTCCCCGTATTTAAAAGAATATAGCCTGCTGCAGAAGTTCCATCAGAGCCTACTCGCTTAGCAACATCTGCAAGCACATTATCTTGATTGCTCCTATAACTCTTAAATGAATAGGTACTGGTCTGATTGCTTAAAACAGTTCCTGCAATAATACCTGCAGAAGGCAAAAACCTATACTCGTATTCAACCTTTGCAGTAGCATCTTTTAAAGGGTTATGCAGTGCACTATATCTGCGCGCAACCTCCACTAAGTTTACATTTCGAGAAATGTTTAGATGAGTAAAATTTAGCAGGTAAGAAGAATACCCGAAAGATGCCCTAAAAAAGTACCTATCTCGTACCTGCTTGCTCCACTTAAAGCCAATTCCGTAATTATTTATATCAGACTTTTCAGAAAGATACAAGAACTTACTGCGAGATAACAAATCCATATTATCCTTTCCCCCGTATACCGATAACGACAAATTCTGAGTGGAATCTGGTGTATAAGTTAACTTGCTATGCAAATCGTAGAAATAGTATTCGGGCGTATACTTTTCATTATAACTAGAAATATCAACTGTCGAAGTTTCTGCAATATCTTCTCTTAGCTTATTAAAAAGGTCTTTGTATAGAGATGTCTGGCACACATCCGTATAGGAACGACGTGCTGCAATAACTAAACCAAACTTCTTTCCTATAGGAATATCAGCAAAAGCATCTGCAGAAAGAAAATCTGCTCCAATACTAAAGTTTGATCTATACCTATTACCAGATTTCCCCGTAATCTCAATTATTGACGATGCGGCTCCTCCATACCTAGCATCAAATCCGCCTTTGAATATTTGAATATCTTTTATTGCCTTAGTATTAAAAGCGCTCAACTGCCCCAGAAAGTGGTTTATATGATATAGCGTAAATCCATCAAACAAAATTTGTGTTTGCGATGCTGGCGATTTACGAATGCTCAGATTAGATGCCGACTCGGCAGTAGCATCAATACCAGGAAGCATTTGTAACGATGAGGTAAAATCGAGCTGATTAAGCGAAGGAACATCCGATGCAGCCCTTGGGTTTAGGGTACTCTTCCCGGCTACACTTGGTATTTGAACTAAATAGTTCTGCCTTTGAGTGACGACTACGCTATTTAAAACAGTATTAGAACGATCAAGGTTAATAGACAACATTCCAGATCTTATCTCGGGAAATACTTCTACGCACTTCTTTTCAAAGCCTAAGTACGAGATACAGAGCGTTACAGGCTTTGCCGTAGGGAGAATAAGATTAAAGTAGCCTTCAGCATTTGCTGTTACTGAGTACTTCTTATCTTGGGTGTAAATATAGGCATAAGGGAGCTTCTCCCCTGTTTCTTGATCGACAATAGTACCCCATATCTTATAACGAGGTAATTCCACCGTAGGTTTTACGGTCAATAAAGTTGATGCAACGGCAGCATCGTCTGCTTTCCTAGGTTTTACTACACATACTGGGCCTATTCTTTCCATTTCAAACCGACCCGTTGATAGTATTGCGTGAATCAATTCATCAACAGAGATTCCTTTAAAGTATCCGCTTACCAATTGGTTGTCGGCAAGTTGTGCATCAAATGCAATCTTAACATGATTATCGGCCCCCACCTTCTCTAGTACCTCCGAAAGAGTCTTTTTCTTAAACGAGTAGGATAATTTTTGGGCAAACGCCATGCTGCAAAACATCCATAGAATTACAGCTAAAGCATACTTTACATTCTTAGAACAAAAAAGAACAATCCTACAGCAGCTTATCATTAAATTTTATATTCCAAGTTATTACGAATAAAGTCCAACGCCTCCTTCATCCGCTTTTCAATTGCTTTAACGCTCAGATCTAGTCTCTGTGCAATTTCGGAGTAGGTCAATTCCTCAATTCTGCTCATTAGAAAAGGCACTCTGCATTTCTCTGGCATATCAGACAAAACCCGCTCGAGACGCTCCTTCATCTCTTGCTCTCGCATAGGATGATCAGCCTCCTCTAAATTCACATCTATTAAGGTTGTATTCTTTTGGAAATTCAGCACCACTTTTTGATGCTTGTGGTAATTCTTAAGAAGATTGGCTGCAATGGTGTAGAGCAAGGAAAGGACGGATTCTTCTCTAATGGTATCGCGAACATCCCAAAGCTTAATAAAGACTTCTTGTGCTATATCTTCCGACAGATCTACATCTCCACATCGGAAATATAGAAACCTTCGGATACTATCATAGTGAGCATCAAATACAGACTTAAACCAACTTGCTTTGTCTTCCTGCTTTAGCACCATATACTCCCAACCCCTTATAAACCATAATACAACCAAGTGCAAATATACCTTTCCATTTTATCTTTCAAAACCTACTTTTGTTAAGTTTTAAAGATTTGGGGCAACAAAAAGACCGCTTCAAGCGAACTTGAAGCGGTCTATATCTTAATAAAGCAGAGTATACTAGATTAAGCCTTGCTCTAACATAGCATTAGCAACCTTCATGAAACCTGCGATATTAGCACCATCAACGTAGTTAACGCTACCATCTTTCTTTGTTCCATACTTAACGCAAGCTTCGTGGATGCTTTCCATGATTTGATGTAGTTTCGCATCAACTTCAGCTTCAGTCCAGCTGATATGCATTGCATTTTGAGTCATTTCGAGACCAGATGTTGCAACACCTCCGGCGTTAACAGCCTTACCTGGGGCAAACATAATCTTAGCATCTTGGAAAGCCTTGATAGCTTCTGGAGTACAACCCATGTTAGAAACTTCAGCGACACACCAAGTACCATTAGCTAGAAGTTCCTTAGCATCGTTTCCATCGCATTCGTTTTGGAAAGCACTTGGAAGAGCGATATCGCACTTAATGCTCCATGCTTTTTTACCAGCAGTAAAGGTAACTCCGCTAAACTTCTGAGCCATAGGAGCAACAACATTGTTATTTGAAGCACGTAGTTCGAGCATGTAATCAATCATATCGTTGGTCATCCCTGCTGGAATATGGCAAACACCATCAGGACCAGAAACAGCAACAACCTTAGCACCTAGTTCGGTTGCCTTTTGAGCAGCCCCCCAAGCTACGTTACCAAAACCAGAGATAGCTACGGTTTTACCCTTAATATCCTTACCTGCTTTGTGTAGCATGTGCTCTACGAAATATAATGCACCATAACCAGTAGCCTCTGGACGGATTAATGAACCTCCCCAGTTGATACCCTTACCAGTTAAAACGCCAACATTATACTCGCGAGCAAGTTTGGTGTACATGCCAAACATATAACCTATTTCTCGTCCACCAACACCTACGTCACCTGCAGGAACGTCGGTATCCTTACCAATAATTTGCCACAGTTCAAGCATGAAAGCTTGGCAGAAACGCATAATTTCAGCGTCTGATTTTCCAACTGGATCAAAATCAGAACCACCCTTACCACCTCCCATAGGAAGCGTAGTTAGAGCATTTTTGAAAGTTTGCTCAAAGCCTAAGAATTTAAGCATTGAAGGGGTAACTGCCTTATGGAAACGAAGACCTCCTTTGTATGGTCCGATAGCAGCGTTGAACTGAACACGGTAACCCAAGTTAGTTTGAACATTACCTGCATCATCAACCCACGTTACACGGAAGGTAAAGATTCTATCAGGCTCAACTATTCTTTCAACGATTTTAGCCTTCTCAAATTCAGGATGTTGGTTGTAAACTTCCTCTATGGATTCTAACACTTCATGAACAGCTTGAAGATACTCCTTTTCACCAGGATGCTTCTGTTCAAGATCGGCCATAATTTTTTTTACGTCCATCGCTTTTATCTCTTTAGTATATTAAACAAACGTTTTTTCCATTCGCCTCGCCCCATCTCTAGCGGAGCAATTTGATGCTGTAAATGTAGCTTTAATTCCGAATATCAAACAATATTTCACAACATATTTAATAGCATACCAAATATTTTTCATTACACATTGTAACCTTAGATTTAAAAAAAGCAAATCATAGATTAACAATGCCCCTATTATTCCTTCCATCAACAATTATCGTTAATGGTTTTTCAAGAACCACCTCTCGTATATACTTGTTTTCGAACGTAGCAGGTAACGAATCAAGAATAGAAACGTCAAACTTTCCATCGTCCATAAACGGGTTGATGGTAAAGTACCCCACGCGGAATGAGGTTATATTCTGGAAAAAGTGGCTTCCCTGACTAGGATCAACCCTAAAATTCTGAAGGCCGCACTCTACTATAAGCCTAGCTTCTGATATCTGAGGCCACTTCACCGGAATCCCTAACCAAGGGTCGCTAGACCCCCAGCGGCCAGGCCCTACAAGCACGTAGTATTCGCCCTTATCCTTGTACGTTTTGTTGATTTTCTCCAAGTCTTCGGCAATTTGGCGAGTATAAGCGGAATCAAACGCCTCTGGCCGCACGTAAACCACACTTCGAATCCCCTCCATTACTCCATGGCCCAACGCTGAATTTGAATAAAGAAGCGCATCATCAGAGGACATCTGCCCGATTTGCAGATCCTCCATCTCCTCGTTCTCGACAATCGGGCGTATTTGCAAAAAGTTAAACACCTTTGGCTGGCCTGGTTCTACATCAAAATTTACGGCGAACTCGATTTCAATAGGCGAGTTCATCTCTTTTTGGCAGAGCGCAAGCAGCTCGTTCAGGATTTCGGCTAATGGGAACGTCCCATACTTTAGTATTTGGGCAAAGCTGATGATACGCCAACCGCTGGGCTGGTAGTAGTCTCGGACCATATCGTCACGCGAATCGTAGAACGAGGCAACATGTTGCATCCCTTCGTAGTTGCTCTTCGTGTCGATTTCCAACCGTTGGAGGTTTACACCATCATCGGTGGAAATGGTGAACGCGGCAGGATCTAGATCGAGGGCATAAAACATCCGCTGAGTATCGCGTAGGGCCATCTGTGGCGTACTTAGCTGCAGCAGATGCTTAGGATGCTTGGGAGAGAAGCGCATGGTCATTCCTCCATCAACAATAAACTTACCCAGTCCAAAGGCTACAGAGGCAACTCCATCGTGCGACGACTCAACTCCAAGCGGGTAGAAGTTGATGGAGCGAGCAACTCCCGAAAAGGTGGGATAGTACAAGTTCTCGTGCCTTGTCCCGCAAACCTCCTGAAGCACCACGCCCATTTTTTCCTCGTCGAGTACATTGGACGTTGCGAAGATGTATCCGCGACTACTCGCATAGAAAACCGATGCATAAACGCTCTTTATTGCTTGCACCAGCATATGCAGGCATTCTTCGTCGTCTTCGACACGAGGAATCATGTAGGTGCTGTAGATTCCGGCAAAGGGTTGATAGTACGAATCTTCTAGTTTACTAGAAGAACGAACCGCTATTGGATTTTTTACGTTACGGATAAACACGCGCAAATCCTCTACAAGTTCGTTGGGCAGCTTTGCCCTTATGAATCGCTTTAGAATTTTAGCATCCGTCTCTTCGGTTCGGGCATACTTATAAAGCTTATTCTCCTCCATAAACTGGTCGAAGAATTCGGTGGAGATTATCGTGCTGCGAGGAATGTTAATAACAACTCCCTCGTACTTATTAAATAGGTTATACTTTTTGAGCATCATGTCGATGAAGGCTAATCCACGGGCCTTACCACCAAGCGACCCCTCTCCAATACGCGATATCTGTAGCTGCTCGTTGTAGTCGTTCCGATTAAACTTACCAATTACGCCTCTGCCCGTCTCCAATCGATACTGGTTGATGGCCCTAGAGACATACTCGCGTAGCGCACCCATATCAGCAAAGTCGGTTGCCTGAAGGCTCTTGAAGAGTTCGGCTATAGGAAAAAGCGCTCGAGCAAAGAGCCACTTGCTAAGGTGGTTGTGGCTGGCATGGTAGTAGAGCGACTCATCGGGGATATTCATGAGCGCCTCGCAGAGCGTCTTCAGATTGTGCGCCTCGTAAATCACCGTCTTAGTTACCGGATCGACAAACTTGAAGCTGCCAAAAAAGAAGTACTCCCTAACGTACTCGATAAGCTCGTGCGAGAGCGTTTTCGAGTACTTATGAATAAAGCCGGCTCCTAGATCTTCAGCCACGCTCTTGTTGTTGAGGTCGGACGACTGAAAGATGAAGGGCATGTAGGGATCTTCGCGGCGGATTACCTTGCAGAGCGTAATGCCCGCCCTCGTTTTGGAGTCGCGACGGTGGTTCACCTTAAAGCTTACATCCGAAACAACGCCCAGCAGATTATTCTTATACTTGTCGTAAAGTTCCATAGCCTCGTCGTAAGTGGTAGCCAGCAGAATCTTGGGCCGCCCGCGCATGCGCAGATTCTGCTGCTGCTCGTTCACAGCCTCACGAACGAAGTTGCGCGACTGGTTTAGCACCACCTTGTAGAGGTTGGGCAGATACGACGAGTAGTAGCGCACGGAGTCTTCCACCAGAATGATGGCTTGAACGCCAATATCCAAAAGATCGTTATCGGCATTCATCTTGTCTTCAATCAGCTTTATGATGGCGAGCAGCAAGTCGGCATTCCCCAACCAGCAGAAAACGTAGTCGATGGCCGAAAGGTCCTCCTTCTCCATCTTCATGGACACCTCGCGCGAGAAGTGGGTTAGCACCACGATAGGCGTATCGGGGTCTAGTTCCTTGAACGTATGCGATAGCGAGAAGATATCCATCTCGCCAATATTTAGCATCGAGATGATGAGGTCGAACGATTCCGTTTTAAGCCGTTCGAGAGCCTCTTGCCCCGAACTTACCTTGTAGAAGTTAGGCGGATAGCGAAGGTTCAACGAAACGTACTCTTTAAATATCTGCTCTTCGATCCGTCCGTCTTCCTCTAGAATAAAGGCGTCGTAGCTGCTACAGATGAGCAGCACCTTGTGGATGCGACGCGGCATAAGCTTATGAAACGAAGTATCGGCAAACTCTATGGTGGAAGGGCTTAGCTCTTTGCCCTCGGGAATGGAGTCAATCATTGTAAACTGTTTTAAGCAATGCTAAGTAAGCAATAAACCGCAAAAACCGCAACGTGTTCGATATAACAATGTACAGCCTACCGCAACAAAAAATACCTCGTCGAATCTGATTATCCAAGAGAAAAGGAGGGAATTGGGTAGTACCTCCCTTCATCTCCTAGGGAATGCGCAGGCTTCCACTACTTCAGCGACATAAAATAGGGAGCCACCGCCCTAAAGATATCCTCTTCGAGCGCAAAATACCCCGAATGCGCACCAGGCTTAGCCCCAGAAACCGTACCGTTAGTCATAAACACGAGACCAACTCCTCGCTTTGGATCAAAATACAATCCCGAAATTAGGCCATAGGCATCGCCAGCATGGCCTATCAGCGGAATCCCCTCAATGGCAACATCGCCTTTTGGGGTGTTGGTTCCCAGCTGAACGCTAAGCCCCCAGCATTGGAACAAGCCACCGTTGGTATCGCCATTCGTGCCGTTGTAGCGCCACTGGGGCTTATGCATAAGCGCAATTGTACTACGCTTAAGTAGGCGTTTCCCAGAGTAGGTTCCGCCATTAAGGTGCAGCAGCATAATCTTAGCCAAATCGAGCGCAGAGATGCGCAGTCCGCCTTGTGGCCCAAATAGGAAGCCGTTGGTGCCCACCTCGTACCCCGAAAGGTTGCGGGCATTAGGGCGTTGCCCATGGTAGCCATCAACCTGAGCCTTCCACCCATCCTTATAGCGGTAGATGGCGGCAAGGTTATCAATGCTCCCGATGTCGGCCACGTTGTAGCCGCCAGCTATTCCTAGGGGCTCTAAAATATTTTCGCGCATGTACTTGTCGAATCGCTGACCGCTAATGCGCTCGATAAGCATGGCGATAATTCCGAAGTTCGCATTGCAGTAGGTAAAGTAGCTGCCAGGCCTATGCGCCAGCCACATGTTTGGGGTATAGTAGCGACCACCGGGCAGCAGCAGTTCCTTTACCGACGGCACTGCCCCAGCTGCGCTGTAGATATTACCCAAAAAATCGTCGTACCCATCGCCGTCGTTTAGGCTGGCGGTGTGCGACATCAGCATACGAAAGGTGATGGGCACCTCGGGAAAGCTGGGGTTGCGAAGTGTAAAGCCCAAGTAGCGGCTAACGTCATCGTCGAGCTTAAACCGGTGTTGGTCGTACAGCACCATCAGCCCCGTGGTGGTTACCAGCTTAGAGAGCGATGCAATGCGGAACATGGTGCTATCGGTAACCGGGAGGTTACGCTCGTAGTCGCGCAAGCCCGAGTGGTAGGTGCCAGTAATCTGGCCATTAGCGTAGGTAAGCAGACTAATGCCCATTAGCTGGTTCTTCTTCACAATGGAATCGATAGCGGACTGCAGCTGCGCCATGCCCGCCAGAGGCCCAACAAGAAAGGCCAGAACCATAAATATTTTTCTCATTTTCAGGTAGATGTTTTTAGACGCGTATAAGCTTTCGCACCCCTACAAGAAAACAATAATGGAGGATAACGGCAACCTACATTGCCCAAAGCTACAGCCAATGGCTGCAAAACCCCATTTTTAAAACAAATACACAATTTTCCACTATTTTTGATACATATTCACATTTATACTTGTTTGAATTAATTTTTGTTATATTTTAGCCGCTACAAGTATATGTCTAACCAGCACAAAAAACTAAGTATGAACGAACGAAAGTACAAAGGAACGGCCATCCAAATGCTCATGGCCACGGATTTAATCATGGACAACGCCATTGCAATGGCCTCCACGCTTACCGCAGCACGTCCAAAGTGGACGGTAAGCTACCTAACCGACATTAAAGGGAACATCGCCAGCATCCTCGAAGACAGCTTTGGAATAAAAGGAACAACCTCGCTCAAGGAGGTAACCTCCATCCTCGTAACCAAAGAAATCGCCGCAAAGGCCATGCTTCAACAGGTGAAAACGCAAATAGGTATCGACTTCAGGAAAGATGAGGCCAAGCGGAAGGAGTACATTTCAACATTGGGCTTCGCCAAGGTAAAAAGCATTAAGGATGCATCGCAGGATGCCACCATAGAAATGCTCGTAACCTTCCGCAACAACCTAACGCCCGCCATCGAAGCCGACCTTACCGCTGCTGGAATGAACCCTGCAACGCTCGAAAGCATCAAGGCGCTGGCAACCGAGCTCTATCAGGCAAACGCCCTTCAGGAGCAGAAGAAAATTGGCAGCAAGGAAACCACCGCAACCCTCAACGCCCAGCTAAACGACATCTACGATGAGGTAATCACCATCGCCAAAATCGCCAGTACGCTGCTTACCGACAAGGCCGATATCGAAAAGTTCTCCTACACCCGTGCGCTGAAGCAAATGGGCTACCAAGAATCGGAGAAAAAGCCAACAGCAGAAAAGGAATAGCGCAGCACTTAACGAATAGCAAGCGGTTAAGCCCGCACGAGCAACCCCGGAGGAGATCGCGATAATCGCGCATGCTCCTCCTCTTTTTTTGTTGCAGGCTTCGTATTCCTGTCGGTAGACGGCTATTCCCTGCTGGTAGACACCTTCCTCCTTGCGTCCGATGCCAATTCCCTCATGGTAGGTAGCTCCGTCCTACCATCCGATACCTTCACCCGGCCGGTAGATACCAATTCCCGGGCGTCCGATGCTAATTTCCGCATGGTAGATAGTTCCGTCCTACCGTCCGAAGCCTTCTCCCTGCCGGTAGAAATCGATTTCCGGGCGGTAGATAGCCCCACCCTGACGTCAGATGCTAATTCCCGCATAGCCGATGAGAGTTCCCGGAATACCGATAGCGCCTCCACCATCATTTTACAGGGTTCTACCAACTACCAGCTTATCGTACTCGTCGTCGTTAGGCTCCCACAGCTCCACCTTATTCCCTTCCACATCGAGGATATGAACAAACTTACCGTACTCGAAGGTTTCAACTGAATCGAGAACGATTACCCCCTCGTCCACAAGCAGCGCAACCAGCTCCTCTACATTCTCGACCCGATAGCTAACCATAAAATGGCTAGCCGATGGATCAAAGTACGACGTATCCGAAGCAAACGGGCTCCACTGGGTAAACCCTTTTAGCGAAGGGTTTCGCCCCTGTCGCCACTCAAAGTTAGTCCCATAATCGTCGGTATCGAGCCCCAAATGCGCTCTATACCAAGCTCTCATCGTTTGCGGATCTTTACACTTAAAAAAGATACCGCCAATGCCAGTAACACGCCTCATTGCTTTCGGTAATGGTAGATATGAGTATAACACCCAAAAGCACAAAAGAGGCAGTTCACCAGTCAGCTTCTTCCCTTTTTACCTAACGGGCAATAGCATAAAAAAGGGAAGGAGGACTTCATTGTCCCCCTTCCCTTTTTTTTCTTTTACGGCATTCTAGTAATCGGCAATAGAGTTTAGAGCGCTCTCTAAAGTCCCAAAAAAATTCATGTCAATCATATTTACCGCTTGATCTTTTTCCTCCAGCATCTCTAGGGTAATCTTGGTGTAAACATTAGATGGCACAACAAAATCTAATGCTTTTAAACCAGCCTCCATCAGCTTAGGCGTAATATTGGCAGTCACCCAGTCGAGATCCTCCTCCGTCAATGGACATGCGTTAGTGGTATCGCTAATAAAATACTGGCACTTATTTTCCTCAAAAATTTCCAGCGATTTTCGCTGTCCGTCTCGGTACTCTTCGGAGGTAATGTATCCTATCCAGGTTTGGACTAAACACCTTTTTTGAGGCACAATCGCAATTCGCAAATAATTAGAAGTGTACTTGTTTATCATCTGTGTATCTCCTTAGGGAGCAATTATAAAAATAGTTCTCTATATAAAATTCGATGCGCTAAAGTATAAATAAATGCCATAAAACAAAAGCTCTTGCCCACCTTTATGGCGAACAAGAGCTACAAGACTAAGCATCTAAATAAGTTTCTTACCCTATAGATGCAAGAGCGCTTTCCAACGAACTAAAGTAAGCTAGCCCCGAATTCTTAGCATCCTTCTCACTTTTTTCGAGATTCATAATGGTCATCTTGGTAAAGGCACTTTCTGGAATAACTAGATTTAGCACAGACATACCAGCCTTCACAAGCTGAGGTGTAACAACCTCTGTAACCCAATCTGTGTCCTCCTTTTTAAGAAGACCGGCATCTTTAGCATCGCTGACAAAGTTTTTGCATCGCTTTGCAACGAATAGTTCTGCCGTTTTTAGCTGCCCTGCGCGAAACTCTTCTGATGTGCAAAAGCCTTTCCAAGTTTGCACCAAACAATTTTTCTCTGGAACATACGAGATTTCCAAGAACCTTGTACTGTAAATTGTTTCCATTCAATTAAAAATATTAGTGGGAAAATATGAATCTCTCCAAAAGTGACAAAGACTAGATTTCGGCTAGAGCGCTCTCGAGCGAGCCAAACATCTTAATGTCGGCATTACCCGAGGCCCCTTCGGCCTTCTCTAGATTCATCAAAGTCATCTTTGTAAAAGCGCTTGCAGGCAAGACCATGTTTAACCTTACCATACCTGCTTTCACAAGCTGAGGTGTAATAACTTCCGACACCCAATCGGTTTCCTCCTTTTTCAGCAAGGAAGCGTTTGTGGTATCGCTGATAAAGTTCTTGCAGCGCTTTTCAACAAAAAGCTCAACTGTCTTTTTCTGTGCTGCACGAAAATCTTCGGAAGTGCAAAACCCCTTCCAGGTCTGAATTAGGCAACTTTTTTCGGGCATGTAAGCTACATCCACGAAACGAGTTGAATACAATGTTTCCATCCTTTAATTGATTAAAATATAGTGAACAAAATAATTAATTACTTCACCCTAAATTGACCATCGAAGAATTGCCGACGAGATGTACCAGTTTGCACCCTGATCGCCTAGTGCTATCACATCTCCCTTTTTAAGAATGCCCCTCTTATGGGCCTCAAATAAATTAACTGGGATGCTTGCCGTTTTCATTGCAGCATAATCTTTTAGCGTATCAAAAACACGAGCACCATCAATACCCAAATTGTGTATCCAGCTCATAGTTAGCCCAGCAAACTGTTGCCCAAAGATGTAATGGTCTACACCATTAACATCAAGATTTAGCACCTCTAGTGA
Organism: Acetobacteroides hydrogenigenes; assembly: GCF_004340205.1. Taxonomy (NCBI): domain Bacteria; kingdom Pseudomonadati; phylum Bacteroidota; class Bacteroidia; order Bacteroidales; family Rikenellaceae; genus Acetobacteroides; species Acetobacteroides hydrogenigenes. The sequence continues at coordinate 207,177 of NZ_SLWB01000001.1, forward strand.
CTCTACAATAGATGCAGGAATAAAACGCTGCAAGAAAGGAACATCACGCTGAAGGCTTTCTGGAGTTACGTATTGGTATGCTTTTACGCTACTTTGGGTTGCTGTGTAGCTGGGGTTTCCATTCTTAATTTTAATACCAGCAGCCTCTTCCTTTTCGCATGACATATGGTGGAACGACTGAAATCCAAGCCCATCTTCTACTTTTTCAAGAATCACGGCACCAGCACCATCACCAATGGTAAGCGCTTTAAAGTCGCAGAAGTTTACATTATCCATTAGCGTTTCTCCGGCAACTACAAGAACCTTATTGTAAATGCCAGCCTGGATAAATGCAATTGCACTAAATACAGATGGAAGAAAACCATTATAGCCACAATCGACATTGAAAGCGCCCGCATTTACAGCCCCGATGCCAGTTTGTACCTGCGAAGCAATAGGAGGACACAACCTCTCGGTATTCTTGCTAGCATGTGTTGCTATTACAAGATCGATAGTTGCAGGGTCAACATTAAAGCGCTGAACCGCATCCAGTGCCGCTTTTGTTGCCATCGTTCCTGGAGTTTCACCCTCTCCAACACGGCGATTGAAGATGCCAAATGCCTGATCGAAATTTACCTCTGCAGGAATATCGATATTAAATTCAGCATTCGATATATTCTTTTCGGGCATATATACGCCAATGGCAGTTATGCCAATAGGTTGCGACAAAGTTTTTGCCTTAGCTCCGCTTAGTAAAAACTCTTTAAAGTTCGGATTTGCCATTTTGTTAGTTGATATGTATTTCTTCTAGTTCAACACGATTAACTTTTCCAAGCATGGTGAATGCAAGAACATTTTTTACCAGCTCTGGACTTAACACTTCGTAAAGTGCAATATGGTTTTCGCCTGCTCCCGACGATGCAAGTAGCACGCGCTGATTCTCTTTTACCAGCCCTTTCTCAATAGCCTCGAGTAGATTGGTGGGCACGCAACAAGTTGCCACATTACCATACTTCTCAAACGATTGGTAGAACTTATCTTCGGCAAAGCCTAGCGTTTCGCGCCAAGCGTTCGGAGCCCAAGCCACCGGCTGATGCGTCACCAAGAAATCGGCCTCCGACACAGGAATTCCTGTACGTTCCGCTAGATTGTTTACAGCATTTAAAAGGTACTCCGTTGCCTTTGCACCAATTGCACGAGTTGATTCGGGATTGCAAAATGTCACAAAATCTTGTTCGTACGATGGGAGCATCGAAACATGGTTCATTAGCCTTGGAGCACGACGCTTAAATCGAATGCCATCGTGGAGTTCGCCCCTGCTCAACGAGAAAGAGCCCTCGTATCCCACTTTGCCGTCAACCATTGTAACAACTGCAGCACAAGCGGCATCGCCCGTGTTTACGCTATAGTAATCACCCTTGTCGTTGATAAACGAATCGATGATACTATTTACGATAAGCACGTTCTTTTTGGCGCCCGAGCGCACAAGGTTTGCCGCAATTTCGACCATTGTAACAAACGTTGAACAGCACGAGTCGATACCGTAAGCCCCCGCATTGGTTAGCTTCAGCTTATGCTGAATCAACGAAGTATTGGAGGGCAGCGGATGATCCTGAACCTGCGAGTGCGAGAGTAGTAGGTCTATCTCTTCCTTGGGTTTGCCCCATTTTAAAAGAGCCAACGCCCCTGCAATTGTCTCCGCATCCGAAGGCATCATAGGATGAGGGCGCATAGTCGTTTTTACCGAAAGAGGATCTAACGGCACCCTTCTACGCTCAACAGCCCCTTGAAAAGGATCCTTACGCTTCTTTTCGGGCAGCTGATTCACCCAAGTTTCGTACCATGGCTGACTAACCCAGCCATCATAGTTTGTTTCAATCGTTCCAGGAAGCTTTTGCTCTCTTTCGATCATCTCAATATATTCCTCACGTAGCAGCGTATGTTCTCGTAAGTACGAGCATACCTTCTCTACCTGTGTGGAATTAAGAGTAGCACCTGGAAAATAGCCTGCAAGACTAACTAAGCCAGCTGTCTTCATTAATACCAGTAATTTTTAAGTTAATTATTTTGGTTCGATTTTAAATATTCAAAAGAAATCCCCTGTCCCCATTATTCAAAAAACCTTGCGAAGATAAAATATTGCACCATAAAAAAAACGCTGGAAGCCTTATAAAATAAGGCTTCCAGCGGAATTTAGAAGCAATACAAATAGATTAAAAGCAGCGTAAAAAAGTTTACTTTTCTACTTCAAGCGTACACAAATCTTGGATAAATTTAGAATACGTGCAATACAAGATTAATGCTTTCCAAATCCTGAGTTTTCTTTACAGCAGGCAGGCAGCTTTTCGTAAGCTTTTGCATCGCGCTTAACGTCATCAGCATCGTACCCAAGCTTTGCAATTGCTTCTTTAATCTTCTTTACATCGGTCTTTCCAGCATCGTAAGCCACCCAAACGGTCTGCTTATCTACATCTACCTTCACATCTTTCACCCCTTTCTCGAATGGCAGATTCTTCATTATTCGCTTTTCGCACGAAGAGCACTGGATTGTTGTTTTTATGGTGGTGCTATCTGTTTTAGCCTGAGCCACCGTTGCAGCAAGCACCATCAGCATCACTGCAAATAAGGTTACAATTCTTTTCATCTTAATGAGCTTTTATCATGAAACATTTAAATCAACTATCGGGAAATCGTCCAACGGAGACCTCCATATATCTTACGCCCCATTATTGGCCCCCAAATAAACGAGGAGTCAAAGTATGGACCAAACGGATTATCGGCACCCACAATAGAGTGCATTTGTGTATAGTTTAAGAGGTTTTCAACGCCTACGTACACATCTAGCGCTCGGTATTTTTTTGTGATCTGAGCAAATAGCAACGGATAAGAAGGCGAGTACTCTCCCATCTGGTAATGGGCAGGATAGCCGCTCATATCGGGCAGCTTGCTCTTACCGTTTAGCTGAGCCGTAAAATCGAACTTCCATTTATCGAACTTCGTTGCATACGAAAGGTTTGCCAGAGCACGGTAGCTATTAACTAAAGGCTTACGTTCCAACTTCCCATTTATGGTTTGATGAACATCGTTCAACCGATAGGCTAGGTATACCTCAAACCTCTCCAATGGTTCCGATCTAAAATCGACCTGAAAGCTGTTTGAGTACGATTTCCCATCAAGATTATAAAAGAGAACATGCTCTATATCGTGTTCCTGATCTACTACCATCTGATTCTGAAAGTCGGTACGATAGTAATCGACGCTTACAGAGGCTGGTCGTCCTCCCCATAGCTTAAAATCCTTTGTCGCATTAACGCCGTAGTTCCACGCCTTCTCTATTCCCAAGCCATTAGCTATCGATATTTGGCGCGAGCTTGCCAGAACACCGATATTCTCGGCTATAGGATTTGGCGAATGGTATCCACGACCACCCGAAACTCTGATCGTAAACGTTGGGGTAACGCTGTACTTCACATGTACACGTGGCGTTAACAACCATCCGTACTTCGAACTATGATCGGCCCTAGCGCCTACTATTACATTCAGCTTATCCAGGTAGCTATAGGTGTACTGAGCAAAAGCACCGGGTACGGCCTCTTCCTTGGTCGAAGAAGCACCATCGAGAACCGTCTCAATATTGTCGTAGTTAAGGCTTGACCCAACCACATACTTATGGTTGGTGTTGCCAATTATCGATTGGTAGAGCAAGCTTACATTAGCGCTATTCTGCGTAGAGGTATAATCTCTTAAGCCAAAGAAACCGTTCTGATCGTAGTAGCCGTAGCTGGTAATAACACCAATGCTCTGGTTAGGGTTCGATGGCAGCGGAATTCCTGTTTTATTAAAGATGCTAAAGCCTTGATTTACCATCTGCGACCCCCACACTGACGATGAGCCCCTATCGCTCTCGCTAAATCCGAGCTGACCGCCCAATCGCTCATCGCGTAAATACTTCACCCCAGTTCGCGATTCCAGCTTTCCAGGATCGAGGTAGCTAACGCGTCCGAATAGGTTAACCTGGTTGCTCTTTGGAATATCCAAGAACCCATCATTATTGTGGTCTACCTCCATCCTATTCCCCGAAAGATGGACTAGCCCCATGGCGCTCCATTTCTCGTTAAGCTTACCACCGCCATTAAGGTTTAGCTCCATTCTTCCATCCGAATCGCCATAAAGATTTAGGAAAAGAGGGTCGGTAGTGTCGGGCTTCTTATACTCTACGTTCACCTGTCCGGTAATCGACTCGTATCCATTAACCACCGACGCGGCCCCCTTCGACACCTGAATAGATTCCATCCACGAGCCTGGGATGGCGCTTAGACCGTAGGTAGAGGGAATCCCCCTCATCAAGGTCATGTTCTCCTCCATGAGCTGGCTATACAACCCCGACAGCCCCAGCATTTCTATCTGCTTGGCACCGGTTACCGCATCGGCGTAGCCAACCGTTACCGAGGCGCTGTTTTCGAAGCTTTCCGAAAGGTTGCAGCAGGCCAGCTTCTGCAAACCACTCTGGGTTATCACCTCTACTTTAGCCGGCTGCAGCTTAGAGATGTAGCTACCTCCCTGATTAGCCCTTACCGTTACGCCCGCCAGCTGAACTCCAGCTTCCGACAGCACAACCTCCACCATCTTGGAGGACGACTCCACATTCACCGTATCGTTGGTATACCCAATAAAGCTAACCACCAGCTTTCGCTTCCCTGCAATTTGGGGAATCGAAAAGACACCTTCTCCGTTGGTTGTTGTCCCCTGAACGGTACCCAACCACATTACGTTTGCACCGGGCAAAGGCGTTCGATTTCCCTTAGAGTCGGTTCCATAAACTTTTCCTGTTACACCTTTACCTTCGCCCAAAGCGGCCGATGCCAGCAGCAGCGCCACCATCAGCACATATAATTTACGTTTCATCAGAATAAATCTTTAGTTAAACAAGCCATACAATAGCGTATAGCAACATCGGAGGGAGCATGCGCGAGCATAGCATTCCCTCATCGGCAAAAGAATTACTGATGAATCAAATTCGAAGCTGTCGAGAAATAGTAAAGATGATATCGGACCCCGTAAGCGGACCGACATCGGGTGGCGTATACGACGCATACTGTAGTGGTGCTTCGTTGCCTTGGCTTAATACGGCCACAAAGAGCGCAAATGGAACAAGCGTGTAGTCGCTGCTGCCAAACGAAATCTTCTTAATGCTATACGAGAAATCGTCAACAGCGATACCTTTCACCTCCACGTTACAGCATCCATCATCCGAAACGGCCTCTGAAGGGGTACCTACTTCGGGATCTTCGTCGCCAGAGCAGCAGCAAGGCTGCCTGTCGTTAATGGAGATATCCTGGGTTCCCATCCCTTCGCAGGTGGTAATAAAGGCAACATACCTTCCCGAAAAGGAGAGTGCAACTACCGCTAGCATAACGATAGTAAGGGATGATAGTATGTTCCTAATCTTTTTCATCGTTGCTGATGCGCCAAATTTATCACTAATACACTCAAATCGGTCAAATGTTGCACCAATCTCCTCAATTCCTTCTCCATTTTTTGATAAATTAAGGATAGCAAAGCCTATCAAAAATTGGCAAACGGGGCGCGGATACAAAAAAGAAGCGGGCTTCGCAGATGCGAAGCCCGCTTCCATGTTATTCTATTCGCCTGTACTAGAGCGATTGCTTGCTTTCGGCAGGGATATCCTTAGCGATTTTGTTTACCAACCCCTGAAGCACCTTTCCTGGTCCGAGCTCTACGAACGAAGAAACGCCATCGGCCACCATGTTCTGAACGGTTTGAGTCCAGCGAACAGGAGCGGTTAGCTGCGCTACCAAGTTCTTCTTAATCTGAGCAGGATCGGTGTATGGCTTTGCGTCTACGTTTTGGTAAACGGCGCAGATTGGTTGGCTAACGGTTGTTGCCTCGATGGCAGCCTCTAGCTCTACGCGTGCTGGCTCCATTAGCGGCGAGTGGAATGCACCACCCACAGGTAGCTTAAGCGCACGCTTTGCTCCGGCAGCCTTTAGCGCCTCGCAAGCAGCATCGATAGCCTCGTTGGCTCCCGAAATTACCAGCTGTCCTGGGCAGTTGTAGTTGGCAGCAACAACAACACCGTCGATAGAGGCGCATATCTCTTCAACCTTTTCGTCGGCTAGGCCAAGTACGGCAGCCATGGTCGATGGGTTTAGCTCGCAAGCCTTTTGCATGGCGTTAGCACGAGCCGCCACAAGACGAAGACCATCCTCGAAGCTAAGCGCTCCGGCAGCAACAAGCGCCGAGAATTCGCCAAGCGAGTGGCCAGCCACCATTTCGGGCTTAAAATCGTCGCCCAACGACTTTGCTAGGATAACCGAGTGAAGGAAGATGGCAGGTTGGGTAACCTTAGTCTGCTTCAGATCCTCGTCGGTACCGTTAAACATCAAATCGGTTATGCGGAAACCTAAAATTTCATTTGCCTTTTCGAAAAGTTCCTTTGCTTGGGGCACATTCTCGTACAAGTCCTTGCCCATTCCGACAAACTGAGCACCTTGCCCAGGAAATACATATGCTTTCATGTGTTTCGGTTTTTAAAGGTGCAAATATAAGCATTTAGCGGCTCACCCGACAAACTTCGACTCCGCTCAGCTACCAAGCTTCGGCTTTTGCTTTGGCTTCGACTCCGCTTAGCCACCAGAATCCGATAGCCGAACGGAGCCCCGTGGCTAAGTGGAGCCCGGTGGCCGAGCGGAGCCGAGGCCACCATGTGCTGTAGCGACAATTGTTAGATTTTTTTTCGACCTTGGCGGGTTGAGGATGGCGTTTGCCTAATGCCGACAGACAAAGGATCTTCATCAATGCCGAAATGTATAATCGTAGCAGTTAATCCCCTCCATTGGAGGCAGGGGGTGGGTTATCTCGCTAAAATCATCATTCTGATTTCAATTTACGTTCTCAACCCACCCCTACCCCTCCCATGGAGGGGATTACGTACCATGATTCTAGCATATAGGATATCAACATCGTCCTTTGCTTAATGGCTAAAGTGAGAAGCTTCACCGAACAGCAGCCATTGTTGGGCTAAGCCTCATCGGGTTCCTTCTGTTCGTTAGCCTGCTGTTCTGCAGCCTTCCGCTCCTTGGCCTGCTTCCGCAGCGTCTGCCGGTGCTTGACGGTGGCGCGGTAGCGCCCTACGATCTCGTTAATGCGGTGCGATAGCGCCAGCAGCTCGGGGCTATCCTCGAACTCCAGCTTCAGGTTAATCAGGCGGAGCAGCTTTTCCAGGTTCTTGCCAAGGGGCACCGCCTCCTTGTAGGCGGCCACCTTAGGCTTAGCCATCCGCATGGCAAGACGCGCGGCACCGGCATCCTCCACCTCGCGCTGCCCATCGCGGATATCCTGCAGCCAGGCATCGCACCCAATGGTGCTGATGGCCGCGCGTAGCTCGGCGTTGCGGTCGATCTCTGCCAGAAAATTGGTTACCGATGTCGTCTCCTCAATCACAGACTTACTGGCCATCTCATCGCCAAAAGCGTGAAAAGCCTGCACAATGAGCTTTCCGGCAGCCACCCACCGCTCGTCCCGGCGCTTTAGGCTGCGCTTGGCGTTATACCTTAGAGTCTTCAGCCCCAAATCGCGCAGCGCATCACCCGCCCTCCTCGCCGCGGCAAACTCGGGATGGCTTAGCCCCAACGATGCCTCCTTTACAGCCTCGAAGTTGGCTTTTATCCGATCGACCAGCGGTTGCAGCTCGGGAACATTGCAAGGGATAGCGTCTAACGCCGAGATCACCTCTTCGGCAAAGCGATACTTCTCGTTGAGCGAGAGCATGCGAAACATCATGTGCTTTATCATACCATTCCTTTTTTGGGGGCGTTCACCTAGCGATGCACCTCTTACAGCTGGCTCGTCTGCTGCACAACCGCCAGCAACGCCTCTCAAAAGGCACCGCTCACGGCAAAACGGGCAGCGATATAGCCTTCAGCGCACCAAACGGAGGTGCTCTTCTTGAGGAAAAGCTCTTTTCTCCCCTATTTTGATCATTATTTCAGATGAAAGTTATCGAATAAACTTGAATAGGCTAACTTTCATGCAAGTAAGTTAGTAAAACAATAGTTAATCTTCAACTTTCATGCAAATTTTCCGTAGATTTAGTAGTTAATCATATTCTTTTGTACATGTATTTGTTTAAAATAATATTTAATCTAAAACATTACTACATGTATGTCTTATATTATTTTTTAAATCATAGACTTTCATGCATGAAATTTCATGAAAATATTTTTTAAAGAAGACTTTCAGCTAGAGAGATGGTCCAAAAAGAAAGCTGAAGGGCTTTTCACCTCGAAGAAGGGTTCGAAAAGCACATTTGAAGAGGTTCTCATTGCCGTGGTCGCCTCCCCAAAAGGGCGATAAGGGCTTACGCTCGAGCGTACGGGCATCAAAAAAGGAAGCGCAGGGGATTGCTCTCCATGGCAAGCTCCATCCTACCGCTTTCAGGCTGTAGCTTGGCGATGTGCCACCCGCCGGCAAAACAGGATAGAGATCAAGGACCAGCGTATAGTTGAAGCTGTTTATCCCCTCCGTGGGAGGGGTAGGGGTGGGTTGGAACGTTATTACCCTCCTCCTGCCCTCCCGCCTAAGCGGGAGAATAACGTGCTGCTATCCGGCGTTTATCTGTTGAATTAAATCTTAGCTCGACGGCTATGGGCAAACACCCCCGCGTACGAGCACAAAAAAGGCTGCCTGCAGGTAGCAGGCAGCCTCTTCAGCATATTATTTCATTAGCAAAGGCTATTCAACCTCCCAGGTATCGCCGCTACGAAGCAGCTCGTCCATGCTATGGATTTTAGCGTTCTTCATCACATCGAGCACCTGATCGCGCACGTTATCGTCGTAGGTCGAATCCTTAACCGCACGGATCACGCCTAGGGCAACAGGAAGCTCAGGAGCCTTCATGTTAACCAGCATCATGTGGATTCCGGGGTTTGGATTCTTGGCGTTGTGCACTAGGATATCCTTTTCGGTGATGCCGTTTTCGCCCAGCTTAACCACCTTTAGGTTCATGTTTTCGACATCAAGAACCAGACCCTTGTCCTTATTCTTGCCGAAGATCATGGGCTCGCCGTGGCGAAGGACGATGGTTCTATCCTCGCGCACCTCCCTGTCAACAAATCCGGCGTGCGTTCCATCGTTAAAGATCACGCAGTTCTGAAGCACCTCAACTACCGATGTTCCGTCGTGCTTAGCGGCGGCCACCATGCAGTCCTTGGTAAGGGCAACCTCTACGTCGAGCGAACGAGCGAAGAAGGTACCGCGTGCGCCAAGAACGATTTCGCCGGGCATGAATGGGTGCTCAACGGTTCCAAATGGCGAAGTTTTGGTGATGATACCCAGCTTCGATGTTGGCGAGTACTGTCCCTTTGTAAGACCGTAAATCTCGTTATTGAAAAGGATGATGTTGATGTCGATGTTACGACGAACGGCGTGGATGAAGTGGTTACCACCAATGGCAAGGGCATCGCCATCGCCGGTGATCTCCCAAACCGATAGCTTAGGGTTGGCCACCTTAACGCCGGTTGCAATTGCCGCAGCACGACCGTGGATGCTGTGGAAACCGTAGGTGTTCATGTAGTAGGGGAAGCGCGAAGAGCAGCCAATACCCGAAACAAAGGTGAAGCGTTCCTTGGTATAGTTAAGCGCCTCGGCCACCTCTGGCAACGCCTTTTGAACTGAGGCTAGAATAGCATGGTCGCCGCAACCTGGGCACCATCTTACCTCTTGATCGCTCTTAAAATCTTGGGCTGTATACTTATTGCATAATTCTGACATGGCTATTTACCCTCCAATACTTCGTTAAACTTATCAACCAACTCAACTACCGAGAATGGCAATCCTTGAACCTTATTGAACTGCAGGTACTCAAACTCCTGGAAGTTCATGCGAAGGTGGTTGGCAAATTGTCCCATATTCAGCTCGCAAACGATAATCTTCTTGTAGCTCTTAAGAATATCCTTAGTGTTGCGAGGAAGTGGGTTGATGTAGCTGAAGTGGGCCAAGCTAATGCTCTTGCCCTGATTGCGCATCTCCTTAACAGCCGAGTAAAGGTGACCGTAGGTTCCTCCCCAGCCAACAACAAGAAGATCGCCTTCCTTATCGCCGAACACCTCCTGCTCAGGAATATAGTCGGCAACCTTGGCAACCTTAGCAGCACGAACGTCAACCATCTTTTGGTGGTTAATTGGGTCGTGCGATACGGTTCCCTTCAGGAAGTCCTTCTCCAGACCACCAACGCGGTGCTCCAATCCTGGAGTTCCAGGAACAGCCCAACGGCGGCTAAGCTTTTCGTCGCGCTTGTATGGCAGGTAGTCGGTATCTCCGGCAGCAACAATTGGTGGGTTGATAGCAGGATAGTCGCTCATGCTTGGGATGCGCCAAGGCTGCGATCCGTTGGCAATAAAGCCATCGGTAAGCAGCATAACGGGCGTCATGTGCTCGAGGGCAATCTTACTAGCGTGGAACGCGTAGTGGAAGCAGTTCGATGGGGTGCTGGCAGCAACCACCACCATTGGAGCCTCACCGTTACGTCCCCAAAGCGCCTGCATTAGGTCCGACTGCTCGGTTTTTGTAGGAAGACCGGTAGATGGACCTCCACGTTGTACGTCGACAATAACCAAAGGAAGTTCGGTCATAACCGCCAAGCCAAGGGCTTCCGACTTAAGCGACAAGCCTGGGCCCGAAGTGGTGGTAACCGCAAAATCGCCGGCAAAAGCAGCACCAATAGAGGTACAGATACCCGCAATTTCGTCTTCGGCCTGAAGAGTCTTAACGCCTAGATCCTTTCTCTTAGCCAGCTCCTGAAGAATATCGGTAGCAGGGGTAATAGGGTAAGAACCACAGAAGAGCTCGCGTCCCGATTTCTCGGCGGCAGCAATAAGCCCCCATGCGGTAGCAGTATTACCATTTATATTACGGTAAGTTCCTTTTTCGCGAACAGCAGGAGCAACCTTGTAGGTATTAGCAATAGCGTGGGTATTTGCTGCATAGTCGAAACCAGCTTGAAGCACCTTCTTGTTGGCCTCAATAATCTCGGGTTTCTTCTTAAACTTAACCTCGTAGTACTTTTCGGTAAAGTTCAGCGGACGGCTAAACATGCAGTAGCAGATTCCAAGGGCAAACATGTTCTTGCTACGAATGACGCTCTTATTGTCCAATCCGGAATCCTTTAAGGCTTCCTTGGTAAGCGAAGTGATTGGGGCAAAAACAACGACAAAATCCTCCAGCTTAAGCTCGGCAATCGGATCGGTTGTTGTAAATCCAGCACGTTGTAACCCTTTTTCGCTAAATGCATCAGCATCTAGAATAATTGTTCCGCCTCTTTTGGTCCACTTAGCGTTTGCCTTAAGTGCAGCAGGATTCATCGCCACTAGCACATCGCAAAAGTCGCCAGGAGTAGCAACAGGATGGCTTCCGAAGTGAACTTGGAAACCCGACACACCCGCTACAGTACCCTGTGGAGCACGAATCTCAGCAGGATAATCAGGAAAGGTTGATACACCATTTCCTAAAAGAGCAGAGGTTTCAGAGAACAATGTTCCTGTAAGCTGCATTCCATCGCCCGAGTCGCCTGAAAACCGGATAACCACGTCTTCCAACTCTAAGCATCTTTCCTTTGCATCCATAATTTTTTCTTTTAGGTCAGCATGCTGCTTCTACAGCACTTACTAGTCTCGTTTTGAAAACCAAATATAGATTTTTCCTGTGGCAAAATTAGTTATTTTGAAATACCTGCCTCGCTTTATTTCATTTTTTTATCAAGCGAAACAAAAACTCACTCAAATGAAAGTCAAAGAACAGCATTTAGTTACATTTTATCACATAACAGAACCTGTTTCTTAACATACTTAGCTTTACCAAATACGAAACCACCCAATTGTTAGATGCAAGCAAACATGCAATAGAACATAGTTTAACGAATCCTTTTTTTGATTAAAACGACAACATTTCCTCAACGGTACTGCTACCTTTGCCCTACAATAAAAATCGAAGAATATGCCTTACATCAGATCGGTTAGGGGATACACCCCATCCATTGGAGAGAATTGCTTTATTGCCGAAAACGCCACCATTGTTGGCGAGGTTACCATAGGAAAGGACTGCAGCATCTGGTTCAATGCCGTACTTCGCGGCGATGTAAATACGATAACCATTGGCAACAAGGTAAACATCCAAGACGGCTCCGTACTCCACTGCCTCTACGAAAAGTCAAAAATACACATTGGCGACAACGTATCGATTGGACACAACGTTACCATACACGGGGCAACCATAAAAGATAACGTGCTACTCGGCATGGGCAGCACCATTCTAGACGGTGCCGTAATTGGAGAGAATAGCATTATTGCAGCTAACGCCCTTGTTTTAAGCAACACCATCATAGAGCCAGGAAGCATCTATGCAGGAGTTCCTGCGAAGTTCGTAAAGAAGGTTGATCCAGAGCAAACAAAAGAGATGATCAACAAAATAGCGAACAACTACCTGATGTACGCCAGCTGGTACAAGGACGAGGAGTAACCTAAAGCGTGAAATTTTCTTCGAGAGCTACCTTTGCCGTATCAACGTGCAAAACCTCTTCAAGCAGCGTTTTCATCGTCGAAGAAGTTCCGCTAGAGTAGAAATAGTATTTTGGAGCATCGGTATCCGAAGCCTTTAGGTGCTGATCCTCCAAAATATCGTTTACTCGCCGAGCAATTGCAGGAGCCGGATCGATAATGGTAACGCCTTCTCCTGCTATCCTATCAACCAAGGGCCGGAAAAAGGGGTAATGGGTGCATCCAAGAACGATATGGTCTGCCCCCCTTTTAATCATGGGCTGAACATACTTTTTTAGAAGTTCCTCGGCCTTCGGGCTATACTGCTCGCCATTCTCGACCAGCTCCACCAACCCCGTACCAACCTGCTTAACCACCTTAATATCGGAGGCATACCTTTCGGTTGTAGCCCTAAACAAACGACCACCAAGCGTTCCTGCCGTTGCTAAAATACCAACGCATTTGGTTTTGGTTAGAATCGCAGCGGGCTTTACCGCTGGCTCCATTCCTACAAATGGCAAGTTGTAGCTTGCCCTCAAGTAGTCAATTGCTGCAGCTGTTGCAGTATTACAGGCAACAACAACCAGTTTAACCCCTTTCGATACAAAAAACTTTACAATAGCATCCGAAAGATCAACCACCTCCTTTTGGCTTTTAGGACCATAAGGACAGTTTGCGTTATCAGCATAGTAAATTATATCCTCGTTGGGAAGTAGCGCAGCAATCTCTTTCCATACCGAAAGACCTCCAACGCCAGAATCAAAAACACCGATGGGCTGTTTCATTTTCGAACTTCTAGTAACAAAAAAAGCCACCTGCAAAAGGTGGCTTAAAGGTATAAAATATCCTTCTTATTTCTTTCCGGCAGCAGGAGCGGCTGGTTTTTCTTTAATACCAAGCTGCTTAATAACTAAAGGTAGTACATCTACAGCCATAGCAGAATCGTAATATGCAAGAGAAGGAACTGCTGTATCAAAGATGTATGCAAACCCATTAGCCTTACCTACAGCCTTAATTGCGTCGGTAATCTTCTCTACAATTGGCTTAAGGAGCGCTGACTGCTGTTTTCCAAGTTCAGACTCAGCATTTTGACCGTACTCCTGAATGCGCTGTTGAAGATCTTGAATTTCCTTTTCCTTATTCTGGCGAACTAGATCGGCCATCTTTTCTCTACCTTGAGCATAAGCTTGGTACTTTTGATTTAGTTCTACCTGAAGTGCTTCTATTTGAGAACCTAGTTCATTTCTTAACTTCATCAACTTAGCCTCTGCAGAGTCTCTTTCTGGCATTTTTGAAATCACCTCTTGAGTATTGATAATTCCAAATTTTAGGTTTTGTCCAAAAGCGGTGCCACCTAGTAGAACAGCGCAAATTATAAGAAGCGCCTTAATTCCGTTTTTCATCTTAATAGTTCTTTTTCGTTTTACGCAAATATACATTTCAAAAATTACTTATAACCTAACTTCTGCAAAACTTCGTCGCTTTTGTCGATTTTTGGACTTGCAAACATTACCGAAGGATTATTGGCCTTATCAAGAATTAGGGAGTACCCCCCATCTGTGGCTAACTCTTTAACAGCACCAAAAATCTGATCGTAAAATGGTTTAAGTAGTTCTTCTCTCTTTTTTATCATTAGACCTTCAGGCCCAAAATACTTACGTTGTAGCTCGTTTGCATCAAGCTCCTTTTGCTGCAAATCGGCCTCCTTGTTTTTCTTCTGAGCCTCGGTCAACAATACCTTTTCTGCTTGATAGGCCCGATAAGCTTGATCTACACCTTCGAACTTCTGCTGCACATCGCTTTGGTACTGCTGTGCCAGCTTATCAAGCTGCTCAAGCGCTGCTTTGTAGTTGGGAATCTTCTTAAGGATATACTCCGAGTCTACCACCGCATACTTCTGGCTATATCCAAGCATACAAAGCATCGTTAAAGACAGTAGAAGCAGTATTCTTTTCATCCTCAATAGCATTAGTTTGTTGGCATACCAATCACAAAGTGGAAGTTGCTTCCTCCCGAACCTGGAGCGTGAGGGATATCGTCAAATCCATAAGCCCAGTCGATCCCTAGCATACCAATCATTGGAAGGAAAATACGAGCACCAACACCCGCTGATCGTACCACTTGGAATGGGTTAAACGACTTTATATCCTGCCAAGCATTTCCTGCTTCAAAGAAGCCGAGTACATATATCGAAGATTGTGGGGTCAGCGTAATTGGGTAACGAAGTTCCGCACTAAACTTATCGTACACGTTGGCCTTGTTTAGTATTGTTGTAGACTGAACCGACTTTCTATAAACATATACAGGCGTTACCTTCTCGTTTTCGTAGCCACGTAAGCCTATCGTTTCTGTACCGTACATTGCATAACCGCTAAGTCCATCACCTCCTACAACATAATTTTCGAAAGGAGAGTACCCGACCTTAGAGTTGTACATGCCAAGATATCCGAACTGACCTTTAACAGCAAGAACAAGATCTTTAAATATGCTTTGGTAGAAAGTACCTTTAAAACCAACCTTGTAGTACTCTACCCAGCGATAGCGCTCTTTATCGGTCATCCCCGTTTTGGTTTCTTCGTTGTAAAGGGAATAGTCTTTCCCGTTTACCAAAGAATAAGGGAAGGTGGCCTTTAATGAAAGCGACACTTCAGATCCTCCACGAGGATAGATCGGGTTATTCGTAGAATTACGCGATAGCGCGGTTGAAAAGTTAAGATTGGTAGAAGTTCCATTGCTTATGATAAAACCATTCCAGTCTTTCAAGTTGTAAACTTCAGCACTTATAGCAGTTGATAAGGTAAACCAGTTGTCTGGCCAGTTCAAACGGCGACCCAACCCAATTGATCCCCCAATTACTTTAAAATACTCATCTCCGGCTTGATAGTAGTAGCTACTATTATTCATTACCTGATAGTACAAGGAAACAGAGAATGATTGTGGCTTCTTTCCTCCAAGCCATGGCTCAGTAAAGCTAGCAGAGAACGCTTTGTAGTACGATCCGTTGGTTTGGGCACGAAGCGAAAGCGACTGGCTATCTCCGGTAGGAATAGGACGCCAAGCTCCCTTATCAAATATACGTCGAGCAGAGAAGTTATTGAATCGAAGTCCTATCGACCCTACAAACATATTACCACCCCAGCCTCCTGAAAGTTCGAGTTGGTCATTCGACTTCTCGCTAACCGTATAGGTTATACCAACAGTACTCTCCTGCTGGTTTGGATCCATTTGAATTCCTTCTCCCAACTTTTCTGCATCAAAGTGGCCAAGCTGACCCAAGTAACGAATTGTATTTACAATGTTATCGCGACGGTATAAGTCCCCAGGCTTAGTTTGAAGTTCTCTGCGAATAACATGTTCGTTGGTTCTATCGTTTCCTGCTATTTTTACGTACGAAATGGTTGCAGGCTTTCCTTCGTTAACTCTGATTTCAATATCAACAGAATCATTCTCAACCTTAACCTCGATGGGTGTAGCATTAAAAAATAGGTATCCCTGATTCTGATAGATATTCGCCACCGATTCTTCGTCGGTATTTAATCGTTTATCCAACGCCACCTTGTCATAGTAGTCGCCTTTCTTTATCTTAAGTAGGGTATTCAGCTCTTCAGCCGTATTCTTAGTGTTACCAATCCAATTAATAGAACGGAAGTAGTACCGATGTCCTTCTTCCAATCTGATTGTTATTCCAATTCGATCATCGCTTACTTTATAAACCGAATCGTTCACAATTTTGGCATCACGATAACCCTTCTGCTCATAAAAGCTTACAAGTTCCTTTTTATCGTTCTCGTAATCGCTCTTGATGAATTTTGACACGTTAAAAATATTCCAATCGCGACGGTGAGTTTTCTTAAAAACCCTACGAAGACGCTCGTCGGTATAGTTGTTATTCCCATCAAAAACAATATCCTTAATTTTCACCTTCTTATTCTTATTAATGGCAATAAGCAGATGCTCCGTATTTTGAACTACAGTATCTGGCTTTTGAGTAATATTTACATCAACATTTAAGTATCCTTTATTAATGTAATACTTCTTAATAAGATCTTTGGTTGTGCTAAGCATGAACTCGGTAATGGTTGTTCCTCGCTTAAGCTTTAACTTGTCATTTAAATCGGTTACCTCAGATTTCTTTGCCCCTTTAAAGTCCCAGTTATACAGACGAGGCTTCTCCAACAAATCAACTTTAAGCCAAATTTTATCACCTTCAACTTTAGCCACTCGAATCTTCACATCACCGAAAAGATCTTGCTCCCACAGCTTCTTTACAGCTCGTGCAAATACATCTCCAGGTAAAGTTACAGTATCACCTTTGGCTATTCCTGTAACGCCAATGTAAAGATCCGGATCTAAATATTTTACACCTTCAATAGAAATGTTTTCAACTACGTATTTCTTAGGAGACTCGTAGTTCAGCTCAACATCAACCGTCTGATCTTGAGCAACTATCTTGCCCGCAAACAGTATAAACAATAAGAGAAAAAATGCTCTTCTTTGCATTATTATGAATAATGAAGTTAGACTTATAACTTTACTTGTTCACTCGTTTTACCAAATCGTCTCTCCCTTTTTTGGTAGTCGACTATGGCTTTTATAAACTCTTCCTTATTAAAGTCGGGCCACAAAACAGGTGAGAAGTAAAATTCGGAGTAGGCACACTGCCATAGCAAGAAGTTGCTAATCCGCTGTTCGCCGCTAGTTCTAATTATCAACTCTGGATCTGGCATCTCACGCGTTGTAAGATATAACGAAACAGTTTGCTCATTTATTGCACCCATATCAAGTTTACCGCCCTCTACATCTTTACAAATATCCCGAATGGCTTTAGTTATTTCCCATCGAGCGCTGTAGCTGAGCGCTAACGTAAGAACCAATCCTGTATTGCCAGATGTATTTTCGATAGCCTTTAAAAGCTTCTCCAGCACCCCTGTAGGAAGCGAATCAAGATCGCCTATCGCATTTAACCTGACATTATTCTTATTAAGGTTAGGAGTTTCCGATTCTATTGTAGACACCAAAAGGGTCATTAGCCCTTCCACCTCGTCTTTTGGTCGAGACCAATTCTCCGTCGAAAAGGCGTATAGCGTAAGGTACTTTACGCCCAACTCTGCTGCAATCTCAACGGATGCCGTAACAGAGTTCACCCCTTTTCGGTGGCCAAACAAGCGCTGGTTGCCTAATTTTCTAGCCCATCTACCGTTTCCATCCATAATAATTGCAACGTGCTGGGGCACTCTACACTTATCTACAGACTCAACTGACATTTTCTTCATTCGCTTTTATAAGTATGCAGGGCATGTTTTCTGCCCCAATTTTAACCGATAGGATAATACCAGACCATAAAAAGCAAACCAGTCATTATTAATTAGTACTGATCTGCCAGAAGTTACATTACTATAGCCATCCAACTTGTCGTTAAACGTTTTGGATAGCTGAACCTCTACCCCCATTGTTAAACGGGGAGATGCTGCAATCTTAATTCCTGCACCAAATGGTATTGCGGGAATGATGCTATCATCATAAAAGTAGCATCCTATTCCAACGAGCAAATATGGTGAAAAAAAATCATCCTTCACCCTTAATGGATTAAAAGGGATGAAGTTTACCTCATATTTTACATCAACATTAATATATTGTCGGCTAAACTCAATTTCGGGAGGAATTCTAGGAAGGAAGCTACCAATGTTTTTTGAACTTCCTGAAAGCATGCCGGCTCCGACAGAAAGACGGATGCTATTATAGTCGTCAAAAAGCCTACGGTAAAAAGCCCCACCACAAAAAGACGGAGACTTAAATATGTTTATATGATTAAAATCGCCTAAATAAGCACTCGCTCCTCCTTGTAGTCCAATTTCATGCACCTCCTGTCCCCGCATCTGTTTGACATACAGAACAAGAAAGAAGATCATAAAAAGAATCCTAAAACAGCGAATAGCCTTCATTATCGTCTATAAGAGCGTGACTTTCTCCAATTTGTTTTCTGGTAGCCTAATTGGTAAACCAGCCCAGCGCTTATGGACAAGTAGGCATCTTTACTCTTCGAATATAACTCGTTACTATAGCCATCGAGATAATCGGTCAGGGTAAAAACATAGTTTGTTTCTAAAAAAAGCCTTATATCTCTTGCTATAGGCAGCGTACTTCCTATACCAACCGGAAAAACAGGCGTTGCAGTTTTACCTCCTTCGTACCCAACAAGTGAAGCGTTGCTGAGTTTTTCATTAGGAGATAGGGCATAAATACAGGCTCCGACACCTGCTTGAATGTATAGAGATGGGTAAACATTTTTATTCCAGCCTTGCCGACGGAGAGAAGATCGATAGAAAAACGGCTCCTTTTCTGTCACTATATAGTACACACCTATTGCCGATACATCTAAAATGAAAGAAGAAAAACTATAGCCCCTACCCTCATTTCGCGATCCCTTATCGGTACCAGCAAGAAGCCCCACAATGCCGTTTAGTTTAAAAGAAACTCTAGGATTTATATTATACTTGTAGTATCCCTCAAGCCCAGGCCTTTTAGACATTTGTGCAATTTCCGAAATACTTTTAGGACCCGCATTTTCAGCCCCTCCAATATCTGTATACGCTGTTAGCATTGACAAACCGAGCCCAAATTCGCTAACCGTTTTTTGGTTAACTTGAGAATAACCTGGCCAGGCAATCGAGACTAACAGCAATATAACAATCAGCGAATTCCTCATTAAATCAAAATTACCAATACTACGTTAAGCAAATCTATCATAAAAAAACAAAACTACACATTTAACTTTAATAAAATACTAGTTTCTTTTATCAAGCCCCCAGAGCAGCTTACTCCTCAAGTTAACACAGAAGTTTGCCCCCGGAAACTTTATAAATTTTATTTGTGCCTTTGATTTTTTGAGCCTTAGCGATGTTCCACTTGGTATGGTGAACCTATGATTATCCATAGACCAAATGGCATACCCTGTTCTCGATTCGACCTCTAGCTGCAGTATTGATGTGTCAGGAACAACTAGCGGTCTCATATTAAGGTTATGAGGAGCTATTGGAGATATTACAAATACATCAGAATGAGGGTCAACTATTGGGCCACCTATACTCAACGAATAGGCCGTAGATCCTGTTGGTGTAGCCACTATAACGCCATCAGCCCAATAAGTTCCCAGAAATTCGCCATTAATATACGCATGAATGGTTATCATAGATGCATCCTGCTTTTGCACGGTTGCCTCATTTAGAGCAGAAGGGAAAGATGGCAATAGGCCATCGGTTTCTACCTCTATCATTGAACGAGATTCTATGGAAAAAGTCTTATCCAACAAGGATTGTACTGCTTCATCAACATCATCAAGCGAAGTGAACGTTAAGAAGCCCAACCTGCCGACATTTACCCCCCAAATAGGAATATTGGTATCGCGAACTAGCGAAACGCAATCGAGTAGCGTTCCATCTCCGCCAATACTTACAAGCACGTCTACCTCCGGGAAGTCATCGGCTCCACAATAGGTTCGATCTGCTGTAAATTCAAGTTCTGGAAGTGTTTCAAGGAATCCTTGCGAGATATGTAGCGTCGAAATGGCATTAAGCTTAGAAAGGAACAAGAGAACATCCCCTATTCGTGAGCAGCTAACAAGTGGACGTCCATAAACAGCTATACGAATCTTGCTTTCCATTTTCCAAGGCTATAGGTTTAGTAGCTTCATGAGTAGATCGTAACGCTCGTCCAACAATTCGTCCATGTCATTATTCGCATTGTAAACGCCTACCACGTTGTAGCTATATCTGTTAAAAGTTTGAATAATCGACGTAATATCAGCAGTATTTACCTTTATGGTTAGCTCCACCATTGTTGTGTCCGGAATATTCGTAAGGTGCGAAAATAGAATTTTTGCCTCATTAGATTCTACCACCTGTGCAACGTGCGCTAAGGAGTAGTCTTTAATTCCCATTTGGAGAACAATTATTCCTCCTTGATTTTCGAGCGAGGAATTCTCGGTAAATTTTACGATTAGCTCCGATACCGATATTGCTCCCAGATATTCCTTTTCGGCGTTTACTACGGGTATAACCGACAAGTTTAGCCGTGAAGCCATCGAAAGCACATCAAAAATTGGAACATTATCCTCTATAAAGCCACCTCCATCGTTTAGCCTATAATCGCCTATAAGCACCTCGGGATCATTCATGTCGAGTATGTCCGATTCGGAAATTAAGCCGACAAGCCTACGACTATCGTCTACCACCGGCAGGTGCGATACTTTAAAAACCTCCATTAGCGTAAGGGCTTTGCCTCCTGTGTCAGTAATTTTTAACGCAGGAATCATATCAGACATCAAATCGGCAGACAACTTCATCAAGATTTCTCCTAAATTTGCATTACTACTAATAAAATCGTTATAGCGATGACTAAGCTTAGTGTAAATATAAATAAAATTGCCACAATTCGAAACGCACGTGGCGGTAATACGCCAAATGTTGTGGAAGCGGCTATTAACTGCGAGAGATTCGGAGCACAGGGTATTACCGTACACCCTCGCCCTGACGAAAGACATATCCGCTACCAGGATGTACGTGATCTTAAAAAGGTGGTAACAACCGAGTTCAACATAGAGGGCTACCCTTGTAAGGAGTTTATCGACCTTGTACTAGAGGTTGTTCCTGCACAGGTGACGCTTGTTCCAGACCCTCCTACCGCCATTACATCAAACGCGGGTTGGGACACGAAAGCCAACAAGGCATTCCTTGCTGATGTTATAAAAACGTTTCAGCAGAAAGGCATTAGGGTCTCCATTTTTGTTGATCCATCAGTAGAAATGGTGCAGCACGCTTTAGAGACCGGCACAAACCGCATTGAGCTCTACACCGAGCCCTACGCAAGCCTATATCCAATGGATAGAGAGCGAGCCATCAAGCCTTTTATTGAGGCTGCGAAAGAAGCGAACAAGCTAGGACTAGGGCTAAATGCAGGGCACGACCTTAGCCTCGAAAACTTGGCATACTTCTACAAGAACATCCCCGGACTTGATGAGGTATCCATTGGGCACGCGCTCATCTCCGATGCGCTATACCTGGGCTTGGAGGAAACCATAAAGCGCTACCTCAACCAGCTTAAGTAACATGAAACTTTTCTATCGGCATTTTGGCAACGGATGGCCTCTTATTATTGTACATGGCCTATACGGATCGTCTGACAATTGGCTGTCGGTTGCCAAAAGGCTCGAGACACATTTCAGCATTTACTTGATAGACCTAAGAAATCACGGTCATTCGCCCCACTCCTCCATCCATAGCTACGAAGCAATGGCGCTTGACCTAAGCGAGTTCATTGAGGATAAACACATAGAAAAGCCAATACTTATTGGCCATTCTATGGGAGGCAAAGTCGTAATGCAGTACGGCTTAATGTTTCCCAACAGGGTACAACGGGTGGTGGTGGTTGACATTTCACCCCTTAGCAACAGTCACAATCAGCACAAGCAACATATCATAGAAGAGCATAAGAGCATTATTTCAACACTTAAGGGCCTCCCCATAGAATCAGTCAACAGCTACGTCGAGGCTGACATTATGCTTAAAAAGCATATCGATTCTGAAAGACTCCGAGGATTTCTTTTAAAGAATCTTGGCAGACAAGGAAAAGGCTTTCGCTGGAAGTTCAACTTAACGGTTATCGCAGAACAACTAGAGAGCATCATGCAAGGGTTTGAAATCAACAATCCTAAACACGTAAACCAAAACAGTTTCCCTATACTATTTATTAAAGGTAAAGAGTCTGATTACATAGATGACGACGACATTAAAGCCATCCACCAATTCTACCCTGAATTCAAAATGGTTGGAATTGATAATGCCGGACATTGGGTTCATGCCGAACAGCAAGATCGTTTTATAAATGAGCTAATACAATTTTGTTCAATCGAAGCACATCTCTCCTAGGGCACCACCTCTACCATTTCTTGGGTTAAAACATCTTCGCCTTTATAACGCTGCATAATCTGCGCTACGGCAACCACATCCTTCTCGCAGTACGCTGCAATCCGTTTTATATCCTTTTCTTTATAGTATACCTCTGCCACCATACTCCCGTCTATATCGTCCTTAGGCGTTGGGATGTTTAGGATGGTGGTAAGCAGATGCAGCGAGGTGTAGTGCTTGTAATCGCCGAACTTCCACAACTCGAGCGTATCCAGAAATGGCACCTCCCAAGGCTTTTTCCCGGCAACATCAAGAATAGACGGAAGTTCTAAGCCGTTAACAATCATCCGCCTGGCAACATACGGAAAGTCGAATTCCTTACCGTTATGGGCGCAGATGTAGGTATTTTTTTTCGATGTAAATTGGCTTAAAGCCTTTGCAAATCCTTTCAGAATTTCAACCTCATCATCACTAGCAAAAGACTTAACCCGAAAAGACATTTTTTCATCCTTTTCAACAAACGCCCCCATTGAAATACAGACGATTTGACCAAACTCGGCATATATTCCAGCACGCGGATATAGTTCTTCAGGCGTTTGCGAATCTTTTGCCAGCGAGCCAGCCTTTTTATCCCAGAGTTCCCGTAAAACATCGGGCATTGCCCCGTAGCTTTCGAACAGCGGAACGGTTTCGATATCCACAAAGATGACATTCTTCAGGTTGATGTGCTTCAGCATGGTTACTGTTCTTGATGGTCTCGAAGGCTTTTTTCTATAAAAATCTTTAGGACATTAATGCCAACCTCATTATTTCCTCCTTGAGGAATAATAATATCGGCATATCGCTTTGTTGGCTCAATAAACTGGAGGTGCATAGGTTTAACGGTTTGGTCGTACCTATCGAGCACCTTGCTAACCGATCTACCTCGTTCTACAATATCGCGGGTAATTACACGGCTCAACCGATCATCGGCATCAGCATCTACAAAAACCTTTATGTCCATTAGGTCTCGCAGTTCCTCGCAGGTAAAAATGAGAATGCCTTCGACTATAACAATATGGCGAGGTTCTATAGGAATTGTTTCTTCGGCACGCGTACAGGTAAGGTACGAGTATATCGGTTGTTTTACGGTGATTCCAGCCTTCAACTTTTTGATATGGTCAACGAGCAGCTCAAACTCTATCGATTCGGGATGGTCGAAGTTCATCTCCAGCCGTTCCTCCAACGGCAAATGGCTGCTATCCTTGTAGTATGAATCTTGAGGGATAACAATCACCTCCCCATCAGGAAGCAAATCCACGATTTTCCGAACAACGGTAGTTTTTCCGGATCCTGTTCCTCCGGCAATTCCTATAACTAGCATGCGTACTTTTTTGGAATAAAAATAGAAAGATATTGTAAAAAAGCATCACATTTTAAGACACAATTGCCTTTTAAAGTTTACCTCTTACGCTAACTTCGCGGAAAATTAATCTAGTAAGCAAATGGCAAACCTTTACCCACTAAAATTTGACCCCATACTTAAAGAAAGGATTTGGGGAGGAAATAAGCTTAACACCGTTCTTGGAAAGAAGCTCCCTGCTAACAAAAAAATTGGAGAAAGCTGGGAGCTATCGGCAGTAGAAGGCGACATATCGGTTGTGTCGAACGGCTTCCTAAAGGGCAACGACCTGCAAGAGCTTATTGAAATTTACATGGGCGATCTGGTTGGCGAAAAGGTGTACGAAAAATACGGAGACGAATTCCCGCTTCTTATTAAGCTTATCGATGCGTCCGACGACCTGTCAATTCAGGTTCATCCAAACGACGAGCTTGCCCAAAAGCGGCACGATTCCTTCGGAAAAACCGAGATGTGGTACGTTATTGGCCACGACAAGGATGCCAAAATATATGTTGGATTCAATCAACCTGTTGATAAAGATACGTACGTTAAGCACCTCAACGATGGAAAGCTTACCGATTTGCTCAACGTAGAAACCTCGGCTAAAGGCGACACCTTCTTTATCCCATCGGGCCGAATACACGCCATTGGAAAAGGAAACCTACTTGCCGAGATACAGCAAACCTCCAACATCACCTACCGCATGTACGACTGGGATCGCGTTGACGACAACGGTCAGCCACGCGAGCTGCACACCGAGCTCGCTGTTGACGCCATCGACTACAGCTTTCAACCAAAGTATAAGACAGATTACGAAGCAAAAGAAAATCAGTCGAACACGCTGGTAGAATGCCCCTACTTTACCACCAACCTAATAAAGCTAAACAAGGGGAAAGGTCTCGAAACCGACTATGCCATGCTCGACTCCTTCGTTATTTACATAGTGCTGCAAGGTGACGTTGAGCTTAGCTTTAAAGATGGCGTAGAATCGGCAAAAGCCGGAGACACGCTGCTGCTACCTGCAACAATGGAGCAGGTGACCGTATCAGCGAAAAGCGATACCGAAATTTTAGAAGTATACGTAAAGCTATAAAAGGTAGGCAAGAGGAGAAGCAGGCTCCTCTTGCCTATTTTTCTTCGCTAAATGCAACATTCACTTCCTACAACAGGAAAAAAATTATCTTTTTTTTACTATACTTGCTCTCTGTTAAAAAACAAAGATTTTAAACCGATCGGGTTCTAAAGGGAATTCAAACTATGAAACACCTACTTGTTACAACTCTTGCATTCTTATGCATTGTGCCTTGCTTTGGACAAATGATCGATCCTCTTGACGAGTCTAAGACTCGTGAGAAGAATCAGGCAAATAAGATATACAAGGCTATACAATGGAGCTACAAGTACGAGAATGGCAAACCATCACCAAACGGAAGCATTAGCGTTGTCACGGTTTACGACAAGCAGGGCTACCCCATTGAGGTTACCAACTACAACTCCGGCAAAATATCTACCGTCCAAAAGTACTCCTACGACCTGAAGGGCAACAAGTCGGAGTACACCAACTTTGATGCCGACAAGAATAAGAAGATATACTCGGTATCCTTTGCCTACAACGCGCAAGGCCTACTAACCCGCGAAGATGGCTTCGATGGGCTATCACCATACCACATTGAGTACAGTTACGACTCTACCAACCAAATTACCAAGATCGTTAAGTTAGATGCTAATAAGGCTGTAGAAGAGCAATGGGACTACTCCTACGCTGATACAGTAAGCCAAATATGCATCACAAAAAAGGGCAGGCTCACCTACAAACAACGAATCACCAAGAACGCGAAAGGGCAAAAACTTGAGGAGGTAAAGTTTGACGCCAACGGGAAAGAGCTAAAGAAGACCACCTACAACTACTCCTCGAACGGGCAAATCGACAAGCGCGACGAGTACGTTGGGGGCAACAAGCGCTACACCCACCATTACATCTACGATGGCGACAACAAGCTTGTGCAGGTCATTCAGAAAGAGCCTACAGGAAAAGAATTCCCCTACAGCACCTACAAGTACGACTCTAAAGGCAACCTACTACAGGAGCAATGGAGCGAAAATAAGGGTGCCGAGTACTCGAAAAAGGAGTCAACCTACGACCAAAAGGATATCCTAAAGGAAGTAGACACCTACTACGCTCCATACGAGTACCAGGTTCTGTACAAGTACACCTACGAGTTCTACCAGTAATACAACAACCAATGAGCTTAGACAAAAGCGTGCTTATTGCACAAAAAGAAGAAATTACAGGATATACCATATACAACAAGCTGGCTAAAGCCGAAAAAGATCCTCACAACGCACAGATATTTCGCGACATTGCAGAGCAGGAACTAAAGCACTACCAGATGCTCAGGGAGATCTCCAAAGTTGATGTAAAACCTAGCCAATGGAGCATCTTTAAAAGCTACTATGTTGCCCGAATACTTGGCGTAACCTTTGGCGTTAAGTTGATGGAGAAGAACGAGCAAAAAGCCCAAAAGGCTTACGACGAGCTCGAGCAGCACTACGCTTTCGTTGCCCAAATCCGCGAGGACGAGGAGAAGCACGAAAAGCAGCTCATCGAAATGATCAACGAGGAAAAGCTTAAGTACGTTGGATCTATCGTTCTTGGTCTAAACGATGCCCTTGTTGAGCTTACCGGTGCCCTTGCGGGATTAACCTTTGCGCTACAGAACAGCCGACTAACGGCCCTTGCAGGTTTGGTTACCGGCATTGCAGCCACCTTCTCGATGGCCGCATCATCGTACCTATCGTCGAAGGCCGATGGCGAAGAGGATGCGCTAAAATCGGCCAGTTACACTGGCATTGCCTACCTGGTTACCGTAGCGCTACTGGTAGCGCCTTACCTACTGCTCGAAAGCGGACTAATGGCCCTTGGCTGCATGATTGCCATCGCCATTTTTATCATCTTCATCTTTAACTACTACATTTCGATTGCGAAGGATCTCAACTTTAAGAGGCGCTTCATGGAGATGGCCATCATCAGCATTTCGGTTGCCGGATTCTCGTTCCTCCTCGGATTTGTGCTTAAGCAGTTCCTTGGGGTCGACGCCTAAACGGCCACATACCTTATAAAATATAAGCGCGTGCTACTCAGAGTAGCACGCGCTTATATTTTTGCCGCTTACTTCAATAAAAGTGCGGCCAAACACCAACTAGTAGTACTTTTTACAGAGTAAAAAGTAAGTTCCACAAAGCGGATTACGCCTTTCGCATACCGACCAGAAACTTCCCCCCTTCGATAAATGAATTCTGCAAATCAACTAGCAATTTTCACGAACCGTTTAATGATTTTCGCAAAGCACCCTAACACTTTCGTATACCTGTCGCCAACTTTAGCAAAGCAGCCACAAATTTTCACCTACCGAAAAGCAACTTTCACAGAGCAAACAACGATTTTCGAGCATCAACTTGTACATTTTACCCTACCACCATTGCTGTAGAACTATGGCTTAATCCTCCTTAAACGAGAATTCTCCCCTTTCGAACTGGCCAAACTTCTTGGCTAGGTAACCCACCATTTTGGCGATTTCGGCAAACGAATCGGCGGTTTGCTGCGATATTTCCTTTTTCTGCATGCCCATGAGCAGCTTAGAGTAGAGCGCGTAGAAGCAGTACTCCATATCGTTGGCCAGCTGCTGTGGCACCTTTTCTCGGAAGGATACAATAGCCGGTGTGGCGTTAAAGGCCAGCATGCGGTAGGTATCCTGGTCGGGTTCCTTCAGCAGGCGTTGGTGGAAGTCGTGCAGCTCGCCGATTAGGTATAGGGTGATGAATGGGAAACCGCCCTGCTCCTTCCCCTCCTCGTGGATAATCCGGCAGTAGTCGCGGTACCACTGCAGCTCGGCTTCTGCTTCCGTTTCGGGCAGCTTCAGCGGATCGACCAGCAGCTCGCGGATGCGGCTCTCGTCGAACTTAACCGTGCGCAGCAGATCGGTAAGCTGCCACATAAAGAGGATGTACTCGGCCACATTCTCCTTGCGCTTTTGCGATGATAGCTTCATACGTCGGAGCCCTCCTCGCCCCAGTAGTAGTTCTCCATTAGATCGTCGATATCGCGGCGCTCCTTTTTGGTAGGTCGCCCGGTACCACGATCGCGCTGCACAAAGATTATTGTCTTATTCATCTTCAGTTTTTCCAGTTCCTCCTCCGGCGTAAGGTTTTCGGCGTAGAGGTACACGTTCTTTGCCGGCTGTCGGTTGGCAATAAGCGCCAGCACCTTAAAGGTGTACATCACCGGCATCTTCTTAACGGTGACGATATCGTTCACCTTCACATCGCGCGAGGCCTTAGCCAGCGCCCCGTTAAGGGTAACACGCCCCAGCTTGCAGGCATCGGCCGCATCGGTGCGCGTTTTAAAGGCGCGAATAGACCATAGCCACTTGTCGATTCGTACAGAGGTTACTTCTGCCATATCGGCTACTTTTTATTGTAAAAGTTCATGGTACGCGCTATGCCAATGGTGCCAAAGCCCTTGATGGCCTCGATGCTATGCTCGATGAGCGCCGGAAGGAGCTTCTCCTCCTCCTCGGTCCAGCGGCCTAGCACGTAGTCCACCTGCTTTCCCTTGGCAAACGTATCGCCAATGCCGAAGCGTAGGCGGGCATAGCTCTGCGTACCCAGTATCTCGTTAATGTGCTTTAGCCCGTTATGGCCGCCATCGCTTCCCTTTTCGCGGATGCGGATGGAGCCTATGGGCAGCGCAATATCATCAACAATAACAAACACGTTTTCGAGCGGAATCTTCTCGGCCTGCATCCAGTAGCTCACGGCCTTTCCGCTTAGGTTCATATAGGTCGATGGCTTTAGCAGGATAAAGGTACGCCCCTTATGCTTTGCCTCGGCCACATCGCCGTATCGCTTGGTGGAAAAGGTTGCCTCGGCCGCCTTGGCAAAGGCATCCACCACCTTAAATCCTATGTTATGGCGGGTATTTACGTACTCATCGCCAATATTCCCTAGGCCAACAATTAGGTACTTCAACGCAATAACAGTTTATACTATAGAAGAAAGGCGTTAGGGGATAATACTCCTAACGCCTTGTATCGAATAGCGGTTAATTACTATTTCTTCTTCTTACCAGCTTGTTGAGCAGCAAGAGCAGCAGCTGCTGCAGCACCACGAGCGGCACGAGTCATCTTAACAGCACATACTACGGTGCTCTTTGGGTTAAGAATGGTTACGTTAGGAAACTCGAGTTCTCCAACCATGATAGTCTTACCAAGACCAAGGGTGGTGATGTCGATATCAAGCGTATCAGGAAGATCCTTAATAAGAGCCGAAACCTTTAGCTTACGAGATGAAAGCTGAAGTTTACCCCCTTGCTTAACACCATCTGAGCTACCGTTAAGCTTAACAGGAACTTCGATTACAACTGGTTTATCCTCGGTTACACGGTAGAAGTCGATGTGAAGAACCTCATCGGTAACTGGATGGAACTGCACCTCACGGATAACAGCCTTCTCGCTCTTACCATCGATGTTTAGGTCGATAATGTAAGCGTTTGGAGTGTAAAGGATATCCTTAAGATCCTTCTCAACTACGGTAAAGTTAACGTTTCCGCCATTACCGTAAAGGTTGCAAGGAGTAAGCTCGCTACGGCGAATATCCTTAGCACCTTTCTTTCCTAGGTCGCTACGTAGAGCGCCTTTAAGTTCGATGTTTTGCATTTTGTTTTTGTTTTTGTGTTACTCAGAGCCTAACTCGGCTCCCCATCACACCTTCAACCAAATGAGAAGGCTGATATTTTGAGATCGCAAATATAGTAAATTCTACTGAATGAACGTAGAGCTAATCGACCTATAGTTGTACACCTTATCGATTACATCGGCAAAGTGGTCGGCTACGGTTAGCACCTTAATCTTCGAGGTGTCAACATCAGCACGAAGCGGAATGGTATCGGTAACGCAAACCTCAACCAGCGCCGACTTGTTGATGCGGTCGTAGGCTGGGCCCGACAGTACCGGGTGGGTTACCACCGCACGTACGCTCTTAGCGCCCATCTCCATCATCATATCGGCAGCCATGGTGATGGTACCTGCCGTATCGATCATATCATCGAAAATGATAACGTTCTTACCCTTAACATCGCCGATGGCGGTCATGTGCCCTACCACGTTTGCCTTTTCGCGCTGCTTGTGGCAGATTACCATCGAGGCATCGAGGAATCGCGAGTAGGCATGCGCACGCTTCGCACCACCCATATCAGGAGCTGCAACAGCAAGGTTGTCGAGGTTTAACGACTTTAGGTAAGGAACAAATATTGAGCTTGCATAAAGATGATCAACAGGGACGTCGAAGAAGCCCTGAATTTGATCGGCATGCAAGTCCATGGTCATAATACGATCGACACCCGATGCGCAAAGAAGGTTGGCTACCAGCTTAGCACCAATCGAAACGCGAGGCTTATCCTTACGATCCTGACGAGCCCAACCGAAGTAAGGCATTACCGCCACTACGCGGTGTGCCGAGGCACGCTTTGCAGCGTCAATCATCAGAAACAGCTCAAATAAGTTGTCGGTTGGCGGAAAGGTAGATTGAATGATGAATACAGTACATCCTCTGACGCTCTCGTCGAGGGATGGTTGGAATTCGCCATCGCTAAAGTCGGTGACGGTAGATTTTCCCAGCTCTATTCCGAAGCTTTTGGCAATCTTTTCGGCTAGATAACGTGAGTTTCTTCCGGCGAAGAACTTAATCGTATGCTTTTGGGCCATTGGAGGGGTTAATTTTGTCTTGGTATTTAAAATTGACAGCACAAAGGTATAAAATGAGCGCAAAAATTGCGACAGTAGCTACTTATTTGTGTTAACAAGTTCTATGCAATCATCGATATAGGTCAGCAGTTCGTCGGCCCCTTTCCGCTTGGAGCTCGAGGTGTAAAGCATCGGTGGAAGCTCCTCCCAGCTCTCAAGCAACTTCTCGGAGTAGCAGCGAATGTTATCCCTAAGCACCTCTACCCCTATCTTATCAATTTTGGTGAACACAATGGCAAACGGTATTCCGTGGTTTCCGAGGAGGGTTATAAAATCGACATCGATCTTTTGAGGCTCGAGCCTCGAATCGACCAGCACAAAGAGACAGGTTAACTCGTCGCGCGACTCCAGGTACTTGGTGATGATTTCCGCGAAACCCTGCCTAACGCCTTTGGAAGCTTTAGCGTAACCATACCCGGGCAAATCGACCAAGTACCAGCCGTCGTTCACCAAGAAGTAGTTAATGAGCTTCGTTTTACCGGGCGTTCCCGACACCTTGGCTAGCCCCTTTTGGTTGGTTATATAGTTTATTAGCGACGATTTTCCGACATTCGACCTCCCAATAAAGGCAAACTCGGGGAGGGTTTGCGGTGGACACTGCGAAGCCTTCTCGGCGCTCTTTACGAATACGGCACTCTTTACCTGCATACGGCTAATTTTTGTGCAAAGATAGGAATAATTAGATAGGCGATATGGGATGTATGATGTGCGATGTGGGATTTGCGATGGGGGATTTGCGATGGGGGATGTGAGATGTGCGACAAAAAACGAGCGAACTAGTTCTCGCTCCCTACTCCCTACTCCCTACTCCCTACTCCCTACTCCCTACTCACTCCCTCACTTTTTCCTATCTTTACGGCAAAATCAGCAAGCCATGCCAGTAAAAGTAATTGCATTCGATGCCGACGATACGCTTTGGGTCAACGAGCCCTACTTTCAGGAAACCGAAATGAAGTTTATAGGCCTCCTCGACCACCTGCTGAAACCCCACGAGATATCGCGCGAGCTGCTCAAGACCGAATCGGACAACATTCCGCTTTACGGATACGGGGTAAAGGCCTTTACGCTGTCGATGATCGAAACGGCCCTGCGCATCTCCAACGGAACGCTCGACGCTGAAACCATAGCCCGCATTATTAGCCTTGGAAAGGAGCAGCTAAACCACGAGGTGGAGCTGCTCGAAGGGGTGGAAGAAACCCTAAAGGCCCTGCACGGCCAGTACCGCCTGGTGGTTGCCACCAAGGGCGACCTGCTCGACCAGGAGCGCAAGCTGCGCAAGTCGGGGATCGAAGGCTACTTTCACCACGTAGAGATTATGTCGGAAAAGGCGCCAAGCGACTACCTTAAGCTGCTCAAGCATCTCGACGTGCAGCCCGAGGAGTTTCTGATGGTGGGCAACTCGCTCAAATCGGACATCATCCCGGTGATCAAGCTAGGCGGATACGGCATCCACATCCCCTTCCACACGCACTGGAGCCTCGACAAAACCGACGTAAAGGTTGACAGCCCCCGATTCCGAGAGGTAGCCTCCATCCTTGAGGCAAAAGAGGCCATCGCTAACCTGTAATGCACCTACGAAATGGGCAAATGCGCTGTCTGGAGGGCTAAATGCATCCTCTAGTTTACCAGATGCACGCTCTGGAAGGCTAGATGCACATTCTAACTCTCTAGATGCACAGCCTGGATGACCAGATGCACATTCTAACTAACCAAATGCACATTCTACCTTTCTAAATGCACGCTCTGGAAGACTAGATGCATACTCTAACTTACTAAATGCACAGCCTAACTTACTAAATGCACATTCTAACTATCCAGATGCATAGCCTGAATGACCAAATGCACAGCCTAGCTTACCGAATGCACGCTCTGGAGGGCTAAATACATAGCCTAAACAAGGGTAGGTAAAGAAATCAAAAGAGGAGGCCCCTTGCGGAAAGCCTCCTCTTTTGATTTAGGGGTTACATTAGTCCTGTGCGTTAAGCAGCGCCTTAATCTTGAATTCTAGCACCGAGTTGCCCCAGAGATTTCCCATTTTACCAAATGGATTTATAGTGATCGGAGATCCTTCGATAGGGGGGGTATATGTCTGTTTTTCCATTGCCTTCTTTGGCGAATTTGTATCAAACCCAAAGTTAGCCCCAACAAAAACAGTTCCCAGCTTTAGCTCAAAGCCTACCGCTGCGCCAACAAAAAAGTTGGTATTACTCGAAGACTTTGCCTTCCATGATTGGTTATTGAGAGCAGCAATAGAGCCCGAAGAACTTAAATACTGTAGCCCGACCTTACCCATTACGTAAAGTTCGACCAGCTCTGGGTAGACCTCCACATAGAATTTTGGAGCGGTATAAAAGTTTACCCCCTTATTGCTCGAACGAATAGCGGGCGAATTATTGCCAAAAAATGCATCAAACCCAGAATACTTGCTAGTAGCATACTTCGACAAATCCCAGTTCCCCTTTTTAATAAACTCCGTATAGTTAAGGCCAAACTCCAACCCGAAATGGTCGCGGAGCTCGTTCTTGTCGATATCGGCACCGGTGAAGCGGTACTCGTAGAATAGGCCTCCGTACAAGCTGTTAAAACCTCGCTTAGCGGCATCGCTACCTTTAGGGTTTACCATAGACATTTGAAGCCCCATGTTATGCAGCTGGGCTTTGGCCTTTCCGGCACCTAGTAGCCCAACAATTCCGATCAAAGAAAGAAGTAGTAATCTCTTCATAGCTATTTTTATCGTTTGCACAAATATAAGAAAAAACGGCACTACAGGTAGTAAACGGAACGAATGGCGGTTTTATTACCTTCACCCCAAAAAATCTACCGTTCCAGCAACGGCAAAACCTCGTCACGGTAGCTCTTCCCGACGGGGATAAGCTCGTCGCCCACCTTAACGGCGTTGCCCTCTATGTACTCAACCTTTGCTACGGCAATGATGTACGACTTGTGGATTCGCAGAAAATCGGGGCGCCGCAGCTCGGCCTCCAGCCGCTTCATGGTGTCGTGCGAGGTAATTTTCCCCTTCGCCGTATGAATGATGACGTAATCGCCCAGCCCCTCGATAAAGAAGATTGAGGCCAATGGGATCTTGTAGATACGCTTATCGGCCTTTACGGTAAGGGTTGCACTTTCGGCGGTATGGGGCGCTTCGACCGAGGGGGCAACCGCCAATACGGCCTGCGCGGTGCCCAAGCGCAGGCGCTCGATTGCCTTATTCACCGCCTTAAAGAAGCGCTCGAAGGGGATTGGCTTGAGGAGATAGTCCACCGCATCGAGCTCGAACCCCTCGATGGCATACTCGGGGTATGCGGTGGTGATGATCACCAACGGAGGATTCTTTAGCGAGCGAAGGAAATCTACGCCGGTTAGGGTGGGCATATTGATGTCGAGAAATACCAGATCGACCCCACCCCCGGTTAGGTATGGGATAGCATCCATAGCGCAGGAGCACTTACCCGCTAGCGCTAGCACCGGGATTTGCTCTATGTACTTTTCTACCACCCGCTGGGCTAGCGGTTCGTCGTCGACAATTAGGCAGCGAGCATTCATGGCTGTATGGTTATTTCGGAAGTAAATATACGATCGGTTGCCTGATACGAGGCCGTATGCCTACCGGGGTAGATCAGCTGGAGCCGCTTTACCACGTTGCTTAGCCCTATGCGGCTGCGCTCCTTATCGCCCTTAGTGGTAACGGCTGGGTTGCACGGATTCTCCGTATAGAAGCGTACGGTACCGCCATCGGCATGCAGCACAACCCGAATTGTTGCGTTGGCGCCACCGCAAAGGCCATGCTTAAAGCAGTTTTCGACCAGCGGAAGGAAGAGCAGCGGGGCAATGGGCTGCTGGTCGTCCTCGACCTGCACGTCGAAGAGCACGCGGTTGCCCTCCGAAAGGCGAATCTCCTGCAAGTCGATGTAGGATCGAAGGAAGTCGACCTCCTTGCTCAACGGCACGAAGGGCTGGTTGCACTCGTAGAGCACGTAGCGCATCAACCCCGAGAGCTTAAGGATGTAGGTTGGGGTTTGCGGCGAGGCATCCAACGAAAGGGCATAAATGCTGTTGAGCGCATTGAAGAAGAAGTGGGGGTTGATCTGCGACTTAAGCCCGGTTAGCTCGGCCGCCACCTTTTCGCTCTGAACCGAGCTAAGCCGCTCCCGCATCTCGGCCACCGCCATCGAGTCGGCCATCAGACGGATTATTGAGGTAACCAGGCCCATGATGATCAGCAGCATTGTAAGCGAAGTGGTCATTCCAAAGAATATGCTGTCGAAATACCCTTGTGGGCGATACTTGGTAACCCCAAACGTTTCCCCCATATGGAAGGAGATCGCAATTACTATGTAAATAAGCGCATAGTAGGCTATCAACATCAGCACCACGCTCCCGATGTAGCCCCACAGCTGACGCCGATTGAGCAAGCGCGGAATAAGCTTAAAGTGGTTGTAGTATATGGGAACAATAGTGCTAACGGCAAATAGCAGTATAAACTTTTGGAACGAGCTTACAATAAGCAGCAGCGTCATCAGCAGCAGGTGTGCTGCGATAACTAATCCATGCTGCCGGGCAAAGCAAACGACCTTTTCCATTCCTTCCTTTTTTACACAAAGTAAGAAAAATGACGGCAAACGCCCCTTCCTTTTCGACAAAAACGCGCCATGCTGCGACAAACGACAAGAACGGAAGCAAGTACAGCAATGCACACCCCTTTCCTCCGTTTGCCTACACCTCCGGCATGTTTGTCGAATAAAGTTGAAGTACAGAAGGTAAAGCGAGATGTTTGTGATGGATTTGCAAGGCAACCCGCTAGTCTAGTTGAGCCTTGCAGCAATCTAGCATCTAAAGTCTAACATCTAAAATCAAACGTCCATAAACTATGCAACCAATTGTAGAACTAAACAACGTATCCTTTGCGTATCCAAATGGGGTAAAGGTGCTCAACCGCTTCTCGCTGCGCATTCCGCAGGGGAGCATCTACGGATTCTTAGGGCCCAACGGTTCGGGGAAGAGCACCACCATCCGCGTGGTGATGGGGCTGCTAAAGGCGCAGGAAGGCATCGTAACCGTTTTTGGCGATAGCCACAGTACGAAACGAATCGCCATCCTTTCGCGCATCGGGTCGCTAATTGACACGCCCACCTTTTACGAGCACCTGACGGCCTACCGCAACCTAGAGATCG
Organism: Acetobacteroides hydrogenigenes; assembly: GCF_004340205.1. Taxonomy (NCBI): domain Bacteria; kingdom Pseudomonadati; phylum Bacteroidota; class Bacteroidia; order Bacteroidales; family Rikenellaceae; genus Acetobacteroides; species Acetobacteroides hydrogenigenes. The sequence goes on from NZ_SLWB01000001.1 coordinate 242,964, forward strand.
TAAGGCTGTCACACGATTTACCCCAACAGACCATCGCCGAGGCGCTGCAGCTGGTGGGCCTCAGCGCCACAGCCAAGCTAAAGGTATCGGAGTTCTCGCTAGGCATGAAGCAGCGGCTGGCCCTAGCCATGGCGCTGCTGCCCAAGCCCGAGCTGCTGGTGCTCGACGAGCCATCGAACGGGCTAGACCCCAACGGCATCATCGAGATCCGCGAGCTGCTGATCCGCATCAACCAGCAGCTGGGCACTACCATCTTCGTATCCAGCCACCTGCTCTCGGAGGTAGAAAAGCTCTGCACCCACCTATCCATCATCAACCAGGGGCAGGCGGTGTTCGAGGGCCCCATCGAACAGCTCACCGAGCGCATAGCCACCCAAAAGCGGGTATGGTTTACCGTGGGTAGCACCGAGGGCCTCAGCAGCGTGCTCGACAGGCCGCTGGAGATCCGACAGAATGGCTCCATTAAGGTGGGCTTCGAGTATACTACCGATAGGGAGATTGCCCGCTGCAACCACCAGCTGGTAACGCAGGGGGTGGAGGTGTTTGGCATCCACAAGGAGCACCAAACCCTAGAGGAGATGTACGTGAAGCTGCTCGAGGATAACAAATAGACACAAGAAGCAAGATGCATTTGGCATGTGATTTTGCACATCGCAAATCGTTTATCGCAAACCGAAAATCCGATCAACAATGAGAACCGCACTACAGCAATTCGGCGCTGCCTTTAAGGCCGAAACCATCAAGTCGAAGGGAACTGCAGCCTACTGGCTTACCTACATAGGGCCCTTCTTTATACTGCTCATATTCCTGCTGGGCTTCTACTTTAAGGGGCACCACCTGCTTCCCCCAAAGGTCGATCCTTGGCTACCCTTCATCGCTAAAATTTGGGATGCCGCCGCCATGGTGTTTCTTCCGATGTACCTTATTCTGCTCGCCAGCCAACTGCTGAACCTCGAGCACAAGAACGCCACCTGGAGGCTGGCCTATACCCTACCCTACAGCAAGCACATCATCTTTTGGAGCAAGATGGCCATGCTCTTTACGCTAAACCTATCGGCGCACCTGCTTACGATGCTGCTCACCATTGCAGCTGGGATGCTGCTAGCCTTCATTAAGCCAGACTTAGGGTTTATCCTATCGGCCATACCGTGGCAGCACTGCGCTGCGCTTACCGCAAAGGTGCTGGTATGCAGCTTCGGCATCCTATCGGTGTACTACTTCGTTTGCTTCGAGATCAAGAATCAGGTGAAGTCGATGGGCATAGGCATCTCGCTCTTCATTGTAGTTACCATTGTGGCAGGGTGGAAGTACGCCTTTCTGATACCTACCTACTACCCTATGGTAAGCGGAATGAGCTACTACAAGATTGTGGCTGCGCACGAACCGCTCTTCGCCGCCAAGGAGCTGATTACGGTGGGCGGCTACTTCGTACTCTTTAGCCTAGCGGCTTGGTACCGGGCCTGCACCAAGCGGATGGCGGTGTAGCGGGAGTTCATACAGCAGAAACTAAGAAATAAAAATCCTCCACCATTAAGGTTGAGGATTTTTTATTCAGCAAACACCCGAACAAGCTCGTATATTTAGGTGCGCCAAAGTTCTAAAGCACGAAGGCCAATCCAACAATTCTACCCGCACCATGAAATCCATCACCCGCACCATCTGGATTCTATCGCTGGTAAGCCTCTTTACCGACACTGCAAGCGAGATGCTGTACCCCATCATGCCGTTCTACCTAAGATCTATCGGATTTTCGGTGGTGCTCATTGGTGTTCTGGAGGGGGTGGCCGAGGCTACGGCCGGGCTGAGCAAGGGGTACTTCGGCAAGCTGTCGGACAGCAGCGGCCGGCGGGTTCCGTTTGTCCGGGTGGGCTACGCGCTAAGCGCCATATCCAAGCCCATGATGGCGATCCTTATCCTCCCGCTCTGGGTTTTTGCCGCCCGAACCATCGACCGCATTGGCAAGGGGGTTAGAACGGGCGCCCGCGACGCCATCCTCTCCGACGAGGCTACTCCCCAAACGAAGGGTAAGGTCTTCGGATTTCACCGCTCGATGGATACGCTGGGGGCCGTGCTAGGGCCAGCGCTGGCGCTGCTTTTTCTGCACCTCCACCCCGAGAGCTACAGAGCCCTATTCTTCATTGCCTTTATTCCGGGACTACTTGCCATAGCAGCCACCCTCCTCCTTTCCGACAAGGACAAGGCGAAGGTGAAACAACCAACAACGAGCAAAAGCCACCGCTCGTTCTTCTCCTTTATTGGCTACTGGAGGGTATCACCAGCACGCTACCGAGAGGTTGCTGTGGGGCTTTTAGCCTTCACCCTTTTCAACAGTTCCGATGTATTCCTGCTGCTCAAGGCAAAGCAGGCAGGGCTAAGCGACACAGCCGTAATTGGCATCTACATATTCTACAACCTTGTGTACGCGCTATTCAGCTTCCCTATGGGCATTCTTGCCGATAGAATTGGGCTAAAGCGGGTGCTTGTTGTTGGTCTTTGCATTTTCGCAGCCACCTACCTTGGGATGGGCTACTTTGCCAGCAGCTACGCCATTGCAGCCATGTTTTTCCTTTACGGCATTTACGCTGCAGCCACCGAGGGCATATCCAAAGCCTGGATAACCAACATTGCCGACAAGAAGGATACGGCAACAGCTATTGGCACCTTTACCGGATTTCAGAGCATCTGTACGATGCTGGCCAGCTCGTTGGCCGGGATAATCTGGATGACGCTTGGTGCTAGCGCCACCTTTACGATTACAGGAATTGCAGCAGCAGTAGTTGCCAGCTACTTTGCCTTTTTTGTTGGCAACGGCACCAACACGAATAGCCGCTAAGCACAAAAAAAATCCCGCAACCAGTGCGGGATTAATCGTTATACCTTCGGAATCTATCGTAGCGCAATCATCTATGGCTGATCGCAGGTAATCGGTTCGGCTACGCGCTTCTTTCCCTTCCATCCAAAGAAGAGGTTAATTCCAAACTGAATGTTCATGCTTCGGGTGTATCCGGGAACCAGCAGCGACGAGCCATCGTCTCCCTTTAGGTTAACCATGCGCGAGAGAATGTTGTCGGTAACAATGTAAAGCTGAATCGGCTTCCCTCCTACTACAATACCTGCCCCAAAATTGTTCATGCTTCGGTTGTAGATAGAGTAGGTAAGCGAGAATGCTAGCGCCTTAAAAGGGGTTGCGTTGGCCGAGAGCGTTACGGCAGGATCGAAGTAGCTGCCGTAGAAACCGCCACGCAGAAGCGCACCGCAGCTCAGCCAGCTAAGTGCGCTATAGGTTGCCCCAAAGTAGGCCTTTGTCTTTAGCAGCGTGGTAAACTTGGCATTCTTATCGGTTGGCGTAAACTTCGACTTCAGCGTATCGCCTATTGCCTCCATTGCCTTATCGAAATCTACATCACCATTTTCGTCGGGGGTAATATCGGCTCCGCTAAAATCGTAGCTTCCCTTCGACACCACCTTGTAGCCGTTGCTATTCCATCGGATAAAGCCAAGATCGACGAGGCTGCCATAAAAGGTTAGCTTATCGTTCATCTTATAGGTTGCGCCAAAATCGACGCCCAGCCCTAGGTTAGAGCCTATCTTGTAGTCTTTAGAGCCATTTGCCCCGTTGTCGTCAAAGCTAACGTCGTTGATTTTCCCCTCGCTGTCGTAGCCAAAGGTCAGGTTCGGTGCCGACACAAACATCTCGGCATCTACGTTCAGTGTCGACTTCTGGAAATCGTCGGAGGTAACAATGTTTGCCTTAAGCTTGCTGGTGCGGATAGCAGCTAAACCACTAAGCACTTTAAAGCGGCCTCCTACCGACAGCTTCTCATTTACCTCCTGAGAGAGTCCTAAGCCCAGTTCCACGTACGAGAAACCATTTACGGCCATATCGTTAAGGTTGATGGTTCGCGGACGGTTGGTTTTGAAGTCGTAGTTACCATACCGAAGATCAACGAGCCCCTTAGGGTAGCTATACCCAGCAGATGTTTTAGAAGAAATATTGAAGTGACCGTAAAAGTGGTTTACCCTAAATCCAAACGATAGCAGATCGATATTGTTATCCACGCGGATAAAGTTCATCTTGCCGATATTCTTCGAAAGCCCATCTATGTCGAATACTAATGAATCTCTCTGCAAACCTGTCCCCTTCTTTAGAACGTCTACAAGCGCAAACGACGAGTTGTTGTAGGCAGCGCTAACGTTAGATAGCCCCGGAAACCCCACATAGGTAGAGAAGTCGGGAGTAGCAGACGAATTCAGAAACGATGCTTGGGGAACCCTCGTCATGTAGTAAAGGGTCTTGTCTTGAGCCTTGGCACCAGCAAGGCTAGCCGCTAGCAATACGGCGGATATAATAGTTTTCCTCATTTTCTTCTAGGTAAGTTCTGCGTCCTACAGGTTGTTTAAGTTTGCCTGAATAAAGCCAACAACCGCAATGTCGACCTTGTAGCTGGCAAGAAGCTTAACGGTTTGCCCGCTACTGCTACCGGCAGTATTTACTGTAGATATAAACACAATACGATCGCCAGCCTTCAGTTTCTGAATGCGCTGCTGGTTATAGGATACCTCAACTTTCGATTCTGTAGCAGCAACCACCTTCTCATTTTGGGTAGAAGCCGCCTTAACATCAAAAGGAACGGCAAATACGTTGTCGAGAATATTTCCGGCAGCATCAACAATAACAGCTGCAACCTTAAGGTCGAGAGGAAAGCCGTTCTTAACCTGAAACTGAAGTTTCATCTGGTCTATGCTTTTCGAATCTTTTACGATGCTCGAAAAATCGTACGAAGTGGTATCCCTCAAAACTACATTAGACAGCTTTACATCGAGAGGAAGATCAGCCACAGCACCAACGTACAGTTTATCGGCAGTGTTTATCCTATTCTTTACCGCAGGAATGCTAACAGGATTTGTCACCAAACTACCGTTAAAGTTCAAAGTCTGAGGGAACATTGCAAGAACGCTCACCAAGTTGGTGTTCGGATCGATTGTAGCTTCGCTAATCTTCACCTTTTCGACCCCATAGGTTGGCGAATAAATATTTATTGGAGAAGGGAGCCCAGTAATGTTATAGGCCTTACCATCTTTGATTGCCGTAACGCCACTATGAGAAAAGGCAAACGGCAGTATAGCCTGATTTTTAAAGATCAGCTTTATCTGAGGGTTCTTTATGTCGAAATCGCCAACCTTGTCTACCATATCGCTAAAGTCTAACGGAAGCGAATTGTTTTGAAGCGAGATATTAAGCTGCCCCAAGTTTCCTACCAGCTCCTTTACGCGGAGAGAGCTTAGCCCAAACGACAGGCTGACATTATCGTTGGTAGTGCCGCTACTTTGCTTGGTAATAGAGTAGCTAATACTAAAGCGAATTTGCTTGCCCCCATAGGGCTTAATCCGATATCCGGCAAGATTCAGGCTCGTGCTTTGGTTAAACGTTTTTGTAAGCGCAACACCATTTACACCTACAATATCCTGCGACACTATTGTGTAGGAAAATGATCCACTAAACGAGGCACTATTGCTAACCGTAAGCATTCCGCTCTCGAGCAATGCCTCCTCCAACGTTTGATCGGCCCTATCTAAACTAATAGCAAAACTAAATGAAGTTTGTCCAGTAACGGTAGTAGTTGGAAACGAAACCCCATTTGGAGCAGCAATAGAGGTACTGCCCTGCACGTCCTTTACAATGTTGGCATACCTACCAAAGCTAAGCGAATCGAATGTTTGCTTATAAACCAAATGCAGAAGCTTATCGCTATCCACATAGATGTAGTTGGTAGTGTCATTGGTCTTAGGCAACACCTGCTCGAGCATAATGGAGCCACTAGCAATAGGAAACGCTATAGCTGGATTAACATTTACGGACGAAGATATCCTGTCAATGTTATAATCCTCTTTAGCGCAGGATGCAAGGCCCAATGCAACGAGAATTGCCCAAAAAGGACGGTTCTTAAAAATCATGCTGCTATGTATTTTACTTTACGCCCGCAAAAGTAAACAATATAGGATTGTCCCCTCTGTGTTGAATCTATTTAACACGCCCTCCATCGTAAGCTGCTATCACAACAAGATGTTTTGTGAAGTATTTTCAGAGCATCCTTCAACTTCCAAAAAACACCAACCGAAGCTTCTCCATGCCCAATAGCGCACATAACCAACAGGGTAGCACCTACCTTAAAAAGCAAAATCGGGCTTGGTATAGTTCCAATATTCGGTTAATTTTAGGACATTGTAATTCAAAAACAAACAGAAATGGAAGAGAAACCACAAAAAGAGTGGCATAGCATAAGCAGCAGCGATACGCTTAACGCTCTAGGCGCGAAAGAAACAGGGCTTACAGCCGACGAGGCAGCCAAAAGGCTCGAGAAGTTTGGCAAAAATGAGCTGGCAACAGAGGAAAAATCATCATTACTTTCGATACTAGCATCGCAGTTTGCCAATGTACTAATTATAGTGCTGATCGTTTCGGCTACCATATCGCTAATCTTAGGCAAGCAGGTCGAATCCATATCAATATTTGTAATTGTAGTATTGGCAGCCATACTGGGAACGCTGCAAGAGTACCAAGCAGGAAAGGCACTAGAGGCCCTCCGAAAGATGGCCTCGCCATCGGCAACCGTACTACGTAATGGCCAAACCATAGAGGTTCCATCGTCGGAGCTGGTGCCTGGTGATATTGCCATCATTACCTACGGGAACAAGGTTCCTGCGGATATCCGGCTAATCGAGAGCAACAACCTTCAGGTGGAAGAAGCCGCACTTACAGGAGAGTCGCTACCGGTTGAAAAATTCACCCAAGCCATAGAGGGTGATAGCATTCCACTTGGCGACAGAAAGAACCTTCTGTTTATGGGAACCTCAGTTTCCAACGGTAGAGGCAAAGGGGTAGTGGTAGGAACGGGTGCGAATACCGAGTTCGGAAAGATTGCTACCATGCTCCAGAATACGAAGACCGAGCAAACACCGCTTCAGAAGAATCTTGACAAACTTGGAAGCAACATCGGCATCATTGCAATTGTAATTGCCCTTGTACTCTCGGCATTCTCCTACTTTATCAACGGAGGAACGATCCTTGATGCCTTCATATGGGCAGTTGCGCTAGCCGTTGCAATTATTCCAGAGGCCTTACCTGCTGTTGTTACCATTGGGCTTGCCCTAGGCGTTCAGCGTATGGTTAAGCGCAGAGCGCTCATCCGCAAGCTTCCGGCTGTAGAAACGCTTGGTGCCGTAAACGTAGTTTGCACCGACAAAACCGGTACGCTTACCAAAGATGAGATGACTATCCGTAAGGTATACGCCGATGCTACCACCTTCGATGTTGATGGAAGCGGATACTCCCCCGAAGGCAATATAATTCTTAACGGTCACAAGGTAAAGCATGGTGCCGCAAACCCATGCCTGATAAAAGTGCTTACGTACGGAGTTCTCTGCAGCGATGCCGAGCTTAAACTTACCGATGAAGGCTGGGATATTCTTGGAGATCCTACCGAGGGGGCTATTGTAACTACTGCCCAAAAAGCCAAGATTGATACTGAAGCCATCAAAAAAGAGAACCCACGCGTAGATGAGATTCCATTCACGTCGGATAAGAAGTATATGGCAACGGCTCATAGCACATCAGGCGGCAGAATGGTAGTTCTGAAAGGAGCTTTTGAGGTTGTTATGGGTAAGTGCTCGATGGTAGAAGCGCCGAACGGTGCACAACCGCTAACGACAGAGGTTGAAAGCAGTATTAACAGTACGGTTGCTGGCTTTGCCGCAAATGCCCTTCGCGTTATTGCCGTTGCCTATAAGATGATTGACGAACAAGAACAGCTAACCGACGATGCCCTAACCAATATGATTTTAGCAGGATTTGTTGCAATGATAGATCCACCCCGCGAAGAGGTTAAGCCAGCCATTGCCACCTGCAAGAAAGCGGGCATTAGAACCATCATGATTACGGGAGACCATAAGGCTACGGCATTTGCCATAGCAAAGGAGCTAAAGATTGCCCATGATGAGTCGCAGGTATTCTCAGGCTCTGATGTCGAAAAGATGAGCCAAAGCGAACTGGATATTGCTGTAAACAAGGCTTCGGTATTTGCGCGTATTGCTCCAGAGCATAAGCTCCGCATCGTAGAATCGCTAATGAAGCAAGGCAACATTGCAGCAATGACCGGAGACGGCGTTAACGATGCCCCAGCGCTCAAAAAGGCCAACATAGGCGTTGCAATGGGCATCACCGGAACCGACGTAAGCAAGGAAGCTGCCGATATGATACTTACCGACGACAACTTTGTAACCATTGTTGCCGCAGTAGAGGAAGGACGAACCATCTTCGAAAACATCAAGAAGTTCCTCATCTTCCTGCTTAGCGGAAATGCGGGTACCGTTTTTGCCATTATACTTGCCTTTGTTTTTGGCCTTGCCCTACCGCTAACGCCTGTTCAAATTTTGTTCATCAATTTTATTATGGATGGACTAATAGCCATTGCCATTAGCCTAGAACCATCGGAAGGAGGCATAATGCACCGCAAGCCTCGCACTGTAAGCGAGGGAATCATCACCCGAATGGGCTTGCTACGCATAATGTCGCTTGGTATGGCCATTGCACTGGTAACCTTTGCAGTATACTATGCAAGTGTAACCATATTTGAGCTTCAGCCGCTACAAGCACAAACCCTGTTCTTCCTAACGCTAATTTTTGCAAGACTATTCAACAGTCTCAACAACCGTTCGCTGAATACATCAGCATTCAAGTCTAGACTGTTAGGAAATATTCCTCTGGTTATATCGAGCATCGTAGGCATTGCCATCGTTTGGGCTACCACCAAGATTGGTGTGCTACAAACTGCCTTTGGCAACGTAGATATCAGCATCAACGGATGGCTAGTGGCCATTGGCGCTGGTTCGCTGGTGCTGCTGTTTGGGGAGGTATTTAAACTAATCTCGAAGGATAAGATCTAGACTTAACACATAAAATAAAAAAGGAGGATGCTTTATTGCGCATCCTCCTTTTTTATTGTTTTACGATGAATATCTTCTCGTCGGGCTTTTTCATCAGGTACTGCTCGCGGGCGTACTTTTCGAGATTTTCATTATTGGTGGTAAGTTCCATAATCCGCGTACTATCCTCCTTAATCCTAGCCTTGTAGTAATCCTTCTCGGCCTCCATTTCGCGTATGGTAGATACGTTATTGAGCATGTCTACCAAGTTGTAGCGATCAAAAAAGGTGAGCCACACCAAAAAAACCACAATGGTAAGTACGTACTTATTCCTTAGTACTAGGAGCGACTGCATCAGAAAAAACTTTGCAGAATGCCCCTTTTGAGAGGTATGTCCTAGTTTGTTATCGTCGTTCTCTTCGGTCTCTTTCATGGCTTGCATCTAATAATGCGAATATAGTAAGAAACCGCATAAAAAGCGCCATCAAAACAGAGAAGTATCTATTGGATCGTAAAGTCGATCAATTTTGAATGTCACCCTAATAGATGAAAATAAACCCAACAGGAAGAGCATGACCACAAATCCAATGGCAAGGGGCAAGAACAACCGTGAAGGTTCGCGCTACAAAAAGAATAGGCCAACTCCACCTATGGCAATAAGGGCTCCTATAACCTCCTTTAGCGTCACCTTTTCCTTGAACAAAAGGATTGATACAGGAATTATAAGAATTGGCATTATGGACATGATGGTAGAAGCCACCCCTGTTGTGGTATGCTGTATGGCAAATAGCGAGAGCGATACCCCAAGGAAGGGCCCAAATACGGAGCCAATGGCTACTACGCTTATCACCTTGGGACTGCGAAGCGACTGAAAAAACTTTGGCCACTGGCGAATAAAAAAGAACACCACAGCAAAGCCTACAAGGGCTGCTATGGCCCTGATTTGAGTCCCTTGAATGGCATTGTAGTTGCCGATACCGTACTTGCTTAGCACAAGCCCAAAACCTTGACCAAACGCGCCCCCTAGGGCAAGCAGAATTCCTTTTAACGGATAGGAAAGACGCAGTTTGCCATTTTCTCTCCCATTTTCGGAACTATCGGTGGGACGCTCGAGGATTACCAGCGCAATTCCCCCAAGGGTTAGCGCCATCCCCAACAGGCTCATGGCCGACATGGTTTCGCCCATTATCAGCCAACCAAAGATGGCCGCAATGGGAGAGCTGAGGGTCATTACCAGCATCCCCACGCGGGCGCCAACAACTACATAGGCCTGAAATAGGCACAAATCTCCAAAAACGAAGCCAACAAGCCCCGATAGCGATAGCCAAAGAAGATTGTGCGGGGTTGCGTTTACGGGTAGGAAGCTACCATATGCTATGTAGCCATAGGTGGAAAGAAGCACGATGGCTATAACCATTCGGATCATGTTCACGTTTACCGATCCGATCTTCTTCCCTGCAATTTGGTAAGTTATTCCGGTAATCGTCCAACAGAATGCGGTTGCAAGCGCTGCCAGCTGACCAATGTGGTGTTCCATTAAAAAAAGTTTGGCCAAAGGTAGCATTCTCACCCAACATTAGGTTTGTCAACAACCGATTTTTGGACAACACCGAAGCTGAGCCTGTTAAGTAAAGATAGATGCGTCTTAAAACAGGGGCACACTTAGCGGAATCCCTACATTTCATTATGATAGGCTGCAAATTTGCGAGGTATTCCCCCTCATTTATCTTGCTCTTTTTGAAGAATAAAAAGAACAGAACAACATACGATTCTGCCTACTCAGAGAAAACTTTTTAGACGTAAACTACAACTATGCACCCGAACTCAAAGAAAAAATAAAAAAAATTGTAAGAGTAGTTGATATGTTGCCAAAACGGATTAATATTGCTTTAGGTAAAACCTTTAACGTTGACGATATGCTAAAAAAAGTAGATATTAATGAAGTGAAGAAGAGCGCCACAAAGCTCGTTGGAAAAGACTGGATGCTTATCACTGCTGGTAATCCGGAGGATTGCAACACGATGACAGCCTCGTGGGGTGGATTTGGAGAACTCTGGAACATGCCCGTTGTGATAGTTTTTATACGTCCAACCCGTCATACATACAGCTTTGTTGAGAGGGAAGAGTACTTCACCGTTTCGTTTTTCGAAGAGAAGTATCGTAGCACTCTACAGCTGTGCGGAACGGTATCGGGCCGCAAGGTAGAAAAGATCAAGGAAAGCGGGTTAACCCCCATCCTATCAGAACATGGGAGTACCTACTTCGGCGAGGCAAAACTAGTGTGCGAATGCAGAAAGGTATACTTTGCTGATGTAAACCCAAATAACCTCCTCGATGAAAAAATAAAGAAACACTATCCTCATGAGGACTACCATAGAATGTTTATTGGAGAAATTGTTAATACGTATGCAAAGTAGGCATACGTTAAAGACCTAACCTATTCTTTTCTCTTTTTTTTAAATCACTTCGGCCTAACCAAAATTGTACGATGCTGGCATTTTACATTCGTAAAGAAAAGCCTTATAGCCTAAAGGATGTAGAATTTTACCTATATCTTTTGGTCTTCGTCCTATCCTACCTTCTGATGAAGGAGGTATTTAGCCGCCTACCCGAGCCGTTCGAGTACTTCTACCCACAGCTTGTTGCGGTAATCGTTGGCACCATATTTTTTGGAACAACATTTGGGCTGGTAAACGCTATAATCCCCCCTCTCCTATTCTACCATTTTATAGGAGAGAGTTCTTCGTTCCTAATTCTTGAGATAACAAGAGAAACTATGGCATTCGTGCTTACTTTGTTGCTGCTGAGAAAGGCTGCCCAAACGAATTTTTGGAACCTACTAGCGCTAATTTTTATAGCAGAAGTTGTCGGCATGCTTTCGCTTTTAGTAGCTGGCAGCAGTTTTACTTTGCTACTTCTGCAAACAACGTTTCTCCTACCCGGGATGGTATTTGGCAGCCTTCTTTGCCTAATACTGCTAAAGGTGCTAGGATTGATAGAGAAGCCTTAAAAAAAACTTCCCCAAAAGGCAAAAGGAGGATACCTAACGGCATCCTCCTTTCTTATATGCTTGCTAGCTTATATTCTAGCGAACTATTCTACCCGACGCGCGCCATCGCTGATTACAACATCGTAAACAAGAGGTTTCTTGCCAAAGCGCTCTTCGAACTGAGCTACAGCCTTGGCAACGAACTCGTCGTGGTTGGCTTCGGCAACAACGGTAATGGTACAGCCGCCAAAGCCGCCTCCCATCATTCGAGAGCCAATAACACCTGGCACCGACTTAGCCACATCAACAAGGAAATCTAGTTCGTCGCAGCTAACCTCGTAGAACTTGCTTAGCCCTTCGTGCGAGCCGTACATCTCGCTACCAAACAAAAGGATATCGCCGCTCTTAAGAGCCTCACAAGCAGTATTCAGGCGGATATTCTCCTTAACCACATACTCGCAACGGTTGTAAACAACAGGGCTAACCTCATCCTTTACCTCGGCAAGCATTTCGAGAGTAACATCGCGTAGGCTTTGCACCTGCGGATGCTTCTTTGCGATAACGCCAACCCCCTCTTCGCACTGGCTCCTGCGCACGTTATACTCCGAAGAAGCCAAAGTGTGCTTTACGTTGGTGTCTAAAAGAATTACCTTATATCCGTTTAGCTGAAAAGGAACCAGTTCGTACTCCAAGGAGCGGCAGTCTAGCTTCATTAGCATGTCCTTTTGCCCATGCAGCGAAGCAAACTGGTCCATAATTCCGCAACGAACACCTGCATAGTTATGCTCGGCAAGTTGTCCAACCTTAGCAAGCTGCATACGGGTAAGCCCAAATCCATTCATATCGTTAATGGCAAAAGCAAAGGCGCTTTCGAGAGCTGCTGACGAAGACATTCCTCCACCTAGAGGCACGTTGCCTCCAAATACGCAGTCAAAACCAGGGGTGGTGTATCCCAAAGCCTTTAACTCCATAATAACGCCCAAAATGTAGTTTGCCCAAGAGTAAGGGGTCTTTTGCCCGTTTGCGACAAACGAAGTCTCCTCTTTAAAATCGATAGAGGCTACATTAAACGCATCTGTTCCGTTGGGCTTTATCTCCAAAACAATAGCTTTGTCGATTGCTCCCGGAAGAACAAAGCCAAGATTGTAATCGGTGTGCTCGCCAATAAGGTTAACACGCCCGGGTGCAGCATAAACAGCCCCAGTTGCACTAAACCTATCGCGGAAAAATTTTCTAACTGTTTCCTTTAACATTTTTGTTGTACGTGGTTACCACCAAATGGTGTAGATAAATATAAGAATTGCAATTATCACAAGCGAGGTAATCTTGAAGCCTATCCCGGTGTTAAACATACCCTTTTCGAGAACAATTGACTTGGCGCTTTCGGGCTTCTTCTCAATGTATGCAGAGATAACCATGACAAGCACACAGATAAAGAATACGATCATCATCCTATCCATAAATGGGATCTCGGGAGTAGCAACCTTCAGAATAAACGAGAATACGAATGTTCCTAGAGCTGCAAGTAAGGCGCCATTTGCAGTGGCCCTCTTCCAGAAGAATCCAAGAAGGAAAATAGCAAGAGCACCTGGGCTAACAAATCCCGTAAACTCCTGAATAAACTGGAATGCTTGATCGAGATTTTGGAGCATAATGGCAACTGGGATTGCGATAAGAAGAGCAACACCTGCCGTAATTCTACCAACCTTTACAAGGTGAGTTTGAGAAGCATCCTTCTTGATGTAGCCATTATAGATATCCATTGTAAAGATGGTAGAAATGCTGTTCATCATCGAAGCTAACGAGCTAACAATAGCAGCAACAAGCGCAGCAAATGCCAACCCCTTAACTCCATTTGGAACAAAGTTATGTAGCAACCAAGGGTAAGCAGCATCAGGCTTAGAGATCTCGTTGTAGTGTGCATTGGTAGGATCGCTGGTGATTACAAAGGCAACAATACCAGGAATAACAACAATAAGAGGAAGAAGCAGCTTTAGGATTCCGGCAAAAGCCAAACCAGACTGAGCTTCCTTAACGCTCTTAGCGGCTAGCGCACGCTGAATAATGTACTGGTTACATCCCCAGTAGTAGAGGTTGGCAATCCACATTCCACCAATAAGAACGCTCAAACCTGGAAGGTTAGAGTACTGAGGGTTATCCTTGCTAAGAATCATATCGAACTTCTCTGGAGCCTTTTCGGTAAGCTTAATAAAGCCATCAAAAGCACTACCATTGTCGCCAAGGAACTGAAGAGCCACATAAGTGGTAAACAAGCCACCTCCGATAAGGAAAATTACCTGAACTACGTCGGTAACAGCAACCGATTTAAGACCACCGTAAACCGAATAGGCGGCAGAGAAAAGACCTAACACAACAATCCCAAACCAAAGCGGATCTACGCTGCACCCCATGATTAGAAGGTCCTTACCCTCGAACATCACATTCTTAATGGTAAGCGCACCTAGGTAAAGAATAGAGGCTAGGTTAACAAAAACAAAAACAGCTAGCCAGAAAATGGCCATGGTTGTTTTTACACGTTTATCGTAGCGCTGTTCTAGGAATTCGGGCATAGTATAAATTCCCATCTTAAGGAAGATTGGGAGGAAAAATACGGCAACGATAATCAGCGTAATTGCGGCCATAAACTCGTACGAGGCAATACCCATTCCGATAGCAAACCCCGAACCCGACATACCAATAAACTGTTCTGCCGAAATATTAGAAGCAATAAGCGACGCTCCAATTACCCACCAAGGTAATCCCTTACCAGCTAGGAAGTAGTCTGATGCATTCTTCTTTTCTCCTTTTTTTTCTCTCGATACCCAAAGGCCAATCCCCAAGATTAGGAACATATAGCCAATAAGGATGCCATAGTCTAAAACGTTAAATGTCATGTGTGCTAAAGTTTTTGATTGAACTGGTAAACTATACTGTGAAAGTACTCGTTGCCTGGTTGCAGAAGAGTACTTGGGAAAGACTCAATGTTAGGGCTGTTCGGATAGAATTGAGGCTCTAAGCAAAACGCGCTTCTAGATGGATAAACCTTACCATGCTTTCCAGGCAGTACTCCGTTATCGAAATTATCGGTATAGAACTGAACGCCAGGAAGCGTAGTGTACACATCCATTGTACGACTCGACCTAGGGGCCACCACACGCGCACAATGAGCAAGCCCCTCCTCTTTTCTGTCTATCACGTAACAATGATCAATTCCTCTACATTTTATTATAGGCTCGTAATCGGCGGCAACAACGCTGCCAATAACCTTGCTCTCTCGCAAATCTAAAGGTGTGTTGGCAACAGGCAATATATTCCCTGTAGGAACCATATTTACATCCGTCTCAAGATAGTAACTCGCATTTACGCTCGCAATATGATCGAGAATAGTTTCGCTGCTATCTCCATTCAGGTTAAAGTAGGAATGATGGGTGAGGTTAATGTGGGTAGGCTTTGTTGTAGTTGCTCTGTAGTCGATAGAAAGCCTCATATCGTTGCTCCATCGGTAACAAATCGCGATATTCAAATCACCAGGAAATCCGTATTTCCCATCCGGTATGCTACAGGAAAAGCAAACCGAATCGTTTTCGACCTCGTAGTTCCAAATCTCTGCCTCAATAGCGCTGCTGCCACTGTGAAGAAGGTTCGCGCCCTCGTTGGGCGTAAGGTTGTAGGTGTGCCCGTCAATCGTAAATGAGGCATTTTTGATGCGGTTAGCAAAAGGACCCGGATTTGATCCAAAAAAGCGTTCGCCGTTAAGGTAACTATCCAAATCGTTGTAGCCCAGCACAACATCGGCCAAATCGCCAGTTTTATCGGGCACAACAAGCGACACCAGCTTTGCGCCGTAGCTAGTAACCTTTACGTATGCTCCACTCTCGTTCTCAAGAGTTATCAAATCGACTTGCTCTCCTTTAGGTGTAACCCCAAACTTGTCAATTGCTATTTTCATGTGACGAAGTCTCTGTTCGTTTGGTTTAAGGGAGCAGCACAACGCGCTGCCGCATAACGTGCTGCTCTTGTATTACCGATCTATTCCCAAAGCTTATTTGGATACTCTCCGCAGGCAATCAGGCTGTTCAATTTCTCAACAACAGCAGGACGATCGCCCTGATAGGTAACACCGAACCATTGCGCATTGGTATCCAAAACCTTTAAGGTCGATGTACCATCGTTGATGAGCTTGTTAACCACTAGTGGAATAAAGAACTCCGACTTGATGTTCTCCATATTATTAGCAAGGAAATCGGCAAACATAGCATCCGAATGCTCGAAGTAATCGGGTGTGAAGCCCCACATATTCATCGAAACGATAGTGCTTGCATCAACAGCCACCAGCTGATCATTTTCGTCCTTATACTTAATCACCCCGTCGATTTTTTCGATGCTGGTACGCTCAACCACTCCGGTTAGGTTTTTGTTGGCATCAGTGCTGCAAACCCCACGCGATACAGAGCCCATCTCCGAAAGCGTGTTGCCTAGGTGGTAGCCCACCATGCAGTACTCGTTTTTCTTCCCGCTGATTTCGCTAAGAAACTTTCCAAGAACGGCAAATGCATCCTTTCCGTAGAAATCGTCGGCGTTGATAACTGCAAATGGCTCCTTAATGGCATCCTTTGCCATCATAACGGCGTGATTGGTTCCCCAAGGCTTGGTGCGCTCTGGGTTAAGGGCAAACTGGCTTGGAATCTTATCCAGCTCCTGAAGCACATAGTCTACTTCTATTTGGTTTGCGTAGCGCTCTTTAGAGAATACCTCCCTAAACTCCTTTTCGAAGCTGCCGCGAATTACGAAAACTACCTTGCCGAATCCGGCGCGGATAGCGTCGTAAATCGAGTAGTCCATTATGGTTTCGCCATTTGGTCCAAGACCATCCATTTGTTTAAGACTGCCATAGCGGCTTCCCATACCGGCAGCAAGTATCAACAACGTTGGTTTCATCCGAATAAAATTGTTTTTAAAGGTTGGATGCGACCCGCATAACAAGGTTTTGCATATATCTGTTTGCCACTGCTAGCCATGCGGGTTTCATCTTACTATTATTTATGATGGTTGTTTAAAGTGAATCGCGAACAATTAGCGAGAACGGATTTTCAATCTGGGCTGCTGTCTTATTTAGTATAAAGCTGGCTAGAGTTTCGCCCATCTTTGCAAAATCGGTTGAAATGGTTGTAATACCATTGGCCACCACCTCCTTCAGCGGAGTATCATTCAACGAAATAATACCTATATCAGAACCTATCGCCAAACCTTGATTACGGGAGAGCTTAACCAGCTCTACAAGGTGCGCATCGTTTACCACGAGGTAAACCTCACCCTCTTTCACAGATCTATTTCTCAGGTCGTTTATAACATCAAACGGCATATTTACCTCTTTACAGAAACGGATAAAGCCTCGAAGCTGAGACTCGGGCTCTTTTCCACCAGGATAAACCGATATGATCTTTCGATACTTGGCAATCCGATCCTTTGCCTCCATTAAGCCGCTATAAACCTGCTTTTCGAAGTTTTGGTATATTGTCGGATAGTTTCCCCTTAGCTCAACAGGTAGCTGATCTAGAATGTAAACCTTACCTTTTAAGTCTCCCAAAATAGAGGATATGCCCGTAAACTGAGCTGGCATCACAACATAAGCGGTATACTTGTAGTTGTTCTCTTTAAGAAGGTGGTTAAATATCTTTCTATTGAAATTATGGAAATAAAGGTCGACGTTGGCCTTATCCCCAATCGTTCGAATAAAAGAGTTGTAAAGCTCCTCCTTAAAAGCATTCAGCTCATCATAAAGCAGCATTATATTCTGCTCCATGTTCACGTTGGTAGAGCACACGTAGTAAGCCTTTCCCGGATGCGCTGCAATAATACCCTTTGATTTCAGCTCATTATAGGCTGTAAGAACCGTATCTCGCGAAAGGTCGAACTTTTCGCAGATTTCGTTAATCGATGGCATTTTATCGCCCAAAACCAACCGCTCTTCACCAATAGCGTCAAGAACAGAGTTGATAATCTGCTTATACTTAGAAACAGACAGGCTTTTGTCGATGCTAATAAAATCGAGTTGGCACATAGATTTCCCTCTTTTAACTGGTGGGTAAAGGTAGGCAAAAAACAATACAGCTTAGCTTAAGCTTGCCTATATACTGGCGATTTAACGTTTTCTAGCGGCTTTTATTGCTTGTGAAATATCACCTATGCAACTTAATGCATGACCGTTCGGTATTTTGCTGTTTTTTTACTGGTACGAACCGTACTGGTAGGATAGGGCGGAATCTGGCATGTCGATCAGCATGGGAAACTCCATCCTTAGCGGCTACCTGTTGGGGGAATGGGATGCCAAGAGGTTACCGCTGCTGCCGTGGTAATTAGCAGAAAGACGAACTCTTTAAAACTCTCTGCTTAACGATAATTTTTTAGGACTTTTGGCTATATTCGTTTCTGAATGAGGTGAAGGTAGCTCCTTCACCGATAGCCTAACCCCTAAATTTGCAGCGTATGCCATTGAACGATCTTATCTGCATAACCTTCTCCGACGACGAGAAGAAGGCCATAGACAACGCCCTAGCCACGCTGGAGCAGGTGCTGGAGGGCAAGGTGGTAAACCTTACGCCCCTGCAGCGCAAGAAGTACAGCCGCGTAAAGTACAACATGGAGGGATGGGTGAACCGTTCCTCAAGCTTCCTCTACAACAACCCGCACCTGATCCCCTCGTATGTTGATGCCTCGAAGCTAAAGCTCGACCTAGAGGCGCACGGCTACCTAAATCCGTTAATCGATAAAATGTCGCTTATCCTTCAGGGGCTGACGGACACCAACCTGCTGCTGGGCACCGACATCTACAACGCCTGCATGGGCTTCTACCGATCGGTAAAGGTTGCCTATAGGGGCAATGCGGCAGGCTCCTCAGCCATCTACGAAGAGCTTAAAAAGCAGTTCCCCGGTGGCAGAAAGAAGAAAGTCGAAGAGTAGCGATGGTCCATTAAATGCAATATGTCCTGTTCCTTCGTAAAACGAGACTTGTTTTTACGGCCTGGCAGCGTACAGAGGCAGGGCTACAAGTATCTCCACCATAGCTTAAGCCCATCTCGAAAAACCCCTAAATGTATTTCCGATATACATTTAATGTACTTCTGATATACATTAAATGTATTCCCGCAATACATTACAGCTATATTTGATATACCTCAAATGTATATCGAATATACGTTGAATACATTTCTGATATACCCATAATGTATTTCTGATATACTTTAAATGTATTTCCAATATACCTCGAATGTATATCCGATATACTTTAAATGTATTTCGGATATACATTTAATGCATGACGATGATCGGCTATTGCAGTGGTGGTGTAAACAAAAAGGGCCCCCGAAGGAGCCCTTAACCATAAGTTCTTATTCCGCTAGGAATGGGTATCGGTAGTCGGTAGGTGGATTTAGCGTCTCCTTAATCGAGCGTGGGTTGGTCCAGCGGATCAGGTTAAGGTAGCTACCTGCCTTGTCGTTGGTTCCCGATGCGCGTGCACCGCCAAAAGGCTGCTGTCCAACAACGGCTCCGGTCGGCTTATCGTTGATGTAGAAGTTGCCTGCGGCATACTTCAGCTTTTCGAAGGCCACCTCGGTGGCGTAGCGGTCGTTCGAGAAGATCGATCCTGTTAGCGCGTAAGGAGAGGTAGAATCTACAAGCTCCAGCGTTTCCTCAAACTTAGCATCCTCGTAAACGTGAATGGTTAGTACAGGACCAAATATTTCCTCTTCCATCGTAACGAAATGAGGATCGTTGGCTAGGATAACGGTAGGCTGTATGAAGTACCCCTTGCTCTTGTCGTAGGTTCCGCCGAATACGATCTCGGCATCCTTGGTGTTGCGGGCCTTCTCGATGTAGCCGGTAATCGAATCGAAGGCAGCCTCGTCGATAACGGCATTTACAAAGTTGGAGAAATTACGAACGTCTCCGACCTTTATATCTGTAAGCATTTTACCCATGCTATCTTTTACAGCATACCACATCGATTTTGGGATATATGCACGAGAAGCTGCCGAACATTTTTGTCCTTGAAACTCGAATGCACCACGAACCAGCGCAACGGCAACCTGCTGCACATCGGCCGATGGGTGTACCATTACGAAATCCTTACCGCCGGTTTCGCCAACAATCTTAGGATACGAGCGATAGTTAGGAAGATTTCGAGCAATTTCGGACCAGAATGAGTTGAAAGTCCAGGTAGATCCGGTGAAGTGAACGCCGGCAAACTCGCGATGAGCAAAGATCTCCTTGCCTATAACAGACCCTTTACCAGGAATAAAGTTAATTATGCCATCAGGTAGGCCTGCCTCCTTGTAGATTTGCATTAGGTAGTAGTTCGAAAGAATTGCCGTTGTAGCAGGCTTCCAAACCACCGCATTTCCCATAATCACAGGCGACATGCAGAGATTCGATGCAATAGCGGTAAAATTAAATGGGGTAACGGCGAATACAAACCCTTCGAGCGGACGATACTCCATGCGATTAACCACATCGGTAGTTGGCGACATTGGCTGATCGGCATAAATTTGAGACATGTAATATGCATTAAAGCGAAGGAAATCGATGGTTTCGCAAGCAGAATCGATCTCGGCTTGGAAGGCATTCTTACTTTGACCTAGCATGGTAGCTGCATTCATAACAGCTCTATACTTCTTTGCAATAAGCTCTGCAACCCGAATAGCAATGGATGCCCTCTCAACCCAAGGAATATTTTCCCATTTTTTACGAGCTTCTACAGCAGCCTCAATTGCCATTCGCACCTCTTTTTCTCCGGCCATGTGGTAGGTTGCTAAAACGTGTCCATGGTCGTGAGGCATGACAACTTTACCTAAGTTGCCAGTTCTAATCTCTTTTCCACCTATAATCAGTGGTATATCAATTTGTTGAGATGACATTCTCTCAAGTTCTGCAACCAACTCAAGCCGCTCGGGCGAATTTGGCGCATAGCTCAGAACTGGCTCGTTCTTTGGCTTTTCGAATCTAAAGACTGAATTATTCATACTGGTAGATTAAGTTTGTAACATATCGCGATCAAAGTTAAAAAATTTGAAATACCAAAGATGATTTTTGTAGAAAATTTTACCTAATTACAACCAGATGCAAGCCTCGTATATAAAGCAAAAGAGGGTTGCCTTATAGGCAACCCTCTTCTATTTCCTATTGAAAAATCTTACTTGCTAGACTTATAAGTGTCGTTCAACCCCTTAATAACATCATCAGTAATGTCTAATGCCGCATTACCTACAAGCACTGGACCACCATACAACGTAGTGCTCACAATTACAGAGTACCCCTTAGTCTTATTATACTCCTTTAGGAAGTCTACGATCTTTGAATGAATGTTCCTTAAGGCAACTTGCTGCTCTTCGGCAAGCTGCATACGATACTGATTTTCTTGCTGAGATAGAGACTGCTGCTTCTGTTGAAGACGACCTTGCATTTCTTCTGCCTGAGAACGAGTAATCAACCCCTTTTGAGCTTTATCTTGAAAATCAACAGCTTCTCGTTGGAAATTCTGAACCTTAGACCCGAACTCGTTTTCAATTTTTTTAGTTTTATCCTGCAACGATTTATTTAGGTCTGCAGCCATATCGTACTTCGCCAAAACGGTATCGATATTAACGTACGCTATTACGCTTTTAGCCCCTCCAGCAGATACTGCGGTCGTTGCTTTTTCTTCTCCCCCTTTTGAAACAAAGAACAAAATGTAGAGACCAAGCACTGCAGCTGAAATAGCGATGTAAAAAATTAATGCTCCTTTTTTCATAAAAGTTTTTTTGATTTTCGTTGTTTAATGCAAATATATACGAATTTATTTACGCTCTACCCTAAACATGCAAAAATACTTTCGTAAAACAAACCTCTAATTTTAAACAACATACAAATCAGCACTAGAATTCGGGACAAGGAACAGCCTTCCACTTCTTCCGTCCTTGCGTGCTAAACTCATAGGTTAGCGATATTTCGTGAGCCCCTCCCGAATCTACCCCAAAATTAGAGAGCGTAAGATCGTAGCTGTAAGCAATATTAAATTTAGGAACCTTCAGTCCAATTAAGAAGGCGAGCGCGTCAGTTCCAGAATTCTTTGCAATTGGAATACCCCTGTACCAAACCCCAACCATAATAGGACGCTTATACCAGTACAATCCAAGATCAAACTGGTGAAATATTCCTTGTTGCTTATAGTTAAACGCAGCCGTCACACTTTCATCTACAGGCCTAAGATAGTATCCCTGAATAACGAAACGGTAGCCACCATGAACTGAAAATTTAACAGGAAGCCTATTCTCCAATCCAAGAAGCGATCTATCAGGACGAAGTAGGTGGTCGAGCGCAAAGCCAACCCAAACATTAGGGCCGACTAAAAGTGAAGACGCTGAAAAGTCGAAAGATCGTTTAGATGCATTTCCCTTCAGATTTGAGATCGAACTGCTCTGACCTCCCGATGATAGTTGATCACCTAGTACAATATTAGAGTAATCAATAGATCGTTGATCGTAGTAGAAGCCGACTCCAGGACGCACATACCATTCGAAATTCAGAGGGATATTGTACGAGTAAAGCACCCCAACAAGGGTATTAGACAGGTTTAACGATCCGGCAACGTCTCTAAAAGCAATTAGCCCAAAACCACTTTTCAAATTATAGAAATAGTGGTCAACAGCCACATTAAAGGTGTTAAACGAATTGCTTAACCCCGTCCATTGATTACGATAGCTTGCAGTTAAACGTGAGTCTTTTACAGCACCGGCAAATGAAGGTGATAGATAGAGCGAATTGGCATAAAATTGAGTAAACTGAGGATCCTGAGCCTTAGCCAAGCCCCCCCATAGCCCAAGTACCAAAACAAGCAAACATTTTCTTAAAATCATATTCATATCCCTCCTAAACTATCGAAGCAACGTAACATCTCCTCGAACATCGAATGTTTTCCCATTAGTAAATCGCCCCATTGCCCTGTACACGTAAACACCTTGCTCGCATAGCTTTCCCTTATAGTAGCCGTCCCAACCTATATTGACATCATTGCTTTCGAATAATTTTTCACCCCATCTATTGTAGATCAACAACTTGTAGGTAACAACGCCCTCGCTAATTGGGTGAAAAACCTCATTCTTATAGTCTGGCATTTCGTAAACTCCACCATTAGCACCATACGAGTTTGGAATAAATGCATTGGGGAATTTTAAAACGCCTTCGCCAACAACTTTTACTCCCGCCTTAACCAAAGTGTCATCAGTACAGCCATTTTCGGAGGTCACGCGCAGCCTAACATCATAATTACCCAACTTTTTGTAGGTATACGTTGGATTTTTTTCGGTAGACGATCCAACCATATCTCCAAAATCCCAAGCGTAATCTTTTCCTTCGGTTGACGTATTATAGAACTGTACACGAGCCTCGGGAAGCATAGCCTCATTAGGAGCGAGCTTAAAACTTGCAACCGGATTAGGATAAACCTGCAGCGTCGTATAGGAGTACGAGTTACCGCCGTCGCCCTTTACGGTTAGCTGAACGTGATACTTTCCAGGCGTTTTATAAACGTGATATGGGCTATCCTCCGTTGATGTTGTTCCATCGCCAAAATTCCATTCGATAGACTTGTAGTACTTAGCCTGATGAACAAACTGTGTTTCCAACGGAGAACAGCTACTACCAACGCTCGATGAGAAAATAGAAACTGGGATAGCAGGCTTTAGATAAAGGAACTGCGTCATCTCGTCCTTACAGTTTCCATTAGACACCTTTAGCGTTACATTGTACTTATAGTCATTAGCAGGATCTCCCCATGTCTTATATGTATAAACAGGAGGATCTACGCCTATGTACTTACCTCCATCTCCAAACGTCCATTCGTAATTCCAATTTGTTGCCTTTGGAGTAGTTTGGTTGTTAAACAGGAATGAAGCGTCAGGATAGGTCCTCAAAGGTGGATCTATGGTAAAGTAGGCTATAGGTGCCGAGAATACCGTAAAATCTTTCGATGATACATGCTCACAACCATATTCCGATTTTACCTTAAGCTTGACATTATACACCTTATCCTGCTCCTGAAAATTCTGGAAAACATGGCTTGGTGAGCTAACGTGAGCCGTTACCCCATCATCAAAATCCCAAGTGTAGTAAATAGCATTTTTTGAGGAATTAGCAAAGTTTACCGTCAAAGGATTACATCCTGCATCCGAAGGCGTAAACGTAAAAGCAGAAGTAACATGAGGATAGGTATAAACCTTCTGAGAAGTACTGTCTTTGCAACCAAAATCGCTAACCGCTTTTAGCCAGACCTCCGTCATTTTTGGAGTATCGGCAAGGTTATCAATATTGAACTGAACGTTAGAGTTTCCATTTCTCACAACAGATGCCGTTCTGTCATTATCCAGCCAGAAGGTGTACGTTGGCATGGAACCTATAGAAAGATTCTGCACATCAACGTTAAAAGGAGCACAACCAGAGGCTGTGTTTATTGCCATTTGAGCCTTGGGAATGGGGCGAACAACAACCGTCTTAGTCGTTGAATCGCTACATCCATGGATAGAAGTGGACTTAAGCTTGACTGCGTATGTAACTCGCTCTGTTCTGGATAAATTAGTAAACGTATACTTAGGATTTACATCCCCAGAGCTACCTAGACTTCCAAAACTCCACTTATAAGAAGCCGAGTTGTTGTACGACTTTGTCTCGTTTGTAAAGTTTACAACCAATGGGTTACAAGCTTCAGTAACATCCATTGCAAAGTCGCTTCGTGTTCCAGGATAAACATCTACCGAACGCTCAACCTCTTTGAAGCAGGTAGCATCTCCCTTATAGAATACCTTTAGCTTTAGCTTTTCGGTCTGAATGGTATAATCCGTAGTCGAATTTATAAAGTTCAGATCAGGAATTTGCTGAGAAGTGCTGGTTCCGTTCGAACCTAAAGACCACTCGTAACGGTAAGCCGAAGATGGATATGCATTAACAACCTTCACGGCTAAAGGCGTACATCCGTTTACCTTATCTAAACTAAAATCAGCCAATACCTTCGGATAAACGTCTACACGCTTGGTTGAGACATTAGTACATCCATCTTGGTTCTTAGATGTTAGCGTAATATTATAGGTTTTAATGCTAACAGTATCGCTATTAGTAAATACCATTGATGCAGGGGTAACGCTTGCCGAAGAAGTATTATTCCCAAAGTTCCAAGTGTACGCAGAAGAGCCAGTAGACGAATTGGTAAACGAAACCGTAAGCGGATTACACCCCTTATCTGTACTTAAGCTAAAGATAGACTTGACCTCTGGCTGAGCATCTACAGTTTTGGTGACAATATCGCTACATCCCGTTACGGCATCACGAGCCGTAAGGGTTAGCGTGTATGTTTGAGCACTTGAGGTATTGCTATTATAAATGTATGTTCTAAATCCAGCCTTTGATGTTGTTAGAGTATCTCTCTTATTCCCGTTTACTACATGCCCAAAGTCCCATGAATATTCGGTTCCATTAAGCGAACTATTGGTAATATCAATCGGGAATGGAGTACACTTCGAAGGCTGAATAAAGGTAAAGGCCGCTTCTACTTTAGGATATACACCTATAGACTTAGATGTAGTAGCCTTACATCCCTTTACGTTGGTAGCCGTTAATACCACATTATAATTCTTTGTGGTAGAGTTCCTATTGATAAATGTATGGGCTACCGTCTCAGAAATGTCCGAAGTCTTTACAGATTGTCCGTCGTTAAAATCCCAGTTAAAAGAAAGATTTCCACCTGTTGATGTGTTGGTTAACACAACTGGAAGATCTGAGCATCCACCCACTTTATCTGAGGTGAACGAGGGCACTAATCTTGGATGAACGGTGAGATTAATTGTTGAATCGTCGGCACAGAGCGTATTTTTATCAAGTACCGTTAGCTTAATTGGGTAGTTCAACACTGTATTAGCCGATTCGCTATCTATAACCTTTTCAAATGCAAGTTTATCAGACTTAACATCAACTTGGGGTACACCTCCAATAGTATGACCATAATCCCAGGTAAACTGCTGTCCATTGAGCGACGTATTCGTAAGCTTAACCTTCATTGGGCTACAAACCTCCAACTCTTCCAGCGTAAAACTCGACTCTACTCTAGGTACTATCGAAATATCTTTTACAGCCTCAGCTGAACAACCAATAGCATTGCTAGCAATAAGCTTAGCATTAAACGTTGCATTGGTCGCATTCCTATTCAAATAGGTATGGGATACAGGATCCAGCTTATCTGTAGTATACGCCGAACTTGGATCGCCAAAGAACCATGTATAGGTTGTTGCTCCAGTTGTGGTATTTTGGAAAGATACCTTACCAGTACACTTATCAACAACCGAGCTGCTAAACGATGGCAGCACTTTAGGGTATACGATTAAATCCTTGGTGGAAACAGCAAAGCATCCGGATGTCTTATCCAAGGTTGTTAACTTTACTTGATAGGTTAAAACCTGATTAAGGCTTTCACTATCGATTATCTTCTCGAAAACATCCTTTGTAGCACGAACTTCCTGTTGCGCAATACCTCCAATAGTATGCCCATAATCCCATTTAAACTCGCTACCATTCAACGAGGTGTTGGTTAGCTTAACCTTAACAGGGGTACACTTCTCCAGCTCCTCCATTGTAAAACTTGACTCTACAAGAGGTACTATTGAAATATCTTGAGCATACTCTGCAGAACATCCGATAGAGTTACTAGCAGTCAACTTAGCGTTAAACGTTGCATTAATGCCACTCCTATTTAAGTAGGTATGCGCAACAGCATCTAGCTTATCGGTTGTGTACGAAGATGTCATGTCGCCAAAATTCCATGTGTAAGTAGTTGCACCTGTTGTTGCATTTTGGAAGGATAGCTTTCCTGTACACTTATCAATAATAGTACTAGTAAAAGAGGGTTTTACCCTTGGATGTACGGTAATGTCCTTTGTAGAAACAGCAGAACAGCCCGATGATTTGTCCAGTGTCGTTAACTTAAGGGTATAGGTTTTTACCTGAGATGGATCTTCACTATCAATGATCCTATCAAAAGCATCCTTTACCGTTTTAACCTCCTGTTGAGCAACACCGCCAATTGTATGTCCGTAGTCCCACTGAAACTCTGTTCCATTCAAAGAAGTGTTGATAATATGTATCTTCATAGGAGTACACTTCTCAACAACATCGTAGGTAAAAGCCGACTCGATACGAGGAACTATATCCACGCTGAACGTTTTGGTGGCTTTACACCCCTTAGCATTTTCGGCAGTTAGTGTTGCCGTATATGTTTTTTGTAATGCTGTCCTGTTTTCGTAAGTGTGCTTCTGTGCAATAGCCGTAGCAACACCAGCTGATTGGCCATCGCCAAAATCCCAAGTATACGAAGTGGCGCCTGATGATGTGTTATTAAATGTAACCGCGCCGGTACATTTATCATCAACAGCAAAGGTACCACTTGCAACCACCCTAGGATCTACCACAACGGGAACAGCAGTAGCCGTTGCCTGACAAGCACCACCCGAGTTGGTTGCAACAAGGCTAATGTTGTATGTATTTGAGGTTGCCCCTGTATTATCGTAGCTGATGGTAAACGAATCCCCCGTTGTCTTGGTGGCGGTTCGTCCATCTCCAAAATTCCACAGGTAAGAGGTTGCCCCTAGCGATTTTGGCGTTATTTGCACATCGAATGGAGCGCAAGCCGACAGCTGCTGAACCGTAAATGCAGCCTTAAGCAATGGATGTACGGTAACTGGCTTTGTTATAGTTGCAGAGCATCCATAAATAGAGCTAACCGTAAGTACCGGGTTAAAGGTCTTATCGGCAGTATAGTCAAAATTGTTGTACGTGTTAGACACACTTGAACCTGTTGCCGTAGCTCCATCATCAAACGACCATGAATAGTCGTAGTTTGGATCGTTGGTTGATGCCGTAAAAGTTACGGGTAAAGGATTACATCCTAAATTTTTATCAACCGTAAATCCAGCAACCGGCTGAGGGTAAACCCTTGCAAAACGCGATACCGTGTTAAAGCAACCTCCCTCGTTCGTAACCTTCAACGTAACAGAATAGTCTTTAGGTGTAGACGTAGTATTGGTAAACAAGTGCTGTCGTTCTGAGACGAAAGAGTTCTCAACCAAATCAACATTCGAATCGGTTTCAAAATCCCACTCATACTTATTGCCCGGATTGCCCTGCGACGTGTTTACAATGGTTGCGTTAAAGGGCGCACAGCCGCCCAAATCTTTAACCACAAAATTAGGATTGATACGCGAGTATACAGAAACCTTTGTTGGCAACACGTAAGTACTCTGACATCCAGAGATCGACTTAGCCGTTAGCTTAACGTCGTACTGAATGGTATTGTAGCTAGAATTATTGTACAGGTGTGTTACGCTAGCAGTAGTGGTAGTAGCAGAGGTTGCTCCATCACCGAACTCCCAGAAAAAATCCGTAGACCCCTTGGATGAAGAGTTCGTTATGTTAAGAATCTCTCCGTCGCATAGCATATTATCCCCGACTGTAAAAAGGGCATTTACATAAGGATGTATCGTCACCTTTTGCTCGTGGAAGTCCGTACAGCCTCCTGCCCCTATTACATCAAGCCTTATTGTTCTAACATCTTCAGCCGCAGCATCAGGAGTTCGGTTGGTTGTAGCTACATCAAAAGCATTAGGAGCAGTTGCGCTTGCAGCAGATGTAAACCCATCCCAAGTCCAATTCTTCGACGCGATCATTCCGGTAGAACCGTCGGTAAGAACCGCATTAAAGTTAGGGTTAGGACATCCGCTATTCTTATCGAGCGTAAAATAGGCATCAACTAAGCCATAAACATCAATAGTATCTGTTGCTACCGACTTACAACCAAACTTATTCATCATTGTAAGCGACACGTTATACCGCTGCTTAGTCTTATCGAGAACCGAGAATGCATGATTGACAGTTGCAGCAGCAGTATTAATACTACCTCCATCGCCAAAATCCCAGATGTAGGTAATATCGCTAGCGGGCAATGCCGTTGGTGGCGATACATTCTCGAAGGATAGGCTACGAGGGGAACAGAAGGTTGGAGTTGGGTCTATTCTATTCAGCTTGGCTTCGACCGAAGGATAAACCGTAATCTTCTTTTCTATTACATCGCCACAACCCGACTCGCTCTTTACGATGAGCTGAACGGTGTAGGTTACGGCCGTATCGGTATTGTTTACGTATAGATGGCTAAACTTTTCCACCAAACCAGGGGACTTAAACTTGTTCGAAACCGTATCGATTTTATCGCCAAAGCTCCAGCGTAGCTCTGCTGCGTTTAGCGAGGTATTGGTAAAGCTAACCGCAAGCGGCGAACATCCGGCAATTTTGTCGACCGAGAAACCCGCTTTTACCGGAGGCAGAATTTGAAGGTTAATGGTTTTAATCTCCTTCATGTTACATGCTCCCGAAACCTCTACCTGGTACTGCTTTACCCCCTGAACCGGAATATTGGCAACCGGATTAAATACGGTAGGATCGCTAAGATAGTCTTCGGGAGTCCACTTGTAGGAGGTTCCGCCCTTGGCGTAAAGCTGAATTGGGGCGCCAAAGCAAACCTTGGTTTCGCCAGCCTCTACGCCTGCAACATTGGCATCAATTTTCAGCTCGTTAAAGTCCGAGAAGAAACCGTAGTTACAGCCTCCGCTGCTGGCGCCGTAGAACACCCCGAAGTGGAAGAGGTCGCCCTTGTTGGTAAGAATATTCCCCTGTCCTTCCTTAAGGGAGGGAAACTTGCCGGTATTCCAGTTGAGCACCTGCAAAAACCACCAGTCGGTTCCGGGGAGCTGGGTCCAATTACTTCCAGCCGCCGCCGCTAGGTTAATCTTTTCGCCGTTTAGGTAAAACGCATCTTTACCATTGCTACGAACCATAACGTTCGTATTAAACGACTTTCCTCCTTGGCTGAGCTTGTAAAATGCCACTTGGGTACTTCCGGTACACTTATCGATTGCGGGCAGAATGGCACCACCAAGCTCTCCGCCGTAACCTCCCACATGTAGCAGCGACACCTTCTTGTCAGCCTCTACGATGCAGTAATCGCCCAAGGTAGCAATGTCGGCCTGCTGCCCGGCATCTATGGTAACCGTTATAAAGTCGGCCGGATTGCCATTGTTGTTGTAGAACTTTACGGTTGTTCCATTCTCGGTTGCCGTCACATAGATGTGATCATCGCCGTTGGTTGCCTGTGTTTTTAGCACCACATACTTGAGCCCAATCGACGTCATATTTACCAGCTGATCGCCAATAATGTCGTAGTTGCCTCCCCCAAGATTGTGAACGGAGTCGTCGTTGATGGTAATCGCAATGTTCTTATCCGAGGTGATGAGCGTTCCTGAAAGGTGATCGGCACCGTTACGCGCTGGTTGTCCACCTACCAGCTTTGGGACAATGCTTATACACTCACCCTTATTCAGGGTAATATCCTTACCCGATCCTTTCGTAACGAGCGTTCCATGAATGTAGGCATCCTGGGTAGGCTCTACATGAACCGTTGTTGCATCTTCGGTTGCCACTATGTTTATGGAGGAATAGGCCGGGTGCGTATTCGAGAACTGGTGGTTGGAGCGCAGGTTTTGGAAGGGCACGTAGAACTTGGTTCCCAGCGCATTCTTCCCCTTAAGGGCATACAAGTCCGTATTGTTAACGTTGGCAATTTGGTAGTAGACCGAAATTGGGGTTGTCGCCGTAATTAGGATACCGCACTTGTTAACCCCTGTAGGGTTTGTGGGGTTTGGTAAAGTCTTATATTGGTTTTCCGCATCAGGGTTTCCTGACTTACTCGCGATAACAGCCGTGTTAATAAACGGACTCATCGACTGTATGTACGCAGAGTTGGCCGGAATATCAATAATAATTGGGGTAAAGGATGGGTTAGCGGGCATGCTAATCGTTACCCGGCTCGGCATATCCAATGTCGAAATCGTGAAATTCGCAGGTTCTCCTCCTGGAGACTGGTGCTCGTACGTAACATCGGGAATAACAAACCAGAATTCCGTATCGGTTTGCGCGAAAGATTTCAGTCCACAAACTGTAAATAGGAGCAATAGCAATA
The DNA here is from genome assembly GCF_004340205.1 of Acetobacteroides hydrogenigenes. Classification (NCBI taxonomy): domain Bacteria; kingdom Pseudomonadati; phylum Bacteroidota; class Bacteroidia; order Bacteroidales; family Rikenellaceae; genus Acetobacteroides; species Acetobacteroides hydrogenigenes. The sequence continues at coordinate 273,959 of NZ_SLWB01000001.1, forward strand.
TGCCCCTAAAAGGATTAAATTCAGCCTTTACCTTCATAACCAACAGCCAATTTTATAACTAAAGCTTAAGGGCATTACAACACGCCCATTATTCCCCCCTTTTCACACCTTAAAGAAAGAAAACATTTTTTTCAAAAAAAACATGGATTTCAAAAAAAAACACTTCGTGCACGAAATATAGCATTTCGCTAATGCTAGGCGCTATGCTTTCAAGCAATTATTCGTTAAGAAAAATTTGTGCCCCCCCGAGCGCCTCCCCCTGCACCAGCAAGAAACAGAAGTGGCACAGCTATAAGCATGCAACGGCACAACCCTATTTACCCGAAACCTACCGATCGTAGCCTCCCGAAGGTTGTAGCGAAGCGCAAATCCCGAGAAGCGGGGCCTTTTTAGAATCTATTAAATTCCGATTTTAGATGCCGGAACAAGCCCGGCATGAGAGCGGCAATTGAGCTATATGCGTAACTGAACGTCATTGCATCTCCAATCTCTCGTCGCACATCTCATATCTCACATCTCACATCTCATATCACAAGTACAAAAAAGCCCACCCCATTGCAAGGTAGGCTTCCGATAGTTACCCCAAAGCGGCTACTTCTGCTCGCCTCCTTCGGTCTTGGTTGGGTCATCCTTTTTCTTCCGCTCGTTGTACTTCTGGCGGATGCTTAGGTAGCGGCTGTAGATGGCGCGCTGCAGCTGGGCAAACTGCTCCTTGTTGGCGTTGTACTTGGCGTTGTAGGCCAGGTAGCCGTAGAATGCGTTGATGGCATCCTCCAGCTTCCTACGGCTCTTGGTGGCCGATAGGCTGTTCCTAAACTCTTCCTTATCGCTCTCCATCTCGCCCCAATCCGAACGAAAATCGTTCTCGCACTTGTCCAGATTGTCAACGAACACCTTTACTCCGATCTCGGTGGCCATCTGGTAGTTCTCGGGCTCCTTCAGGCGGTTGATGATGATCTTCAGGTACTCGCTCTCCTTCGAGTCGGGCAGCCTTTCGACACTTGCACCGTACATGTCCATAATGCTGTACAGCTTGGTTGCCTTTTGGCTAACCTCATCGACAGGCGAGTAGGTTAGCGAATCGATAGCCTTACGAGTTCCCACATAGGCATCGTCGCGACGCTTATCGGCCTCGTTTTTCGACAACGTATTGTCGCTTTTACGTACACGAGCCATGGCGTCGTCGTAGCTCAGCTGCTCGTTTACCACCTCCTGGTAGGGTGCCGACTCCTTCGCCTCCTTGAGGGTCGAAGCCACAACCTCCTCCTTGATAACCGTTGCAACCGAACCTACATCGGCGACACCGAGCTTGGCCATTGCTAATTCGTCCATAAGAATTAGTTTTTTGATTAGCGGCTGACTGCTTTTGCACCATTTACTTAAGGCAAGGTCGAATATCCCTAACGCAAGCTACTACAAGGGCTATACTGCCGGTTGCACAGGCTATAGCTCAGCTGCCGGGTGGCGATAGAGCTTTATACCCTGTAAAAGCTCAGCTGCCGAATGGCAATAGAGCTTTACGCTTTGTAAAAGCTCAGCTGCCGAGTGGCGATAGAGCTTTACACTCTGTAAAAGCTCAGCTGCCGAATGGCGATAGAGCTTTACTCTCTGTAAAAGCTCAGCTGCCGAGTGGCGATAGAGCTTTACTCTCTGTAAAAGCTCAGCTGCCGAGTGGCGATAGAGCTTTACATTCTGTAAAAGCTCAGCTACCATGTGGCGACGGAACTTCTCCCTTGGTGAAAGCTCGACCCGAGGTTTCACGCAGCTGCTACAGCTTGTACTACGATTAAAAATTTGGAAATTTTTGTAGGCTATTGGGCCCGATTTGGCTGAATAGCCCGTAATGTTATGCGTTAGCTGATATTTTTGCTGGCCTAAAGAATGCTACTAAAAACAATCTTTACCGATGCCTAAGATAAAAAATTTAGTTTGGTTAACAAAACAAGTATAAATCTTCATGGTGACTTTTTGAAAGTACGCGCTTGACCCATTAAAAAGAGCACCATTGGTCGGCTTATGCTGCTTTTATTGCCGTTGGCTGAAGCTAATGGCAATGAGATCGGCATGATAGAATCAGGACTCTTTTATCACGCCCTAACCAGACGGCTACGAGGGGGCTGCCACGGATCGGCCCAAAACTCCCAAGAAAACCTTTAGCGAAATTTTAGCAATATTAAGCTTATGGCAATGGCGCTTTTTATGCCTAATAATTAAGGAGAACGGGGTCGATTATAAATGCCACAAGAAATCATGAAAAGCTTTCGCCCTAAATTTATTGATTAATTAAGCTATATTTCAAACCGAAAAGCTATAAGATAACTGTTGGATTATGAGAATAGGGATGAGAAGGATGATGCTGTACATCATCCTATTGGTGTGTTCTACCATTGAGCTAAAGGCTCAAACGGTTTACCTAAAAGAAGGCTTTGAGCTGGGAAGAAAACCCGACGGATGGACAGAAGAAGCGGTTGTAGGGGGCGTCCCTTGGCGCTACCGAAATGGGGGATACAACCCCGACGATCCAAACCTTTTGAAGCCGGCTGCAACGTACGACATGTTCAGAAACCCCGATAGGGCAAAGGCAGGAACCTATAACTCATGGTTCTTCACCCAAGGCTTCGGAAGGGAGCAAACCAAGCTGATTACGCCTCCCCTAGACCTAAAGTTCGCGGTAATCCCAACCATAAAGTTTTGGCTAACCATTTACGAATGGCGCGTACCCACAGGGGTAAACAACGACATCCTGCGAATCTACTATAAAGTAGGGTTCAACGGGGGTTGGAGGCTCCTGCAAACCTACAACTTTGGCCAAAACGAGTGGCGCGACTTCCAGCTAAACCTCCCCGCCGAAGCGCTTCAAAAGGACGTTTACATCGCCTTCGAAGGGCTAAGCCGCTGGGGGATGGGGATCTGCCTGGACGAGGTTAAGATCGAGGAGACCGGATCACAGGCCAAGACCCTAGTAGAGGTGGTCGCCGATGAGGTAACCACCGACGTCATCCCCAACGGGACCAGCAACAACCCCATCCTTCGCTCTAGGCTAAAGGTAACCGGCAACACCGGCAGCGCCATCCTAAGCAGCGTAAAGGTAAACGCCACCGCCACCAAGCTAACCGACATAACCCGCGTAACGCTGTACGCCACACAGGAGCCCGAGTTCAATACCTCCACTCCAATAGCGAGCGGCACCCTAGGCGGCAGTTCCACCATTCTCACCCCCAACTACAGCCTCCCAACGGGCTACACCTACCTATGGGTTACCTACGATATTGCAGCAGACGCTAAAAGTGGCAATACCGTCGATGCTGAGATTCCCGCAAGCGGGATTACGGTCAACGGAGCCGCGTACGCCAACGCCACCCTCAACTCTGGCGGTATAAGGGTGATCAAACAGAAGCTATTCTTTGATGACTTCGAAACCAACACGGGATGGATCCTGTCTAACGATTTCGAAATTGCCGCACCGATGGGCAAATCGGGGGCGTTCGGCAACCCCGACCCTGCCAATGCCGTAAGCGGCACGAAGGTTCTCGGAAACGACCTGACCAAAGACGGGGTGTACGATGCCAACATTCCCTCTTCGGCCCCATACACCGCAACATCGCCCAGCTTCGACGCTCTTTTCTACAAAGGGTTGATCCTAAATTTCAAGAGATGGCTGAACGTTGACATGTACGACACCGTGAAGATTCAGGCGACCAAAGACAACGGTGCCACATGGACTACGCTTTGGGAAAATACCGACTACGCCCTCGACGACGGCTGGCAATCCGCCTCGGTGGCCTTCCCCGCCGAGTTCGACAGAGCCCACGACATAAAGCTGCGATTCACGCTCTCCTACACCAACGGAGACCGGGAGTTCACCGGATGGAACATCGACGATGTTTCGGTTATCGGCAACTTCATGGAGAAGGATTTGACCATGACCGGAATCCTTAGCCCAACCAGTACCTGCGGAAACTCAGCCACCAGCCAACCGATTACCATCAAGGTGAAAAATGCCGGATCGAAGGAGGCCGTGGCCCCCATCCCCGTAAAGATTACCATTAACGGCGGCACCACCATCAACGACAAAATTGACCAGAACATTGCCCCAGGTGCCGAAGCAACGGTAACCCTAGGCACTACATTCCCAGCCAACCTCTATGGCGATCTGAAGATTATTGCCCAGGTGCTGCTTCCCGATGATGAGGATAACGTAAACGACACTACCAGCGTAAACGTACATATTTCCAAAACGTACAAGGTGCCGTACACCACCAATTTCGACACCCCCGAAGATTGGGTAAAGGAAGGCTACAACTGGATGCATGGAGTATCAACAGCCCCCAATATCTCTGGAGAAAGCGATGCCGATAAGATGTGGATTACCAACCTTAACGGCAACTACAACAACAGCACCAAGGCAACTCTAACGAGCCCCTGCTTCGACATTATTGACGTAGAGAGGCCCATGCTCGAGTTTAAAGCCAACTACATCACCGAGCTGGAAAAGGATGGGGTAACCCTATCCTACTCCACCGACAACGGCACCACCTGGCAGCTGTTAGGCAACAATGGAGACAAGTGGGATGCGTTATGGGAATGGAATAGGCAAAGTACCATCGCCTCGTCGGGCAAGGTGGGCTTTAGCGGCAACAGCGACGGATGGAAAACCTTTAGCCACCTGCTCCCTACTGCCCTTAACGGAGCTACCGGCGCCAAGTTCCGTTTCGAGTTTACCAGCGATGCCCAAAACAGCTTCTACAGCGGATTTGGGCTCAACGGATTTACCATAAAGGAAGCCCCCGATGACTTTGGGGTTTCGGAGATATCAAAACCCGTGGAGCTAACGGGTACCGATGTTTGCAATGGCTTTACCGAAACCGAAAAGATAACCTTTAAGGTAAAGAATCTCGGAATAAAGAAGGCTAAAGCAGGAACTGCTGTAAAGGTTACCTTCGAGTCGAAATACGCAAAAAAATTAGGAGACCCCGTTTCTAAAACCGAAACGTTCGAGGAAACGTTTACGCTTCCTGCAGACTTAGATGTAAACGCCGAGCAGGAGTTCATAACAACGAAAACCATAGACATGAACCGTGGCGGCCTCTACCAAATTACCGCCAAAACCATAGACGACCCAGAGAATTTCTACCTTACCAACAACGATTCGTTCACAAAGCTTATAAAGGTGAACAAGCCCATTGTAGACCTTGGTCCAACAGTAATGCTAGGAGGCCCCAATCCAAGCTTGCATAAATTCGACATTTCTGGCGACGCCTCAGGGTTCGACTATACCATAGATTGGCTAGTAAAGATTGGCGATGGAGCTTGGGCTGTAAGTCCCAACGGCACCAGCGGAGCATACGTTCGAAATGTTACAACCGGAGATTTCGTTGATCCCAACAACAAGATAACCTACAAGGTTACGCTAACCGAAAATACATCGAAATGTAACGTCAGCAGCACAACCGTTGTTTACAAGCTAAACCCCGACGTTGCCGTAGATAAAATAGTATCGCCAGTTGATGCCTGTAGCCTTAGCGATAAGCAAGCCGTCACCATCAGCTTAACCAATAACGGGAAGGATATAGATATCATTAAAGCAGGAACGGAGCTAACCCTCCAGCTCAACTTTAATGGAACTACAACCCCACCCCATACATTTGCGGTTCCTAACGATGTAGCCTCGGGCCAGTCGTTTGAGTACACCTTCCCCGAAACGTTTAACATGTCGGCTACGGGCACAACCTATTCGCTAAAGCCATCGGTTACCATGCAGTACGACATCAAAGTTGCAAATGATATGCTCGATGCTAGCGTAAAATCGTTTGGATTCCCAGCTTTTACGCTAACCCCTCAAACGCAAACCGTAAACGCGCTCGACTACACCTACGATGCAGACCCTGCAATGGCGTACAAGTCGTACGAGTGGTACGATAAAACCACGCTAAAAACAAACAAGGTTGTTTATCCTGGGCCTGCCGATGGCAAAGTGTGGTGTACGGTAACCGACAACAACGGATGTAGCACCAAATCGGAAGCAACTATAACCTTTGCGGTAAAGGATATTGCTGTGAAATCGGCAAATAACATTCAAACGTCCTGCACCCACGATCCTGCAATGAAGCCTTCGCTTACCATCGAGAATAAGGGCAACGTTACAATACCTAGCGGCACGGTAATCCCATTTGAGATACTAAAGAATGGAGCCTCAACCAACGATAGCTATACGCTTGCGGCCGATTTTGCGCCTGGTGCCACTACCGAAATCATACTAAACAACCCCATCGATCTATCGGCCAAGGGGAACTACACGGTAAGCTTTACCGCTAAGCTTACCGACGATTTGGTGGCCGACAACAACACGCTAGCCACCACCGTAGAAACCTACGGGCTTCCCCAGTCGACCCTTCCCCCTACGGTAACAACCAAAGACGTGGAGGTAACCCTCGATGCCGGTGCCGGATTTACGGACTACAAATGGAGCACTACCGAAGCAAGCCAAACCATCCTAGTATCAAAAGATGGGAAGTACGATGTTAAGATCACCGATGCCAACGGATGCTCCAACATTTTTAGCTCGCAGGTAACCTTTATCCGAAACGATCTAAGCGTTGAGCTTACATCGACCTACGGAACCGCCAGCACCGTTTGTACAGGTGCAGACGAATACCCCGTTAGCATCAAGATAACAAACAAGGGTAACGATACGCCCGTAGCAGGAACAAAGATTCCGGTAACATTCAAGGTTGGGGCTACGGAATTCAGCGAAGAGATCACCCTTGTAGCCGACCTTGCCCCCAACGCAAGCATCGACTATACATTTACAAAGAAGGCTACGTTTACAACGGCTCAGCCAACGGGCGTTTCGGCAATGATTACGCTCGACGACCTGAACCTAACCAACAACTTTACCAACGTCATAAACGTAACGGTAAACCAAACGCCGACGGTTAGCCTAGGTGCCGATGTTACATCAACATCAACTAGCCACACCATTGTGCCTACCATTACCCCCGATCTGGCATCGAACACCTACAAGTGGAATACCGCCGCTACCTCGAAGACGCTGACGGTAACCAACTCGGGAAGCTACGCGCTAACGGTAACCAACCAAGGCTGCTCGGCATCGGACGAAGTTGTGGTAAGCTTTAACCGAAAAGACATTGCAATAGCATCCATAGACAGCCCTAAGGACTTCTGTGCATCTACCGAAGGCCATGCTGTTGCTGTAAGCTTCAAAAACTCGGGGCTGGAGAATATTGCGGCGGGAACAAAGGTTACCCTTTCGTACACGTTTAACGGCAATACCGTAACCGAAGAAACCACCCTTGCCGAAGAAATGACCATCGGCAAGACCATAGCCTACACCTTTACCCAAAAGCTACCCGCGCTAACGGCAGGCAGCTACTCCATTTCGGCAACGGCAACCTTTGCCAGCGATGGTGTTGCCGCCAACAACACGCTTACGGGTAACTTTAAGGTTAATCCGGCTCCTACGTTTACGCTCACCAATCCGATTACCAGCAGCGATGCACAGGTAAGCATTACAGGCCCTGCCGGCATGAGCAAATACCTATGGAGCAATACGGCAACGACCCAAAACATTACAGTAGAAACAGGAGGCACCTACTCGCTAACCGTAACCGATGCCAACGGATGTACTAGCACCCAAAGCACCGAGGTGGTTTTCAGCACGGACATCGAGCTTACTGCTATTGTAAACACCAGCATTTGCCAAAACAACACACCAGAACCAATAACCGTAACGGTAACCAACAAGTCGGGAAGAACAATCACAAAAGGATCAGAGCTAGATTTTGATGGTACCATAAATGGAGTTGCATTTACAGAGGAACTGATGCTAGCGGCCGACTTGGCGCCCAATGCATCGACAACCATCACGCTAACGGCCTCGCTTCCTAGAGCTACGGCTGGTCAATATCCTATTACGGTAGAAGTGGACATCGATAACGATCTTAATACGGACAACAACAAGAAGGATGCTACCATAACCGTCAACCCAACCCCAACGTTTACCCTTCCGGCCGATATCGTTTCGTCGAACACGCAGGAAACCATCAACGGGCCATCGGGAATGGCAGCTTACCTGTGGAGTACCGGTGCAACAACCCAGTCGATAACCGTTACCAAATCGGGAACCTACACCCTTAAGGTAACCAACGATAAGGGCTGCTCGTCCGAGCAATCAATCTTGGTACAGTTTAGGGGTGGCGACCTCGTTCTTAAGTCGATCGTCAACAACGAAAAAATGTGCCAGTCGGGCCGCGCGGTTCCCCTTTCGCTGGTAATTGGCAACGATGGCGATATGCCGATACTGAAAGGGGAAACCATTACCATCTCCGTTAAGTCGAATGGCTCCGTAAAGACGGAAAACTTCGTGCTCACCGAAGATCTTCTGGCCAAAACAACAGCCACCATCACCCTTACAACTGCCACCGGGATTAACGCCGCTACGGCAGGAACCACCGTAACGGCCGAGGTGAGCGTTAGCTACCAGTACGACGTAAATACGAATAACCCATCGGTAACCCGAACCTTTACGGTGGTGGCCAACCCAACCTTTACCATCGACATAAAAACGGCAACCGACAGGAGCGAAGCTACGCTTACGGCCAACAAGCCCGAGCTAAGCTACCTTTGGTCGACCGGCGCTACCACCAAGGAGATTACCGTTTACGAGAATAGCCTATACAAGGTAACCGGCACGAATGCCGACGGGTGTACGCTTACCAAGGAGGTTGCCATAGACTACCTGATCCCTTCGGTAAAGAACATCGTCATGGTTTATCCTGCCGTAAGCCAAACCAAGTGCTACGATGGGAAAAAGGCGCCATTCGAGGCCATGCTCGTTAACGAAAGCACCAACACCCCGGTTGCCACAGGAACTAGCATCAAGATATCCTGCACCTACCGTATCGACAAGCCCGATGGTACGGCCTTAGAGTATAAGTTTAGCGGCACAACAACGCTTGCCCAGGAGCTAAAGCCTGGCCAAAGCATCGTGTACCGCTTCGATAACATGACCGCCCAGGGCAAGCAAGCAGCCAACATGGTGGAGGAAGCTGCGGGCAAGCACACCATTGCCGGATTCTCTGAAATTGGCGGCAAGCAAAGCGCCGTTAAGACTACGCAGTTCGAAATCTACCCTATACCCAAGATCAACCTAGGCAATGATGTTATCTACCGTCCGCTACCAAGCACCCTGAACGTTAACCTCACCAGCGACTACACGTTCCTATGGAGCACCGGACAAAACACCAGCAGCATCATCATCGACACCGAAGGGGAGTACTGGGTAAAGGTTACCAGCAAGAACGGCTGTACGGCATCCGATACGGTAGAGGTTAAGCAGGGAGCCGAAGAGGCCACCCTTAAGATGAACCTGTACCCCAATCCGGCCGTATCGTTTGTCAACATAGAGGCTTTTGCCAGCAGCAAAAGCGACATCTTCATAGAGGTATACTCGTCGGTAGGCGCGCTTATCGAGTCGAAGAAGTTTGAGGCCACCACCCAGGCCATCATCCTCAACTACGACATCAGCCGCTTAGAGTCGGGCAGCTACGTGGTAGTAGCCCGAACCAAGGATAAGAAAATGGCCAAAATGCTGCAGGTAGCCAGGTAGCACAGCAGCAGCCACCGCCAAAATTGAAGGGCGAAGGCCTCCGGTAAGGAAGACTTCGCCCTTCGTGCGTTAAATGCCCTTGCTGCGTAGGAGAACAAACGACCTGTTCGATTCAACATCCCATTTGTTGAGTCCGACAAATGGCTTGTACAATTCAACATTTCATTTGTTGAGTCCGACAAATGGCTTGTACAACTCAACATTTCATTTGTTGAGTCCGACAAATGAAATGTACAACTCAACATTTCATTTGTTGAGTCCGACAAGAGGTTTGTACGATTCAACATCTCATTTGTTGAGTCCGACAAGAGGTTTGTACGATCCGACATTCCATTTGTTGAGTCCGACAAATGGCTTGTGCGATCCGACATTTCATTTGTTGAGTCCAACAAATGGCTTGTGCGACTCAACATTTCATTTGTTGAATCCAACAAGAGGCTTGTGCTATTCAACATTTCATTTGTTGAGTCCAACAGGTGGCTTGTACGACTCAACATCTCATTTGTTGAGTCCGACAAATGGCTTGTGCGATCCGACATCCCATTTGTTGGATCGAGCAGCACCTTCTACGCTGCAAACGGGAACAAAAAAAGGGGAAAGCTTTCGCCTTCCCCTCTATCCTATTTCAGCTCAATCAGCAGCTCTCCTTTAGGAACCTTGTCTCCGGTCGATATTTTAATCGCCTTTACGGTTGCATCAAATGGAGCGGTGATTGCGGTGTGCATCTTCATTGCCTCAAAAAGAAGCAGCTTATCGCCAGCCTTAACAACATCGCCCTCCTTTACGTACAGCTCCAGAATGGTGCCTGGAAGAAACGAGGTGATCATGTTAGGATTTGGCCTCTCCCACGCCTTACGGTTGCTAACCTTTGTAGGGACTATTGTCTCGTACTTGGTATCGTCAATGATAAAGGTCGTGTAGTCGGGATTCAATTCCTCTTTCTTGCTCATCTTCCCAACGATTAAAATGGAGGAATTCCGTGCTTACGACTAGGACGCTCTACAACCTTCTCCAGCGAAATTTCTAGCGCATGGATAAGGAACTTGCGGGTTTCCTCTGGTTCGACAACGGTATCAACGTACCCTCTCGAAGCAGCAACGTATGGGTTGGCAAACTTCTCCTTGTACTCCTCAACCTTAGCCTTACGCATTTCGTCGGGGTTTTCGGCTTCCATGATTTCCTTACGGAAGATGATGTTAGCGGCCCCTTCGGGTCCCATAACGGCGATTTCGGCAAGAGGCCAAGCAAATACGAAGTCGGCCTGCAGGTGGCGCGAGTTCATGGCGATATACCCACCACCGTATGCCTTACGAAGGATAACGGTAATTCTAGGAACGGTAGCTTCGCTGTAGGCGTAAAGCATCTTTGCTCCGTGGCGGATTACCCCTTGGTGCTCCTGGTCTACGCCTGGAAGATACCCAGGAAGGTCTTCGAAGGTTACGATTGGGATGTTGAATGCGTCGCAGAAGCGGATGAAGCGAGCTGCCTTATCCGACGAGTCGCAGTCGAGCACCCCTGCAAGCACCTTAGGCTGGTTGGCTACGAAACCAATGGTATCACCATTCAAGCGGCCAAATCCGATAACGATATTTTGAGCCCACATTTCCTGAATTTCGAAGAAATCGGAATCGTCAACAACGGCACGAATAACATCGCGAACGTCGTATGGCTTGTTAGGATTATCGGGTACAATATCTCCAATTTTATACTGAGCCTTTGGATGCTTAGGCTCGAAGCGTAGCGCCTTCTTGCTGTTATTCCAAGGAATAAAGGTGATAAGCTTCTTAATCTGCTCAAAGCACTCGGCTTCGCTGTTGGCAAAGAAGTGAGCGTTACCGGTAGTCTCGCAGTGTACACGAGCACCACCAAGTTCTTCTTGGGTAATTTCTTCGCCAAGAACCGATTTAATAACTTCTGGTCCAGTAATGAACATCTTCGAGATGTTGTCTACCACAAAAACGAAGTCGGTTAGCGCAGGAGAGTAAACGGCTCCACCTGCACAAGGGCCAAGAATTACAGAAATTTGAGGAATCACGCCGCTAGCAATGGTGTTGCGGTAGAAAATCTCACCATATCCGGCAAGCGAGTTAACGCCTTCCTGAATACGAGCACCACCCGAGTCGTTAATTCCGATAAGAGGCATACGCATCTTAATAGCGTAGTCCATGATTTTGGTGATTTTGCGAGCGTGCATAAGACCAAGCGAACCACCCATAACGGTAAAGTCCTGAGCAAAGATTGCCACAGGAGAGCCAAATATCGTACCAGTACCTATTACCACACCATCCCCGGCGAGCACTTTACCATCCATTCCAAATTCGCGAGCCGAGTGCTCAACGAAAAGATCGTACTCGTGGAATGAACTTTCATCTAGTAGGGCGAGAATACGCTCGCGTGCGGTCATTTTTCCCATCGCTTGCTGCTTAGCAATCGCTTTTGGGCCACCTCCTTGTAGTACTTCCTCCTTGCGCTTCTTAAGCTCAAGAATTTTCTTTTTCAAAGGCATGTGTTTTTTTGTGTTAGTTGATAACTCGTAAGATGCCGATTATAATTTCCAACATCCACATTATAAATCAAGCTACAATTCTAGCTATTCTAATCCAAAAATGCGAAATAGTGTGATAACTTTAACACCAGTTTTTCACACGTTATACTTTTTTTTTAAAGAAAGGGAACCGCGATAGTCAAAGAAAAAACACCCTATTTAGGTGTTTTCCAGTATAGATATAGTGCAATAAAAGCATAAAGAATGTTAGGAACCCAAATTGCGACATTTGCAGAAATAATGCCTCCAATTGCAAACATTTCGCTAAATCGCATGAAAAGCAGGTAGGAAAAGCCTATAACAAAACCCATTCCGATATGAAGCCCTACCCCTCCCCTTGTTTTACGAGAAGCAAAGGACACACCTATTAAGGTTAGAATAAACGTGCTGAAAGGATACGCATAACGCTTATTCCGTTCTGCCTGCAAAAATTCAACATCGTCGGCTCCGCGCTGCTTCTGCTTTTCGATTTGTCGAGACAACTCTATTAAGTTCATTGTTTCGACCACGTTGGCACGCTGCGAGAGTTCCTTCCCGCTAAGATCTATGAGCGTATCTATCTTCTCGCCACGCTTAATCACCTCCTTACCATTCAGAATCTCACGTATGTAGTAGTTGTAGGCAGTCCACTTTCCACTAGTCGAATCCCACACGGCATAATCAGAAATCAGCTTCGACTTAAGCTTGTTACCCTCAAATTTCTCCAAAGAGAATTTCGAACCAATCTTCCCTATTACCATAAAATTCTCCATATAAACAAACGTGTTCGGAGATAGCTGCCTATGGATGTTTGTTTCTGTATTTTGGTACTGCCTCTTTACGTACTTATTCTCAAAGTCGATTTTAACCTCGTTTGCCCTAGGAATTATGAAGCCAACGAGTAAGAAGTTTAGGACTGCAATTATAAACGCAGCAACAAAGTAGGGATAAAGCAGGCGCTTAAAGCTAACCCCACTTGCCAAAATCGCAACAATCTCGGTATTGCTAGCCAGCTTAGAGGTGAAGAATATTACCGCTACGAAAGTAAACAGAGAGCTGAAAAGGCTTGCGAAGTAGGGAATAAAGTTCATATAGTAATCGAAGAAGATAGCCCTTAACGGAGCATTCTTCTCCATAAAATCATCAATTTTTTCAGCGGCATCGAATACAACTGCAATACCTATAATAATAAGAAGCGCAAAGAAATATGTTCCTATAAACTTCTTGATGATGTATATATCGAGACGCTTAAAAAGTTTAACCTTCATCCTTAGAATTTTTATGCTTTCAAAATTACAAAAGCAACAGAGCTACTAAGCTAATTAGTGTAATTTATTCAACAAAATTATAGTCGAACAGACAGCTTTGGCACCATCATCTCCTTCCATTGAGCAAAATCACCGGCAAGAATATGCGCACGAGACTCGCGTACCAACCAAAGGTAAAAGGCAAGGTTATGCATAGATGCTATCTGAGCACCTAGCATTTCATCGGATATAAACAGATGTCGAAGATACGCCTTGGTGTAGGTTGTATCAACAAATGCGGATCCATTAGGGTCTATCGGCGAAAAATCGTCCCTCCACTTCAGGTTCCGAATGTTGATTATACCTTCGCTTGTAAAGAGCATTCCGTTTCGCCCGTTACGAGTAGGCATAACGCAATCGAACATATCAACTCCACGCGAGATCCCCTCGAGAATATTTACAGGAGTTCCTACGCCCATCAGGTAACGAGGTTTTGTTGAAGGTAGTATCTCGTTCACCACCTCTATCATCTCGTACATCTTTTCGGCAGGTTCTCCCACGGCCAATCCTCCAATGGCATACCCTTCTCTATCGAGAGCAGCAGCATGCTCGGCAGCCTTTCTGCGTAAATCAGGATATACACATCCCTGAACGATTGGAAATAAGGTTTGAGAGTAACCGTAAAGCCCTTCGGTTTCATCAAAACGCTTAATGCATCGTCCCAGCCATCCCTGTGTAAGGTCTAACGATTTTTTGGCATACTCGTAAGTTGCCGTTCCTGGAGGACACTCGTCAAACGCCATGATAATGTCAGCACCAATAACGCGCTGAATATCCATAACATTCTCGGGGGTGAACATATGCTTAGAGCCATCGATATGCGAGCGAAAGGTACACCCTTCATTCGTTAGCTTACGATTTTCGGCCAAAGAGAAAACCTGGTAGCCTCCGCTATCAGTAAGGATTGGCCGATCCCAAGCGCTAAACTTATGCAAGCCGCCAGCAGCCTTAAGCACATCTAGGCCTGGTCTAAGATATAGGTGGTAGGTATTCCCCAGAATAATCTCGGCCTTTATCTCATCCTTTAAATCACGATGAAAAACACCCTTAACGGTAGCAACCGTTCCTACAGGCATGAATATTGGCGTATGTATCTGCCCATGGTCGGTGGTTATTACACCAGCACGCGCTTTCGAATGCAGATCAGTGGCTGTTAAGTCGAACTTCATTATTCTCTTTTATTGAAAATGAGCGCAAAAATAACTAATTATACATCGCAAACTACCGTAGAGTAGGCAATAAATCCGCTCCAAAAATGTTAAGTAGTTTACAACAAACAAATAAAATGTGAATAACAGCTGAGAATGCCGAAAAACTTTGATAAAATTGCCGATTATTTTTTAGCATAACAATGGGGTACACTTCCTTCAGCGAATTAGCGTTTTATCAGCAAGCGTTACTGGTTCTTCTTACGCTTACGTTTTTAATCCAACTTGTATACTACATCTTCGTTTATGGCAAAGTTGGCAGGTTTAAACAGGTGAAAATCGACAGCGCGAAAGCACAATGGCCTCCTGTTTCTGTTGTGATTTGCGCCAGAAACGAGGAGGGAAACCTCAAAAAAAACATTCCGATTATTGCTGAGCAAGATTATACCAACTATGAAATTGTTGTAGTAGATGATTGCTCTGAGGATGACACCCACTATGTACTAAAGTCGTTGAAGGCTATATACCCACACCTACGACAGACTTTCATCAAAAAGGATGAGAAATTTTGGCATGGAAAAAAGCTTGCGGTAACCGTTGGCATTAAATCAGCCATGAATGAAATCATCATACTTACCGATGCAGACTGCGCTCCAAAAACCAACCAATGGCTTAAGCAGATGGTAAATGCCTACAACTCGAATACAGAGGTAGTGCTAGGATACTGCGGGTACGAGCGTAAAAAAGGAATTTTAAATAAGATTATCCGATGCGATGCCTTTTTCGTTGGACTAAACTACCTTGGATTGGCTTTATGCAAGGCACCCTATATGGGTGTTGGACGTAACCTCTCGTACAAAAAAGGCATCTTTTTTAAGAACCGTGGATTCGCCAACCATCATAAGCTAATTTCGGGTGATGACGATTTATTCATCAACGAAGTCGCAACCGGGAAGAACACTAAGGTTTGCATATCCAAAGAAGCACTACTTGTTACAGAGCCCAAAACAAGTTGGGATTCGTGGATTCAGCAAAAAACAAGGCACGGCACAACATACAAGCACTATAGATTTGCCTCAAAAGCAAATCTTGCAATCGAAATGATTAGCCGATTAGCATTTCTAGCAACTGCAGTTGCTCTTGCAGTTTTAATGCCAATCCCATACATTGCTCTCGGCTTTATATTCGTTCGAATAATCATAGTCGCCACTTGCTTTAAAACAAGCATAAACAAGCTTCAAGAGTACGGACTTTGGTTTCCTATGATTCTGTTTGATATTATTTCGCCCGTTTTGTATCTTGCGATTTACCTTAAGCGTAAATTTACACCTAAGAGGCAACAATGGAGCTAGAAGACAATCTATCGGAAAAGGCAAAGTACGACTACAAGCTTGTGCAACTAGCTCTTTTGGGCGATCAAAAGGCGTATGCAGAGCTAATGGATCGGTATAAGGATGCGCTTTTCTTTCTGCTGCTAAAAATGGTAAACAACAAGATTGATGCAGAAGACCTTACCATAGAAGCATTTGGAAAAGCATTCCGCAACATCCACCTTTACACCCCTAACTTTGCCTTTAGCACTTGGCTATTTAAGATTGCCACCAATAACTGTATTGATTTTATCCGAAAGAACAAGGCAAACTTAGTATCGATTGACCAACAGAATGACACTGAGGAATTCTTCTCTCCTCATGTAGATATTCCAGCAAGCGCTCCCGATCCCGAAGAATCGATGATAAAGGAGCAAAATGCCAAGTTAATTCAGGATTTAGTATCTAAGCTAAAACCCAGATACCGACGCCTGCTAGAACTTCGGTACTTTAAAGAGTACTCCTACGAAGAAATAGCAGAAGAACTTGAGCTACCGATAGGTACGGTAAAGGCTCAACTTTTTAGGGCGAAAGAGTTGCTTTCGACCTATATGAAAAACAACAAAGACAACCCACTTTAATGGAAATTATCGAAAAATACTTCCCAAACCTAACCGAGGAACAAAAACGGCAATTTGGGATGCTGCGTGAGCTATACACCGAATGGAACGAAAAGATAAACGTTATCTCCAGAAAAGATATCGACAACATCTACACTAAACACATTCTCCACTCGCTTGCCATAGCAAAAGTCATCTCCTTTAAGAAAGGGACAAAGGTACTAGACGTAGGAACAGGTGGCGGCTTCCCTGGAATTCCTTTAGCAATTATGTTTCCCGAGGTAAGTTTTACTCTTGTAGACTCCATTGGGAAAAAGATTACCGTCGTTCAAAACATTGCAAACAGTATTGGGCTTAAAAACGTAAAGGCAATGCAAATTAGAGCAGAGCAGCTTCCCGAGAACTACGACTTTGTGGTAAGCCGTGCCGTTACCGACATCAAAACGTTTTGTTCGTGGGTATGGAAAAAGATTAAGCCCAAAGGCGAAAATGCACTACCAAACGGCATTCTCTACCTTAAAGGAGGAGACCTAACCGACGAACTCAGCACAATACCCTACCCACGAGTTGTGTACGACATACCAGAGTTTTTTACCGACGAATTCTTTGACACTAAAAAGGTTGTATACCTACAACGCTAGCCAAATCTAAAATTCGTTACGCGCAAACAATATTTTGGTTAAACATTATTTGCGAGAAGAAAAAAAAGGCTATTTTTGCAGTTCAAAAAAAAGGAGTAACAAGTTAATAATATAGTTTAAAGCGTCTCCCAATGAAAAGGACATACCAACCATCGAAGAGGAAGAGAAGAAACAAACACGGCTTTAGAGAAAGAATGTCTACTGCCAATGGACGTAGAGTTCTAGCCGCCAGAAGAGCAAAAGGTCGTAAGAAACTTACTGTATCTGACGAATCAAGAGGCAAGTACTAGTAGTTGCTTTCAAGATATTAAAAAGGCTGTTTCGATTGAGACAGCCTTTTTAATTTTCTACAGCGCTAGTTTCTGAAGTGCCATCGTATAAAGTTCCGTAACCTTCAAAAAGTTGGATATTGGGATGTTCAATGGTCGTTCATTTTTACCCATAAGCTGTTCGATGAAGGAACGAACAAAAGGCTCCTGAGTATTTCCACAATCCTTATAGCTGTCCACAACCTCAATATTCTTATTCTTCATTTTAAACGTCCACGTGTTGCAATCGAGCTCTACTACATTTTTTTGCGAGAATACTTTTACCATTTGAACTTTGCAAAACCCGAGATTTGTAAACCACGTATCAACGGGTATACTCTTTGCCGACTCCGTTTTTCCGTAAAAGACAATGCCGCTTTCGCTTACCGAAGGCAACGCATTTACCTTTATCCTACGGATGTCGCCATCAGAGAAAAAAGCATTCCAATAAAACGACTTGTATAAGATATCAAAGTGAACAACCTCAATGCCATCCTCTTCGTGTATAACCCTAACGTAAAAGGGATCGCTTGCGTACTTACCTATAAAACTAAAAACATTAGGGTTGACAGGGGGGCCTGCTATCATCAGGTCGACATTTGCTTCCTCGCAAATAATCAAAAGTTCCTGATTGACAACCTCTGCTGCCTTTACAGGATCAAGCAAAAGAACATTCTTAAACTGCTTTAGGATGCCGGCAATAGACGCTGACGACTTAAACTCATCGGCAACAACAAGTCCATCAAGCTTTTCATTCGTCACCTCATCGACATTTTTTAAAAGCTTGACATCAAACCCTAACTCCATTGATAGACTATTCATCAACTCGTAAAGGGCAGGTTTAGAGTTTTCAAAAAGTCCAATAAGCATAGCTTTACTCGTTTTATTACAAACATAGCAGAAAAGTAGATGCGTGCTCATCTGTTGCACAATAAAGTTATTAACAGCCTGCCCAAATCTGGCATAAGAGGTTGGCAAACCAACACCATTCGGTATATTTGCACAAAGAGTATACGATGGGAATTACGATTTTTGAAGACAGCTACAGGCATAAAGGGCTAAGACGCAAACTAATTGAAGAACTTCGTCGGAAAGGCATTCGCGACGAACGCGTTTTGAACGCTTTCGACAAAGTGCCAAGACATCTCTTTATGGACAGCAGCTTTGTTGAATTTGCCTATCAGGATAAGGCCTTTCCCATTGCCGCCGGGCAAACAATTTCCCAACCGTATACAGTAGCATTTATGACAGAGTTGCTCAACATTAAACCCCTCGACAAAGTGTTTGAGGTTGGAACAGGCTCAGGCTATCAGACGGCCATTCTTTCGGAATTGGGGGCCAAAGTTTACACCATAGAACGGCAGAAAGACCTATTTCAGAGTTGTCAGCATCTATTAAAAATGCTTGGATACAACCCCCTCTACTTTTTTGGGGATGGATACTTAGGTAAACCATCATATGCACCATATGATAAAATCATTGTAACGGCAGGCGCCCCCGAAATCCCAAAGGATTTGATTGCACAGCTCGCCATTGGGGGCAGAATGGTAATCCCAATTGGAACCTCAGACCTTCAGGTTATGACTACCCTCGATAGAATATCGCCAACACAGGTAGACATACATGAGCACGGGAACTTTGTATTTGTACCCATGCTCAAAGGAACTAATAATAGATAACTCACAATGCTAAGATATGATAACTGTAAAAACTTTCATCTGCAACCCCTTTCAAGAGAACACCTATATTCTGTACGACGAAACTGGCGAATGCGTGATTGTTGATGCTGGCTGTTACACTCCTGATGAACAAGAAAGCATCGACAGCTTTATTGCAGGAAACAACCTAAGACCCGTTAAATTACTAAACACACACGGACATATTGACCATATTGCAGGCATTGAATACCTAAGCAAGAAGTATAAGATAGAACTTTACATGCACGCCGACGATGTCGATAACATCAATCGTTCTGTGGCAATGGGTGCCGCTTGGGGATTCAACATTCAGGTACCAAGTTGCGAGGTAAACTTTGTTGAAGAAAATGACAACGTAACATTTGGGAACTCAACGCTAAAAGTTATTGCACTACCAGGCCACACCAAGGGAGGCGTTGGCTACTACAACGCCGAACAAAAGATTATTATGGTGGGCGACACCCTATTTAGAGGGAGCATAGGAAGGACAGACCTTCCTGGTGGAGATTACGAGACCATAATTAGAAGCATAATAAAAAATCTGCTTCCACTTGGCGACGAAGTTCGCTACTACTCGGGACACGGCGAAAGCAGTACCCTAGGACACGAGCGCCGATATAACCCGTTTGTGAATGAACATCCTTTTGAACTTTAACGTTAAAAGATTACACAGTCTAATTTTTTAATCAAAAATAGATTAGATATTAAAAGTGTATATCTATTTTTAAGCTCCAATTTAGAACTTAACCTAGTAACAACATAAATAATGGCAAACGATAATTTTGTCGAAAGACACAACGGACCTCGTCAGCACGAAATAGCCGAAATGCTTAATGTTATAGGCGTTTCTTCCATAGACGAGTTAATCAACCAAGTAGTTCCAGAAGACATCAGATTGAAGGAGCCGCTTAATCTTGAAAAGGAAATCAGCGAGTACGAGTTTGCTCTTAAGGTTAAACAGATAGCCTCTAAGAACAAGCTATACCGCAGTTTTATTGGTATGGGCTACTACCCAACCTACACTCCTGCAGTAATTCAGCGAAACATCTTCGAGAACCCTAGCTGGTATACCTCTTACACTCCCTATCAAGCTGAAATTTCTCAGGGTCGCCTAGAGGCGCTACTCAACTTCCAAACAGCAATTCTTAGCCTTACCGGGATGGAAATCAGCAACTGCTCGTTGCTCGATGAAGCTACTGCCGCTGCTGAAGCAATGACCATGATGCTTGGTGCACGTTCGCGTGCCGCTGTCAAGGTTGGCAAGAACGTTCTTTTTGTTGATGAAGATATCTTTCCTCAAACCCTAGACGTTATTAATCTCCGTGCCACTCCAAGAGATATAGAAGTGGTTGTGGGTAAGTTTGAAGAGTTCGAATTAACCGATAAGATGTTTGGTGCAATCGTTCAATATCCAACTGCATCAGGAAAGATAAAAGACTATAGCGCATTTACGGCAAAATGTCACGAGCAGGAAATTCTGGTAACTGCCGTTTGCGACATCTTAAGCCTTGCCCTTATGAAGGCTCCTGCAGAATGGGGTGCTGATATTGCCGTTGGCTCTACTCAACGCTTCGGAGTTCCAATGGGCTTTGGCGGACCTCATGCAGCCTACCTTGCAACTAAGGATGAGTACAAGCGCAGTATGCCTGGTCGTATCATTGGAGTTTCTGTAGACCGCCTTGGCAAGCAATCGCTACGCATGGCGCTACAAACCCGCGAGCAGCACATCAAACGCGAAAAGGCAACATCGAATATTTGTACAGCACAGGCACTTCTTGCTTCGATGGCGGGTATGTTTGCCGTTTACTATGGCCCAGAAGGCGTTCGTAGAATTGCTCTTCACGCTCACAATGCCGCTTGTGCCGTAAACAAGGGGCTTGTAGCCCTAGGATACAAGCAGCACAACGCAAACTTCTTCGACACATTAGAAGTTGAGGTTGCTGATACTAAAAAGATTCAGGAACTTGCTCTTGCCAAAGAGATAAACTTCTTCTACCCATGCGACAAGACCGTTCGTATGAGCTTCGACGAGGTTACCACCGAGACCGAAATCCAAACCATTCTTGACATCTTCGCTGCTGCCGCTGGCAAAAAGAGCGAAGCCTCTGCAGAAATAGGCAACAGCATTTGCTTCGACAAGCAATTTGAAAGGACCTCTGCAATTCTCACCGAAAAAGTATTCAACAAGTACCAATCGGAAACAGAGATGATGCGCTACATAAAGAAGCTTGAACGTAAGGACATTTCGCTTACCCACAGCATGATTTCATTGGGATCTTGCACCATGAAGCTAAATGCTGCTGCCGAAATGCTTCCGCTTAGTTTCCCAGAATTTGCAGCATTACACCCATTCGTACCAGCAGATCAGGCTGAAGGATACTACGAACTGCTTAAAGATCTAGAAAACGATTTAGCCGTTATCACCGGATTTGCAGCAACATCTCTACAACCAAACTCTGGTGCAGCGGGTGAATATTCAGGATTAATGGTTATCCGCCAACACCATATAAACAACGGAGAAGGACATCGTAACGTTGCTATCATTCCAGCATCAGCACACGGAACCAACCCTGCCTCAGCTGCCATGGCTGGCATGGAGGTTGTTGTGGTTGCTTGCGACGAAAAAGGAAACATCAACGTAGACGATCTTCGCGAAAAAGCGAATCAGCATCGCGACAACCTTTCGTGCTTAATGGTTACCTACCCATCTACCCACGGCGTCTTCGAAAGACGCATTAGGGAGATCGTTAACATTATTCACGAGGCAGGTGGACAAGTTTACATGGACGGCGCTAACATGAACGCTCAGGTAGCCATTACCAACCCAGGCTTTATCGGAGCAGACGTTTGCCACCTAAACTTACACAAGACCTTTGCAATACCTCACGGTGGAGGTGGTCCTGGCGTTGGTCCTATCTGCGTAGCAAAGCACCTAGCCCAATTCTTGCCATCTCACAGTATGGTAAAAACGGGAGGCAACAAGCCAATCAACTCGGTTGCTGCTGCTCCATTTGGTAGCGCTAGCGTAGTCCCAATCACCTACGGTTACATCAAGATGCTTGGCTCTGAAGGATTGAAGAAGGTTACCGAGATGGCCATCCTTAATGCCAACTATCTATCGAAAAAATTAGAATGCTGCTACAGCACTCTATATACAGGAGAAACCGGACGTGTTGGTCACGAGTGTATAATCGACGTACAGAACTTTAAGCGCGAATATGGCATTGATGCTACCGATATTGCAAAGCGTTTGATGGACTTTGGGTTCCACGCTCCTACCCTTTCGTTCCCTGTTCACGAAACCCTAATGGTTGAGCCTACAGAAAGCGAATCAGTTCAGGAAATTGATCGTTTTGTAGAGGCAATGATTACCATTAAGAACGAGTGCGAAGAGATAAAGAACGGTACTGCCGATGCAGAGGATAACGTTCTAAAGATGGCACCTCATACTGCCGAAGAGGTTTGTGGCAACGAATGGAACCACAAGTACGACAGGATGAAGGCTGCTTATCCTCTTGAATGGATTAAGGAGAACAAGTTCTGGCCTGCATCTACCCGTGTTGATAACGGATTTGGAGACCGTAATCTTGTTTGCACCTGCGCACCTATTGAGTCGTACCTTTAGAAATCATCTGCAATAGAAAAATGGAAAGAGAGCGTAACTAAACGTTTACGCTCTCTTTCCATTTTCAATGTCGTTTACAAACCCTATTCAAACTACTTTATTGCTCTCCATAGTCGCATAAAGTAAACAAGAATATACGTTAGCAAACCAATCCAAACTAATGCACTTACAATTAAAAACAGGCTCATAATTTCACTTTTTGAATCAAGAAATCCATTAGTTGCCTTTCAAAAATAGTAGAATATGCGAAACAACAATCCCTGATGTAGGGTCAAAACGTCAATTATTTACCAATTGGCAAATAAACTTTGGGAAACGAGCTACAAAAACTCTCGTTTATCAGATACCTCCGAGTTCTCACTGTGGAATTGATGATTAGAACTATCAGGCTCTGTTCTTACTTGCCTATACTTTCCCGGACTAACTCCATAAGCTTTGGTAAATGCTCTGTAGAATGAGTTCATCGAACTAAAGCCTGACTTTTCTGCTATATAATTAAGGCTGTAAATGTCGTACGAAAAGTCGGAGAGCAGAATCAAGGCGTTTTCAACTCTAAGTTTGTTTACAAAAGAGCAAAAATTTAGTCCAACCGCCTTATTTATGTAGCAGGAAATATAGGTACGATTAGAATTCATAGCCTCGCAAACATCCCAAATCTTGAGATCCTGCTGCAGGTATATCTTCTTCTCATAAAAAAGCATATTAAACTGCTCTACGAATTTGGCATCAAAGCTATCGACAACACTACAATCACATTCATCTGTATACTTATCATCTTTCATGGCAACACAAACCTGCTTTTGCTTACTACCCACAAAACCCACAACGTAAAGCATCGAACTTAGCATTACAGAAGGAATCGCCAATAAATAATCGTTGTGTAAGAACACCTGAAAGCCAATTAGATTAAAAACCATGCTAGTTCCCGATGTAATAGCCATAGCTACAAGCACGAAAGAGAGGTTGTCTACCCTTCGAGATTCGGGGTTAGAGAAGAAGTCTGGAATCGAAATATTGTACCGTCTTATGTTCTTTACATTATAGTAAAGCGTTACAACAACTAAAACGCCAAACACCAACCGTGAGGATAGGAAGAGCATCGTTACCACCGAAAGCATATCACCATCAAATCGAGCCATTGATAGCTGATTGCTCTCCATTAAATGTTGCAATGCATGAACATCCTTTTGCGGCAACATTAGGATTCCTGCTGATAAAGCAACAAAATAGAACAAGGCTGGAATATAGTGTAAAAGATACTTTTTCTGGAAACTTGGATGCAACGTTATCATGCAAACGTAGTGAAAGTACATTGGGTAAACCAGCAGACTTGCCAACGTGTACACAGGCAAAAGGTATATAAACAAACTGAGCTGTCCATTAAAGTAGGGGATGTAACATAAGTAAAGCACAAAAGCAACCATCATAAATAACGATAGAAACCTTCGTGCTTGACTATTATCTCCCTTATCGAAGAAAAGAGTTAGGCCCCAAAATAGCGTTGTAAGAGAAGGCAGACAAATAACAAGATTGTGCAGCATACTTACATTTTGGGAGAAATATAGCAATAAATAGTATCACTGCTACTCCATAGCTCGCACCATTTCGTTCACCAGATTAGTAGCACCTACGAAGATGTCTTTAATGGATGAACTAAGCATATAGCATGGAGTAGTGAATATCTTATTCTCTAAATCAATGGCAACCTCGCCTTTACCCGAACTTTGATGCTTAGCCCCAAAGTTTTCGATATCGGCAGCAGTTCCTCTATCGGAACCGATTGTTAGCATTCCCTTGCCCAGTATTTTTGCAACAACTACCGGAGCAATACACATTGCACCAATTACCTTTTTTTGGCTGTAAGCGTCCTTAACGGCTCTTTCCACTTCAGAATTAACCTTCATGCTTGCACCATCGCGACCATAGGTGCTAAGATTGAGCGCAGCGCCGAATCCACCGGGGAAAAGCAGCGCATCGTAATCGGCAGCACGATACTCGCTTAGCGGTTTTATGTTGCCACGAGCAATACGAGCCGATTCTACAAGTACGTTTCTCTTTTCATCAACCTCCCTCCCTGTTAAATGGTTTACAACCCTAAGCTGCAGCATATCGGGAGCAAAAAGCTGATAGAAGCATCCGGCCATATCAACAGCAAGCATTGCCATTACCGATTCGTGAATCTCGGCGCCATCTTGAACGCCGCATCCAGAAATTACTATTGCGAACTTTTTCATGATTTAGTTTTTTTCGAAAAGGTATCAATTTAAAACAAAATTATCAACACTTTAGGATTTAGGCTGCTTTCGAACTTTCTTTTGCTTCCAGCTCCAGAGATTAAGATCAACTTGCGATTCGAGGTGCTTTTCGAGATCATCGGGAAGGGTGTAAAAGAAATCTATCCCGGTAAAACGCTCTACGCTATCTACAGGTACCGCAAAATCTTTCACAGAGCGCGTACTCTTTTGGTTAGGCATTATAAAGCCAATGGCTTTAAGCTCGGGTTGCGTATAGTCGAGGATTACCTTATAGTAGTAGCGGGGAACGGATACGCCACTTGGCCCAATTCTTTCGAGATTACCGGAAAGAACAGGGCCTGTTGCTATATAAATTCGCTCGTTATCAATAGCCCAAGCGCGTACCTGCTCTTCAAGGTCCTTCCATATGCCCCTATTAAAGCTAGGCTCCTGCGGACTCATATTGCTAAAGAAAAATGACTCCTTCATGGTCGTCTCCGACCATCCCATATCGGCAGCTGGGGCCAAATGCCCTCTATCGTACCCCGAACGGGCGTAGTCGGCATTGGTTGCAGAGCCTGTTCTAACCGCAGGATCGTCTATGAACTTATTAGTTCGCTTAGCGCTTCGCTGCTCTACATGCTCTTTGGTTAGAACATAGGCCACCCAAAAGGCTTGCTCGTCATCTTCGCTATAGGAAAGCGTGTAACCCGTATGCTTTACGATCTGAGTCCTTGAACTCGATTTCGGCAATTCGTATCGGGCCTCGTTATCGGCCTTACTATTGTGCTGCACGGCATAAACCGACAAACCGAGGAGCAGCATCAGCAAAAGGGGAAAGCGTAATTTCATTCCAACAAATTTTAAGGCAAAGATAGCGAAACAGCAGAAAGTTAATCGGGAGGTATAAACCATGTGAAAAGCTTAGCAGCGGCAGCTATTAAAGGAAGCTTTGCTGAAGCCTTCGCATAAAGGCAATCGTACTGTCAATATTGTCTGTTGCTTACTCTTTCAAAATAACTTTTAGATCACTAGTCTGCCCTTACTCCTTAATCAGAAAGAACAACGAACAGCTGGCACATAATAGCTGAGGCTGTATGGCTGCGAAGCGATACGGAATAACAGCAGGATGCTTACGCTTAACTTTACGCCACAACGAGCAAGAATAGAAAGGTTCTTTCTATATTTACTTCAAAAATTGAAGCCAGATGAAAGCACCAGATAAGCTTATTGCCAAGCAATTCCTTGGGAAGCTAACCGAAATTGAGAAAAAGGAGCTGCAGCAGTGGCTTTCAGAATCGGAGGAGAATGCGTCAATTGTCGAACAGGCCCAAAAGGTTTGGGACGAGCTGGGATTTGCCGACAGCGAGTTTACGGAAGATAAGCAGGTTGCCTGGGAGATGATGGTAAGCAGCATCAAGCCAATAACAACATCAGAAAAACGATCGCTTTCGAAGCTTATAGGGCAGACGCTGCTTATTATTGTGCTGCTGTTTATCGTTATGGGCATTGGCATTGCCCTGCTTACCGGAACGATTAACACTACCATAACGGCGAAACAACGGAGCGAGCGCGTTAGCCTCCCCGATGGCACCATTGCCTACCTGGATAGCGGGACAACCATAAAGTACTCTAAGCTTTACGGAAGCAGGAACCGCACCGTCAACCTAAAGGGCGAGGCAATTTTTGAGGCGATAAGCGCACAGCGGCTTCCGCTTACCATTCGGACAAAGAATTCAAAGATTACCATAGACAATGGCATTGCAGATGTTTTGACGAAGGACGAAAGCATTAGAGAGGCCATTGCCCTCCGCGGCAACCTTAACCTTAAAACGATAAGCAAAACGATAAGCGTAAGAGAGGGGAGCATGATATCGGTAGACTCGCTGGATACGCCAATGATTATACCAGCAAATATGAATCTTATTGCATGGCGAACCGGGCAGCTAGTAGCAGATGGCACCCCGCTAGGTAAGCTCATCAGGCCAATTGAGAAGCTAACGCGAAAGAAGGTGCATTTTAGCAGCACTGTAGACTATAGCATTCCGCTAACCTTTACCGTTAAGCCCGCTACCGAAAGAAGCATTACCGATACGCTGGCAAAACATCTAAAACTTCAGGTGAAGCTGGAGGAACAAACGATAGTTTTTTACTAGAAGGCGAGAATAGCCCATAAAAATGGCAAGCGAGGTGCAGCTCTTCTGCACCTCGCTTGCTATTTAGGCTTGCCGCTAGCGGCACTCTACTGAGTAACGGTTAGAATTCCGCGTAGGCGGATGTCCTTGCAGGAGGCGCCAACCATGATGCGGAAGTCGCCAGGTTCTACCACCTTATTCAAGTTGACATCGAGCATGGAGAGCATTTCGGGGGTTACCGAGAAGGTTACCGTGGTAGCCTCGCCCGGTTTTAGCGTGATGCGCTTAAACGCCTTGAGCTCGGTGATGGGGCGAACGACCGAAGCCAGCTCGTCGCGGAGGTAGAGCTGTACGACCTCATCGCCTGCAACCTTTCCGGTATTGCGAACGGTGAGGGAGATCTGCGTAGAGTCGGTTGCAGAGATGCTCTTCTTGATTATATCGAGGTTGCTGTACTCGAAGGTGGTGTAGCTAAGCCCGTAACCGAATGGGAATAGGGGTTGACCGGTGAGGTTGTTGTAGTCGTCGCCACGCCCGGTAGGCTTATGGTTGTAAACCAGCGGTAGCTGCCCCTCGAATACGGGGAAGGTGATGGGAAGACGACCTGCGGGGTTGTAGTCGCCAAAGAGAACGTCGGCAACGGCGTTGCCTCCCTCCTCGCCGGGATACCAAACGTCGAGAATAGAGGATACGTTGCCCATCCAATTATTCATGGTAATGGCGCTTCCACCAACGAGCACTACGGCAACAGGTTTTCCGGTTGCGGCGATGCGGTTAATGAGCTCTTCCTGACGTCCGGGAAGGGAAAGGTAGGCCCTATCGCGGAACTCGCCCTCTTCGATACCCACAACCACTACGGCAACATCGCTTTGCGCGGCAATCTTTACGGCATTATCAATATCCAAAGCCTCGGTATTCTTTACACCTGCATTCCACACTAAGGAGAAGAAGGCGTTTCCGGCTGGCTCGTAGTATTCAACTCGAATATCGTACTCGCGGCCCTTTTCGAAGGTGAAATCCTTAAGCACGGCCTGCTTAGTGAGCTTCTTCCAGTTGTCGACAACGAGCTTACCATCGATGTAGATACGGTATCCATCGTTACCATCGACCCCAATCTTGAACTTGCCCGTTGCTGGAGCCTTTAGCTTGCCCGTCCATCGAACGGAGTAGAAGTCGTAGGGCAGCACGTTGGGATCGGGAGAGAAGAGCGTCCATTGGAACTGCAGCTGCTGGTCGATGCGGGTGAGCGCGGGAACTCCCGAAAGGGTAACGTTGCTGAAGTATTCGCCCTTAAGCCCCTTCTGAACCTTACCATCGACTATGCAGGATAGCGCATCGGAAGGAATGGTGACGTACTGAACGTCCTCGCGGCTACAACCCTTGGCGTAGCGAACGGCAGCGGATGTTCCGAGCTTACGCTTTATACCATCGAGGATGCTAACCTTGTTGATGCCGGGGCCGCTGTACCCGCCAAGGCGAGCCTCGGCAGCATCGGGACCGATAACGGCAATCGACTTGATCGTACGGCTTAGCGGAAGGATGTTTTTATCATTTTTAAGAAGAACAACTGACTTTTGAGCAGCCTCGCGGGCAATCTGACGGTGCGAGGGGTGTCCGTTCCAAACCTTAGCCTCCTTCGGATCGACATAAGGGTTCTCGAATAGGCCCAGCTCGAACTTCAGGCGAAGAACGCGGGCGACGGCCTCGTCGATAACCTTTTGGCTAATGCGGCCATCGAGGAAAGGGGGCATGAAGAGCGACTTGTGATCGTAGCTGGTTTGGAATATGACGTCGAGGCCGTTGGTAATGGAGCTTACGGTGGAGCCGGGATAATCCTTGGCGGTGAAGTGGAGCACGTTGGCGCCACCAGTTGCTCCGGCATCGGAGATGGTGAAGCCCTTAAAGCCCCACTCCTTCTTGAGCAGCTGGTTGAGTAGCCAGTCGTTGCCAGTGCAGGGGGAGCCATCGAGCGAGTTGTAGGAGGTCATTACCGAGCGCGAGCCGCCCTGCTTAAAGCAGGCCTCAAACGGAGGCAGGTAGATCTCGCGCAGCAGCCTTTCGTTGAAGTGAATGGGGTAGCTATCGCGACCGCCATCGCCCACGTTGGCCAAGAAGTGCTTGGGGGTGGTGATGATGCCCATCTTCTCGAGCTCCGAGACGTAGGCAACGCCCATTGCCGAGGCGAGAAGCGGGTCTTCGCCGTAGGTTTCCTCGGTGCGGCCCCAGCGAACATCGCTGGCGATGTTTACCACCGGAGAAAGAATCTGCCTTAGACCACGAGTGTAGCATTCCTTGGCTATAGCCTGCGATACACGGCGCATGGTTGCAGGATCGAAGGTTGCAGCGAGCCCGATTGCCTGAGGAAAGGCGGTTGCACCCTGACGAACCAGCCCGTGAAGCGCCTCGTCGAAAGGAATAATAGGAATACCCAACCGACTTTGAGAAAGGAAGTAGCGCTGCATATCGTTCACCATTTCGGCGGTTTCGGTAGCCGAGGCTCCGGCAGCGTAGCTGAGCATCTGCTGGGCAGCATCGGCATTCTGGCCTACGGTGCTGATCTGAAAACCAAATATTCCTGTTTTGTAGCGATCGCGATCGCCGCTAATATCGCCAGGGATCATAAAGAGCTGCCAGAACTTCTCCTCGGGAGTCATGCGCGAGAGCAGATCGCG
This sequence comes from Acetobacteroides hydrogenigenes, assembly GCF_004340205.1. Classification (NCBI taxonomy): domain Bacteria; kingdom Pseudomonadati; phylum Bacteroidota; class Bacteroidia; order Bacteroidales; family Rikenellaceae; genus Acetobacteroides; species Acetobacteroides hydrogenigenes. The sequence goes on from NZ_SLWB01000001.1 coordinate 303,808, forward strand.
GACACGATCCTCTATCGGAACCTTAGGATCCTTGTAGGGCTGAGCGCTAACGTGTATGGCTAGCGACAGAACCATCAGGGGAATAAGTAGTAACCTCATTTTGCTATGGGATTAGATTTAAAAAGCTGTACTTAGGAACTCAAAGGTACGCAAAGAAAATATCGCATGCTTGTTTGTGGTGATTTTTACGCTAAGCTAGCACTCATCTATCTAGAATTCCATCCATTTAGCAGTAAATAAAAGATGCATACAGGGTGCACATTGATCAACAATGGGAACAACCAAAATATGATTGGATATTTTTTTTAAAAATACTTGCCGATGCCGTGTGGAATTTCGATGGCAGCTGCATCTATATAGTATCGACCGAAAAGATACGCGATTATTTGTTGTTCGTTAGGCCCAAGGGGCCAACGATACCAAGATAGAACATTGAACGTTTCGATTACTAGGGAGAGGAGTTGTGGTTAGCTCCTCTCCTCTTTTTTTCTATAACCAAGACTTCCGACTACAACAGCCTCACCAAATAGGCGACGTGCAGCATGGAACAATTCGGCTGTACTATCGAATTCCCAACCATATCCACACCATTTTTCGGTTAATTTGTAGAAACCATCACAAACGGCTGGAGCAGCTGTTCGTGGGTATAAATCGGAGGTTGCAAAAAAAATTAAACGGAAAGGGGATTGGTTGTTCGGTGTGGCAACTCAAGTACTATGAACATATCATCCGCAACGAACAATCGTACATCAATATTGCCGAATACATTATCAAGAATCCGGCAAAATGGCAGGGGATAGATTATACAGAGGATTAAATCCGACGATAAATAATTTGGAGAAAGAATAACACAGAGCATTTGAATAATTTTATAGGATAGCCAACTGAAAAACAAAACTGTAAGCAAATATTTACAATGCCATTGCTAGAAAAAAGTCTAAAAGAACATAAGCCCCAGTATGCTTGTTATCCACACAGTCAAACGTTGTGTTTAACTAAACGGAAACATAATGAAAGTTTTACTAACGGGAGCAACCGGGTATATTGGTAAGCGATTACTACCTGTGCTAGTCGATAAAGGCTACTACGTTATTTGCTGTGTTAGGGATAGGAATAAGTTTCATCCAGAAGAATCTATTAAAGATAGAATCAACATAGTTGAAGTTGACTTAAATAACAAGAACACTCTGACCAACATCCCGAAGGATATTGATTTTGCATACTATCTGGTACATTCCATGTCAACTTCAAAAGATTTTGATGAATTGGAAAGAAGATCTGCAATTAATTTTAGAGAAAGGCTGAATGAGACCAATGCAAAACAAGTAATATACCTAAGTGGAATAGTAAACTCGCAAACACTATCGAAGCATTTGAATTCGAGAAAAAATGTAGAAATAGAATTAGGGAAAGGAAAATATGCACTTACAACAGTTCGAGCAGGAATTATAATTGGATCAGGAAGTGCATCATTCGAGATAATTCGTGATTTAGTAGAAAAACTACCAATCATGGTTACGCCTAAATGGCTAAACACCAAATGCCAGCCCATAGGAATTTCGGATGTCATAAAGATCTTAACAGAGATCTTAAATAATGAAAAAATGTTCAATCGCAACTTTGATATTGCTGGAGACGAAATTCTTTCGTATAAAGAGATGCTACTAGAATTTGCATCGGTACGCGGATTAAAAAGGCATATTTGGACTATCCCAGTAATGACACCTAAGCTATCGTCATATTGGCTATATTTTATCACTTCTACATCATACAAACTCGCAACCTCTTTGGTAGATAGCATGAAAGTTGAGGTAGTAGCAAAGAATAATGAACTTATAAGGCTACTCAACATTAAACCTCTATCCTATAGGGACTCCATAAAACAAGCCTTTAAAAAAATTGAACAAAACGAGATTGTTTCGAGTTGGAAAGATTCAACAGTAAGCGGCAGGCTCGATTTCAAAATTTCAGATTACATAAAAGTTCCCAAATATGGATGCTATAAGGATATTCGCCAAAGACGAGTTATTGATGTTTCATCTTGTATCGAAAACATCTGGAGAATCGGCGGAGAAACAGGTTGGTATTACGCGAACTGGCTATGGAAGGTAAGGGGATTTATTGATAAGGTTTTTGGAGGAGTAGGCTTACGACGAGGAAGAACAAACACATGCAATATTCAGGCAGGTGACACTCTAGATTTTTGGAGGGTGCTATACGCCAACAAAGCAGAGAAACGATTGCTCTTATTTGCCGAGATGAAGCTACCTGGAGAAGCTTGGTTGGAGTTTCAAATAGAGGGCGACAGGCTTATTCAAATAGCGACATTTCGCCCAAAAGGATTATTTGGAAGGATATACTGGCATGCAGTACTGCCCTTACATAGTATAATTTTCAAAGGATTAATAAAAAAACTAACCACACAAAATCCGCAGCCATAAAAACCTACAGCGTTCAGCTAATCCAAACATCGAATAGCATAGAGAGATTACGAGCCCTAATACTATCTGGCAACTAACTAAATTATCCTTACCTTAACGCCGACGTGCTATGCCAAACCACAAGTAGCGCTAGGCCTGCATGTGCACGAAGCATAGCCCGACAATAAAAACAACTGCGAAGAGCATGATCGCGGTTCACATAAAACAACTAAAGCAGACAGCAAGAGATGAGCACAAACGAGCTAAACCAAAGGTATGCCATCGAAGGGCATATCGAATTTAACGAAGAAAACGGATTTGTAGCTGCCAAGGTAGCCAATAGCCTAGCAAGGGCAACCATATCGCTATACGGCGCACAGGTACAAAGCTACCAACCAAAAGGACAAAAGGAGGTTCTTTGGATGAGCCCACAATGCGTATTCGAAAAAGGAACGCCCATCCGCGGAGGGATACCGATCTGCTTCCCTTGGTTCGGGCCAAATCCCGAAGATGGCAGCAAACCAGCGCATGGTTTTGCCCGCCTTAGCACTTGGGATGTTGTAAAAACAGCGGCATTACCATCGGGAGAAACAGAAGTAGTATTCGAGCTAAAGAATAGCAGCTATACCGAAGGGCTTTGGCCGTTTAGCTTTACAGCATCGCTAAGCGTTGTTGTTGGCAAAAAACTCGAGGTAACGCTCTGCTACACCAACACCGATAATGATCAATCGTTTACGGTTAGCGATGCGCTGCATAGCTACTTTAACGTTAGCGATATCGACAATATCAGCATCGATGGTTTAAGCGGATGTCGCTACTATAACGGATTCGAGAAGGAGCCCACCCACGTTCAAAACGAGGCAACGCTCACCATTACAAGTACAAGTGAGGAGAACAGAAGGTACATAGGCCACTCGGCAACTTGTACCATTACCGATGCAGCGTGGAACCGTAAGATTGGCGTGGAAAAGCGCGGAAGCGAAGTTACGGTGGTTTGGAACCCTGGCGAGGTTACCACAAAAACTATGGGAGATATTCCAAACGACGGCTACCACTCGTTTGTATGCGTAGAAGCGGTTAATGCCTACAGCGACTCGGTTGTTCTACAACCCGGACAAAGCCATAGCATTACGACCATAATAGGAATTCTTTAGTAGAAGAAGAAAAAGAGCTTTTTACCCCAACGGAAACCATCACAAACCGTTGGGGTAACCACTCCTATTACATACAAAACTTTTAAAAAGCCACGGCGGGTAACGATGCATGTCGGCGCGGCCACTTAAGGACGTATTATCGGAAATTCGAAGGAACTAGGATAACTTGTTGAACATCTTATCCGCAACCGCTTAATTAAGAATATTGAAGAACTAATACAACAGATAAAGAATAACGAGATGAATGTAAGAGTTCCGTAAAATGGGATATTGCTAACAAGCAGAAAAGCGATCCCGATTGATGATACAATTAGCAGATAATGCCCATCTTTATAGTCTCAAACATACGATAACAACTCACTTAGGAAATGATTTTACAAGGGAATCTTTTTTCACAAAAGCTAGAAATGGAGACCAGCATTACGATTGTTGCTCCAGATAAACATACGGGTAGTCCATATAAGGTTGTTTACCTATTGCATGGCCTATGCGGAAGAAGTGGCGATTGGGTAGACTACACCATGCTTCCAAACTATGCGAAAGATTACGATGCCGTATTTATTATGCCAGAGGTGGCCCGAAGCTTCTATACGGATATGAGGTACGGTTTAAGCTACCAAAGCTATGTTTCAGAGGAACTCCCTCTGATGGTTAGCAACCTATTCAACATATCGAAAAGAAGAGAAGATGCGGCAGTTATAGGTGCTTCGATGGGCGGATATGGAGCCTTAAAGTGTGTATTGTCGAAACCTGAGCAATACGGTTTTTGCGGAGCCTTTTCGTCGCCATGCCTAATGCTGAAGGAACATCTTGAATATTCGGAAGGAGCTAAACGATTCGAAGAGCTTTTTGGAGAGCGGTTATTCAAGGATTTTCAAGCAGCCTTTGGCGAAAAGATAGAATGGAATCCGAAAGAGGATGTAGTAGAACTAGCAAAAGAAGCAAAGAATAAACCCAATAAACCTCAGCTATACCTTGCTTGTGGCACCGAAGACTTCCTACACAACGATAACAAAAGATATCAAGGGTTGCTACAGGAATTAGGGTACGACTCGACCTTTGAGGATTGGCAAGGTAACCATAACTGGACATTCTTTGACGAAGCCTTAAAACGAGCGCTGAAGCATTGGCTTGAGGAAAATAGGTAAAAGCAGAACTCGTTAAGAAAAAACGGAATAAATTCAACTCCTACTACTCCTATCATCACATAAACTAAAGAAAAGAAGATGCTGGAAGCCATTACCACCACCAACATCCAACGTTTTGAAGAAGTAATGCCCATATACATAACCGCGTTCCCGGCCGACGAGCGACGTGAATCGGATCAGCTTAAGAAGATGCTTACCATAAATCGGATGAAGCTGATGGCCTACATGGATAATGGGAACGTAGTAGGAATGCTGTGCTACTGGACATTTAGAACGTTCACCTTTGGCGAGCATATTGCCATAGACCGTCAGAAGAAAGGGAAAGGATACGGTAGCACCATAATGAAGGAGCTGCTAGCTAGCATCGAAACGCCTCTACTGCTAGAGGTAGAGCATCCGAACAGCGAAGAGGCAGTTAGAAGAATACGGTTTTACGAGCGATTAGGGTTAACCCTGCTCAATTACGACTATATGCAGCCCTCGTACGATGGCGTAAAGCCACCAGTGAGCATGGCGCTGATGTCGAACAAACCATGGGATAGTGCAAGTCTAGAACTAGCGGTAAAAGAGGTTACTAAAACCGTGTACGTAGATCATTACTAAAACAAAAACTTTATTCCTATTAGTAGACTGCTAACAATACCTTGTACAAAAAGTATAATCTAAAATATCGATGAAAAGCGTTCAAATAGTATCGTATTTCCTACAGGGAAACTCTTTCCCCGTGGTTTTAAAGAGGGACGAAGAGACCTTTCTTGTAAAGCTGCGCGAAAGAATGAGCGGAGAATTTTCACTAATAAGCGAATGGTTTGGAAATACACTCGGAAACCGAATAGGGCTTAATACCCGAACTCCTTTTTGGATTACAATACCCGAAAGTGTAGAATTCAACGACATTTACATAGAGGTGCGCGAGCTGGTGGCAAAAAGCGTTGGCGTTAACATCGGCTACAAGTACATCAACCAGATACAGGAGGTAGGCATGAAAGAGCTGAATAGCATTGACGAGGATGCTCTAACGGACATCTTTCTGTTTGATATACTAATGATGAATATCGATAGGACAACAACCAACCTAAACCTGCTAAATATATCGGGAAAGCCAACGATTTCCGATTTCGATTCGAGCCTGCTATTTAACGAAATCGCATACGGTAGAGATTTGCTTGCCGATAACAGAATCCTTCAATGCTTTAGAGCAAACCCTCTTTACCGAAATGTTGAAAACGATAGAACTGACCAGTTTCTCGAAAAGGTAAATCATGCGTCAATTGATTCTATCATAGATGAAATTCCAAGTGAAATAATCGACGATGCGCGCCGAGAAGTACTAAAGAAGGGCATACAGGAAAGATCGAAGAACGGATGGAGGATAAAGGAAGCACTAGAAAAACTTGAATGCGTAATCCTCGAAACCGAAGAGTAAAGGAATAACCGAATTAGAAAAAACCGAGAAAAGCTCGAAAAACTTGTAAAGGGAAACCTATAAAGGCGAATAGAACTAGTTTTCTTTGAGTAAAGAAACGCATTATAAGACAACCAAAAATATTAACAGCTTCATTTCTTCCTTTTCTACAAAAAAGAACCTGACACCGTATTTTGTACTGTATAAGAAATATATTCTACATTTTCCTTCAACCAAAACACACCATCATAATCATCTGATAATAAATTGACTTTAGGCTGACTTTGTCGTAATCTTGACTTTAGTTTTTTGTCTATAACCATACCCAGTCCATTTAACCACCATCATAAGCTCGTTAATAGACGAATAGGGTTCATAAATAAAAAATATCAAGATTATGAAAAAGTCAGTACAGCATTCGTTCCTACTAAGTTTGATTTTCTTCCTTTTGCTATTTAGCAGCTGCAATCAAACAAAAGACACCTTTGATTCGAAACAGTTCACGGAAAAATTCCGACAGGCACTTAACTCTCATGATGCAGCAACATTAGCGAAGTTGTATTCAGAAAAGGCAACAATGATTGCATCGGGTGAATTAAAACCTACAGTTGGGAGAAAGGCTATTGAGGAATACTACGCGAATTTGTTCCGTATGGTTCCAGATCTGAAACTTGAATACATTACCGTAATTTCGGAGGGTAATCAGCTATGTTTTGAGTTTTACCAAGAGGGAACCGCTGTCAAGTCGCTTGCGGCCTCATCAGACCATACCCCTATTAATATATCCCCCAAAGGCCATAAGATTGGGATAAAAGGAGTATGCTTAATGAAAGTAAACACAGAAGGACTAGCAATAGAGGATAAAACTTACTACGATACAGCCGAGTTCCAAAAGCAGATAGAAGGTACAAACTAAGTTCGCAACTATTCGGAGCATTTACCGACAAACAAAGTATCCATGTAAACAAAAAGGTCGACACCTCAGCATCGACCTTTTCTATTATTTCAATTCACAAATCTAGAATCTCTCAATCGCATCCTCAATTTCGAGGGTAAGCACATCGCGAAGTTCAAGCCCCATGGTGCGAACCTGCTGAGGCACGATGCTAGCCTGGCTCATTCCAGGTATGGTGTTGATCTCGATGAAGTAAAGCTTATCGTTGCTGTAGATGTAGTCTACACGAACGATACCGCGACAGCCTAGTACATCGTAGATATGCGACGATAGCTCCTGTACCCTTTCGGTAACCTCTTCGGGAATACGAGCAGGGGTAATCTCCTCCGACATACCGGAGGTATACTTAGCCTCGAAATCGAAGAACTCGGTTTTAGGAACGATTTCGGTTACGGGAAACACAAGAGCCTTGCTAGGAGTCTTGATCAATCCGTTGCCCAGCTCTATGCCGTTGATGCTCTCCTCGATAAGGATGGCATCACCCTCGGTAAAGGCGGCATCGATGGCACCTTGTAGCTGCTCAACGCTCTTTACCTTGGTAACGCCGAAGCTGCTACCGCTTGCGTTTGGCTTAACGAACATAGGAAGACCTAGCTCCTCAACCAGCGCATCGGCATCAACCTGTTGCCCCTTGCGGAACATAAAACCTCGTGCCATATCAACGCCTTCGCCCTCGAGGTACTTCTTGGTTGCATACTTATCGAAGGTAAGCGCCGAGGTAAAGGTGCGACAGCCGGTATATGGTAAACGGATAAGATCGAAGTAAGCTTGAAGGATGCCATTCTCCCCAGGAGTTCCGTGGATCATCATCAGTACGCAGTCGAAGGTAGTCTTTGCGCCATCTTCAACAAAGGTAAAATCGTTCTTATCGATGGCGATATCGGCCTTGCCCTCCTGCTTTACGGTCCAATCCGTTCCTTTTATAAAGATGGTGTAGGCGTTGTAGCGATCGCGGTCGATAACCTCGGCGATTTGCTGCGCGCTCTTAAACGAGATTACGGCTTCCGAAGAGTCGCCACCTGCAACGATGGCAATATTTTTCTTGTTCATAACGGTAGTTATTCTTGTAGGTGCAAGCACCTAGTCGTTAATGCTTGTATAATCTCCGAGATAAATCTAGGAGTAATCTTCTATTAGTCACTAAACTCACCCCTCCCAAGGGAGGAATAATGACGTTAAATTAACCTTGTAGCTATTCCTCTCTCAAGAAACAGCGGTATTATGCCGCATAGATCGTTATCCCTATTGGGAAAGGCAGCAGTTGCGGCAGCTTATATTGTGCTTCTATTCCCCGGGATAAATCCCGGGGTTACTAAGAGTTCACCCCTTCGGGGCTTCTCAAACTACATTGCATCCATCCAACTCACGACACACTACTCCCTTATTCCCTACTCACTCGTTATTCCTCTTCGAGTTCCAACTCTCGGCTGGCGATGTACGAACGCCACCTGTCGAGCAGCTGGGCCATATCGCTTGGCAGCTCGCTCTCGAAGTACATCTCCTTTTTGGTGGTTGGATGCACAAAGCCCAACGAGCGGGCGTGAAGGGCATGGCGTGGACATATCTCGAAACAATTCTTTACAAACTGCTTGTACTTGCTGAAAGTTGTTCCCTTTAGGATTTGATCGCCACCGTAGCGGTCGTCGTTAAACAGCGGATGCTTGAGATGCTCCATGTGAACTCGAATTTGGTGGGTACGCCCGGTTTCGAGTCGGCACTCTATCAGGTTCACGTAGCCAAGGCGCTCCAGCACCTTGTAGTGGGTAACAGCATGCTTCCCCTGATCGCCTTCAGGGAAGACATCCATCTTAAGCCTATCCTTAACGCTACGGCCAACATGCCCGATGATGGTGCCCTCATCCTCCGGCAGATTACCCCAAACCAGCGCTGTATATACGCGCTTGGTGGTATGATCGAAGAACTGCTTGGCGATGTAGGCGTGGGCAAACTCGTTCTTGGCAATTACCAGAATGCCCGACGTGTTCTTATCGATACGGTGCACCAATCCGGCACGCATATCGCCGCTCTGGAATAGCGGCAGGTCCTTAAGGTGGTAGGTCAACGCGTTCACCAAGGTTCCGGTGTAGTTGCCATGACCGGGGTGCACCACCATGCCGGCCTCCTTATTTATGATGATAACGTCATCATCCTCGTAAAGGATATCGAGAGGAATATTCTCTGGAATGATCTCCAGCTCCCTGCGGGGATATGGAAGCACAATCGAGATGGTATCGAGCGGTTTTACCTTGTAGCTCGACTTAACCGACTTGCCATTTACAAGGATATTTCCGGCATCGGCAGCGCTCTGAATGCGGTTGCGCGACACCTTCTCCATGCGGTTGGTAAGCCACTTGTCGATGCGAAGCATGCCCTGTCCCTTATCGACGCCGAAGCTGAAATGCTCGTACAAGCCCGACTGCTCCTCTTCTTCCTCCTCGTCCTGTTCGTCAATAAAGTCAGGATCTTCGTACTCCTTCATCAAATATGTAGGGTTAAGATATTCTTATAGTTCTTCTTCAGGCTGCTCTTCGACAGATGCAGCTGTATCAACAGTAGATACCGTATCGGCACCATTAGGCGACACCATCATCCAAGACTGAGGCTTCTTCTTAGGATTCTTCGAAAGATAGACGTTAACCTTCTTCCCTAATCCAAGTTTTGCACCTACCGATGGATTTTGGTAGTAAACCTTAGCCTCGAGCGAATCTATCGAGTTGCGAACGGTCTCGTCATATCGGGCTTCACCTACATTTAGGTACGATTCAACGATTGACGAACGCGCACCACCAAAAGTCTGTCCTACCACATTGGGCACCTCGGTAACATCGCCCTGCGATAGCCCAACTACTAGTTCGATGGCAGACCCCACGGGGATCTTAACGCTTGAGCTTAGAATTCGACCATTGAAGCGCTGCTCGAGCACATTGTTGGTTGCAATATCGGCAACGTAATCTAAGCGCCCCACAGCAAACCCCTGCGATTCGATGATGGCTTTTGCCTGACGAAGCGAGTAGCCAACCACGTTGGGTACGTTGCTTAGCTTAGGGGTGCGGGTTATGATGGTAACAAATATTTTGCGGCCCTTCTTAACCTGAACTTCAGGCTTAGGATTTTGGTCTATAATCATGCCTGCCTGCCTACCTGGAATATAAATGGAATCGGCGATCTGAATCTCAAGATTGGCACCCTCGGCTTGAGCGATTGCCTCGTCAATCATCATCCCCCTAAACTCGGGAACAGGCTGCGAAATGCCATGTTGGGTAACAATGTTCAAAAAGAGCGATGTTACCAACCAAAGAAGAAGCAGCAAACCAAATGCTATAATTAGCTGACGGCTATAAACATTTGCCCAAGCACGCTTGGCCTTTACCTTTATCGTTTTTGTGAGTTTATCGAAATCCATTCCACTAATTTTAAGAGACCGACTAAAATTCAAGCAAAGATATAATTATCTGCTTGAAGTAATGCAAAAATGAAGGTTCACTCCAGGGATTTCGCGTTTTAGAGCCCTATAAGTTGATCGTAGTTTCTTTGCCACAAACTAGCATCCAATGCATCCTGCTGCTCCCATACGATGGAAACCGAAATGCAATAAAAGCACGAAGCTTTTCCCTTAGTAAAAACTCTACTGCCGGATGGCGATAGAGCTTTCCCTTTGGTGAAAGCTCTGCTGCCGGGTAACGATAGAGCTTTTCCCTTAGTAAAAGTTCAGCTGCCGAGTGGCGATTGAGCTTTTCTCTTAGTGAAAGCTCAGCTGCCGAGTGGCGATTGAGTTTTTCCCTTATTAAAAGTTCAGCTGCCGAGCGGCGATAGAGCTTTGCACTATGTAAATGCTCAGCTGCCGAGCGGCGATAGAGCTTTGCACTATGTAAATGCTCTGCTGCCGAGCGGCAATTAAGCAAACCCGTTATCTCCTAAAAAACCAGAAACAGCCTTATACGCATTTTAACATAGAATAAACCATACTGGAATAGTGTTAAAATACAACTATTCGCCTTATCCACTAAAAATAATTACGCTACCCCTATTCTTTCTTTTCTTTTTGAATACAACGAGGGTTAAGTTTAACTAAATTGGGCAACACTAAATCACTAACCTAAACCGTAAACCAAAAGTACCAACCTATGTATAAAGTAGACGTACACCCCATTTTGGATATCCCAAAAGGGAAAGAAGTTGAATTTCGCTTCGACGGAAAGACTATTAAGGGAGAGGCAGGCCTAACCATTGCCACCGCCCTACACCGCGCCGGATACCCAGTTCACAGCCACAGCTTAGAGAACCGCGAGCGTAGCCTCGAGTGCGGTATCGGCAAATGCGGCGCCTGCGAAATGCTTGTTGATGGCGTTGCCAAGCGTATCTGCATAACCCTTGTTGATGGAGTAAAGGAAGTTCAGGAAATTCCTCAGGACTACATCCCCTCCAGTAAAGAGCCAGAGGCCCAAAAGGAGGAGAAGATATTCCGAACAACTGTAGCCATTATTGGTGCTGGACCAGCGGGACTTGCCGCCCGCGAGCTGCTGCTTAAGAACAACATTCCTAATCTGGTTGTCGACAACAACAGCAAGATTGGCGGTCAGTTTAACATGCAGACGCACCAGTTCTTCTTCTTCGAGAAGGAGAAAAAGTTTGGAGGGATGCGCGGCTTCGACATCGCCAAAACCCTAGCGAGCGACTCCATGGACGGCATCCTGCTCGACAGCACCGTTTGGGACATCCTAGATGGAAAACGAATTGCCGTTAAGAACATCGTCACCAACGAAATTTACTACATAGATGCCGACTACTTAGTGGTGGCAACGGGCGCTGTTCCTTTTATGCCCGCCTTCGAGAACGACGACCTTCCGGGCGTGTACACCGCTGCCGTTGTACAAAAAATGATGAACCAGGAGTACACCATCCTTGGTAAAAACATCCTTACGGTTGGCGCTGGAAACATCGGCTACCTTACCTCTTACCAGCTGATGCAGGCCGGAGCCAATGTTAAGGCTATAATCGAGGCTGCACCCCACGAAGGAGGATTCCCCGTTCAGGCCAACCGCGTACGCCGCTTAGGCATTCCGATAATGCTTTCGCATATGCTGATTAAAGCCGTGCCCAACAAAAACCACGATGGCATTGTTGGCGCAATAGTTGCCCAGAGCGAAAACTTCCAGCCAATACCCGGCACCGAAAGGTACATCGACGGTATCGACGCCATAAACATCTGCACCGGGCTCTTCCCCGACAACCATCTTCTGATAAAAGGGAATGAGGTATTCGGCAAGTGCTGCTACGGAGCAGGCGATGCCATACGCATTGGCGAGGGAACCAGCGCCGTGCTTCGCGGTCAGCAGGTGGCCTACGAGATAATGCAGGAGCTTGGGCATCGCGTTTCCTACTCGCACTACCTTGCCGTATCCAAGGAGTACATCGAGTCGCAGCAGCACCCGGTTCATCTGCTAAAGGAGGCCCAAAAGCCATCAGGCGAACGCCTCGAAAAGCCTTTTGTGATTGCCGACTGCCTATACGGATTTGCCTGTAACCCTTGCAGCTTTGCCTGTCAGTATGGGGCCATCATAAAAAACTCTACCAACTCGACTCCAGTTATCGACTACACCAAGTGTATCGGCTGTATGCAGTGCGTTACGCTCTGCCCTGGCTTGGCCATCTTCGGGTACAACATCGGCAAGCAGCAGATTTTCCTTCCCGTTGAGTTCCACACGCAGGAAGGAACCGAGGTTTACCTGGTAGACAACAACGGCAAGAAGATGGGCGAAGGCGTTATCGAAAAGGTAATCACCAAGCCGAACAAGACCAACCTGGCAAGGGTAAAGTGCACCTCAACAACCACCGACGACCTTACCAACATCCGCGGGTTTATTGCCAAGGATCGCTATCCAGAGCCAGTAACGCTTAAGGATGCACCAAAAGATGTAGAATCGGAGCTTTACCTCTGCCACTGCGACGATGTTCCGCTCGATGAGGTGCTCGCTGTTATCGGCAACCGTAAGTTTATCTCGGCAGATGAGATTAAGCACACCACCCACCTAGGGATGGGGCCTTGCCGTGGCAAGCGCTGCATGAAACGCCTAAAGGTTGCCCTTGCCCCTATGGGTATCGAGATTGTGGGCGACTCTACTCCTCGCGGACCGCTATCGAACCAAATTACAATGGGCGAGCTAAAGCCAAATGGCAAGCAGGAAAAGTACATCACCGAGATTAACTCGAAACCCGCCCAAAAGGTAAAGGTTACCGCATTGATAGCCGGTGGTGGTATTGCAGGTAGCTCGCTGTTTATGCATATGGCGAAGGCAGGCCTAAAGCCTACCCTGCTAAACTTTGGAAGAGGATCTTCGTGGAGAAATATAGCCGGAGGTCGCCCAGCATTTAGCCTTCCCGAAATTGCCGAGATAGCCACCCGTAGCAACGAGCAGTTTAAGCAGCTACAGGAGATATCGAACATCGACTATCGTCCTATCAACTACGTAAACTTTGCGCACGACGATAAAACCTATCAGGCTCTTGAGGCATCAAAAGCTTGGTCGAACGCCTATATGGTCGATCCTAAAGATTTCGACAAGGAGATATCGCCATACATCAACCCAAAGCTCGACCTATACAAAGGTGCTCTTATCACCCGCGATTGCTGGCAGGCAACGCCCGGTAAGACCGTTGATTTAATCCGCGACCTTGGAGTTGAGCATGGAGGAACCGTAGAGGAGGATAGCGAACTAATCAGCATCCACAGGGAGGGCAAAGAGTACGTTGCTCTGGTTCGCAACCACAAGAAGGAGTTTATTGAGTACCACACCGAGCTCTTCATAAACGCCTTGGGTGGCGATGCCGACAGGTACGCAAAGCAGCTGGGGTATCAGCTGGGGATGTACCCAGTAAAGCATCAGGCGTTCATCACCCGTCGCTTACCTTGGCTGGGTGCAAATACCACTCCACTAGGAATGCTTATCGACAGGCGCAAGTATAAGGGATTTGTTGCCGTGTACGGTCAGCAGCTGGCCGATACCGGACAAATTATCGGCTGCGCTTCGCCAATGACCGATCCTCAGGAGGCCGGAAAGAACCTTGCCATTAACTCGCAGGAATTCTTGAAGATTGTTTCGGAGGTCTTTACCGAGTGGATACCCAACCTATCCAACATCGGCTTCCAGGCATTCTGGGCCGGATACTACACCGAGCCTCGTATGTATGTCGATCCCGAGGCTGGGCTTTTGGTTGGCCTACGCGGACAAGGATTTATGCTTGGCCTAGAGATGGCGAAACTTTACGTTGACAAGATTACAGGAAAGCCAACACCTGCCTACTTCGATAGGCTATCGATACAGGGAGACGGGCTACTGGAACAGGCGTTTAAGTAAGAGCAATGATCGATATTTGAAATCGATGTCATACATAAGTTAGCACAGAGCGTATTCCCCTCCTTTTCAAGGAGGGGTCGGCGCAGCCGGGGGTGGTTGTAGATGAAAAAAGTTAAGAACCACCCCGCCCGTCGGGCACCCCTCCTTGGTAAGGAGGGAAATCACCCTGATAGAACTTAGGACTTTCCCATTTAATGTCCTATTTATAAATGATAAGAAAAGGGAGCCCCTCGGCTCCCTTTTTTATGCTATAGGTTTATCAAAACCTCCTTCAGCGTTCTTTTTGGCACATGGTGATGCTGTTCGCTATCACGCCAGTACTTGATGTCGCCGTCTTCGGAGATATCGTCAACAACCACCTCCTCCTTGGGTTTTCCGAGGGCAAGGACAAGGGCTACTTTCAGATGCTCGGGAATATTGAGGATATCGGCAAGCTCCGCTTTCTTCACCGACGCAATTACACATCCACCCAGCCCCTTTTCTACGGCACCAAGAAGCATGCTCTGGCAAACGATTCCCTGATCGTGCGGCATCCCCTGCCCCAGCGATGTATCTTCCAAAATTACGATGTAGGCGCTTGGACGTTCCCCTTCGACAGGACCACCCCAATCCTTAAGGTAACCCGCCCATGCAAGGGTTGGATATATCTTGGCGTTTAAATCCCTATCGTTCGAAATAAAGTACTTTAGCGGTTGCAGGTTGCGCCCACTAGGCGACATACGACCCAAGTCTACCAGCTCTACCAGCAAATCTCTACCTACCGGCTCGTCTTCGTAAAAACGGCGGTAGCTCCTGTTCTTATAAACTAGCTCCTTTATCATAGTAGATACCTTTTTAATTAAAAAAGTCCCTGCATAAGCCTATGCAGGGACTACGAATATACGCTTTACATTTTAATATCTCTCCGAAACCACATCCCAATCGATGATGTTCCAGAAGCTGGATACGTAGTCGGGACGGCGGTTTTGGTAGTCGAGGTAGTAGGCGTGCTCCCAAACATCGCAGGTTAGGATTGCCTTTTTACCCTTGCGGATTGGCGTTCCGGCATTGGGCTCGGGTACGATATCGAGCGAACCATCGTCATTCTTCACCAGCCAAGTCCATCCCGAGCCAAACAGCCCTACGGATGCCTTGGTAAACTCCTCCTTAAACTTATCGAACGAGCCGAACTGGCGGTCTATCGCCTTGGCCAGCTCACCCTTTGGATGCGCCGATGGCTTAGGCGAAAACTGGTTGAAGTAGAAGGTATGGTTCCACACCTGCGCGGCGTTGTTGAAGATTGGACCTTCGGCTTCGCGAATGATGGTTTCGAGATCGGCATCCTCAAACTTTGTTCCCTGTATAAGGTTGTTCAGGTTGTTTACGTAAGCCTGATGGTGCTTTCCATAGTGGAATTCAATTGTACGATCGCTAATGCTAGGGTTTAGCGCGCTAACCTCGTAAGGTAGTTTTGGTAGTTCAAATTTCATCTTTTAAGTATTAAAGTTTTTACGTTGTTACCAAAGGTAAGGCCAAATTCGATCAGATGCAAAATAGCAGCTCAGAAAAATCCACTCCACCAGCCGCCATATCTTCGACTTTATCTTCGATTATTTGACCACAGAACAGCAGCCAGACGGAAATGTTCACTCGAAAGAATCGTAAAAGCCACCTTTGCCGGATATTTTTTTGCAACACGAACTAGAGCAGCACATTTCGCGACGCATTTTTCGGGATGAACACCTGCCCACAACCCGATGATTAACCCTTTAAGGGGAAGAGGCACCTTTAACCTCAGCTTGAGGGTGGATACTTTTAGGCAATTCCCATAAAACCTCAGCTTGAGGGTGAACGCTTTCCGGCAATCATCCTAAATCCTCAACTTGAGGGTGGACGTTTTTAGGCAATACACCCAAATCCTCAACTTGAGGGTCGATGATTTTAGACAAGCCTATTAAATCCTCAGCTTGAGGGTAGCGCTTTTTAATCAATCACCCTCGAACCTCAGCTTGAGGGTGGACGTTTTTAGGCTATACACCCAAATCCTCAACTTGAGGGCGAACGCTTTCAGGCAATCATCCTAAAACCTCAACTTGAGGGTGAGCGTTTTTAAGCAATCACTCTCGAACCTCAGCTTGAGGGTGGTGCTTTTTAGTCGATGTACCTCCCCCCTTTAACCAGCATGAGAGAAATAGGCCACCGCCCAGTACAAGATGTAGATGAACCCATCAACATTTATATTGTTATACTGTTGCCTAAAACGTGCAAAAGAATTAACATTACACACAAAATTCAAACCACTACGAGTATGCCAACAGCATTCTTAACGCGCAGAGAGCTATTCAACGCCGCGCATCGGCTCTACCAGCCGGGGCTTAGCGACGATGCGAATTTTGAGCTTTACGGAAAGTGCAGCAACCCCAACTGGCACGGGCACAACTACACGCTCTGGGTAACCGTAAAGGGCGAAGTCGATCCGCAGGTAGGCTACGTGGCAAACCTAAAGGAGATCAGCAAAATCATCAAGGAGAAGATAACGGAAAAGCTCGACCATAAGAACCTGAACCTAGAGGTCGACTTTATGAAGGGAATCATCCCTTCGACCGAGAACCTTGCTGTTGCCATTTGGAAGCAGCTCGAGCCGCACATAAAGGGGCTGGGCATCGAACTACACTGCGTCAAAATTGAGGAAACTGAGAATAATTCAGCCGAATACTACGGCTTCTAACCAATACTAAAATGAACGATTTCGATAACGGCACCATCCGGGGATATGAAAAGGAGGAGAAGTACAACTCCGAGGTTACCTTAAAGCTCATGGAACACTATAAGGCTATTCTTTCGCTTTTGGGCGAAGATGTAGAGCGCGAAGGGCTGCTTAAGACGCCGGAAAGGGTTGCCAAAGCCATGCAATTCCTTACTCACGGCTACCACCTCGACCCCAAGGAGATACTAAACTCAGCAAAGTTTAAGGAGGACTACCAGCAGATGGTACTGGTAAAGGACATCGAGCTCTACTCGATGTGCGAGCACCACATGATACCCTTCTACGGGAAGGCCCATGTGGCCTACATCCCTAACGGCTACATCACCGGGCTAAGCAAGATCGCCCGAATAGTTGAGGCCTATGCCCGCCGCCTTCAGGTACAGGAGCGCCTTACGGTTCAGATCCGCGATTGCATTCAGGAAACGCTAAAGCCGCTAGGCGTGGCGGTTGTCATCGAGGCCTCGCACATGTGCATGCAGATGCGCGGTGTTCAGAAGCAGAACTCGGTAACCACCACCTCGGCGTTCACCGGAGCATTCCTCTCCAACAACAAGACACGCGAGGAGTTTATCCACCTTATTGGACTAAAGCTACACTAGAAACAAGCATAGCGAATAACAAAAGGCTGCCCCATCAAGAGGCAGCCTTTTAAGTATGAATAGCTCGGCTATTTAATCCGTTTAAGCAATCCCTTGTACACATCGGGAGTTCGTATGCCCGGCTTAATCTCGCCGCTGACTACGAAAATTGTTTTTCCATCAACAACGACCTCTTCGCCAGTTATCCCACCATAAGGAGCGTCCTGAAGCTCAGTCCAGGTATTGGTAAGCAGACTAAAGGCCATAACCTTGCTGTTGAAGCGGTAAAAGGATCGATCGGCACGCATGTAGGCATCCGAAACAGCCTTTAGCGAATCTACCAGCTGCTTATCGGGGGAGACCTTTGCCGTTGCCCTACGCTGCACCTCTGTCCGAAACACGTCCACGTTAACCCCTCCTATAAAGAGGATGTCGTTGGTACCCGAGCTAAATGCATCGCCACCGTAGAAGCAGATAGGCTTACCGTTGAATAGGGTTTTACCTCCCTCCGCCCAACTTCTGCTCTTTATGCTGTAGGCCATATAGCTATCGAGGATATAGGGAGATGCCCCATTGGCCGTAGCGCCAAAGAACATGTACACCTGCACCTCATCGCCGTTGCTTTGCGCCACTACGGCAGGAAGCGTACGGGCAACTCCAGGGTAATCGGGCAGCCTCGTCCATCCCTTTTTAGGATTTCGGAAGTCGTAAACCAAAAATACCTTTTGGTAGGGAGATACAGCCTCCGCTCCCACTACGTAGATCTTCCTATCGGAGTAGGTTGCCCCAAACAAAGCCTTGCCTACGGGTAAATCGGGAAGATAGCTGATTGCAATGCTACCTTTGGCGCTATCCCAGCTTAGGTGCAGCACCTTGCGGCTGTAGATGCTATCGTTTCGCCCGCCAAGGAACACCACCCCCGAAGGAATCTGCACCGATGCGCCATAGGCCAACGCAGCAGGTAGCTTTAGGGATAGCTTTTGCGCCGTACGGCTCTTTCCTTTTAGGTCGAAAACGTACACATCGTCGTAGTACGCCTTAGTGCCACCATCGGCAGCAGCCTTTCCGGGAAAGTTACACCCACCGGCAACAACCAGTCTACCGTTTACCACGCCCGCAAAAGGCGAGGCAACGCCCAGCCCGTAACCCGCATTCACCTCAGAAGCATCACCCACATCGCCCAGCTTACTCCACTGGTAAATTGATGATGCTTTCTGCTGCGCCAAGCAACCTGCCACAAGCAGGGCGAAAAGAATAGAAAAGGCAGCCTTTCGCATAGGTTACGCTATTTAGAATGCTTTTGTGCTAGAGCATCGAAGGTAACGCTGCACTGGTAAAGCGCACGAGGCAAATGGAAGCAGCCCTTCCACTTGCTACCCTTAAGGGTTGTAAGCGGCTGGCCTTGGCGGTTTAGGTAGCCGTACCATTCGCCGTAAACCTCGTCGTTAAAGTGCGACCAAGAGTACTCGTGTACCTTTTTGTACCACTCCCAGCAGCGCTCGTCGCCGGTATACAGGTAACCCTTCGAAAGCGAAATCAGCGTTTCGAGGTGAACCCACCAAAGCTTCTGATCCCACTCGAGCTGCAAAGGAGGATTTCCCTTCTCATCGAGGAAGTAAAGGATGCCTTCGTGCTCCTTATCCCAACCGTACTCGAGGATAGAAAGGGTGGTCTCAACAGCCTGCTTCATCAGTTCGTCATTGCCGTAAGCTTTTGCGATATCCATGATAAACCACATGCTCTCGATGCCATGCCCAGGGTTGATTAAGCGACCTTCGTAGCTATCATGATGCTCGCCGTTAGGCAGAACATTTTCGAAGATGATGCCGCGCTCCTTATCAAGGAAGGTATTCATTACCATATCCACGCAGTGGGCAACAGTTTCGTCCACCTGCTCCTTAGGAAGAACATCCTTAAGCAGCAGCACCAGGTTACTCAGGATCATTGGAAGCGAAAAGTTGATAAGGTTTCTCGAACCTGGAACAGCCTTGCTCCAAATACCCTTAGGGTTATCCTGACGCTTCAAGATGTTGTTGAAGGTGGTGATGGCAATATCCATAGCCTCTGCATCGCCGGTCATCTTTGCGTACTCGCTGAATCCCATGGTGGCAAAGCAGTCCGAAAAGATGTTGTAGGGCTGCACAAGCGGATTTCCCTGACGATCTACAGAGAAGTACCAACTGCCATCGGCTGCTCTACCATGCTTCTTAAGGAAATGGTAGCCCAGATCGGCAGCATCGCGCCACTCCTGCTTAGCCTCCTGCTTATTGTAAAGGAAGGAGAGCATCCAGAGCTCGCGGTTCTGCAACCACATAAACTTATCGGTATCAAAAACACGACCATCGCGGGCAAGGCAGGTAAAGTAGCCGCCAAACTCGTGGTCTAGCGAGTTCTTCATCCAAAAAGGCATAACCCTGTCAAGAAGGTTACTCCTATACAGCGATGCTATTTCTGCAAAGTTCTTTTCCATGGCCTACTTATTAGCATATTCGAAGAAACCGGCTGCAGTTAAATCCTTCAGGATACCCGCCTTTTGCTCGTCGGTAAGGTTCTTGAAAGGATGACGAGCAATGCCAACATTTACGCCAAGGTGGCTCATCACGAATTTGGCAGCAGGCATGTAGCCGTTCTTTGCCAAGATGCCGATAATCTCGATGCTCTTACGCTGAAGGTTAAGCGCACCCTCAATATCTCCAGCCTCAAGGCACTTGCCCATTTGGATGTAAAGCGGAAGCATGAAGTTGTAGGTACTGCCAATAAACCAATCAGCACCCAGCTGCATGCTAGCCAGCGCAATCTCATCAACACCAGCCATTACAGGAAATGGAGATGCTGTTGCCGTGATGTAGTCTTGCATATCGGTATGAGTATACTTTACTCCCTTCAGGTTAGGAATTCTTGGTGCAGCAGCCTTCAGGAAGTCGGTCATCGAGAAGTTGATGTTGGTAAGCACCGGAATATGGTAGTAGTAGAAGCCCTTATCAGGCGCTGCTGCTGCTATCGTTTGGCAGATATCAACAAGCAGTTCCAAACTACCAGGACGCTGATAGAATGGACCAGTTGCCGAAACAGCCTTCACATTCTTAAGACCATTTGCATGTGCGGCCAGATTGCATGCCTCCTTGGTAGAGAGGTGTCCAACAAAAATAAAAAGTTGAAAGTCGGGGTCAACAGCTGCATCCCAGGCTTTGGCGGTTTTCATACGCTCCTCAGTCGTCATCTGGTAGCCTTCCGAAGTAGAGCCATTAACAAAAACCCCTTTAATACCATTCCTCTTAAGGAAAGCGTAAAGGTTCGCAATTTCAGAAAGATTTACCTCACCATTCTCCAAAAATGGCGTATGAGGTGCCGCAATAAAGTTATGCTGTTTCATCAAAATATAAATTTGTGTTTAAAGGCATTGTTGCACGTTTAATCCATTCGTTTTTAACTCTGAAACATGGATGATTCATTATTAGAATATGGATTAAAACTGTAAAAAAATTCATCAGGAACGTTACACTCCTGCATAATTAAGATTCGCGTCTCTCCCAAAGGTTATTTCTTCATTTTAGGATGAAGAAGTTCTTCGATGGCAAACTTTTGGAAGTACAAGTCGCGAACACCCTCGTAGAGTACCCCTACCGTCTTATCATCAATTTGAGTTAGGCAGGAGTAACCGAAGCAGTCGCCGGCATGGTAGAGCAGGTTATTTTCGACAGGCCAGGTTTTCCCCTCATCAAAGCTAACCTTGATGGTCATGGAGTGACGGCCCTTCTGCGTATTCGGATTGGAGAAGAGCATTATATTCTCACCCTTCTTAGTCTTTAGGGTGATAATGCTACCCATGCAGGTAGACTCGGGAAGGGCAGAACGGGAAGATGAGTGCTCCACCCAAGTTTTACCCATATCGGAGGTTACCGCAATAGAACGGAAGCCACCTCTATCGTCGCGCATGTTCAGCATTAGCGAACCATCAGACAGTTCCACCACCTGAGCCTCGGTAGTCTTCGATTTAGCGCCTGTACCTACCGACCATGTTTTACCATGATCCTTACTGTAGATAATCGTAGAATGAGGAACCTGATTCTCATCCTTAAACTGTGCAGGGAAAACAATGGTGCCATTCTTCATGGTAATGCCACGTCCCGGTCCTTGGAAGAATAGATACCACTTGGGATCTTTCATCTGCTCTGTTACGTTAATTGGTTCCGACCAAGTAAGCCCATCATCATCGCTTTTAGCAAGGACGAATTGTCCTGTAACATCCGGAGTCATTCCAGGTTTAGAGGCCCACCAGGCAGGCTTACCCTTCGACCCATTTAGCCAAAGAGCCGCAATCCAAACTGTTCCGGTTGTTTCATCTACCAAAATGGAAGGATCAGTAATCCCATTCTCATCGTGCGAAAGGCCACCCCATTCGCCCATATCAATGGCAACCTGCATTGGCAGCCACGATTTACCACCATCCATGCTTCTGCAAATGCCGATATCAATATCTCCCTGCAAATCGCCAGAATACTTGCGACGAATGTCAAAAACCGAGATTAGCGTCCCCTTTTTTGTTGTAACCAAACCGGGTATACGATAGGTGTTAACACCATCCTGCATGCGCTGGCGAACTGCATAACCAGCACGAAGAACAACATTTGGAGTCCTGTCTGTTGGAGTTAAAACAGCACCATTTGAAAGCGTCATTGATGAGCAGGCAACATCAAATCGATTTAAAAGGTTGACCTTATCTTTTAGTTCTAGGGTAACCCACAAATAGTTCTCACCTTTTTGTAGCATTATAGCCTCCTTTACAGCAAGCTCTTTCCCAACCTTTGCAGTTTGGCTTACCATCGCAGAATCGACAAAAGAAGATCGTGTTCCTGTAGAGAATACACGAAAAGCTTTCAAATCCGACAACCTCGAAGTTCCTTTAGTACTAAACCTTAATTCTGAGATGGCAATCTGCTGGTTTTCTGGCACGCTCACCTTTAGGCAAAGAGCAACATTATTCTTTACCCCTACCAACACTGGATTTTGCTTTTGCAAAACCTCTGCCTGCAAAGAAGACTGCGCCTGACAAACGGCAGCTAACGATGCAAAAAAAGCAACAACGAAAAGTATTCTCATGAAATGCAATGTGATGAATTAGTATCTACAAATATAGGAGGATAAGGAATACCCCTCATCCTCCTAGCTATTATTCAAACACTCAAAACAGACTACTACTCTAGTATCCTGGATTCTGCTGATCCTTGAGCAAAGGATCGGCATTTAATGTATTAACATCAATAGGCCATAACAGCTTATGCGTTTCTGTCTCTAGTAGCACAGGAGCAGTAGCAGGATAATTAGCTGCAGCAGCAAATGCGAGTGGCTTGCCAGCAGCATTTTGCATACGACGAAGATCATACCAACGCTTACCTTCCCAAACAAACTCTTTGTCGCGCTCCTTTAGGATTGCTAGTTCATTTTCTTCAAATGTTCCATTTGTGTAAACTGGGAAGGTCGGTCCATAAGCACGCTTCCTTATATCGTTGATATAACCGGAAGGATCTTCGCCCTTCTTATTTGCAATTTCAGCAAGGAGAAGAAGCACATCAGCATAACGGTATACTGGGATATCGCTATCGTACACTCTATTATTGGTAGTATTGATAGAACCAACGAACTTACGCAATACAACTGCTCTAACTGTAGTATCTCCATTAGCAACCTTGTAATAATCAAGGAATGTAGCACGCTTACGGGTATCGGCGTTGTCGTAAGAAGCAAAAAGTTCAAACTTGTACTCATTACGGAATACGCCTCCGGTTCCTTTAAGATTAAGCGTATCTTTCATTACTTTACCATTATAACCTATATACTGATTCAAGAAAACAGCATCCTGATAAAGGAATTCAGCAGCATTATTGGTTGCCTCACCATCAGCAAAACGTATGGCAAAGATGATCTCGTTATTTCCCTTGTTTGAAGTAGAAAAAACATCTTCAAACTTAGAAAGAAGGCCAAACTTTCCAGAATTCTTCACTGCCAATAAAGCGTTCTCAGCCTTGGTTAGATCACCAGACACATCCGTAGGAGCCTGGTCTCCAACAGCAACTTTTGCTGACCAGAGATATACGTCACCCTTAAGAACTAGCGTTGCAGCTCTCGACCACATTGCTCTTCTGCTTTTTAGGGTAAAATTATCACTTGAAAAGTACTGCTCCGACTTCTCCACATCTTGCTTTACAAAGTCTAGCGTCTGCTTTGGGGTGCTACGCGCAGTGCTAAGCTTTGTGGGATCAGACGTTGTTGTTGGCTTTGGTTCTGTAACAATAGGGACACCTCCAAAGGTTTTGTAAAGTTGGAAATAGTAGTATGCTCGTAAGCCATAAGCCTGACCCAACAAATAGTTCTTTGCAGCATCTGGCAAAACTGCAGCTGTAGCTGCCTCTGCTTTTTGGATAAAAAGGTTTACCTGCAAAATGCGCCCATAGTAACTAGCCCAACCTCCTACGCCAGTTTGATCTTTTGTAAAGGCATTATTCTTAATAGGAGAGCTGTAGTTTAAGCTGGTAGACATTGTAGAGGTTCCAAATTTTTGAGTTCCCCCTCTAGCTTCTCCAAGAACAAAAACATTTGAATAATCCCCTCTTAGAGAATTGTGCATCCCTACCATAAAACCCTCAAATTGTGCTTGAGTCTTCCAGTAGTTTCCACTAGCATAGTAGTCTTCTGGAGCTAAATCGAGAGTATCGCTACAAGAGGTTAGCGCTCCCACGAAAGCTATTGCGTAAAAAAGCGTTTTTAACTTTTTCATTTGAATCTGTTTTTAACGTTACAATCCAATTACATTACTAGAATGTAAGATTTACACCAAATACAAAGGTACGAGGCAGGGCGTATCCACCTCCTACAGAACCTCCTATTTCAGGAGAGTATGTTTTTGCCTTAGTCAGATAACCAAGATTCTGTCCTGTAAGGGTAACCTGAAGATTCTGCATTTTTGCTTTAGCAGCCCAATCCTTAGGGAATGTGTAGCTCAACGACACCTCACGGAAGCATAGATAATCGGCCTTATAAGCAAACATTTTTGAGTCACGAGCATAGTTACGCTTCCCTAATTGGTCTGCCCATGTATAGATTGGATATTGCGCATTTACATTTGTTGGAGTCCAAGTTCCCTTAGTTTCAGTAACTGGATTAAAAGACCCCTGCATACATCCCATAAACCAAGGAAGAACATTATCGTACTGGTAGAAACCTAGAGCATAGTCCATACGGGCAAATAGGCTAAGACCTTTCCATGTCATTGAAGAGGTGATACCTCCGGTAAAACGAGGGGTTGTACGACCAACATAAACTCTATCGTAGTTGTCGATAATACCATCGCCATTTACATCTTTCCACTTAACATCGCCTGGCTGAATCTGCAAACCCTTAGATTTTTCAGCAGCAGTTAGCTTAGCCCATGCTTCTGGACCATAGAGAGGACGCCCATTACTTCCATTATTTCCAGAAGTAATATCTATACGATTTCCAGCTTCAGCTGCAATTTCTTCAGCGCTCTTGTAGATACCTTCTGCAACAAAAAGCCACATTCCACCTGGTTCTTGGCCTTCCTGATATCCTCCAACCCAAACTTTTTCACCCTTTGAGTTGTAAATTTGAAATGCACTTTGCCTATTGCGCTCTAATCCGTTATCAGGAAGCTTAACCACCTTGTTCTTATTCCAAGCAAAGTTTACGTTAACGTTCCACTTGAATCCAGCCTTTTCAACGGCAACAAACTTGGTTTCAATCTCAAGCCCCTTGTTCCTTAGTTCACCATTATTCGAAAGAATACCGGTAACACCAGAACTAGAAGGAACAGGAATTGTTGCAATCTTATCACGGGTTGTACGATCGTAGTAGGCAATAGAAGCAAAAATGCGGTTGTTAAGCAGGCTAATATCAACACCTACTTCTGAAGTATTTGAGCGTTCCCATCTTAGTTCTGGGTTTGGAAGTCCTCCTAGTAGGAATCCCGTAGTTCCATCGTACTTTGCAGCACCATATGAACCTTGTAGTTGGTACGACCCAATTCCTGATACGTTACCGTTTACACCGTAGCTTGCTCTTACCTTCAATAGATTCAACCAACTGCTAGTAGATTGCATAAATTGTTCCTTGTTTAGAACCCATCCAGCAGACACCCCTGGGAAGAATCCCCAACGATTATTTTCAAACAATGTAGAATAGCCATCCTCACGGAAAGTAAAGGATAACAAATACTTGCTCTTAAAATCGTAGTTAATGCGGCTAAATGCAGATAGAATGCGCTGACGGTCATGCCAAGTGTCTATGCTACGAGCATCCTTATCACCAAGAGTCAACGATAAATCTCTAAAGTCATCAGTTGGAGCACCCTTACCAGCACCATACAATCCGTAGTTATAGGTATCGTAAAACTCTCCCCCTAACATAGCGTCAATATTATGGTTCTCAAATAGGGTTTTCTTGTAGCTTAATACAGCGTTGTAGGTCTGACGCATTGTCCTTTCGAACTGAGCAGAGCTAGAACGAGTACGGTTCCAGTTATTCGAAGATTGGAGGTAATCCCTATTAAAGCTCTCGTAGAAACCTTCGTCATACATCCATATTGCACCAACCTTCAAGGAAAGGTCTCGCATAAAGTTAACCTTAAACGACTGGCTTAATGTGAACTTATCAGAATTATTCTTACGTAAGAACTTGTCAATATTAGCCTGAGGGTTTCCATCAGACAAGCTTTGCCCAACCAGCGGCTCTCCTTGCTCATTGTACCCGCGCATTGTAGGAGGAGCACTAAGCATACGAGCAAAGTAGTTCCCCTCACCTGTAATTGGAGTATCCTTCCAACGAGCATCTGCAAAGCTGAATCCTGTATAAGAAGTTAGCCAATCGCGAACCTTGTAGTCTCCATTAAAGGTAAAGTTTAAGCGCTTATAGAATGTTTCAATAGGAAGACCTTCTTCATTATAAAATCCTAAACCTGCATAGTAGCTGCCCTTTTCATTTCCTCCCATCACAGAGATATTGTAATCCTGTGTTTTTGCAGGATTATTGAAAGCAACATCCTTGTAATTAAATTCCTTATAGATAATTTGATCTCCGTAAACAGGATCGGTCATCTGCTTATAGCCCTTGTCTAGCAAAAACTTATTTTGGTCGTTAAGAATCATTGGACTCCATACGGCCCTATTATCTTTATTGCCATCTAGAATTACATTTGGGTTGCTCGGATCAAAATAAAGGTTTCCCGTACCATATGCAACCGCTTGCTTTAAGCTGTTCAGGTTTTGGAATCCGCCATCCGTCGCATTCTTATATCCCATACGCATCCAGTATAGGTAATCCCCTGCATTAAGGAATTTATACGGCTCGTTGAGGTAGTTTACCCCTAAACGAACCTTGGCGGTAATCTCAGACTTTCCCGCTTTGCCTCTTTTTGTGGTAATAAGGATTACACCGTTGTTGGCACGAGCACCATAAAGCGCGGTAGCACCCGCATCCTTCAGCACGTCCATAGATTCAATATCCTCGGGGTTAATGTCCGAAAAACCTCCACGAACTTGACCATCGACAATAACCAGTGGTGATCCAGAGCCATCCCAGTTTGTTCCACCTCTAAGAGTAACCGTAGCAGTAGATCCAGGTTTTCCAGAAGCTTGAACAACCTTCAAACCTGCTACCGATCCTGCTAATGCCTGAGCAGGATTAGAGCGTACTCCCGTTTCTAGCACCTTACTATCTACCTTTGCAATCGAAGAGGTTAGTTTTGCCTTAGATTGCGTGCTACCATATCCGGTAACAACCACCTCTTCAATTTTAATATCAGAAGGCTGCAACATAAAGTTTACCTCATGCCTTCCATTCACAGCCACTTGCTGCGAAGCATAGCCAACAAAGCTTACAACAAGGACAGCCTTATCGCTTGATACATTCAGCGTATATCGGCCATCAACATCCGTTATTGTACCCTTTGATGTTCCTTTTTCGCCTACGGTTACCGCAGGCATTGGCTCATTAGTTTTCGCATCAAGGACACGCCCTTTGATGGAGAACTGAGCTTGTGCCACTATTACTAGTAGCAGCATGATCCAAGTAAATCCCAGCTTCAACTTCATACACCAATAAATTAATGTTTGTTAGCTGCCAAAATACGCTCGAAACACCCTGTTTTATGAGTACAAACAATTCAAACATCAACACTTTTACACCACCAATCCTTAAACTAAAACCTATCAATCAACAACTTAAAAAAACACACCCTCATTTTAACTTTTCATTTACTCATATTAAGGTCATTTAATCTACAAATCGTTGCAAAAACCGAGTTTTCTGCCTTACCATTGACTTTTTAACGATAAACTTACCCTATTTACAAAACAGACCACTAGAAAAAAAGCAAATACAGGCTGTATCACGAAGAAGTTCGAACAGAGTCCGAAAGCACTCCAAACGCATCAAGCAATCATCTTGGTATACCTCGTTATATGGTAAAAAAGAAAACACTCCATTTATTATCTTGGGAAAATTTGAGAATAGCAAAAACTCAAAGACTTCGACTTTCCTATCGACTTTGCATAGGAATATTACCTCTTGCTTTTTACTAAGCCGAGCAAAGCAAACTCAACATTGCCAACCTAATGAATTACCAATTGGCTTTATCATAATTTATTAAATCCTGGGGTAGATGCCGGAATATCTCCCAAATGACAGCTCCGATTTAGAGATACGCTTAGGGTGGTAACGTTGAGCAAAGGCCTATTTCATAAAAAAGGGCAGCAGCCAGCACACAAGCTAGCAGCCACCCTCTATGACGACCAATCTAATTGTCGTTTAAGTATACTAATCTACAGATTGTTGAGAATCAGAGACCGCCCCCTTACAAAAGCGCTCTACGTATTCCATAGGTGTCATCCCAAAATACTCCTTAAAGCATCTATTAAAGTACGACCGGTTATTAAACCCAACGGCAAAGAGCACATCCCCCACGTTCATGTTTGGGTTCCCCAGCAATCGGGCGGCTTTTTTCAGCCTATAGCTACGTATGAACTCGTTTGCAGACACGCCTGTCACAACTTTCATCTTTCGGTAGAGCTGTGTCCTACTAACGCCGATATCAACACATAAATCGTCAATATCGTACTCGTAGTTGTCAATATTGCGCTCTACTGCACCAACGACTTTCTTGAAGAAGCGCCTATCAACGGCCGAAAGCAGCTCTACGTTTACATTTGTGCCTGCGGGGCTCACACTAGACAAGAGCCGATCTTGAGTAGTAAGCAGGTTAAGCACGTTGAACTTGAGCTGATCCTCGTCAAATGGCTTAGAGAGATAGGCATCTGCACCAAGGGCCAGCCCCTGCTTGATGCTGCTACTATCAGCCCTTGCCGATAGCAACATCACCGGGATATGAGCTGTTCTCTCGTTATCCTTCAGCTTTTTAAGAAGATCTAAGCCATTCATCTTTGGCATGAGAATGTCGCTAATGATGAGCGAAGGAAGAAAAGATGTAGCCTTTCGAAGCCCTACCTGTCCATCGGAGGCCGTCATCACCTCGCAGTGATCTTCGAAGATTTCTGCAACGTACTTACAAATTTCGGCATCATCGTCAACCACTAGAATCTTCCATTTTTTGGGCTCCGCAGATGTTGAAACCTCAGGTGCTTCCTTTTCGAAAGGAAGCATAGAGGTATGCTCCTTGCGAACGTAGCTTCCTGCTCCATATCGCTCCTGCTCGCTATAAGCCTTTGCCGATACTGGCAGGCGCACAGAAACCGTTGTTCCTTCGCCCAGCTCCGAAACAATCGATATAGCTCCCTTATGCAGCTCTACTAGCCGCTTTGTATAGGCCAAACCTATTCCTGTTCCACCTTCATCAGATGATTCACGGAAAAAGTCATCGAACACTTTACCCACATTCTCTTGCGCAATACCAATCCCCGAATCGGCAACCTCTAGGACTAGCCAATCTTCGTCCGCAATCTGTTCTTTACGCAGAAGGACGCGAATAGAATCATGCTCTTCGGAGTACTTTACAGCATTCGACAAAAGGTTCACCAGTATCTTTTCGAACTTATCGCGATCTACCCATCCTTCCAATAAAGGAGCTTCGGTCTCAAGAACAAGCTGCTGCTGCTTTTGCTCTACCTGATCCAAGAATAAATCGACGGTTTGCCGTGCCAAAGATGCCACATCGAGCAGCTCAACTGCAATAGAAGTCTGATCCTCTTCTAGCTTTCTATAGTCGGCAATTTGCGAAACCAGGTTTAGCATTCGTTTCGCATTACGACTAATCCTATGGTACATAGCCAGCTTCCGCTCTGACGTCATGCTCTTCTCATCCATCAAAGACTGAATTGGACCTAGTATTAGCGTTAATGGAGTCCTGAACTCGTGTGAAATATTTGCAAAAAACTTCAACCTCATACGGTACATCTGCTGAGCAACATACAGCTCGTACTTACTCTTTACCCGTTCTGCTTCTGATGCTTTTCGGTAATCTACATATCTTTTGTAAAAGAAAAGAACGGTCATCACCACCAATACATAAAAAGAGATCATCCCGGGTGATCCCCAAAACGGATAGCCAATACGAAAACGCACGACGGTTTCGTTCGCACCATCCTCCTTACCATAGATTGCATTTCGGACTCTAAAGGTATATGTCCCGCTTCTAAGGTTAGAATAGGTTACATCATTTTGAAGATTATCCGATCGTTTCCACTCGGTATCGACACCCTCAAGCTTGTAGAAAAAGTTGGATTTTTGCTGAACGTTATAGGCTATACCGCCAAATTCTATCGATACGGTATTATCCACGTAAGGGATTTTTAAGGGCGCTGCATCGCTTCCTTGTCTATAGGCAGCGATCTCTTTCCCATCTGCTTTTACTGCGTAAACAATAGGCAATGCCGATTGCAGTACCTCGCGCAATTGCTGAGGTCTAAATCGAATAAGCCCATTAGCTGTACCAAAAACAATGGATCCATCAGAGGTTCGAATAGAGGAGCCAAAGCTGAATATATGCTGAGGCATTTTCCCATCAGTCCCGAAGCTAAAAGATTCGCCAGTTGCAGGAGAAAACTTACTCAACCCTTTTGCAGTTCCTAGCCAAAGTAATCCTCTTGTATCGGCCTGAATGCTTTTTACAACATTGCTCGGCAAGCCATCCTTAACAGTATAAGCTCGTTCCACCCTCAATGTTGCCACATTTAACTTTAGCAATCCGCTTCCATAAGTCCCAACCCATACTATATTAGATTGCCTTGCATCCCTATAAAAGCAGTAAACACCTACACTCCCCAATCGAGAATCGGAGCCAATTTTATAAACGTAGCTGGTTGTAGGATTAACCAAATAAATCCCCCTATTCAACGATCCGACTAGCAGCTTTGTGGAATCCACCTCCATTATAGCTCGCACATCCATATTCCTGAAGGTAGCACCAAATCTTCTATCTACTTGTTCCTTCAGCGGATCAAATCGCAAAAGGCCAACTTGCTGTGTACCTATCCAAATCCCCCTTTTGTATTGGCTGGCAACTAAGGTCCACACATTATCGTTTTGCAGCACGCCCAACAATCCCCTAACCTTGTCTGAAATATTTACATTTCCAATAAACCGCACGCCCCCACCTACGGTTCCTACCATCAAATTCCCAGGAATAAACTCCGTTATACTTTGAGCATTGTATCCATCAAAAACAGAAGAAATAGGGTATGTACGAACCACCTTTAGATCGCCAGAAAGTATTACAACACCATGATTCCATGCACATGCTGCAATACGCCCATCACGCATCTTCACCATTGACTTAAAGATCTGGTATTCTCCATTTTGCTCCCCAAGAGGATTCACCACATCGAAAAGAGGTTTGTTTTCAGCATACATTAAAACTCCGCTTTCGAGTGTAGAGAAAGATAGTACCCCAGGAATTGGAGAAGCAGCGCCTGTAATAAACATATTCGATAATCGAAGGGGAACCAAAGTGCTTGCGCCTTTTGAAATGCTATAGAGAGCAACCTCTCCACTGGTCATAACAATAAGAAGTTGGTCTTTAGATAAGAGGTAAGCCCCCATAATCCGACTTTGAAGTTTTAGGCTACTTGCCCTACCTCTTTTAACATCAAAAAAATCCACGTTATTACGACCAACCAAATATATGTAACGTCCTTCATCTAGTTTTCCTAGTGAGGTATACTTTTTATTAGCCCTAAATGAGAACGCAGCATCCCCTTTTCGGTTAGAGAAAACACCTCCATCTACATCCAAAGCCCACAGATAGCCATCCTTATCCTGAACTATATTCGAAAGTGCAACGCCATTCTTTAACCCATATCGCCGAAGCGAAACTAGCCTTGCAGCATCCTGATCATCTGTAATCTCGTATACTCCTTTAGGAGTTGTCACCCAAATTGCGCCATTCCGCAACTCCTCTATGGCAGAAATCCGCAACGTAGAAACATCTCCCAAAAGACGAACAACTCTTCGATCAGGGTTGCTGAGATAAGCCAAACCGCGCTCTGTACCAACCCAAATTCGTCCCTTACTGTCTTCGAACAACCTTTTAACGATATCATAAGGGATACTGGCCTCCTGCATATTGTCTGACGGATAAACCTTAAAGGAATGCCCATCAAAACGAGTTAACCCTTCTTCTGTTCCAAACCAAATAAATCCTTGATGATCCAACAAAGAGGTATAAACGACATTAGAGGAAAGTCCATTGGTAGCATTTATATTTTTTACAAGATCAAAACCTTCTGCACGGCAATTTAAAGAACTCCCGAATAGAATAAAAAAAAGACAACACCTATAAAATATTCTCAACATAAACACAAAGGGATACCTAACTGCAACAAAAAATTCAGCAAATGGACTCAATAAACTCACACTTATAAAAACGACCGTACTTATTGCGTAAGAGTCCAAACCTTACAAGAAACTCTAAAACGCACCCAAGTCAAAAGTTCTCTGCAAGATAGCACTTTTTGCAAAAATAAGTCAATTTACGGCAACAGCACCATCCAAGAATCTTCACAAAAAAAGGATGCTCAACAGAGCACCCTTCTTTATTATTCACAAAACACTGTACAAATTATCTATCTATGATTGGAGGTATTCCTGATTTGCTGGAGTAAAAAGCGTTTATAATCTTCTTCTACAACAAAAAGCTGTGCAACCTTTTTGTCGGGAAGGATATCCTTAAACTTTGTCACATAAGTTTCAAGCAACGTTGCTTCATCCTTTGATATAGCCATTAACTTGTCTAACGACTCCTCTACTTCTTTGTTTGGCATCTTATGAAGACTTCGAGCGAATTGCTCATGTATAGCCTTCCTCTGTTCAAACAAATTTTCTTTTTGTTCCTGATACTCATTGTAAACTGGCCAAAAAACCTCAGCTTCTTCCGAATTTAAATTCAACTTCTGAGTAAAAAAGGCTACTTTCTTGGCTTTCAACTTATCTTCCTTTATCCCTGACTTTGCATTCGCAACAGTCGTACACAACAACATTAATACAGAAAGCGTGCTTACGTTTAATAATTTAAGTAAGTTCATCTCTTAATCTTTATACAATTCTTCTTCCACAGCAGCAACATCAACCTGTTGATCTACAAGATAATCAATAATCTTATCAGATTCTCTTTTCAATACTTTTTTAGAGGCCACTGCTTTGCTGGTTTTTATTTCGAGAATTAGATCCTGCTCATTAAAGTCTTCTGTGTTGTTCGATACATATTCGTAGTAATCCTCGGGTAGAACAACAGCCTCATCAACAAACTTATTGTACCTATAGCCAGTATAAGCAACAGCAGCAAAAAACAGAACTCCAACCGTTATTCCCATTTGATGCTTAAATAGATGTAGGTAGTTTATCGATGGTTTTAAGGCCTTCCTTGCTGCAATTCTATTCTGAACTTCAGAAGGAAGGCCCTCAAAATAACCATCAGGAACGGCAAAAGGGCTTTGCTTCCCCATTTTATCCGTCATCCTATTTCCTTTAAATTCCATAGCAATTGTTTCGT
This sequence comes from Acetobacteroides hydrogenigenes, assembly GCF_004340205.1. NCBI lineage: Bacteria > Pseudomonadati > Bacteroidota > Bacteroidia > Bacteroidales > Rikenellaceae > Acetobacteroides > Acetobacteroides hydrogenigenes. The sequence continues at coordinate 337,581 of NZ_SLWB01000001.1, forward strand.
TTCACTTTTATTTGACTACGGAAAAGGCAAAAGGTTTAATCGGCCTGTAAATATTTTTCGATTTTTTTTGCAGCAAGATGGTACGATGCCTTTAGCGCACCTACCGATGTCCCGAGTATCTCTGACATTTCCTCGTAGGTAAGTTCGTCGAAATACTTGAGGTTGAACACTACGCGCTGCTTTTCAGGAAGGGTGAGTAGCGCTTTCTGCAACTTTAGCTCTGCTTCGTCGCCATTAAAGTAGGGATCGGTTTCGAGCGTATTGGCCAGCTGAGCCTCCACGTCAACCAAGGGTAAAAAAAAACGAGTGCGCTTCCTTTTTAAAAAGGTAAGCGCCTCGTTGGTTGCAATTCGGTATAGCCATGTAAAGAGTTGGGAGTCTTCCCTAAAATTATCGAGTCCGCTCCAAGCCTTTACAAAGGTGTTCTGAACAATATCATTGGCATCATCGTGGTCGATAACAAGCTTACGAATATGCAAATAAACCTTCTCCTGATACTTTTGGACTATCAGGCGAAACGCATAGTTCTTCGTTTCTTCTTTTTGAAATTGAGATAAAAGCTCGCTATCCGTGTATGCTGCCATTAAACTTATAGGCGTATTACTTGCGGCTCAACACGCGCTTAACTGCCTCAACGACATCCGAAGTATCCAAGTGAAACTTCTTCATTAGCTCGTCGGGTGTTCCGCTTTCGCCAAATTTATCATCTACAGCCACAAATTCCATCGGAGTTGGCACGTTTTGCGATAAAACTTGAGCAACGCTCTCGCCTAAACCTCCACTTATTAAATGCTCCTCTGCTACTACTACCGCACCAGTTTTCTTAGCCGATTCGATAATGGCATTAGCATCTAATGGCTTAATGGTATGAACATTGATTAACTCTACGCTAATCCCTTCGTTTTCCAGAATCTCGGCTGCCTGAATAGACTTCCACACCAAATGCCCTGTTGCAATAAGGGTAACATCCTTACCTGGATTCATCATTACAGCCTTACCGATTTCGAACTTCTGATCGGCAGCGGTAAAGTTTGGAACAACAGGACGACCGAAGCGAAGGTAAACAGGACCAACATACTCGGCAGCAGCTAGGGTTGCAGCCTTGGTTTGGTTATAGTCGCATGGGTTGATAACCACCATATTTGGCAGCATCTTCATCAACCCGATATCCTCCATAATCTGGTGGGTTGCGCCATCCTCGCCAAGGGTAATGCCAGCATGCGATGCGGCAATCTTAACGTTGGTTTTTGAGTAGCAAACCGATTGACGAATCTGATTGTAAACATGTCCAGAAGCAAATGCAGCAAAAGTTCCTGCGAAAGGAATCTTTCCAGCCACAGCCAGTCCTGCTGCCATTCCAATCATATTGGTTTCGGCAATTCCGGTTTGAATGAAGCGCTCGGGATGCTTTGCTACGAAGTTGTCCATTTTAAGCGAACCTATAAGGTCGGCACAAAGGGCAACAACATTAGGATTTTCATCACCAAGAATATCGAGTGCAGCGCCAAAACCCGAACGGGTATCTTTGCTTCCTGTATTTTCGTATTTAATCATCGCTAATAATCTTAAGGTAAGTTGATCGATTAGTAGTCTCCTAGAGTTTCTTCGAGCTGAGCAAGGGCCTTTTCGGTTTGCTCGGCATTAGGAGCCTTTCCGTGCCATGCATGGGTTCCCATCATAAAGTCGACGCCGAAGCCCATTTCGGTTTTCATAAGGATTACGATTGGCTTGCCGTTGCCGGTCATCGAACGTGCCTTGCCGAGCGTATCAACAACCTCTTCCATCACGTTTCCGTTCATGGCAAGCACCTCCCAACCGAATGCGCGCCACTTAGCCTCAAGATCGCCAAGCGAGAGCACATGATCAACAGGGCCATCAATCTGCTTTCCGTTATAGTCTACGGTAGCAATGATGTTATCAACCTTCTTTGCCCCTGCAAACATGGCAGCTTCCCATATTTGACCTTCCTGAAGCTCGCCATCGCCATGTAGGGTGAACACCAGCGAGCGGTCGCCATTCATCTTCTTAGCAAGTGCCGTTCCTATTCCAACAGAAAGCCCTTGACCAAGCGAGCCAGATGCAACACGAACGCCGGGAATACCTTTATCGGGGGTTGGGTGACCTTGAAGACGGGCTCCCAGCTTACGGAATGAGCCTAACTCCTCAACACCAAAGTATCCGGTACGTGCTAGCACGCTATACCAAAGCGGAGAAATGTGACCATTCGAAAGGTAGAACATATCGTGTCCATGCCCATCGTAACGAAAATCTGCCGGATTGTTTTGTAGAATATTCTTGTAAAGCGCCGTCATAAAATCTGCGCATCCGAGAGAGCCTCCTGGATGCCCCGAATTTGCGCCAGAAACCATTCGAATAATATCCCTTCGAACCTGAGAAGCCATTAGCTTTAGTTCTGCTATATCTGCCATGAAGACGAAGATTAAGAGTGAGATAAAAATTTGATAATGTTAATTTATCGGCGGCAAAGTTAACCGATTAAGGTATAAGTACCAGCTAATATTTAGTAATTTTCCCCTTAATAAGGTGTTTTAAACCAGACAAAACAAGGAGGCTCTGTTTTTTCCGCTAAATTTGCGCCTCGTTAATCTAAACTATTACGTTAATATCCAATGGCATTACAATGTGGTATTGTAGGGCTTCCTAATGTTGGAAAATCGACCCTATTCAACTGCCTTTCGAACGCAAAAGCACAGGCTGCGAACTTCCCATTCTGTACTATCGAACCCAACGTGGGCGTTATTACAGTTCCAGATGAAAGACTCATAAAGCTTGCCGACATCGACAAGCCCCTAAAGATAGTTCCTGCAACCGTTGAAATCGTTGACATTGCAGGCTTGGTAAAAGGAGCCAGCAAGGGCGAGGGCCTTGGCAACAAGTTTCTTGCTAACATCCGCGACACCGATGCCATTATCCACGTGCTTCGCTGCTTCGACGACGAGAACGTGACCCACGTAGACGGCTCCGTAGACCCTGTTAGGGATAAGGAAATTATCGACGCTGAGCTGCAGCTGAAGGACCTCGAAACTGTTGAGACCCGCATCAGCCGCGTTGAGAAGATGGCAAAAACAGGCAGCGACAAGAGCGCCAAGAAGCTTTACGAAATTCTTCTTGAGTACAAGGCGCTGCTGCAAAGCGGACGATCGGCTCGCGAGCTCGAGCTCGACGAAACCGGCAAGGCGCTTTGCTACGATCTTCACCTGCTTACCGTAAAGCCCGTTCTATACGTTTGTAACGTAGATGAGGCAAGCGCCGTAAACGGCAACAAGTACGTAGATATGGTTCGCGAGGCGGTAAAGAACGAGGGGGCTCAAATCCTAATCGTTGCGGCAAAGACCGAAGCCGAAATCGCCGAGTTGGAAACCTACGAGGAGCGCCAGATGTTCCTAGAGGAGGTCGGCCTACACGAGTCGGGCGTATCGCGCCTTATCAAATCGGCCTACGCGCTGCTTAACCTGGAAACCTACTTCACCACCGGCAAAACCGAGTGCCGCGCTTGGACCTACCATAAGGGGTCTAAGGCTCCACAAGCTGCAGGCGTAATCCACACCGACTTCGAAAAGGGATTCATCCGTGCAGAGGTTATTAAGTATGCCGACTACATTGCGCTTGGCTCGGAAGCTGCAGTTAAGGAAGCCGGCAAGCTGGCTGTTGAAGGTAAAGAGTACGTTGTCCAAGACGGCGACATCATGCACTTCCGCTTCAACGTTTAGGCTTAAGGATTATTCTACCGTCGTTAATGGCAAATAAAATGCAAAAAATCGCCGCTGCACTGGCAGCACTGCTTATTGCATCGTGCTCTTTTGGACAAGGACGCGCTATTCCTTCCGAAAGGCCCAAGCTTATCGTTGAGATCGTGGTTACCCAAATGCGCTACGACTACCTTCAACGGTACTTCGGAAACTTTTCTGACAACGGATTCAGGGTTTTACTCGAAGAAGGTGCGGTATGCAAGAATGCAAAGTACAACTATAGCTTCACGCAATCGGCTCCCGGACTGGCAACCATTGCAACCGGAACCAACCCATCGACCCACGGCGTTGTTGGCGACATGTGGTACATACCGCTTACCGACCAAAACGTGAAGGCCGTTCAGGATTCGAAGACCGAAGGCGTTGGTGGTTTCGGCGATCTAGGTAAGGTTTCGCCACGCAACCTGCTGGCCGGAACGCTGGCCGACGAGATCAAAATGGCCAACAAGAACTCGAAGGTGATTGGTGTTGCCATGGAGCCAACCTCGGCGGTATTCCTGGCAGGCCACAGCGCCGATGCAGCCTACTGGTTCGATCCATCGACCGGAAAGTTTATGACCAGCAGCTACTACATGCCATCGCTTCCGAAGTGGGTGGACGAGTTCAACCAAAAGAAGTTCCCCGATATCTATATCTACAACAAGTGGGGGCTTACCAAGCCGCTGAACAAGTACATCAGCTCGAAAGAGAACTTCGACACCACCGCCAAGCCGCTGCTCACCAATCCGGACAACGGCCTTGGCAGCATGCTTAAGTCTAAATCGCGCCCTACCTACGAGAAGCTGATGGATACGCCCTACGGCAACAACCTCACCAAGGATTTTGCCATTGCCGCCATCGTTAACGAGGGGCTGGGCAAGGATGATGCCACCGACCTGCTCACCATCACCCTTGATGCCAACAAGCATATCGGGCAAAAGTACGGCCCCACCTCCATCGAAATGGAGGACACCTACTACCGCCTCGACGAAGAAATTGCGCATCTGGTTAAGTTCCTTTCCGACAACATCGGAAAGCAAAACGTGCTGGTGGTGCTCACCTCCGACAACGGGGTGGCCAACGCTCCTAAGTTTATCGAAAAGAGTAAGATTCCGGCCGGACACTTCGAGCCCAACCGCAACCTGATGCTGCTAAAGATCTTCCTCAACGCCACCTACGGCCGTGGAGAGTGGATTAAGGCCTACCATCAGAAGCAGATCTACCTTAACCATACGCTGATCGAGGATTCCAAGATCAACCTAGCGGAAATGCAAACCAAGGTGGCCAACTTCATGAAGCAGTTCTCGGGCGTGGCACAGGCCATACCGGCATCGGTGCTCGAGTACACCAGCTTCACCGACGGCATCATGCAGAAGATGCAGAACTCCTTCTACGCGCAGCGCTCGGGCGATGTGGTGATCAACCTGCAGCCCGGCTGGGTGGATAGCGACGAGGTGGTAACCTCGTCCAACTCGCCCTACAGCTACGACACCCACGTACCCCTAATCTGGTACGGATGGAAGATTAAGCGCGAAAGCATATCGAGCAAGGTAGATCCTGCCGACATTGCTCCAACAATTGCCAACCTGCTCGACATCTCGTGGTCGAACGCCGCAACCGGCGAGCCAATTAAGGAACTAGTCCGATAGCATAGCGTTACCTAATAATACGAATCCCCCAGCAGATGCATTTGCTGGGGGATTTTTTTAATGTCTGAATCGCGGATTGTTCGGCTTGCGGCTAATCCTCTGCTAAGGTTGCTTCGAGACGCGATCATCGCGTCTCTAACCGCCCGAATCAGCGTTTCTGGGGTAGAGACGCATTGCATGCGTCTCGTTCTAATTCAGAACCTAGGTCAAGAGCGAAAGAGCTACCCGCTTCGTTTGCATTTTTTAGACAGATGAAGTGCTCATCAACCGAATGATGCCTATTTACCAGATGCTCGGAAGTACACATCAACCGAGTGATGCCCATTTCCAGATGCCCGTAAGTGCTCATCAACCGAGTGATGCCTATTTACCAGAAGCCCGGAAGTACACATCAGCCGATTGATGCCCATTTACCAGATGCTCGAGAGTGCACGACAAGCAGCTGTCGCCCATTTCCAGACACCCGAATGTGCACGACAAGCAGCTGTCGCCCATTTACCAGAAGCCCGGAAGTGCGCATCAACCGAGTGATGCCTATTTCCAGAAGACCTAAAGTGCACGACAAGCAGTTGTCGTCCATTTACCAGCTGCCCGAAAGTGTACGACAAGCAGCTGTCGCCCATAAAAAATCGTTATTCTATGAAAGAAGATAATATCATAAGCAAAGGTTGCCTAGAGTGTACTCCCCGCCTTTTCAAGGAGGAGTGCCCGAAGGTTGTAGCGAAGCGGAAATCCCGAGAAGCGGGGGTGGGGTGGTTTAAGTCGGATTGTTAAGGCATTACAAGATTTCTCACTTACAACCACCCCCGGCTACGCCGACCTCCCGCCTTAGCGGGAGCAATCGCGCTGATTATAACTTTTGCTACCCATTTATTGGGGTTCAATTCCCACATCGAACTCACATAAAAAAAGGAGCCCTAACGCTCCTCGTTTCTACTTCTTGTGCTTACGATCTCGGCAAACCGATCGATCAGCCCCGCATCCTCCTCGAAGGCAGTGCCCACCACCACCACATCGGCGCCACCATCGAGCACCTCGCATAGGCTCTCCTCGGTACGGATGCCCCCGCCCACAATCACCGGCAGGCTCACATGCTGCTTCACCTGTAAGATGGTCTCCTTCGGAACGTGGTTTAGCGCGCCGCTACCCGCCTCGAGGTAGATCATCCGAAAGCCCAGCAGCTGGGCAGCCGCCGCGGTGGCAAGCGCAATGTCGGGTTTGTTGGCAGGTATGGGATGTGTATTGCTCATGTACTCCACCGAGGTTGTACGGCCTCCATCAACAAGAATGTAGGCGGTAGGGATAACCTCGATGCCGCTTTTCATGATGGGGATAGCGGCGTGCACATGGTTGCCGATCAGGAATTCGGGGTTACGCCCCGAGAGGAGCGACAGGAACAGGATGGCATCGGCCGATGGCGTAAAGTGCGACGACAGCCCGGGAAATAGCACAACAGGCTTCCCGCATCCCCGCTTCAGCGCCACAACAGTATCGTCAACGCTCGAGAAGATGAGGCTTCCTCCCACCAGCACCAGATCTACCTTCGAGTTCGATATCCTATTAATAAGGGTATCCCTCGCGCTTGCATCGCCCACCTTGTCGGGGTCAACCAGCAGCGCCAGCATCGGGCGCTGCCCTATGGTGCTTTGTATATTCTTAAATACCGTCATACTCGCCCCATGCTATAACATGATCATCAAAAATCGAGAATTTAAAGGTGCCGCTTGCATCCAGCGGGTTGAACCTTACCGTCACCTCGCCAGCCGAAAGCTCACCGTTGGCCGCTACCCCATCAACCACCACATCGCGGATAAAATCGACATCGCTGCAGTTGGCCGCCTTAAAGGCCGCCTCCTTGGCGCACCATATAATAGGTAGATAAAGCTTCGCCTCAAATCCTTTAGCGGCGAAGATGGCCGCCTCGCTATCCGCAACAAACTTATGACGGATGGAGGTGTACTTGCGGTTGATGCTCTCCACATCAACCCCAATGCGGCTAATCGGCCCTACGGCGATGGCCGCATAGGCATCGGCGTGCGAGATGGAGATGTACTCGCCATCGGTTTCCAAAGAAGGCCGACCAATGGCGCTATACGTAATTGTAGCCTTACGCCCGAAGACCTTATTGGCGAGCGCCCGAACCGTAAGCCACTGCCGCTTGCGCGACTCGGCCCTAAAGGTATCGTACTGCGCCTGCTCGTCGGCGGTAAGCGCAGCGCTGCTCAGCAGATCCGGCAGCTCCTCCTCAATCTTCCAAAGGTAAACCGACAGCCGTTCGTCTCTGCTGATAAAGGATATGGCCATTGCTATCGCCTCCAGTTAAAGGTATCCACCAACCGAACCACATCCTTCCTGAAGTACTCGACAACTGGAGCCAACGAGTCCTTGTTGGGGCGGGTATAGAAGTAGAGCGCACCGCGAACAAAGTTTTTGGTGCTGTCGGTAAGGTAGAACTGAAGGGCGCTTGCCGCGTTGCCCTCTATATCGTAAAGCGTTCCGTACACCTTGCGCTCGGGAGCGCTGTAGGCCGTTTCGAGAATGGCATCGGCCTTAATGGTGTGCTTGTACACAAAGGCATGTACATCCTCCAGCAGCGTTGGCAGGTCGTTATTGATCCGCTTATAGCTAAGGTGAAGCACCGCCTTGTAGCCTCTAAAGTTGATGTTTACCCAGTAGGGCTCAGCACCAGCCTCCCTGTCGGGAACAAGCTTAGCGTACTTCGGATATTCGAAGCTGTAGGGAAAGCCCGTCGAATCGAAAAGCGCGTACGACTTCTTGGGCAGGGCTATTCTGAAGTACCCTCTAGGCTTTGGCGTATAGTTCCCGCCACACGATTCCATAATCAGCGAAACTAGCCCCACCATAAGAGCCAAATATATATAGGAGCGCTTACTCTTCTTCATCTTTATTCTGTATTGTAACTTTTACCTTTTTAATTCTACGCTTTTCTATAGAGTCTACCTTAAAGGTGAAGCCTCCGTAAACCAGCTCTTCCCCTTTTTGAAGGAAATCGCCCTTAATCTCCAGCAGCAACCCGGCAAGCGTTTCGGCCTCGCCCTTTACCTCTGCAAAAACATCTTCGGCCTCCTCAAAAACCTTCACGAAGTCGTTGAGCAGGGTCTTCCCCTCAAAGAGGTAGGTATTCTCATCCAGCTTCACGTAGTCCTTCTCCTCGTCGTAGTCCGACTCGTCCGATATCTCACCGACAATCTCCTCAAGGATGTCCTCCAACGAAACAATTCCGCAGGTTCCCCCATACTCATCCACAACCACTGCAAGGTGAATCTTCTTTGTTTGAAACTCCTCCAGCAGGTCGTTTATCTTCTTATTCTCGGGCACAAAGTAAGGAGTCCTTATCAAGGATGCCCATCGAAAGCTGCTTTTTTCATCGAGGTAAGGCAATAGATCCTTGATGTATAAAATGCCCTTCACGTTGTCGAGCGAGTCGTCGTAGGCTAAGATTCTGGAATACCCCGATTCTAAAACAACCTTTTTAAGCGCATCGTAGTTTGCCGATATATCAACCCCCACCACGTCTAGTCGGGGAGTCATAATCTCGCTAGCCTCCGTATTTACAAACTCAACGATTCCCTTCAAGATGCTCCTATTCTCCTGCGATTTTGGTTCCGCAATGTCTATGGCATCCGAAAGATCGTTCATCGAAATATTATGAATTGATCTCCTCAGAATACGCTTACCAAACAACCTCGATGATCGAATCAGCAAATACGACAATGGCCTAAACACCTTCACCAGTAGCGAAAGCGGTATAGCCATAAAAAGCACAAACTTAACCGGATAATGCGCAGCCAATATCCTTGGTATTATCTGCCCAAACAGCAGAAGAAATAAGGCTATTACCACAATCTGGCACACGAAGCCCAATATCGGAGTTTGCCCAAAATCTACTATAGAATTAATTATGTACGCCGATAGAATAACCACAGCAACATTTAAAATCCCCCTAGCAAATAAAATGGTGCTCAACAAGTAATCTGACTTGGAAAGTAGCCTTACGGCCTCTACTCCCGACTTCGTATTTTTCTTGTTAAGCTTGTTTTTATCGGAAAGCGTAAGGGAGAAATAGGCAATTTCGGAGCCAGAGATTAGTCCAGAGACAATGAGCAAAAGGATTATTGCTACAAGCAAAAAAGCCAATTCAATTGTAAAGGAATTATAGGTTACAACGAACCCCAAAGACATACTATCCGGGAAACTATCAGCCAAAACGTTCATATTAAGTTAAACTAGCCACGAATGTCGCACATAGCAAATATAGTGTAAAATGCCCCCAATGCAAAACAGGGGAATAGCCAGCCAGCAGTAGAATAACAGGCAAGCTTCTTCTACACCTTAAAATAAAAAGAGGGTATCGCTAGCACGAGACACCCTCTACGCTCCATTTTTAGCGCTGCCTTAGAAAGGAAGATCGTCGCTGCCTTCTGCTTCAATCGCGTCAACCTGACTAGTAATTGCAGCAGAATTCGCCTGACCATACGAATAGCTATCGTTCTGGTTCTCGCCTTCGCGCCTACCTAAGAGCTTCATGGTATCCGCTACAATTTCTGTAACGTACTTCTTAACGCCATTGGCATCGTCGTAGCTGCGCGTACGCAAACGACCCTCAACGTAAAGTTGAGAACCCTTCTTCACATACTTTTCAACGATCTCGGCCAATCCTCTCCAGGCTACAATATTATGCCATTCCGTATTAGTTTGACGTACCCCTTGCTTGTCGGTGTAGGTCTCACTAGTTGCCATACGAAAATTAGCCACCGGAGTGTTAGAGTCAAAGCGCCTCACCTCTGGATCGGCACCGACATTTCCTACAAGAATTACTTTATTAATCATGGTTAAATATTAATTACACGCTTAAGCTACAAATAATTACTCAATCTTTCGTGCTTTTTTTAAAATATTTTTCAACAGGCTCCGCCGCAAGAAAGCCTTCGATAAGCCGTGATGTAGAGTAGTTGTGGATTTCGGACAAATTTATTGCCGAAAATTTTTCTTTCAAAAGTTGCGATTCCTCATCCATTCGAACAACCACAAAACGGGCAAAAATGCGTTGATGGCTCAGCAAATACTTCTTTGGCGACGAAAAGTAGAGCACATCAACCGCTTTCCCCTCGAATAGCTTTGCCCAGTTATCGGTTTCGACAATTTCGTCAACCTCCATCTGCCGATCCGTCTCTATGAGAGGGAACTCATAAAGCGACTTCCAGATATCGTCGTTAACGCGCTTTGCTATGTAGGTCTGACTTCCCTTCTGTGGTATAATATAGGTAAGGTATCGCTCCGTTTTTTTTATAGTTTTCGATTTAACAGGATATTGATCGACCTTTCGGTTTCGGAAAGCGCTGCAAATCTCCATTACCGGGCAAGAAAAGCAGTTTGGCCTCTTAGGAGTACAAACCGTTCCTCCAAAATCCATTATCGCCTGATTGTACACCCCCGGATTCTCCCTGTCAAGCATACTATTCGCAATAACCTTTAGCTCTAACTTGCCTTTTTGTGTGTCTATAGGAGTATCAATGCCGAATAGTCGAGCAAAAATACGGTACACATTGCCGTCTACAGCCGCTACCGCCTCTCCAAAGGCAAAAGCAGCAATGGCCGATGCAGTATAGTCCCCAATCCCCTTTAGCTTGATTAACTCTTGGTATGTTCGAGGAAAAGCACCTTTATGATTGTCCACAATCTCCTTTGCGGTTGCATGCATATTTCGAGCCCTAGTATAGTAGCCCAAACCTTGCCATACCTTCAGTACGCGATCGATGTCGGCATGGGCCAAATCGTAAACCGTTGGGAAGGTATTTATAAAGCGAATATAGTAGTCAATCCCTTGAGCAACGCGAGTTTGCTGCAAAATCACCTCCGAAACCCATATATAGTATGGATTCCCCGTCTCTCTCCAAGGTAGTATTCGCTTGTTAGCAGCATACCACTTAACCAAAACCTGTGAGAATATCATAAGTATCAACTAGAAAAAGCAAAAAAAGCAACCAAAAATAATCCAAATGTGTTTCATTTATAGATATAAATCATATATATTTGCATTCTGAATAAAGCATAACAATTCAAACGATTGATAATTAAAGCTTTTAACCATGACAAAGGCAGATATCGTAAACGAGATTTCGAAAAATACCGGAATTGAGAAAGTAACTGTGCAGAAGACAGTTGAAGCATTTATGGAGGCAATTAAGGACTCTTTAGTGAAGGACAAGAACGTTTACTTAAGAGGATTTGGTTCGTTCATCGTTAAGAAGAGAGCTCAAAAAACAGCTCGCAACATTTCGAAGAACACTACCATCATCATTCCTGAGCACAACATTCCTTCGTTCAAGCCTGCTAAGAGCTTCACTGGCAAGGTGAAAACTTCGGTAAAATCGAGCAAATAGTTAACCTTTTAAATAATCAGAATCATGCCAAGCGGTAAAAAAAGGAAGAGACATAAAATGGCTACTCACAAGCGCAAAAAACGCTTAAGAAAGAACAGGCACAAAAAGAAAAAATAGGTGACTAGCCATTAACCTAAAAAGAACATCAAACCTAAAGAGTCTTTTTGATTCTTTAGGTTTGTTTCATTAAACAGGTAAGAAAAGGAGAAAAGTGAGTAACGAACTTATTATTGACGTTAGCAAGGCTGAGATTAGCATAGCGCAACTCGAAGACAAAAAGCTCGTTGAGCTCCATAACGAACGCCGCGAAGAAGGCTTTTCGGTTGGAGACATCTACATCGGAAGGGTTCGCAAGCTGATGCCAGGCCTAAATGCGGCTTTTGTTGACGTTGGTTACGAAAAGGATGCCTTTCTCCACTATCTTGATCTTGGACCTCAATTCAGCTCTCTGTCTAAATTTTTGATTCAGGCGACAGCACGCAAGCCCAAATCTAACCCTTTCTACTCCATGAAAATGGAGCACGACATCGACAAGAACGGGAAGATATCCTCGCAGCTTACCCCTGGACAAAACATTTTAGTACAAATAGCGAAGGAACCCATTTCCACCAAAGGCCCTCGTTTAACATCAGAAATCTCGATTGCTGGACGCAACATGGTTCTGATGCCATTTTCCGAGAAGATATCAGTATCTCAAAAAATCAGTTCGAACGAGGAAAAAAAACGCCTTAAAAAGCTTCTCGAAAGCATCAAACCGCAACACTACGGAGTAATAGTCCGTACCGCTGCCGAAGGGAAAAAGGTAGCCGTTCTTGATGCCGAGCTCAAGGAACTTGTCCGAAGGTGGGAAATGGTTTACGAAAAGCTACGAACAACCCCGGTACCCAGCTTAGTACTCAGCGAAATGAACCGAACAACCGCCATCCTCCGAGATGTGCTCAACGGTTCTTTCACAAATATCTACGTAAACGACGATTCGGTTTACGAAGACATAAAAGAATACATCAGCAGCATTGCTCCTGATAAAGAAAAAATTGTAAAGCTGTACAAGGGCAACGTTCCCATTTTCGACCAGTATGGGGTATCCAAGCAGATAAAGGCATCCTTTGGTAAGACAGTTTCGTTTAAAAGCGGCGCTTACCTCATCATTGAGCATACCGAAGCGCTTCACGTTATCGACGTCAACAGCGGCAACCGCAGCAAGATGCTCGACAACCAGGAGGCCAATGCCCTTGAGGTAAACTCTACTGCTGTGCAGGAAATCGCCCGCCAGCTAAGGCTGCGCGATATGGGAGGAATTATTGTTATTGACTTTATCGACATGCATGGAAACGAGAATAAGCAGAAAATTTTCGACAAGATGCGTGAGGCAATGGCCACCGATAGAGCTAAGCACAACATTCTTCCTCTAACCAAATTTGGGCTAATGCAAATTACCCGTCAACGGGTTCGCCCAGAAATGCACATCAACACAACGGAACAGTGTCCAAGCTGCCAAGGAACCGGTCAAATTAGCCCTGCCATTATTTTCGATACGCAAATCGAAAACCAGATGGCCTACTTTTTAGAGGAGCGTAAGCTTCGGTGGATAAAACTAATCGTTCATCCATACATTGCAGCATACCTGAAACAAGGATTTTTCTCTAAACGATTCGAGTGGATGTGGAAGTACAAATGCTTCATTAAAATTGCCGAATCGCAATCATTCTCGTATATGGAGTTTAAGCTGTACGACAAGTATGGCGATCAAATTACCCAGGAAAGCATAGCAATGCTACAAAAACCGGATGAAGAAGAATAACCTATAACAAAAAACGCCTCGCAAGAGGCGTTTTTTGTTTGAATGAAAGAAAAAATATTAATAAAAAAAAAGAAAAAGCTACTTAAAAAGAAGTTCTACAATAGTTGCTATCCCAATCAGCATCACTACTGCTCCAGCGATCTTATTAATCCACCACAACTGTCGTATGCGGAACCTTTTTCGGTACATATTTACAAAAGAGGTAAGCGTAAACCACCACAACGAAGCTCCAAAAAGCACACCTCCCAAAATAGCACCTGCGCTCATAAAGTTTTCGCCATCAGCAACCACATTCACATAGGCGAAAAGTGCAACAAAAAGAAAAATTGCCATTGGATTCGAAACAGTTAGCAAAAATACAGAAACGAAGTCCTCAAACAACCGATTCTTTTGCCTTCTATTCTTGCGCATTTGGGATATCGGATTGGTCATAAATATTTTCAAACCGAGTAGAAAAATCAATATTCCCCCGCCAATTTGAAACTCAATCTTCCATTCCTCTACAAAATCCATTATAAAGGTAAGGCTAAACCCTGCGATTGTCGCAAATACAGTGTCTGCAAAAGCAGCACCCATGCCTGAAAAAAAACCGGATAACCGACCTTTATTTATTGTCCGCTGCACACACAACACGCCAATAGGACCAAGCGGAATGGACGCTAACAACCCTACAATTATACCTTTTAAGAGTAGCATCAATTCCATGCTCTATGCCAGTTGTAACGTGTTTTTCATAGCGGACAAATATCTATAAATAGAGCCAAATTAACAAACCGCATCAATAGTTTTTAAGATTTAGAATGTTATAATTTGTATAGCATATGCGCCATAAAGAACGAATATCGATGTTCTCTTGTCTAAAATTGTTTCAAAATAGAGGTTCAATATTCAGAAAAAAGGCTTGGAATTAAACCAAGCCTTTAGGATAGAAAGAAAACTATTTCAAGAATTTAATTGTACCGCTTAGAACTTCACCTTTGCGCTTTACTGATTTATTGACGCCACTAGGTTTACTAACAACTGTATAAACTTTCATACCCTTTGTATCAAGCACCTGGCTCACAACATCCCCATTTGCAGTAATCCATCCTACAAAATGGATATTATCTTCAACAAGAAAGTAGCTTATACTTTCACTACCCTCTTCCCGCTCACCATCAATATTCACACTAGTCCATGTAATTGTCGAATCGGACTTAAACGATTCAAAAACGGTGTACTCAGGATATGTTAACCGCAAGCGTTTTCCAATTACCCTTGTAGAATCAGAGGACTCTTCGGAGGTTACCACAATTCTATCCTCTCCTTTTTTTTGTTGTTGACAGGAGATGGTTCCTACAAGAACGACTCCTATAAGTAGGTGCAAAACCTTCATTGGTTTAGTTTATTTTATATGAATAACACTCGTTAACCTAACAATGTTGAAAACAGAAGTATCAAAAAAGCTAAACGAAAGCATTTACATACAACAAAAAAGCCCCAGCAATTCGCCGGGGCTTTTATATTCGGAAGAATACTAAATCTAGTGTTTCTTAATCCAATTAAGTGCATTAACAAAAGGCTCTATCCAAGGTGATACCTCTTCGTTTTTGCGAGCCGATGGGTAGTGTGCCCACTGCCAAGGGAAGATTGCACGCTCGAAGTGTGGCATTATGGCTAAATGGCGACCATCTGCCGATGCTACGCCTGCAGCATTGTACATAGAACCGTTTGGATTACCAGGGAACTGTTCGTAGCTATACTTGGCAACAATGTTGTAACGACCTTCCTCATATGGGAAGTTGAACTTACCCTCGCCATGCGCAACCCAAATACCTAAAGTCTGCCCTTCCATCGAGCTAAACAGAACAGAGTTGTTCTTTGGCACATCTATGGTTAAGAAGGATGACTCGTACTTATGGGTATCGTTGTGGAGCATCTTATGCTTCTGCTCATGCTCGGGGTAAACCAGACCTAATTCGGCCATTAGCTGACAACCGTTGCAGACACCCAAACTAAGCGTATCCTTACGGGCATAGAACTTATCTAACGCTTCTTTTGCCTTAGGATTGTAAAGGAATGCACCTGCCCAACCCTTTGCCGAACCAAGAACGTCGGAGTTAGAGAATCCTCCTACGAATACGATGAAATTCACATCTTCGAGCGTCTCACGTCCGGTGATAAGATCGGTCATATGAACGTCCTTAACGTCGAAACCTGCTAGGTAAAGCGAGTAGGCCATTTCGCGATCGCCATTTGAGCCCTTTTCGCGGATAATGGCAGCCTTTACGCCACTTGGTGTTCTACGCTTAGGATCGATACCAAACTGAGCAAACGTTCCTGTAAAGTTTGGGTTAAACTTATACTGGCGCTCCTGCTTCTTGTAGTTCTCGAAACGCTCTTTGGCCTTTTGCTCGCCGCTTTGCTTACGATCAAGCAAGTATGAAGTCTTAAACCACTTATCGCGAAGCGATGGAATATCGAACGAGAAGTTAGTTCCATTAACGGCAACCTCAACAGCACTACCAGCAACAGGCGCACCAACTACTGCGTAGCTCAACCCTGCAGCCTTCAGCGTTGCGGTAACACCATCGACATCGGCAACCTGAATAAGCACCGATGGCTTTTCGCTAAAGAGAACCTTAACTGCATCAGCCTCGCCTAGCGAAGAAAGATCAACCTTTAATCCTAGTCCGTTGTGCGAGAAGGTCATCTCGAGAAGAGCAGTTAGAAGTCCGCCTGCAGAGATATCATGTCCAGCAAGAATCTTACCCTCTTCAACCAAGTTCTGCAATGTGTTGAATGCAGTCTTGAAGTATGCAGCATCTGCAACGGTTGGCGTATCCTCTCCAAGGCGATTTACCACCTGTGCGAAAGAACTACCACCTAGACTGAATGCGCTCTTCGAGAAGTCAACGTATATTAAAGAAGTCTTCGTATCGTTTTCGAGTGCTGGACTTACCACCTTGCGGATGTTGGTTACCTCGCCAACAGTAGAGATAATAACGGTTCCGGGTGAGTAAACTACTTCTCCATCCTTATACTTTTGGGTCATCGATAACGAGTCTTTACCCGTTGGGATGTTTACTCCAAGAGCTACAGAAAAGTCGCTAACGGCCTTTACAGCTTTGTATAGTCGAGCATCTTCGCCTTCGTTCTTACATGGCCACATCCAGTTTGCGCTGAGCGATACACCCTCGAGCTTTTGCTCGATTGGAGCCCAAACAAGGTTGGTAAGCGCTTCGGCAATCGATAGGATAGAGCCATTTTCAGGATCAACCATGGCACTTACTGGCGCATGACCAATTGAGGTGGCAATACCACGCTCTCCCTGATAGTCCATTGTTACAACACCAAGGTTGTTTAGCGGCAGCTGAAGCGAACCTGTGCACTGCTGATGGGCAATACGACCTGTCACCGAACGGTCTACCTTATTGGTAAGCCAATCCTTACAAGCCACAGCCTCTAGCTGAAGAACCTGCTCGATATAGCTCTGGATTTTTACCTTATCGTAAGCAACCTCGGCGAACTTCTCGACCTTAGCGTTATCGCGCATAAAGGTACGAGGTGGCTTTCCGAAGAAGTGCTCCAGCTTTAAGTCAATTGGCTTTTCGCCAGTTTGCGGATTCTCGAATGAGAATCGCATATCGCCGGTGATTTCACCTACAACATACATTGGAGCACGCTCGCGATCGGCAACATTTTTAAGCCACTCGGCATCCTTCTCCTTAATAAGAAGTCCCATACGCTCCTGGCTCTCGTTACCTACAATTTCTTTTGCCGATAGCGTTGGATCGCCAACAGGCAGCTTAGTTATATCAATCTTTCCACCTTTTTCCTCAACCAACTCCGAGAGCGCATTAAGGTGACCACCAGCACCATGGTCGTGGATGGATACTATTGGATTTTCATCTCTTTCTACAATGGCGCGAATGGCGTTGGCTGCGCGCTTCTGCATTTCGGGGTTAGAGCGCTGTACGGCATTTAGCTCGATGCTATTGGCGTACTCGCCTGTGGCAACCGACGAAACAGCTCCACCGCCCATACCGATGCGGTAGTTATCGCCACCCATTACTACAACCTTATCGCCAACTTCGGCGTGACCTTTTAGGCTATCGGCCTTCTTGCCCCAGCCAACACCACCGGCAAGCATAATCACCTTGTCGAAGCCAAACTTCTTGGCATTCTCGAAGTGCTCGAAGGTAAGTACGCTACCGCAGATTAGCGGTTGTCCGAACTTGTTACCGAAGTCGCTGGCACCGTTCGATGCTTTTACAAGAATCTCTTCTGGAGTTTGGTATAACCACTCGCGAGGCTGTGTAGCCTGCTCCCACTCGCGATTTTCTTCGCAACGTGGGTATGATGTCATGTAAACAGCAGTACCGGCAATTGGAAGAGATCCCTTACCCCCTGCAAGACGATCGCGAATCTCGCCACCTGTTCCGGTAGCAGCACCGTTGAATGGTTCAACAGTGGTTGGGAAGTTGTGGGTCTCGGCCTTAAGCGAGATCACCGTTTCAATATCTTTTACCTGAAAGTAGTCGGGTTTATCGTGCGTTGCCGGAGCGAACTGCTCGGCTTTTGGACCTTCAATAAAGGCTACGTTATCCTTATAGGCCGAAACTAGTCGACCAGGATGCTCCTGCGAAGTACGCTTGATCCATTGGAACAACGATTTTTCCTGCTCCTCTCCATCGATCACAAATGTACCGTTGAAGATTTTATGGCGGCAGTGCTCCGAGTTTACCTGCGAGAAGCCGAACACCTCCGAGTCGGTAAGCTTGCGACCGATTTGGCGGCTTACGTCGTTAAGGTATTCTACCTCCTCTTGGCTAAGCGCAAGACCTTCGATCTTGTTGTACTCATCGATATTCTCGATGTACAAGATTGGCTCAGGCTGCTTGTTAATGGTAAAAATTTCCTGTCCGGGATTGGTGTAAAGGCGCTGCAGCATGTGGTCGTACTGAGCATCGGCGCTGGCAACTTCAAAAAGTTCTTCGATACGAAAAATGCCGCCAATTCCCATGTTTTGAGTAATTTCGACGGCATTCGTACTCCAAGGAGTGATCATCTCGCGGCGCGGCCCAACGTAGAAACCGCTCAGCGCGCTCTCTTTTATTGCCGTGGCATCACCAAATAGCCAACAAAGCTTTGCGATATCCTCATCCGAAAGAGGATGCTTTACATCTACTGCGTAGAAAACGGGAGAAGTACCCTTAAAGAAAAGTATCATTGATCCGTAGATTGGAATTATGCCCACAAAGTTAACAATTTGTGGCAAGGGCTCAATGCTAATTTATCTTTCTAGTGTCGCAATTGGCTTTGTTAGCTCTTTTTGGGCATTATCATTCGACGCTCAACCAATACAAAGCTATGCATTCGTCATTCCGATGGCGTAACTTGTGCAGGTTCAACCAAAAATCACAAAACCATGAACCTCTTCGAACGTGTTAAGCAAATCATCATCTCCCCAAAAACGGAATGGCAAACCATCGATAGCGAAGACACCCCTGCACAGGAACTGCTCTTTAAGTACCTCCTCGTACTGGCGCTAATACCGGCAGCTGCCACCTTTATCGGCTACGGCATTATGGGAACTTCGTACGGAAAGATAATCCAAATTGAAGGATCAATAAGCTTTGGTATTCGCCAAGGCATAATATCATATGCATCTACCATATTTGCGGTGTACCTTGCCTCTTGGGTGATAGGATTCCTTGCCCCATCATTTGGATCTGAGAAAAACTTTGGACGCGCCTTTACGCTGGTGGTATACTCCTACACCCCATCGCTAGTTGCCGGTGTGGTGCTCATCTTTCCGGCATTGGCATTTATACAAATGGTTGCGGGTATTTACGGGCTTTACATCCTCTATCTTGGCCTTAAGCCTATGATGAAAACCCCAGAAGACAAGCAGCCCATCTACTTCCTTATTAGCTTGCTGGTGATAATCATGGTTTCCATTGCAATATCGGCGATTTTCGCAGCAATTTTTGTAACTAAGTATGTAATGTAAATGAATACCAATACAGTTTATGTCCTACGGGCAACTGCTTATATTTAAAACACTAAAAAGAGCAACGCAGATAAAAAAAGTGTCATCACGATGTCAAATTCCGCGTAGCGGATAAAGATTTGTAGAAAACATCGCGATTATAAATATTGTTCCGCGTAGCGGATATCCAATGTGTTGATTTTACATCTACATATATAGACCAATAGAATTGTTGTTTTTCCCTATTTTTATAAAAAGAAACCAACATTCTAACAATGAAGCCTCAATCTTTCACTCAAGTCTACATCCATCTCGTCTTTGCAGTAAAGCATCGCGATAGAATATTAACACCCTCCATTCGACCACGATTATTCGAGTACATTGGTGCTATTATAAATGGGATGAATCACAAATCAATTAAAATCAATGGTTATATAGATCATATCCATTTGTTGATTGGATTTAACCCAACAAAATCGATATCGGAAACTGTTTATGAAATCAAACGAAGTTCCTCCTTATTCATAAACAAGAATAATCTCTGCCTTGGGCATTTCGAGTGGCAAGAAGGATACGGAGCCTTTTCGTACAGCAGGTCGCAAATTGATGCAGTAATTCGATATATCGAAGGGCAAGAGAATCATCATAAAAAGAGGACATTCAGGCAAGAATATCTAGATATCCTCAATAAAAACAGCATCGAATTTAATGAATTGTACATGTTCAAGTTCTTTGAATAATATAGTTTATGCCCTACGGGCAAATTGAAAGAACGAACTGTGAAAGGCTACAAGTCGTTATGCCCTACGGGCAATTACCTTTTCGTAAATAGAAGAATAACCATAGGCAATAGGTGAAATGACGCACAACAAATTCCGCGTAGCGGATAAGGATTTGTAGAAACCATTGTGCGATCTCGAATGTTTTTCCACGTAGCGGATATACCATACAGCATCGATTTTAACGAGATGCACATATTCAGGCTCCTTGAATAATATAGTTTATGCCCTACGGGCAAATTGAAAGAACGAACTGTGAAAGGCTACAAGTCGTTATGTCCTACGGGCAATTACCTTTTCGTAAAGAGAAGAATAACCATAGGCAATAGGTGAAATGACGCACAACAAATTCCGAGTAGCAGATAAAGATTTGTAGAAAATTGCGTATTTTCAGATGATTTTCCGCGTAGCGGATATACAATACAATGTTCTTACAATGAAATACGACGTTATAATTGTAGGTGCCGGCCCAGCCGGCATTTTTACTGCCTACCAGCTGGTAAAGGAGAATGCCAACCTGCAAATCCTTATCCTCGAAAAGGGGCGCAGCATGGCCAAGCGCAGCTGCCCCAAGCATACCAACGGTGGAATTTGCGTTCACTGCAAACCCTGTAGCATCACTACGGGCTGGGCTGGTGCTGGCGCATACTCCGATGGCAAGCTGTCGCTATCGCACGAGGTGGGTGGCACGCTGCCCGACTACCTGGGCATAGAGCGAACAATGGAGCTGATCGAGTACACCGATAAAATTTACCTCGAATTTGGGGCGGACACCCTCGTTCACGGTCAAAACCTCACCCCGCAGATGCGCGACATCCAGCGCCGCGCCATCGACGCCAACCTGAAGCTGGTGCACTGTCCGGTTCGTCACCTAGGCACCGAAAAAACGCAGGAGCTATACCACAAGCTGTACGACTACGTGGTAGCGCACGGCGTAGAGGTAAAGTTTAACTCACCGGTTACCGATCTTATAATAGAGAATAGCGAGATAAAGGGGGTGCGCTGCAGCAAGGGCGACTACGAAGCATCGTACGTAGTGGTAGCCGTTGGGCGCGAAGGGTCGGACTGGCTCTTTAAGCAGTGCGCAAAGGAGAGCATCACCACCGAAGTGGGCATTGTGGACATCGGCGTGCGGGTGGAGTGCCGCAACGAGATCATGCAGGAGATTAACGACAGCTTCTACGAGGCAAAGCTCATCCACTACACCAAAACGTTCGACGACAAGGTGCGCACCTTCTGCTCCAACCCCGGAGGTTTCGTGTCGTCGGAGTACTACGACGAGAAGCTGGCGGTGGTAAACGGCCATAGCTACAAGGATCTGAAAAGCGACAACACCAACTTCGCGCTGCTGGTTTCGCAGAAGTTTACCGAACCCTTCAACCAGCCCATCGAGTACGGCAAGCACATCGCCCGGCTGGCCAACATGCTCACCCAAAACCGCGTGCTGGTACAGCGCTTTGGCGACCTGATTCGCGGCCGCCGCACCACCCGCGAGCGCCTCTACCGCAACAACATCATCCCAACGCTTAAGGATGCCGTACCCGGCGACCTCAGTTTGGTGCTGCCCCACCGTATTCTTATTGATATTATGGAGATGATACAGGCGCTCGACAAGGTTACGCCCGGCTTGGCATCGGACGAGACGCTGCTCTACGGCGTGGAGGTAAAGTTCTACTCCAACATCATAAAGGTGGGAACGGACTTCCAGTCGGCCTCCATCCGCAACCTCTACCTCGGCGGCGATGGCGCAGGCATCACCCGAGGGCTAATGCAGGCATCGGTAAACGGGGTGCTGATTGGACGCGAGATCCTAAAGCGAACTCAGGCCGATAGCCGCTAGCTACGCACCTACCCCATAACGCTTACGCGCAATCAAGCATAAACCAACAAGGGCTCCTCTTTTTTTGAAGGAGCCCTTGACCTTTTAGCCATCAGCACATCAAGGCAAAAGCCCACAAAAACCCCATTACCGTTGCCTTTTCATTGCACAATTTCGTACATTTCGCACACCCAAAGCACCTAGGCATCATGACGAAAAAGATTATACTGGCAGCCCTTATGGCATTCATCCTGTCGGATGGATGGAGTAAGGACAAGCCCCAAAAAGCAAAAATCCCCGACCCGAAGCCGTACTACGAAATTCGCATTAACGAAACCATAACGTTTAAGATGCTGGAGCACATCGGGGGCGGCTACGTTTGGCGCTGGATGAACAGATCCCAAACCACCGTTGTAGATAGCCTGAAGGCAACACGGTGGATTCCTAAAGCGGAAAAGCGCAAGTACGGAGGCCCATCCTACATCATCTGGACGTTTAAGGCCGTAAGGCCAGGAGTAGACACCCTCCGATTTGAGGAGCTGCGCGTATTCCAGCGCAACAGCACCATTACCATAAAAGAAATTGCGGTACGGGTAAGGTAGAGACGGGTCTGAGACCCGTCTCTTTTTTATCATCACCATAAAAACGGGGTTGTGACCCGTCTCTACGAACCGTTTCTTTTATTCATCCTCATCCCCCATTGCCCCATTGCACCCCATCGGGAATCCATCCCCGCAACAAAAACAGCAACCCTAGCAGAAAGGATGGTTAAAAGCCATCAAAGAACAACCTCCGCAGCAGTCCGGTAGGCCATCTCTTAACCGATTAGGTTCGACATTTACTGCAATATTCAACTACCACCGGAATAAGCTAATATTGCAGCGCAATATTCAAATTCGACTGGTTGATATTAATATTGCAATGCAATATTTAAATATTCAGGTGATATTTTAATATTTAGCCTGCTATATTCACTTTTAGCTGGTAGATTTTCATTATTGCGCTGCAATATTTGTATATTCCCGGTAGAAATAAATATTGCAGGCAAAAGCTGTCGAAACTAGAAGGTAGATGCCCTGCCCGACACATCCGAAGGTCGTTTGCGATGCCGGGATGATCGGCCAAAAGGGTAAAGACGTCGATTGCCATTCGAAGATAAACCTAAGCGTATGGAAAAATCGCTTTCGCTGTTCAGGCTTAACACGTCCATGCTCGCCGCCTACGGTAGCGAGCTGGTGCACATCCTAACCAGCCCCTCGTTGGAGAGCTATAGAACCAACGAGCACATCGCCATTTTTTTGCAGAAGCATGCCCAGTACACCAGCTCGTTTACGGTGATGCGAAGATCAAATGAGCCTATTCGGAAGTTCGACCGCAACCGCGACCGGGCGTTTCTACGCCTGCGCTACCTTATCGTTGCGGCGCTCTACTCCTCCAATGAGGATGATGTACGTAGAGCCAAGCTGCTGATGGGCATCATCAAAAGCTGCGGCAACCGGCTCAACGCCAAGCGCGACCTAAAGGAAACGATGGACATCCAGCTGCTGCTCCTGCGCCTAGGCACCGAAAGCGCCTCCAGCGCCATCGAGGGTCTGGGACTAAAGGAGGCTGTTACCGGGCTCGAAAGCGCACAATCGCTATTCTACGAAGCGTCCAAACGAAAAATCTACCAAAAGAACGAGCTGCAGCAAACGCCCCCGCCCTCATCCATAAAAAAAGAGTACGAGGCAGCCATCCGAGAAATCTGGCTGTTTGTTGAGGGGATGTCGGTCATTGCCCCCAGCGAGGCGTGGACACGTGCCCTGGCGAGCATCGAAGCCAAGAACAGCGAGTACCGGGCCAAGATGAAGCACCAAAAGACGTTCCGCGAGAAGAAAAAGGCAAAACCTACCGAAGAAGGTAACGCATAAAAAGAGCCGCTGTGTACGCAGCGGCTCCGGTATCCTGATATGCACCAATCCTCGTCAACGGCTAGTTAAGCACGTAGGCTTCCTGGAACCAGCTCTTAACATACTTGTAGCTGATGTATCCAAATCCACTTGTAGCCCAAGATGGCCCCCACGAGTTCATAAACTTGAAGGCTTGCTTGCTATCGTCGTAGCCAACCACGCAGTAGCAGTGGCCGCCTAGCGATCTGCCGGTAAACTTACCGAGTACAGCCCCGCTGCGGAGGTACATGAACGCGCTATTTACAGGACCACCCACAATAACAGGCTTGCCAGAAACTAGCGCAGCCTTAATGGCATCGGCAGTAATGCTAACACGGCCGTAGCTGGCCACCTTATAGGTAGCCGCAGTAGCTTCCTGATCGGCAGTTGGCATAAGGCTGCAGCTAACATCGGTATACGGCATAACGTTCCAAGGAACAACGCCCTCGTTTACCAGAAGCTTGAGGCCATCGGTAACGTAGGCTCCGGAGGCGCAGCTGCTGGTTGCCTTAATCTGATTGTAAACGTACTCGGGGCTAAAGATGTTAACCGACTTGCTCCAGCTATCGGGATGCGAGGCTTGCCAGTTGATGCTACGTCCGGCATAGGTTGTTCCCCATGCAACGCAGCTACCCTCTCCACCCTGATCGCCAACAGGAGGAACGTTTAGGTTTAAAACAGTAGGAGCAGCCTTAAGCAGCGAAACAGGAGCATCCGTTAAGGTAATGCCCATGTACATTTCGGTAGGAAGCATTAAGCAGCCCAGCTGATGGGTTACAGGTTGTAGATTACCATCGGCATTTGTTCCATCCTCCTTTTGGCAGGAAACAACGATAGCGGCTACTAGGAAAGCAGCAGCTGCCACGCTCATTACAACGATTCTTGTCTTTTTCATAGTTGCTCTAATTTTTTTGGATGAATGATTAAGACAGAGGCAAATTATGAATATCAGCACTAGAATTCCAGCATGAGCCCAGCTAGTACACCTCCCATCAAGAGTATTTAACAATGAAAAAGGCAAGACACGAATGGAGATAAGACAAAGTAGAGCCGATGCGCTGCATCGGCTCTACTGCCTTAACCAATATACTCTTTTTTACTTCGGTTAACGATTTTCGGTTAGTTTAGAACGTAAGCTTCTTGGAACCATTTGGCAACATAGTTATAGCCAATATAGCCAAAGCCATTGGTACCCCAAGTGGTGCCCCAAGAGTTTTGAACCTTGAATGCTTGCTTGCTATCGTCGTACCCAACAACACAGTAGCAGTGACCTCCCATAGAAGAGCCAGAGAACTTAGTAAGTACGGTTGCTCCAGACAGGTACATAAATGCCCTATTTACAGGTCCGCCAACAACAACTGGCTTACCAGAAACTAGAGCCGCTTTAATAGCAGCAGAAGTAATGCTGATACGGTTGTAGCTTGCAATCTTATAGTTGGCAGCAATTGCCTTTTGGTCGGCAGTTGGCATAAGGCTACAGCCATTCACATCGCTGTAAGGCATGATACTCCAAGGTACAGCACCTTGAGAAACCAACAAATCCAAACCTCTAGTAACGTACGAACCACTAGCGCAATCGCTAGCCTTAATTTGGTTGTACGTGTATTCGGGGCTAAAAATATTTACAGAATAGCTCCAAGTTGCAGGATTAGCAGCTTGCCAGCTGATACTACGACCAGCATAGGTTGTTCCCCAAGCTACACAGCTACCCTCGCTACCTTGATCGCCAACAGGAGGCGTATTTAGGGTAAGCACAGTTGGAGCAGCTTTTAGCAACGAAGTTGGAGCATCCTTAAGTTCAATGCCCATATACTTTTCAGTAGGAAGCATCAAACAGCCAAGCTGGTGGGTCACAGGTTGAGCTTTTGTTTCAACATTTGCATCGTTTTCTTTCTGACAAGAAACAAAAGCCAAGGCTACAATACAGAGAACAGCCAAAGATGTGCTTAAAATAAATCCGATCTTTTTCATAGTTTTTTAGCTTAATAAACATTGGTTAAGACTGCGAAATGTATGAAATATTTTTTTAACTACAATAGATGGTTAAAAAATAAAGCTAAAACTAAAATTCGAGCTAGCAATTGGAGCTAAATAACCGCCTTTAGCCCAACAAGCACTCACCAACAATTGCAAGCGAATCAAAATATTCTACTTTTGCCTTCACTTGAACAAAATTCAGCAACATGAAAAAAATAGTACTGTCTCTGGCTACGCTATTGCTGCTGCAAGCGCAGCAATCCAACGCCTGTACCAGCTACCTTGTAACCAAAGGAGCATCTAAGGATGGCTCTGCTATGATATCCTATGCGGCCGACTCACACGTTCGCTACGGCGAGCTCTACTTCCGTCCCGCCAAGGATTACCCAGCCGGAACAATGGTTTCGCTCTTCGATCGTGGCTCAAGCAAGCCTCTAGGACAAATTCCTCAAGTAGCGCACACCTATTCTGTAGTCGGGATGATGAACGAATACCAAGTTGCCATTGGCGAAAGCACCTTTGGAGGCCGCTCCGAACTCGACGATTCAACAGGAACCATCGACTATGGCAGCTTAATGTTCCTAGCCTTGCAGCGCTCAAAAACGGCTCGCGAAGCAATCAAGGTTATGACCGAACTTGTAGATAGGTATGGATACTTTGGTGCTGGCGAATCGTTCTCTATAGGCGACCCTAACGAGGTTTGGATTCTGGAGATGACAGGGAAAGGAACCAGCTGGGCTACCGATAAGAAAACAAAGGCAAGGTATAACAAGAACAAAGGAGCACTGTGGGTAGCTATTCGCATTCCCGACGGATACATCAGCGCACACGCCAACCAAGCCCGCATCACAACTTTCCCATTAGAGAATGGAAAAACCTCCATCAGCTTCAAGAATATTGACAAAATTTTCGAACCAGAGGTTGAGGTGGTTTACGCCAACGACGTCATTAGCTTCGCTCGCGAAAAGAAGTGGTTCTCCGGCACCGATGCCGAGTTTAGCTTCTCAGACACCTATGCGCCTTTGGATTTTGGAGCAGCCCGCTTTAGCGAATTCCGAGTTTGGGCAATGTTCAACTCGGCATGCGACGGAATGGACCAGTATCTCGACTACGTTACAGGCAAAAACCTTAGCCACCGCATGCCCCTTTACGTAAAGCCAAACCGCAAGCTATCGCCTCGCGACCTTATGAGCTTCAAGCGCAACCACCTCGAAGGAACAGAATTCGACATGAGCCAAGATGTTGGTGCAGGACCGCATGCACTACCCTACCGCTGGCGCCCTATGACCTGGAAGTATAACGGGAAAGAGTACTTCCACGAGCGAACCACCGCAACCCAGCAAACCGGATTCTCGTTCATCGCTCAAATGCGCTCGTGGCTACCCAACGCCATTGGGGGCATTAGCTGGTTTGGGGTAGACGATGCCGCATCGTGCGTATATGTACCATTCTACTGTGGCATGACCCGTGTGCCCGAATGCTGGGCCGAAGGTAATGGCGACATGTTAACCTACTCTCCCACCGCAGCCTTTTGGGCCTTCAACCGTGTATCCAACTTTGCCTACCTTCGCTATGATGTCATCAGCAAGGACATAAAAAAGTTGCAGAAAGAAATGGAAGATCGCAACGAATTGTTTGTAAAGGCTACCGATGCAGCAGCAGCCGAACTTTACAAAAGCAGTCCCGACGAAGCTCGCGAATACATTACCAACTTCTCTGTTGATTTAGGGAATAACACCGTAAAGCGCTGGGTTGACTTCTCGAACTACCTACTTGTAAAGTATATTGATGGTAATATCAAAAAGGAGAAGGACGGCAAGTTCTTGCGTAATCCCTACGGATTTCCTGCATCTCCAATCCAACCTGAGCTACCCGACTACTGGAAGAAAACCATCATCGACCAAACTGGAAGTAAGTTTGAGGTGTTGAAGTAGCAAAAAGCAACATTTATAAAAAAGAACAGGGGCAACCAAAAATTCATTTGGTTGCCCCTGTTCTTTTATGGTAGAAATACGAATACGACATTAACAAAAAGACTATAACATTGCAGTTGCTCTTAAATACATCCTTCCAACTCAATTTTAGCGCTATCTTTGCGGCTCATTTAAACAGAGCAAGTTGAGTAATTTTGCCGATTTGGGCATTGAAGAGCCCTACCTACTAGCGTTAGCCGATATGGGAATTGCTACCCCAACCGACATTCAGGTTAAAGCAATACCGTTTTTAATCGAACAGGGAACCGACTTTGTCGGTCAGGCACAAACTGGAACGGGCAAGACGGCCGCTTTCGGGCTCCCGCTCCTTTCCAAGGTCGATGCGGAAAATGGTCGGATACAGGGATTGATCCTAGCACCAACCCGCGAGCTATGCCAGCAGATTGCTAAAGGGCTATTCCGTTTCACCAAGTACTTAGATAAAAAGATTTTTGTTGAGGCCATTTACGGTGGTGCTAAGATCGACCAGCAGGTTGCCAACCTAACACGTCCTACTCATATACTGGTTGCCACGCCGGGTCGTCTTGTCGATCTGCTCACACGTAAGGCCGTAGACCTTTCGCAGGTGCGTACCGCCATCCTCGACGAGGCCGACGAGATGCTGAGCATGGGCTTTAAGGACGAGCTCGAGGCCATCCTCAACCACATCCCGCAGGAGCGCGCCACCTGGCTCTTTTCAGCAACTCTTCCTGATGGTATTCAGGCCATCATCGATGCGCATATGAGAGAGGATGCCTTCCGCATTCAAGCCTCTAAGGTGGAGGTTATCAACCGCGGCATCTCGCACCATTACGTCATCACCACCATGAGGGATAAGCTAACCATGCTTCGCCGCTTCCTAGACGGGCAGGGAGAGAATCGTGGAGTTATCTTCTGCCGCACCCGACAGGATGTTCAGGATCTGACGCAGCAACTCGTCGAACGCGGTATTTCGGCCGATGCCATCCATGGCGATTTGATGCAGAAGGAGCGCGACAAAGCCATGCGCGCCTTCAAGAAAAAGCGCGTGCAGATTCTGGTAGCCACCGATGTTGCAGCACGCGGCATAGACGTCGAGAACCTAGCCTACGTGGTACACTACGACCTTCCCGAGCAGGTAGACTACTACACTCACCGCAGCGGACGTACCGCCCGAGCCGGACGCAAGGGACTGTCGATTTCATTGGTAGGAAGTAATGAGGTTCATAAGCTGCAGACCATCGAAAAGAAGCTAGACATAAGCATTAAAAAGGTGGAACTGTAACTTCCAAAAGTTAGACGTAGTTATTTCAGAGGTTAAAGGAAGGGCTTTCACCAAATAGCGAGTATCTCTATTGTAGTGTTAGCCTCGACTACGCTCGGCTAACGTCACCTCTTCATCGAATGCAGGTATAGCGCCTCCACCTTCTCCCGCGCCCAAGGAGTACGACGCAGAAACTTCAGGCTCGACTTGATACTGGGGTTTTCCTTAAAGCAGTTTATGTTGATGCGAATTGCAAGTCCTTCCCATCCGTAGCGGGTTTGCAGTTCAGTAAGGATAGCCTCTAGGGTTTTGCCGTGTAGCGGATTGTTCTTTTGCTCCATTGCTCGTAGGATATCGGCAAAGGTAGAAATATTAAATCGAAGCACTAACATAGAAAAGAGGGACCAAATGGTCCCTCTTTTCATATAATCACACTCCAAAAAATCTACTAGTAAGAGTTCTTTACAGGAGTAATGGTAAAGGTGAAGTCGTAGTCGGCATAGGGAAGCATGTACTGAGGAAGAGGTCTTGCGCCCCAACTGGTAACACAACCTAAGCCCATTTGCGCTTTGTCGATGTGAAGGTTCACAAAGTTGGAAGGAATCAACTCCAAGGAGTGACGCTGATCCTTACGTATGCCATCGTCTAGCTGTTCGGTGCTAAAGTTAAGCGCAGAGGCTGAAAAAGGCTCAGCGGCTACAAATTGCAAGCCATCGCCGTTGAGGTTACGCTGAATCCACCAGCGGATGTCTGTTTTGTTTCCATTTTCCTGTGGGCGAATGTAAGGGTAGAACTGCTCTGCAACGGTTTGATGGTAGCGCCCTATAAAGGTAGAGGTATTACGATCGGCATAGTTTTCTATTGGACCACGACCGTAGTACTCTATTTGATCCATATTAGCAGGAATCTGCACCTCCATTCCAAAACGGAATATGTAGGGAGCCTTAGAACCTTTGTCGGCAACCATTTTTTGATTAACCTGCACTTCTCCTCGGTTGTTGATGCTGTAGGTAAGGGTAAGGGTAGCGTTTACTTCTTTAATGGTGTAAGTAGCTGTAATTTTTACCAGACCTTCTCCCTCTTCGTGGTTAAGCGACTTAAGCTCATAGGTTGGGTTCTTCCAAACCGCGAATTCTTTCTGAAGACCAGCACCGAAATCATTATCGGTAGGAGCACGCCAGAAACTAGGTTTCAACTCCGCTTCATCGGTAAACATGGGTTGGTTGTTCACCACATACTGGCTCATCCATCCGGTATGCTTGTTGAAATCCATGCTAAAGTTATCACCTTTAATACGGAGATAGTTATAGTCATTGGTAGCAACTTTTGGCGTAACGACAGAACAGTTAATGCAGGTTGAAACGGCTGTAAGCTGAGCGTTTGCTGACTTATACTCCTTTACGACGAGTTGATTTTTTGCAACCAGATGTCCAATTGCCATTAGCGGATTGATCACCTTTTGCTCGAAGTAAACGTTAAGCAGCACCTCCTTGTACCTTTCGAACGATGAAGTATCGTAGGGCAATGTCATCTCCTGGATTTGATGAGGGGCAACATTCAAGTCCTCGATGCTGCTGCGTTGAATGGTGATGCCATCGGCCACCAGCTCCCAAACCATACGATAACTAGATAGGTCGACAAAGAAGTTTTCGTTGTAAACGGATATTCTCCCCTTAGCAAGGTCGATAGGCTTAACCCAAATTGATTGATACTGGTATTTTACTTCATCCATGTGCGGATTAGGACGACGATCTGGGTTGATAAGGCCATTATTAAAGAAGTTGTTGTCCGAGGCATCATAGCGATCCCAGTCGCCACCATAGGTCAGGATTAGCTTACCTTCCTTATTGGGGAAGCGGATCGCCTGGTCGACGAAGTCCCAAATATACCCACCTTGATAGCTGGGATACTTGCGTACTAAATCCCAGTATTCCCTAAATCCACCCTGAGAGTTACCCATGGCATGAGCGTACTCGCACTGAATAAGGGGCCGAGTAGGGTTGCTGTTGAGATACCTTTCACAGGTTTTGTAATCGTCATACATGGGGCAGTAAATATCCGAAGCTCCATCGTTTAGCATTTGTTCGTACTGCACGAAACGGGTTGTATCTGCCTTCTTAATCCACTGATAGCTCTTTAGGAAATTAGGACCAGAGCCAGCTTCGTTACCCAGCGACCATGTTATTATTGAAGCATGGTTGCGGCTGCGCTGTACGTGGCGTTGATTGCGCTCCAAATGGGCCTTTTCGAAAAGAGGATTCTTAGCAAGCGTTTTTTCTCCATACCCCATACCATGCGACTCTACATTTGCTTCAGCAACCATGTAGATGCCGAACTGGTCGCACAGATCATACCATCGGTTGTTGTTGGGATAGTGGCAAGTACGAACAGCGTTGATGTTGTTCTCCTTCATAATGCGGATATCCTGCAGCATGCGCTCCTCCGATACGTAGTAACCTGTTTTGGGATCCATCTCGTGACGATTTGCACCCTTAAATAGAACAGGTTGTCCGTTAACTAGCAGCTGAGCATTTCGGAGTTCAATTTTGCGAAAACCTACCTTTAAAGGAATAACCTCAATAACCTTATCGCCTTGAGCAACTGTTACTATTAGCTGGTATAGGTTTGGTGTTTCCGCGCTCCACTTGGCAACATTAGGAACCTTGATGGTAGAGTTTACTATTTTACCCGTTGATGTAAGTGTGCTTGTTGCCACCGGTTGACCATTTGGGCTCGTAAGCATCACGTTGATCGCGACACCCTTTGATTGTGGGGTCATGTTCATCTTAATGCGCAATTCGCCATTGGTGTAGTTCTTGTCAAGGTCGGCTTCAACGTTGATGTCGTCCACACGTTTAGCCTCGCGGGTGTAGAGGTAGCAGTCGCGGCTTACACCACAGGCACGAAGAAAATCCTGATCTTCGAGGTAAGATCCATCGCACCAACGAAACACCTGAAAAGCTATTAGATTTTTGCCTGGTTTAAGATACTTTGAGATATCGAATTCCGCCTCCAGCTTGCTGTCCTCGCTGTAGCCAACATATTTGCCATTCACCCAAAGGTACATGTTCGACGATACAGCTCCAAAATGGGCAATAACCTGCTTGCTACTCCAGCTAGCAGGTATCTCGATTGTCCTACGGTACGATCCAACGTGATTATTCTCGATGGGGACCTGTGGTGGATTGTTTTTGAACTGGTTGCGCCAAGGGTAACCCACATTTACGTACTGAAGCTTGCCATACCCGTTTAGTTCCCAAATTCCAGGAACAGGCATAGTGCTCCAGGAACGATCGTTGTAGTCCTCGCTAAAGAAATCGGTTGGACGAGCATCGGCATCTTTAACCCAGTAGAAACGCCAGTTACCATTAAGGCTTACGAACCTTTCCGATGACTTCATATCTCCTTGAATCGCCTTCCCCTTTGACTCGTAAGCAAAAAAGTTAGCATGCATTGGGTAGCGGTTAACTTCATTTACATTAGGATTTAGCCATTCTTCTTTTTGTGCAAATGCAGTTGTGCCGTAAAGCAGCAAAACGAGTTGCAAACACGAGCGAAGCATTCTTTTCATTTGTTGTTAATTATTAGGTTATTCCTTGCCCAAATTCAAAAAGGACGACACCCTGTTCTTTTGCAAACTATTGCTTAGACAACCATCTTTTCCTTTACATTAGGCTAAGAAATCTATTCATTACCATTTCTTCTACGAATGCGAAATATAGCAAATGAAAGGCGTAATTGTAAACAAGAATAATGAAGAGGGATACCATATAGCTTATGTCAAAGCATAGAATACCTACTGGTAGGAATGCTTACCTCTTTCATTTTTTTGCATATTTCAGATTTGCTTCGCGAATTTCAACGATTCTGAGTACATTGGACACCATCAATTTTTTTACGATGGATGCAAAATCGGCAAACCTTTTCCAAATACTTTCGGAGGAGCTACGCATGGCTGTTGATGCTCAGTCCATCCGCAAGCATTTTAGCGCAGGCGATGCGCTTTTCCGTGAGGGTAGCTACATTGGATCGGCGGCAATTGTAGCAGAAGGAGTTGTTAAAATATTCAGGGTCGACGAAGATGGCAGTTCACACTTCCTTTACTTCCTCTCTTCGGGCGAACTTTGCGTACTATCCGCACTTTGCTGTATGAGAATGCGAAAAGCAGACATGAGAGCGGTTGCTTATACCGATTGCGAGGTGATGTTTATCCCATCTCCCTATCCTGAAGTGTGGATGCAGGAATATCCAGAATGGAACCGCTATCTACTACAGAGTTTCAACCTCCGAATGTCGGAACTGCTAGACACCTTCGATAGCGTTATATTCCGACATCTCGACGAGAGGCTGCTTTACTATCTGCTCCAGCACTACAACACAGGTGGCGAACGGCTCTACCTCTCTCATCAGCAAATTGCCGATGAGCTGAACTCCTCGAGAGAAGTGATATCTCGCCTACTAAAAAAGTTAGAGGATTCAGGATTTGTGGAGGTAAACCGATCGTTTGTACGTATTCTTCCATCAATTACCAAAAGCATACAAGCAAAGTGACAAAAATCACTGATGGGAAGAATGCGTTAAGGTACCTTTGTCCAAATAGCTTAAAAAGCGCATTTAAATTTGGAGAAAGATGAGCATCTTTAAAAAATACTTTAAGTGGGTTTTAGGAATAGCAGCAGGAGCGTTAGCAGGTCTACTCTACTGGCGATTTATCGGCTGCAATTCAGGATCATGCCCAATTTCATCAAACCCGTACATGTCCATGTTTTGGTTTGGTCTAATCGGCTTTCTCCTAGTTCCGTCGAACAAGAAGGGGGCAAAACGTGTTAACAGGCAAGAATAATTAATACTAGAAAATAGCGACATGAAGAAGATTCTACTGGTGGCCGTTGTCGGCTTGCTGTTTGCCAGCAGCTGCAGCGGCGAAAAGAAGCCAAAAACTAAAAATGCAAACGCTCCTAAAGCAGTGGCTGCAGAAGGAATAAAGCATATCACTAAGGCCGAGTACCTGACGCTGGTGTGGAACTACGAGAAAAACCCCAGCACATTTGTATTCGAGGGTAAACTCCCCGTGATTGTTGACTTTTATGCGACATGGTGCGGCCCCTGCAAACGAGTAGCTCCGATTCTCGAAAAACTGTCTAAAAAATACGCCGGTAAAATCAACATCTACAAGGTCGATGTTGATGCAGAGCGCGATCTTGCAGCATCACATGGAATCCAAAGTATTCCGACCATGTACTTTTACCCTAAAACAGGTCAACCTCAAG
Organism: Acetobacteroides hydrogenigenes; assembly: GCF_004340205.1. Taxonomy (NCBI): domain Bacteria; kingdom Pseudomonadati; phylum Bacteroidota; class Bacteroidia; order Bacteroidales; family Rikenellaceae; genus Acetobacteroides; species Acetobacteroides hydrogenigenes. The sequence goes on from NZ_SLWB01000001.1 coordinate 372,147, forward strand.
TTGTACAGGGGGCACTGGGCGAAGAACAGTTAGAGCAAGCAATTCAGCAGGTGCTCCTATCGAAGTAAGTATAGTGCTAGTTTTTAGATGTAAAAAGGATGGATTCGCTCCATCCTTTTTTAGCTTTTACACTGCCGAGAATCTACCGACATACATGAACCTACCCTAAAAAAGCACTGTTAGTATAGTAGATTCGATGTAAAGTAGCCCCCCTTTCTTCCTTCCAAAACATTTTCTTTTGCCAGTAGGCGTAGCCCCTTACTGCGCTTCGCTATCATAAAAATTCGTCCTTTTCAATTGCTACTCTTCACCGAAAAACAACAGAAACATCTAAAAAGTAGGGTAATGAAAAGAGGATGCAGCACTAAAGCACAGACACAAAAGACGAAATTGTTGAGGTTACTTGAACTTCTTGTCATATACGTTGCCGTTCCATTGCTCTTCTACTTAAAATACATTCCCCTCCATCGACTCTTAACGCTATTTCTCGTATTTGGATACTGCCTAACGGTTCTTCTTATAAACCGAAATTTCAAGTGGAGCAGCTTTAGCCTTGTTGGGTTTAGAGGATGGATATCATTGTTACTTAGGGTATCCATTGCAACACTAATAATACTAGCCCTTACCTATTTTATAATTCCCAACTATCTTTTTGTGCTACCCTACAACAAGCCGATGTACTGGCTTGCCATCTTCTTGCTTTACCCGCTTTGGTCGGTTGTTCCCCAGGAACTCATTTACCGATCATTCTTCTTTAACCGCTACAAGGTGCTTTTCCGCAACGAAAAAGTAATGGCGGTAGCAAGTGCGGCATTTTTTGCCTTTCTGCATATTGTATTCAACAACTGGATTGCAGTTCTATGCTCATTTACCATCGGGTTGCTTTGGAGTTTTGCCTACCTACGACACCGATCGCTTCTTGCAATTTCAGTAGAGCATTCCATCGTTGGCATTATTCTTTTCGTTGTTGGACTTGGTATATTTTTCACCTAGATGAATATTTTTTTACAGCAAGAGGCTACCTTTGAAAAAAATCCATCCATGAGAAAAAGTTACCGCTTAGTTCAGAAAAATTTCAGAGATCTTAAATCGGAGGTTGTTGATATTGCCATTCTACCTTGGGGAGCAACCGAGCCTCACGGATATCACTTACCTTACGGAACCGACTCCTACCAATCGGAAGAGGTAGCGGCATTATCCGCCGAACTTGCAGCAGAAAAGGGTGTAAACCCTCTGGTGCTCCCCGTCCTCCCTTTCGGAGTTCAGAATGAGGGACAACGAGAGCTGACAGGATGCATCAACCTTAGACCAACCACCCTGCTTACCATTTTAGACGACATCGCGGCTTCGCTAATACGACAAGGAATACAAAGACTAATAATACTAAACAGCCATGGTGGAAACGACTTCCGTTTTGCCATCCGCGAACTCCAGCTAAAGCACCCAAATCTACTGATGGTTGCTGTTGACTGGTGGAGACATCCTATAATCCGCACCTTGGTTGATAATCCTGGCGATCATGCAGGCGCACTAGAAACCTGCGTAATGATGCATCTTAAGCCCGAACTGGTAAGCCCAGAAACAGGAACAGGACGCAGCGTAGGCTTTAGCATTAAGGCTCTAAACGAAGGATGGGCATGGACACCCCGCAATTGGGCAGCGGTATCCGAAGATACGGGCATTGGAGACCCTCGCGGAACTACCCCTGAAACCGGGAAGATTGTCGTAGACAGGGTTGTAGCCGAAATTGCTGAATTAATCGTAAAGCTGGTTAAAGAGGAAAATATTTACCAGAAACTATAAGCCTACAAAAATAGCCGCACGTTGTTGCGGCTATTTTTCTTTAATAGGAAAACTCGCTGCCTACCTCAACAAAACACTCAACTATTGCAATTGCAACGAAACCTTTCTCAAGCGGAGAAAATATCTGCCACGACTTCAATGATGTCACTTACTAAAAGAGTTTTCTGCATATTAAATATTTTGGCCATTGCCCTATTTTTCTTCTCTTCAAGCGTATCTTTCCGAATAAACCATTACATTTAACGTTTATTATCAACTAACCTAAGTTAATCGTTATGCTAAAGAGATTACTGGGAATAGTAGCGTTTGTGGGGCTTGCATCGGCTGTAATGGCCATCGATGATGCCCGTCTGCTACGCTATCCCGACATTAATGGAGACAAAATCGTATTCGTTTACGCCGGCGATATCTGGTCGGTAAATGCCAACGGAGGAGACGCCAAGCGCCTTACCTCGCACGATGGGCTTGAACTTTTTCCTAAAATTTCGCCAGATGGAAAATGGATTGCCTTCTCGGCCGAGTACTCCGGCAGCCGGCAGATTTGGGTGATGCCATCAGAAGGTGGTACTGCTCGTCAGCTTACCTACTACAATTCGTATGGTGTTATGCCTCCCCGTGGTGGATACGACAATGTAGTGCTCGATTGGACACCCGACAGCAAGCAGATCATGATTCGGGCTAACCGAACCCCTTTTGGCGAACGTAATGGTAAGTACTTCCTCGTTAGCCTCGATGGTGGCCTCGAGAAACCGCTTCCTATCATCAACGGTGGCTTTGCGGCACTATCGTCCGATGGCCAGCAGGTATGCTTCACCCCGGTAGATCGCGAGTTCCGCACCTGGAAGCGCTATAAGGGAGGACGCGCCACCGAGCTGTGGACCTACAACCTGAAGGATAACACCTCCGAGCAGATCACCCACTTTGTTGGCACCGACCAGTGGCCAACCTGGTTTGGCGACAACATCTACTACGCCTCCGATCGCGATCTTAAGCTCAACATCTACCGCTACAACACCAAGACCAAGCAAAACGATCAGTTTACCTTCCACAAGGAGTTCGACGTGATGTGGCCATCGGGGCGTAACGGCCAGATCGCCTACGAAAACGGTGGATATCTTTATAAGTTGAATACAGCTACCGGCAAAAGCGAAAAGGTTACGGTGAACATCAACTTCGACAACACCAACCTGCTACCCTACTACAAAAATGTAAAAGAAGATATTCACAGCTACACCGTATCGCCAACAGGCAAACGGGCGCTCTTTGATGCTCGCGGCGATATCTTCTCGGTTCCTGCTGAGAATGGGGTGATCGAGAACCTTACCCAAACCCCCGATGCCCGCGAGATTTACCCAACATGGTCGCCCAACGGCAAGTACATTGCCTACCACTCCGATGCAACCGGAGAGTACGAGGTTTACCTGCTCGAAAACAAGAAGGGCGCAACACCTCGCCAGATAACATCGGGCTCTAAGGCTTGGAAGTACGGCGCCGAGTGGTCGCCCAATAGCCGATACCTGGTGTACAGCGACCGCACGCTGAACCTTTTGCTCATCGACACTCAAACAGGAAAGCAGTCGGTAATCGACCACGCCGAAACCGATGAGATTACCACTTACGCTTTTTCGCCCGACTCGCAGTGGATAACCTATACCAAGGAAGGCGGGAACGGGCAACCAACCGTTTGGGTATACAACGTAGCTAACGCCAAGGCCACCCAGCTGCTTAGCGCAACCTTTAGCAACGTGCAGCCCGTATTTAGCCGCTGCGGTAAGTTCATCTTCTTCGTATCGAACCGCGACTTTAACCTTGCCTTCTCGAGCTTCGAGTTCAACTACCTTTACAACAATGCTTCAAAAATCTATGCCGTTGCCCTCAGGAACGATGGATCGAAGCTGGTTAACGTCAAGAACGACGTAGAGGCAGTAGCCGAGGACAAGAAGGCCGAAGAGCCCAAGAAGGCTGGCAAGGCTAAGACCGATGCTCCAAAAAAGGAGGATGGCGTATCGGTATCCATCGACTTTGACGGCATTGACAACCGCGTGATGGCCTTGCCTATGGATGCCGCCGATTACAACATCGTCGGAAGCGTTGATGGTGGGCTTCTATACACCGCAAAGAATAAGCTGATGCGCTACAGCATAGCCGACGAAAAGTCCGAAGAGATCATGGATGGAGCCGGATCGGCTATCTCAACTGCCGATGGTAAAATGTTCCTATACCGCTCTAAGGGCGACTTTGGCATTGCGAAGGTTACCCCTGGTCAAAAGGCTGGTGCCGGAAAGCTCAACCTCGAGAAGCTGGAGCTAAAGATTTTCCCTCGTCAGGAGTGGAATCAGATATACACCGATGCTTGGCGCATCTTCCGCGACTACTTCTACGTATCGAACCTACATGGGGTAGACTGGAATGCCGTTAAGGAGAGATATGGAGCGCTGGTTCCATACGCGCCTAGCCGTTTCGACCTCGACTACATCTTAAACGAGGTGGTATCGGAAGCTAACGCCGGGCATGCCTACGTGGATTGGGGCGATATCAAGCGCGTAAAGCGGGTTGAAACTGGCCTACTTGGTGCGCAGCTGGTTGCCGATGACGCTACCGGACGCTACAAGATCGCTAAGATCTACCAGGGCGAGAACTGGAACCCCGAACGCCGCTCGCCGCTTACCGAGCAGGGCGTAGACGTTAAGGAGGACGACTACCTCATCAGCATCAACGGAAAGGATATTACCACCAAGGTTAACCCATACGAATACCTGGAGAATCTTGCCAACGTTAATGTCGAAATCGCCGTTAGCGCTACCGGAAACCTCTCGGGCGTGCGCACCTCAACCATAAAGCCTATCGAAAGCGAGCTCGAGCTGATGCACCTCGACTGGGTAAACCAGCGCAGGGCAATGGTGGATAAGCTTTCGGGGGGTCGCATTGGCTATATCTACCTGCCCAATACCGCCATCGAGGGTAACCGCGAGCTGCACCGCGGCATGTACGCCTACAACGATAAGGAGGCGCTTGTTATCGACGACCGCTACAACGGCGGTGGGTTTATTCCCGACCGTATGATCGAGATGATCGGACGTCGTAACCTGGTGTACTGGTACCGCAACGGCCTAAAGCCAATGAAAACACCCGGGGTTGCGCACAATGGGCCTAAGGTAATGCTCATCAACGGCTACTCATCGTCGGGTGGCGATGCGCTACCTTACTTCTTCCGCAAGACGGGCCAGGGTAAGCTTATCGGAACCCGCACATGGGGCGGTTTGGTAGGCATCAGCGGTAACGCTAGGCTGCTTGATGGTGGCTCGCTCTCCGTTCCTCGCTTCGGCATCTACGACGAAAATGGTCAGTGGATTGTTGAAGGCGAAGGCGTATCGCCCGACATCGAGGTGGTTGATCGTCCCGAAAAGCTGGCCAAGGGCGAAGACCCTTGCATCGAACGTGCCGTAGAGGAGCTGCTAAAGGAGCTTAGCGCTAATCCGGTAAAGAAGGTAACGCCTCCTGCCGCTCCCGATAGAAGCAAGTGGATTGAAAAGGAGATCAAGTAGGAAATTTCTTTCTGAGAATATAGGCCTGACAGGTTTTCGAAACCGGTCAGGCCTTTTCGTTTGAATTAATCGTAAAGCGGGTAATGTCGGAGAGCATCTACCCAAAGCTGTAGGACCTGCAACCACTGGCCTTTTAGTGCGGCTAGAGGCTGTGCTAAAACTAAGTTAGGAGCCCGCCCGCTACTTATGTTTGATTCATTTGCAAAATGCACAGAGCCTCGTACGTTTATTGTATGGTAAACGGGGAGAAGCCCGATAAATGTGCTTTTATTGTAATTACCACTTAACAAACATTTACACTAAATTCATATTTAATTTATTCAACTCTTTAAAATATTGCTGATTTAACCAAATATGTTTATCTCCAACTGCTGTAAACCGAAATTTTGCTCGTGTTAATGCAACATTCAACAGATTTGGCTTACTTGAAGCCCAACGTGCGGCTCCTTTGGTATTTCCATCAAGTCCTAAGCACATAATTACACCATCCGCTTGTTTACCTTGAAATGTATGAACGGTACCAACGTGTGATTTTAGCCAAACTCCCATTTCTTTCATTAAACCGTTATCTATATCAGGAATATATTTCTTTATTGTATTGAGAAGCGGATAAAATAAGAATTTACTCATCTTATAACTTATCTCGCTAAACGGAGTAATAACAAAAACATCAGGAAATCCTTTACAAACATTAATCTCATCAATCAGCATTTTTTTTATAATCTCAGCTTGTTCCTTGACAAAATGCCGACCTTCGACTATACCCTCGCAATGAATAAACGAATTTTCAAGTTTTACATTAATTACATTAGGCTTAAATGTTGCAGAATACATTGTATTACCATAGGCAATAGAATTTGCAATATCGAACATGGGACTTAAACACCTCCTATGAACCCTTAAAGGCATTCCAACCCAAATATTATCAGAATTTGAACTTAGATAAGTACCCCATGGATTAACTCTATCCGCCATTGTTTGAACGGACAACTCTGAATTTACATTGGTACTATCTAACTCAAAGTAGCTACTTATATTATTTATCAAACTTTTTGGGATAGTAACGACGGGTTCTATTTGGAAAGGATCTCCTACAATGACCACACGTTTTGATCGCCATATTGCTCCGATAGCTGCTTGTGGTACTGCTTGTCCTGCTTCATCAATAAATAGCCAAGGTAAATCTTCCTTTCCCAAATCTCTAAACATTCTTTGCACCGAAGCGAATGTAGATGACACAACTGGGATTACTAAGAAAAATGTATCCCACATAGCCTTGACAACATTCTGAGAAAGATTTATTTCCCCTTTTAAATATTCAAAGAAGGCTGCTAATGTTGTAAATATTCTATTCGATTCAGAGTTTGCATGTAAAATAAACTGCTCATTCAAATTCAGAGAAAGTATAAATAACTCTGACTGTAATTCCTTTAGCTTACTTGAATACCAAGGACACGCCTGTTGTGATTCTTTGGACTCTATGTTATCCCAAAAGTTATCATCAGCATAATTTTGACCCAATTCTTCTCTCGCTTTACTTGTTAACTCTTTTAGAGAGTTGAATCTTGGAATAATCAAGGCGAGTTCTGAAAGAACAGCCTGATGCTGCAATTTTACTTCGCCTAATAGCGCCTCTTTTTTCTGCAATTCAGCCAAAGCACGCTTACATTCTTCGGTAACGGTGGTGTATTGTTTGAAAGCGACTTGAAGAGATTGTTTGTACTCGTTTCGTAATGTTCGATTAAACCAATAGACAAAGAAGTTCGGTCTGTTCTGTTGAATAATTGAAAGTTCGCTCAAAGCATCTCTTTTTCGCTCATCAAACGTCGAAACAATCTCTTTTTGCTTTTCAGCCTTATGCCGAATATCTACCAATTCACGCTCCTTTTCAGCAAGCCTACCTTCCAATTCATCTTTAGCAATGGATACACGAACAAACTCGCGGTACTCGCATCTGTAAGTTTCAAGTTTTTGCTTTTCACAAGTAACCTCTTCTAGCTTTTGATTAAATTCCTTGACAACCCTATCCCAACTTAAACCATCAATTCCCTTACTTGCCTTTAATGTCTCTTGCAAATCAATGGTATCTTTATTGAACCACAATTTGGAGACTAATTCAGTTCTATTTAGCTTATTTCCCAACACAGCAGAAATCAAGCCCCAATTCTCATTACTAATACATCTTTCGGCCACTTTTCGGAAGTAGGCAACTTGCTGAGAATATGGCGCAACTTCTCCTTTGAGTGGTAACTCCTTTGAGATATTTTCAACAGCACCATTGTTTGAGGACGTTACTACGATTCCCGCATCAATGATAGTTTCGTCGGGAATGTATACCCATGCAGTAAAACTATCACTGACCTTCACTTGACGAAGTTTCTTAAACGCATCCACTGGGTTTTCATATTTCGAAAGCGCTTTTGCTCTTTTTACAATTATTGGTGCAATAAGATCCCTTAACAGGGTTGTTTTCCCGGTTCCAGGAGGACCGTTTACAGAAAAAAGTCCCGTTTGATTAGGATTGGCAAGATTATTAAAGATACTGTTGACTGCAAATTGCTGCATTAAACTGAGAGTATACTTTGAAGGCCAACATCCATCGGGGATATTTAATGGTGAAAGAGATTTCTTTACTTCACTTACGTCCTTAATAACATCGTGCCTTCCCCCCTTTTTATTTAAACTGCCATTCAAGTAGTCTGTAAAGGCTTTTGGTAGAATACCATTATCTATGTTTGAAATGACGTTCTCAAGATCTTCAGTATAAAAGCTGTTAAGAATCTCCGCATTTGAATTTTCCTTTGCTGAAATGTATACCTCTTCGCACTTGAAAAATATCTTTTTATCGGGCTTAATGGACCATCCACATAGAGATTCAATCCGATTTTCTATTTCTTTGAGTGTGCCATATTGTATTGGCTGCAGTTCGTTTAATAGTTCTCCCTCTTCATTAATATTAACAGTATTAAAGACATACTCAAACTCAGCAAAAAGTATCTCTTTTATACGCTCAAATGGATTTGACCAACTATTTGAATCTATATTTCCTTTCTCTAACTGGGATAAAGCCCAAGGTAATGTTGAAATGCCTAGAGAATCATTTTTATAAAATCCGTTGCTATCAAGTTTTAGTGCTGCAAAACAAATCCTACTATTCTTTTCATTTTCGTCCCTATCCTTATCGTCAAAAAAATCCTTCACAAAATCAGTAACATGAAAAGAGTCAAAAACGCCTAGATATATTGTATATTCAATTGTTTTCTGCTTATCCTTAGCACTAATTGGCGTAGTCCATGGTACTTTAGCATTGAGTTCTCCACTCTCTTTAGGCAAAGAAGCAGGAATGAAATATTCCAGTTTGTGCCAACACGACAATATCTTTTTGTATTCTTTCATTACTAGATTTTATTTAAATCTGATTTTACCCAACATAATTCTCTGCTTGCCAATTTTTAAACACAAGTTCTAGGCTAATCGAAACCTGCAACTTCAACTTTACTAATAAGCAGTCTACAAACCGCAATCAAAAGTAGCAAAAAACAAAGCGCAGCCAAGGTTGGCTGCGCTTATGTATGGTTCTTTTGCTTTTGTATTTATCGCCGGTCGAAAACCGCTACTTAAGAAGTCTATCGAAGCCGTTGCACCCCTGTAAGTGGTTCGCCGAAGTCTGGCGGAGCAATTACACCCCTGTAAGTGGTTCGCCGAAGTTCGGTGGAGCAATTACACCCCTGTAAGTGGTTCGCCGAAGTTCGGTGGAGCAATTACACCCCTGTAAGCGGTTCGCCGAAGTCTGGTGAAGCAATTACACCCCTGTAAGCGGTTCGCCGGAGTTCGGCGGAGCAATTACACCCCTGTAAGTGGTTCGCCGGAGTCTGGTGGAGCAATTACACCCCTGTAAGCGGTTCGCCGGAGTCTGGTGGAGCAATTACACCCCTGTAACAACCATACATTTATTTTTTTTCAAAAAAAGATGCATATCATTTGGATTACTTTAATGTTATTTTCATTATTTTAGCATTTGTATTGTAAAACTCAAAAAAAACTAAAGACTATGATTGACCCAATCAGCTTCCGTAAGCTAAGCCTAGAAGAGAAGCAAAACTTTACCGACGAGGTATATCCAATGGTAAAAACCTCCTTAGGCGAAAACCCTACTTTTAAACCTTACATAGACCCTATAGGCTCGGTATACACCCGCCTTAAGCAGGCGGCACAAGCGATAAGCCATCCGGAGCTAACCTCCGAGATTAACGAAGGCGACGACCTTCGCGATGGCGGAATCCGATCGCTAAAGAGTACCGCCGATCATAGCGTTAACCGTACCGACCCTGCTTGGTCTACGGCAGGGCAGCGCGTTCTAAACCTCTTCCGCGACTTTGGCAACAACATGGCCGACCTTTCGCTTGCCAAGGAGACTACGGCAATTGACAACTTCCTTGGCGCCATCGACAGCAACCCCGAGCTAAAAAAGGATATAACCACCATTCAGGGCGACATCTGGCTGCAGGATGTTAGAGATGGCCAGCAGAAGGTAAAAAGCGGTATCGCCAAGCGCGACGCCAGCAAGAAGTCAGACGAAGCTGCCGCCTTCGACATCGCCAGGGAGCTGGGGGCGAATATCGATAAGCTTTTCCGCTACATCAATATGAAGATTGAATTCGAACCTACCCCTGAGCTTAAGGCGCTCTCGTTCGAGCTCAACAAGGTTATTGCCCGATACCGCAAGAACGTTAGCCTCCGAGCTACGCTACGCGAAAAAGCCAAGAAAGAGAATACTGACAAAAAATAAGGCATACTGCAGAGAGTGCAGATAAGATCATGTTTTAAAATTTTTATTTGTTGTACTTCACAGGGGCTGTAAAGCCCCTGTTGCTTTTGGCAACACCAGCAGGCCCATCTTACAACACGTAGAAACAAAAAAAACAGCCGGCAGCATCTTCTTTGAAAGGACCTGACAGGTTTCAAAAACCTGTCAGGTCTTCTCGTTGAGAGTTTAAATGATAAAGCCCCGAAGAATGTCAAATTCTCGGGGCTTTACTATTGATGCGCTATTCTATCTATCGTTTTACAATTCTCAGCTTGGCAAACTTCAGCAGCAGCGTTTTGGTGCCTGCCACGGTGAAGGCAACGGTAGCCTTGATCTCGGGGGCCGAGCCTTCCAGCGCCTCTATCTTTCCGAAGCCGAAGCGCTCGTGCTCCACCTCCATGCCAACCTCCAGCTCGCTCATGTCGGCGGGCTCGGTGATGGCGCTTACCGGGTGGTGTTGAGGTGTTGGTGCAACGGTACGCTGCGCCGATATGGTGTTGGCCTTAGGCTTAAAGTGCTGCGTGCTGTAGCTGTTGCCTCCGCTCGATGCCGATGACGACGAACCGCCAAACATGCTATCCTCGTTCCAATCGATGTAGCTGCTATCAATCTCCTTGATGAAGCGGCTGGGAACGCAGCTGGTAATGTTCCCCCACTTGTATCGCGATTGGGCGTACGATATGGTGGCAGTAATCTCTGCACGGGTAACGGCTACGTAGAATAGGCGACGTTCTTCTTCCAAGTCGTCCTGCGATTGGCTCGACATCTGTCCAGGGAAGAGGTTCTCCTCCAAGCCCACCAAAAAGATATGCTTAAACTCCAGCCCCTTTGCCGAGTGTACGGTCATCAGCGAAACCTTGTTCTTATCCTCAGGCTTCTCGCTATCGGCATCAGTAAGCAGGGCTACGTTCTCTAGGAATCGGTCGATGGTGATGGGCAGCGGCTCACCGCTCTCCTTGGCGTTCTCCTCAAACTCCTTGATACCGTTGAACAGCTGCTCAAGGTTCTCAAATCGCGAAACGCCCTCGTTGGTCTTATCCTCCTTCAGGTCCTTAATGATGCCCGCCTGAGTGGCCACCATCAGCGCAAAGTCGTAGGCACTCTCGGTGTAGATGGCCGATTGGAAGCTTTGTATAAGTTGGGCAAACTCGCCCATCTTTTTTATGGCTCCACCTTTGAGTCCAACCTTGTCGAGTGGAGCCTGTGTTGTAATGGTCCAAAGGTTGGTGGCGTTGGCGACAGCAGCCTGCTCCAAGTGGGTGAGGGTGGTATCGCCAATACCACGTGCAGGGTAGTTAACGATGCGCTTAAACGCCTCGTCGTCGTTATGGTTGATGATAAGGCGGAGGTAGGCTACCATATCCTTAATCTCCTTACGCTGGTAGAACGATAGTCCCCCGTAGATCTTGTAGGGAATGTTCTTCTTGCGGAGCGCATCCTCGAAGATACGCGACTGCGCGTTGGTTCTATAGAGGATGGCGAAATCCAGATACTCGCGGTGCTCCCTGTATATAATGTCGGATATCGATCCGGCCACCAAAAAACCTTCTTCCTGATCGGTGTAAGCCTTTAGCACCTTAATTCTTTCGCCTGGATCCTTCGCCGAGAACGACTTCTTCTTAATCTGCTTGCTGTTCTTGGCGATGATGCTGTTGGCCGCATTCACGATGGTTTGCGTCGAGCGGTAGTTCTGCTCCAGCTTAAAGAGCTGGTAGTTGGGGTAGTCGTTTCGGAAGTTGAGGATGTTTTCAATCTTCGCACCACGGAACGAGTAGATACTCTGCGCATCGTCTCCCACCACGCACAGGTTGCCGTGCTGCTCCGAGAGCTTCTTCACGATCAGGTACTGCGCCATGTTGGTATCCTGATACTCGTCCACTAGGATATACTTAAAGATATTCTGGTACTTGTTCAGCACGTCGGGATGGTCGCGGAAGAGCACGTTGGTATTCAGCAGCAGGTCGTCGAAGTCCATGGCCCCCGACAGGTAGCACTTCTGCATGTACTTCTTGTAGATGTCGGCAATGCGCGGACGGCGGTTGGCCGCATCTATCGTAACCAGGCTCGATGTGTTGGCGTAAACGGCAGGCGTTACCAGGTTGTTTTTTGCAAGCGATATGCGGCTGTGCACCTCGTTCACCTTGTACACCTGCTCGTCGAGGTTCATCTCCTTGATGATGGACTTGAGCACGCTGCGCGAGTCGGCCGTGTCGTAGATGGTAAAGGTCGATGGGTAGCCCAGCTTATCGGCCTCGGCCCTTAGGATGCGCGCAAAGATGGAGTGAAAGGTTCCCATCCAAAGGTACTTGGCCTTTTCGCCAACTACCGTTTTGATACGCTCCTTCATTTCGGCAGCCGCCTTGTTGGTAAAGGTGAGCGATAGTACGCTGTGCGGATTCACCCCATCGGCCAACATGTTGGCAATACGGTAGGTGAGCACCCTTGTTTTCCCCGAGCCAGCCCCCGCAATTACCAGCGTTGGACCGTTATAGTTTACGACAGCCTGAAGCTGTACCTCGCTTAATCCTTCTAAAAATTCCTTCGACACGTTACGTTCGTTTACATTAGTCCACAAAGGTATCCACCCCATAAGGTTATACCAAATCATTTAGTAAAATTATCCTTGTTGCATCTTACTGGTCGAAAAAATCTTCTCATTTCACAATCAAAGCAGGTGAATTGAGTAATTTGCGAACTTAAGTTTAAGTACAAATCAAATCTAGAATGAAGTACACCCATATCATATTCGATATTGACGGAACGCTAATTGATACCGAAACCGCAGCCTTGACCTCTCTTCAGGATACTATTTTTGAATTGCAGCATCGAAAGATAGAAATCGAAGATCTGAGATATACCTTCGGAATTCCAAGCGAGGTTACCTTGCGTGAGCTAGGTGTCGGGGATATACAGGCTGGCTGTAGGACATGGAATGATAATATGAAGAAGTACTTTCGTACCATCAGCGTATTCGATGGTATTGAAACTCTCGTTAAGGAGCTAAAGTCGCAGCACTACCGTTTGGGCATTATCACCTCAAAAACTAGAACGGAGTATGAGAACGACTTTCTTCCTTTTGCCTTAGGCGACTACTTCGATACGGTAATCACGGTAGAAGATACCCCACGCCCTAAGCCATCTCCCGATCCTATCCTTAAGTACTTAGAGTTAACAGGTGCAAAAAAGGAGGAGGTTCTTTACATTGGCGATAGCACCTACGATATGCAGTGCGCCCTCGATGCTGATGTCGACTTTGGTCTAGCTCGGTGGGGATGCCATTCTGTAAGGCACATCTATGCCACTCACTACTTTAGCACGCCCAAAGATGTCTCCTACCTTTTAAGCAAGAATACCGATGCCTATTCCGAGATGCCTTGGTTGAGTTGGGCTATGGAGCTACAGTTTATTGCGCAAGCAGGGCTAACCTACTCAAAAGACAGCTTTGATATCGAACGCTTCGAACGGATGCGTGAGATTGCGGCCGAGATCATGAGCCACAAATCGGGCATAACGATGGAGCATGTAAAGAGCATCTTTTGCAACGAGGAAGGTTTTCAAACTCCTAAGCTCGATACCCGTGCCGCCATCTTTCAGAATAGCAAGATTCTGCTTGTGCGCGAAACCAACGGCACCTGGTCGCTCCCTGGCGGCTGGGTCGATGTCAACCAAACCATAAAGACGAACACGGTTAAGGAGGTAAAGGAAGAGGCTGGTCTCGATGTTGTTCCCGTTAGGTTGATTGCCGTTCAGGACCGCAATATGCATAACGTACCGCTGTACGCCTATGGGATATGCAAGGCCTTTGTCCTCTGCGAGGTGGTAGGCGGTACCTTCACCACCAACTGTGAAACCACCCATAGCGGCTACTTTGCCTTAGACGAACTACCTCCCCTTGCGCTGGAAAAGAACAACGAGGAGCAAATTAAGCTCTGCTTCGAAGCCTACCACTCCGGCTCCAGCTGGCAGGTTGTTTTCGACTGATACCCACAACACGGATGACATAATAATATATTATTATTTATTAACTTTTATTATCGTTACATACGTCTAGTTTATACGTCTTATGAGCATAAGTGATGAGAATATTGGTTATACACACTATTATGATTAAATCAACGATTTTAATTATATAACATCACTTTTGCCGACCTTTGCTGTGAAGTGCAGGTCGGTTTCTTTTTACAACAACGCACAAAAAAGGCCAGAGCATCATGCTCCAGCCTTTTAATATTATCTGAAAAGAAATTACTTACGGTAAATCTTTTCGTAACCGTAAATAGCCTCTTCGCCAAGTTCCTCTTCAATACGAAGCAGCTGGTTGTACTTAGCCATACGGTCAGAACGGCTCATCGAACCAGTCTTAATTTGACCAGAGTTGGTAGCAACAGCAATATCTGCAATGGTAGAATCCTCAGTTTCACCCGAACGGTGAGAAGTAACTGAAGTGTAACCTGCACGGTGAGCCATTTCGATAGCATCAAGGGTTTCGGTTAGCGAACCGATTTGGTTTACCTTGATAAGGATTGAGTTAGCACAACCCTCTTCGATACCTCTCTTCAGGAAGTCTACGTTGGTTACAAATAGGTCATCACCTACAAGTTGGCAGCGACCACCAATCTTGTCGGTAAGAATCTTCCAACCTGCCCAGTCATTTTCACCCATACCATCTTCGATAGAGTCGATTGGGTACTTGTTAACTAGTTCCTCTAAGTAAGCAGCTTGCTCTTCTGATGAGAGAACTTTACCGTTTGCTCCTTCGAACTTAGCATAGTTATACTTTCCATCCTTAAAGAACTCAGATGATGCACAGTCAAGTCCAATTGAAACTTGGCCACCTTCGCTCTTACGTCCTGGCTTGTAACCTGCAATTTCAATAGCCTTGATAATCGACTCAAGAGCATCTTCAGTACCGTTAAGGGTTGGAGCGAAACCTCCCTCGTCGCCTACTGCAGTAGAAAGACCACGGTCGTGAAGAACCTTCTTAAGAGCGTGGAATACTTCAGCACCCATACGAAGACCTTCGCGGAATGAAGTAGCTCCAACAGGACGAATCATAAACTCTTGGAATGCGATAGGAGCATCAGAGTGAGAACCTCCGTTGATGATGTTCATCATTGGAACAGGAAGAGTCTTAGCGTTAGTTCCTCCAATATAGCGGTAAAGAGGAAGACCATAGAAGTTTGCAGCAGCCTTAGCAACAGCAAGTGATACACCGAGAATAGCATTAGCACCAAGATTGCTCTTAGTAGTAGTACCATCAAGGGCAATCATTTTCTTATCGATAGCAACCTGCTCGCCAACGAACATGCCTAGAATTTCTGGAGCAATAACCTCGTTAACGTTATGAACTGCCTTTAGTACACCTTTACCTAGGTAGCGACCTTTATCACCATCGCGAAGTTCAAGCGCTTCGTTTTCGCCGGTTGATGCACCAGATGGAACTGCTGCACGACCAAAAGCACCGCTAGCGGTTGTAACTTCTACTTCGATAGTTGGATTACCACGAGAATCCAAAATTTCACGAGCGTGAACGCTAACAATTTGACCCATAGTATTTGTAATTAGTGATGATAGTTGTTATAAAAAAGAGGGAAAAAGGTTTCCCCTTTCCCCTCAAAGATACTCAAAAAATATCGTACTAGCCTTACAGCTACTACTCTTCACCTTCGGTTTTTACTTCCTTAACAGTGTCGGCAGCAGCAGGAGCTGTTTCTGATTTCTTGGTACGGCCACGACGAGTAGTCTTAGCAGCAGCCTTCTTATCTTGAGATGGAGCCTTGGTGTAGGTTTCGTTGTAGTCAACTAGCTCAATGATGCACATTTCTGCAGCATCACCAGGACGGAATCCAACCTTCAAGATACGGGTATAACCACCAGGACGGTTTGCAACCTTCTGAGATACTTCACGGAAAAGTTCAGAAACTGCATACTTATTCTTTAGGTAGCTGAATACCACACGGCGATTGTGAGTTGAATCTTCTTTCGATTTGGTCATAAGAGGTTCAACGTACATCTTCAAAGCCTTCGCCTTAGCCACGGTAGTCGTAATTCTCTTATGAAGAATTAGCGAGCACGCCAAGTTAGATAGAAGCGCCTTGCGGTGTCCGCTCTTTCTACCTAAATGGTTGATTTTTTTGTTATGTCTCATTGTTTAGCTATTCCTTGTCAAGTTTGTACTTAGAAACGTCCATTCCGAATGATATATTCATGGAATCAAGTAGTTCGTCAAGCTCGGTGAGCGACTTCTTGCCGAAGTTACGGAACTTCAGTAGGTCGTTGCGGTGGAATTTAACCAGATCACCTAGTGTCTCAACCTCTGCTGCCTTTAAGCAGTTAAGGGCACGAACAGACAGATCCATGTCAACCAATTTAGTCTTAAGCATTTGGCGCATATGAAGAACCTCTTCATCAAACTCCTCGTTAGTGAATTTTTCATCAGAATCGAGGGTAATCTTCTCATCAGAGAATAGCATAAAGTGGTAAATCAATATTTTAGCCGCTTCCTTAAGAGCCTCCTTTGGTTGGATTGAACCATCGGTGGTTATCTCTAATAATAGTTTCTCGTAGTCAGTCTTCTGCTCTACACGGTAGTTTTCAACTGCAAACTTTACGTTCTTGATTGGAGTATGGATGGAGTCAATAGGTATCAGCCCAAACTCCGCATCAACAGGTTTGTTTTCTTCAGAAGGTACATAACCTCTACCCTTATTAATGGTTAGCTCAATTTGAAGCTTCACATCTGGTTCCATACGGCAGATGAGAAGATCTGGATTAAGCACCTTAAACGAGGTGAGGAAGTTTGAAAGGAAACCAGCCCTGAACTCATTTTGTCCAGAGATGGTAACCGTAACCTTTTCTGAGTCTACACCCTCAGCAATCTTCTTAAAACGAAGCTGCTTTAGGTTAAGGATGATTTTTACAACATCCTCAATAACCCCAGGGATTGCAGAGAATTCATGATCCACACCGGCAATCTTAACAGTAGTAATCGCATAGCCCTCTAGAGACGAAAGTAAAATGCGGCGAAGGGCGTTACCTACGGTAATCCCGTAGCCTGGTTCGAGTGGACGAAATTCAAAGCGTCCGAACGTGTCGGTTGCCTCGAGCATTATTACCTTGTCGGGCTTTTGGAATGCTAGTATTGCCATAGTCGTTGCGTTAGTTACTACTTAGAGTAAAGTTCAACAATGAATTGTTCCTTGATGTTTTCAGGAATTTCACTTCTTTCTGGACGGTTCATAAACTTACCAGTCATCGAAGTTGCATCCCACTCTAACCAAGAATACTTGTTTCTACGTGATTCTACTGAGTTGACAATAACCTCCAGAGACTTTGACTTCTCACGAACACCAACAACGTCCCCAGGACGAAGGATGTACGAAGGAATATTTACCACGTTACCGTTAACGGTAATATGACGGTGGCCAACAAGCTGACGTGCAGCAGCGCGAGTAGGCGCAACACCCATGCGGTAAACCACGTTGTCCAAACGGCTTTCAAGAAGTTGTAGAAGGTTTTCACCCTTTACACCCTTCATGCGAGCAGCTCTTTCGAACAGGTTACGGAATTGCTTTTCCAACAATCCGTAGGTGTATTTTACCTTTTGCTTCTCACGAAGCTGAGCACCATACTCTGATAATTTTTTTCTCTTACGTGCTAAGCCATGTTGTCCAGGAGGGTAGTTTTTCTTTTCGAATGCCCTATCTGGCCCAAAAATAGGCTCTCCAAACTTACGAGCAATTTTTGCGCGTGGTCCAGTATATCTTGCCATTTCTGTACGAATTTTAAAGTTAAGTTAAAATTTTTATCTACGCAATAGGAAATTACACCCTTCTTCTTTTAGGAGGACGACATCCGTTGTGTGGAAGTGGAGTAACGTCAACAATCTCGGTTACTTCAATACCAGCTGCGTGGATAGTACGAATAGCAGATTCACGTCCTGAACCTGGTCCCTTTACGTATGCTTTAACCTTGCGAAGGCCAAGATCGAAAGCAACCTTTGCACAATCAGCAGCAGCAGTTTGAGCTGCATATGGAGTGTTCTTCTTTGACCCTCTGAAACCCATCTTACCTGCAGACGACCAGCTGATCACTTGTCCGTTGTTGTTGGTCAACGATACAATAATGTTGTTGAAGGAAGAGTGAACGTGAAGTTGCCCAAGAGCTTCAACCTTAACAACTCTTTTCTTAACCGAAGCAGTATTTTTCTTTGCCATTGTTTGCTAAGATTATTTAGTTGCTTTTTTCTTGTTTGCCACAGTTTTACGCTTACCCTTACGAGTACGTGCGTTATTCTTGGTGCTTTGTCCACGTAGTGGAAGGCCAAGACGGTGTCTGATACCTCTGTAGCATCCAATATCCATCAATCGCTTGATGTTAAGTTGAACTATTGAGCGAAGTTCTCCTTCAACCTTGATATCTTCTTCGCTGATAATAGAACGGATTGCCCCAACTTGCTCATCGGTCCAAGCATTGACCTTTGTATCGTGGCTGATTCCGGCTTTATCAAGAATTTTTTCGGCGGTGCTTCTTCCAATACCGTAGATGTATGTAAGACCGATAACGCCTCTTTTGTTTTTGGGTAAGTCTACCCCAACAATACGTGCCATAAACGTCTGTTAATTAATTTTAATAATTATCCTTGGCGCATTTTGAACTTAGGGTTCTTTTTGCAGATCACGTATACGCGACCTTTTCTTTTAACGATAACGCAATCCTCACTGCGTTTTTTGACCGAAGCTCTAACTTTCATCGTCTGTCTTTTTTATTTGTACCTAAAAGATATTCTCCCCTTACTCAGGTCGTAGGGAGACATTTCAACACGCACTTTATCTCCAGGGAGGATGCGAATGTAGTGCATTCTCATCTTTCCGGAAATGTGAGCAGTAATAACGTGTCCGTTATCCAACTCGACACGAAACATTGCATTAGACAATGCTTCAATGATTACGCCATCTTTTTCGATTGCAGCTTGCTTTGCCATACTGGTCTTACCTTCTTTTTTCTTCTAAAACTTCTTCGATAAACTTAAAGGTCGAAAGAATATCAGCCTCCCCTTTTCTAATTGCCACTGCTAACTCAAAGTGCGCAGAAGGCTTTCTGTCCGAAGTGCGAATAGTCCAACCATCGCGCTCCATGTAGATTTGCTTTTTGCCTAGATTGATCATTGGCTCAATACATAAAACCATCCCGGTTTGAAGCTTAGGCCCTCTACCACGTGAACCATAGTTCGGTACTTCAGGTTCCTCGTGCATCGATTTGCCCAGCCCATGTCCAACCATCTCTCTCACTACTGAGAACCCATTAGCTTCAGCATGATGTTGTACTGCTGCCGATATGTCACCTACTCTATTACCCTCTATAGCATAGGCAATCCCCTTTAATAAGGATTCCTTGGTAACTTCGAGAAGTTTTTTCACTTCAGGATTTACCTCGCCAACCTCAAAGGTGTATGCGCTATCGCCATAAAATCCTTTATAGTAGGTTCCACAATCAATAGACACGATATCACCTTCCCGTAGTTCATACTTCGAAGGAATACCGTGTACTACAGTATCGTTAACCGATACGCAGAGCGAATTTGGGTAACCTTGGTAACCAAGAAATCCGGGAACAGCACCGTTATCTCGAATATACTGCTCTGCAATCGCATCAAGGGCCAGGGTAGTTACCCCTGGCCTTATATGCTTTGCAACTTCAGCAAGAGTTTTCGACACAAGCAGGTTATTTTCCCTGATGATCTCGATTTCTTCTTCTGTTTTTAAGTTGATCATTTGTTTTAAAGAAACCATTATGCTTTCGCTACTACATTCCAGATCTACCCTTCAAACGTCCGGTTTTCATCAAACCGTCATAGTGACGTAGAAGTAGATGGCTTTCGATCTGCTGAAGAGTGTCAAGGATAACCCCCACTAGAATGAGTAGTGAGGTGCCTCCGAAGAAGTGAGCGAATTGGTTACTTATTCCTATTTTCATTGCAAATGCTGGTAGAATTGCAATGAGCGCCAAGAAAATTGAACCGGGTAGCGTAATCCTCGACATGATAGTGTCTAGATACTCTACGGTCTTCTTACCCGGTTTCACACCTGGAATAAAACCTCCGTTCTTCTTCATATCTTCAGCCATCATTAGCGGGTTAACTGTAATGGCTGTGTAAAAATACGTAAATGCAACAACAAGGATGCCGAAAGTGAAGTTATACCAGAAACCGGTATAGTTCGAGAATGCAATACCAATGCTGCTTGCAATATCAGAGTTAAAGCGAGTGAACATCATTGGAATAAACATGATGGCCTGAGCAAAAATGATCGGCATTACACCTGCTGCATTGATTTTCAGCGGGATATACTGACGAACACCACCATACTGTTTATTTCCAACAATTCTTTTCGCATATTGCACTGGTACTTTGCGAGTTGCTTGTACAAGTGCAATGGTAGCACAAAACACTAAGAATAAAAATACTAGTTCTACAACCAGCATTATGATACCCCCAACAGCATTTGCGCCCAATCGAGATTGAACCTCAGACCAGAATGCAAATGGTAAACGGGCAATAATACCGATCATGATGATTAGAGAGATACCGTTTCCGATACCTTTTTCAGTAATCTTCTCGCCTAGCCACATTACAAACATCGTACCAGCGATAAGTATAAGTGTGGCTTCTATGGTGAAGAAAGCTCCTTTCAGAACAAACGCATCTACAGGAAGTTGTGCATGCAGGTTTGCTATGTATGCAGGACCCTGAACTAGAAGGATCGCTACAGTGAGATAACGGGTGATCTGATTCATCTTTCGACGTCCGCTTTCACCTTCACGCTGTAACTTTTGGAAGTAAGGCACAGCAATAGCTAATAGCTGAACTACGATTGATGCCGAAATGTAGGGCATAATCCCTAGTGCAAAAATGGAAGCGTTGCCAAAAGCACCGCCTGAGAACATATTAAGCAATCCCATAAGCCCACCTGAAGCTTGATTTTGAAGCGCAGCGAGCTCATTTGGATCAATACCGGGAATCACCACAAAACTACCCAACCTGTAAATCACAATTATTCCCAATGTGTATAGAATCCTTTTCTTAAGATCTTCTATCTTAAAGATGTTCCTTAGTGTCTGTAGTAGAGCTTTCATTCGATTACAGTTTTACGGCTTTTCCTTGTTGTGCCTCGATAGCGGCTTCAGCCGACTTCGAGAAAGCGTGAGCATGCACTTCAAGAGCTGCCTTAAGTTCACCGCGTCCAAGAATCTTTACTAGGTCATTCTTAGACGCTAGACCAGCATCAATAATTGTTTGAATATCAATGACAGTACAGCCATTTTTTTCATGTAGCGACTGAAGGGTATCGATATTGATAGCCTTATATTCTACACGGTTGATATTTTTGAAGCCAAACTTTGGCAAACGACGCTGCAAAGGCATCTGTCCTCCCTCGAATCCAATCTTATGCGAGTAGCCTGAGCGCGATTGAGCTCCTTTGTGACCACGTGTAGATGTACCACCGTGACCAGAACCTTGTCCGCGACCAATACGCTTTTCGCTATGAGTTGAACCCTTAGCAGGTTTTAGCTGACTTAAATTCATAGAAGTTCTTTTTTATTTTAAACCTACTACTTTACCTCTTCTACTTTAACAAGGTGGCTAACCGCTTGTATTAAGCCTAGAACGGAAGGCGTTCCTTCGCGCTCTACGCTTTGGTTCATTTTACGGAGACCTAGTGTATCAAGAGTTGCTTTTTGACGCTTGTTCGAACCGATACGGCTACGAACTTGAGTAATCTTCAACATTGCCATAATCTCTACAAAATTAACCGTTAAATACTTTCTTTAGCGATATACCACGAACCTCAGCAACGCTATAAGCATCGCGCATTTCGGTAAGGGCTTGTACGGTAGCCTTTACAAGGTTATGTGGGTTAGAAGACCCCTTACACTTGCAAAGCACGTCATGTACACCAACGCTTTCGAGTACGGCACGCATAGCACCACCGGCCTTTACACCGGTACCCGAAGCTGCAGGCTTCATGAACACGCGAGAACCACCAAACTTAGCCACTTGCTCGTGAGGAATGGTCTTGTTTAGAATTGGAACCTTAACAAGGTTTTTCTTAGCATCTTCGATGCCCTTTGCAATAGCAGCGGTTACCTCGCTGGCTTTACCTAGTCCATAACCAACGATTCCGTTCTCGTTTCCTACAACAACAATTGCAGAAAAACTAAAGGTTCTACCACCCTTGGTTACTTTGGTAACGCGCTGTATGCTCACCAAGCGATCCTTAAGCTCGATATCGCTCGACTTTACTTTTCTTATGTTAGTATTTGCTGACATACGCTTTATTAGAAATTAAGGCCACCTTCACGGGCGGCATCTGCTAACACTTGTACTCTTCCGTGGTAAAGATAACCGTTTCTGTCGAAAACCACAGCGCTAATGCCCTTTGCGATGGCTCTTTCTGCTGCAAGCTTTCCAACAAGCTTAGACACCTCGCTCTTTTGAAGTCCGGTTGCCTTTTCGGCTACTTCTTTATCCATTGAAGAGGCTGAAACCAAAGTAACCCCCTGTAGATCATCGATAATTTGAACGTAGATCTGCTTGTTGCTTCTAAAAACCGTCATACGAGGACGATCAGCTGTTCCGCTTACTCTTTTGCGGATGCGTTGCTTAATGCGTATTCTTCTTTCTAATGTTGATAAAGCCATAACTTTTCTCCTTTAAAATTATTTAGCATTAGCAGACTTTCCAGCTTTTTTACGAAGCTGTTCGCCAACGAACTTAATACCTTTACCTTTATAAGGCTCTGGCTTACGAAGAGATCTGATTTTGGCAGCAACACCACCAATGAGTTGCTTATCGATGCTCTTAAGGGTAAGGATTGGATTACCCTTCTTTTCCGCCTTTGCTTCGGCCTTGATTTCTGGAGGAAGCTGCAAGAAGATATCATGCGAGTATCCAAGGCTGAACTCAAGGATATCGCCTTTTACTTCAACCTTATAACCTACACCCACCAACTCCTGTTGTACGGTGTATCCTTGAGATACACCTACAACCATATTGTTGATAAGAGCGCGGTACAGACCATGCAGAGACCTGTGACGTGGCTGATTAGTAGGACGGGTTACAAGAACCTCATTCCCCTCTATGGCAACCTTAATGTCTGGATCAACCTTTTGCTTAAGTTCTCCAAGAGGGCCTTTTACGCTAACCACGTTATCTGAGCCAACCGTTACGGTTACGCCTTGTGGTAAGTTTACAGGTAATTTTCCTATTCTTGACATTGTGCTAATTGTTTTTTAGTAAACGTAGCAAATTACTTCGCCACCCACTTTTTGTGCTCTTGCTTCCTTATCGGTCATAATACCATTAGAGGTTGAAACGATAGCCACACCTAGGCCATTAAGTACACGTGGCAACTCGCTTACGTTAGAGTACTTACGAAGACCTGGACGTGAAACTCTCTTAATTCCCTTTATTGCAGGAAGGTGAGATTCTGGATGATACTTAAGAGCAATCTTAATGGTGCTCTTAAAATCTTCCTTTATAAACTTGTAGCTAAGGATGTAACCTTGCTCGTGAAGGATCTTGGTGATCGCTTCTTTCATCTTCGAGCCTGGAATCTCAACTACCTTATGGTTCGCCTTCACGGCGTTGCGGATTCTTGTTAAGAAATCTGCTATTGGATCAGTCATCTTGCAAAATATTAAATTACCAACTTGCTTTTTTTACCCCAGGAATCAATCCGTTTGATGCCATCTCACGGAAAGTGATTCTGCTAATACCGAAATCGCGCATATACCCCTTTGGACGACCAGTTAACTGGCAGCGGTTGTGCAGGCGAATTGGATTAGAATTCTTAGGAAGTTTTGCAAGACCAGCATAGTCGCCAGCCTCTTTTAAAGCGGCACGTTTCTCAGCGTATTTGGCTACAAGTTTTGCACGCTTCACTTCACGAGCCTTCATGGATTCCTTTGCCATATCGATTAGTTCTTTTTAGCGTTTTTAAATGGTAATCCGAACCCTTTAAGAAGTGCGTAAGCTTCTTCGTCAGTTTTCGCTGTAGTAACGAACGTAATCTCCATTCCTAGAATCTTGGTAATCTTATCGATATCAATTTCTGGGAAGATGATTTGCTCTTGAACACCTAAAGTGTAGTTACCTTGTCCGTCGAACTTCTCTGGAATACCGTTAAAGTCGCGAACACGTGGCATTGCAATACAGATAAGTCTGTTAAGGAACTCATACATGTTCACGTTACGGAGAGTAACCTTAACCCCGATAGGCATGCCCTTACGAAGTTTAAAGTTCGCAATATCCTTACGAGAATTGGTAGCTACAGCCTTTTGGCCCGCAATAGCGGTAAGCTCATTGATTGCAACTTCGATGATTTTCTTGTCGGCAACTGCCTGACCTAACCCTTGGTTGATAACGATTTTTTCCAACCGGGGTGCTTGCATAACGCTCTTGTAACCGAATTCCTTCACAAGTGCAGGAACGATTTCCTCGTTATACTTCTTCTTTAATGTAGGTACGTAACTCATTACTTAATTACCTCCCCTGATTTTTTTGCATAACGCACTGATTTATTGTTCTCATCGCGTTTTCTACCGATACGAGATGGTTTTCCGGTAGATGGGTCTACGATCATTAAGTTCGAGAGGTTGATAGACGCCTCTTGCTTAACGATTCCACCTTGAGGGTTCTTTGCGTTTGGCTTGGTATGCTTAGATACCATGTTAACGCCCTCAACCACGGCACGATTTTCTTTCACAAGAACCTCTAGCACGCGGCCTTGCTTACCTTTATCGTCACCAGCGATAACGTAAACGAGGTCCCCTTTTTTTACGTGTAATTTGCGCATTTTATGTTTCGTTTTTTGCGTTATAACACTTCTGGAGCAAGCGAAACGATCTTCATATTGATATCGCGCAGCTCTCTAGCTACTGGCCCGAAGATACGGGTTCCACGCATTTCGCCTTGGTTGTTAAGAAGCACAACAGCATTATCGTCGAAACGAATGTACGAGCCATCCTGACGACGAATCTCCTTCTTGGTTCTTACAACGATAGCCTTAGATACGGTACCCTTCTTGATGTCGCCAGAGGGCATAGCACTCTTAACGGTAACAACGATTTTATCGCCAATTCCGGCATATCGCTTACCTGTACCGCCAAGGACGCGGATGCAAAGGACTTCCTTTGCTCCGCTATTATCTGCTACTGATAATCTACTTTCCTGCTGAATCATAATTACTTAACTCTTTCAATAATTTCAACAAGTCTCCAGCGCTTAGTCTTGCTCAATGGACGAGTTTCCATAATCTTGATGGTATCGCCTTCGTTGCAAGTGTTAGTTTCGTCGTGGGCTACAAATTTAGTAGTTTTATTGACGAATTTACCATATATAGGGTGCTTTACTTTACGTTTTACAGCAACAACTACAGATTTCTCCATCTTATTGCTGACAACGACCCCGATTCTCTCTTTTCTAAGATTTCTTTCCATGGTTCGCTTGCGTTACTTGTTCTGTTCTTTTTGTGCCAGAATGGTGAGCAGACGCGCAACATTCCTACGGCTCTTCTTAATAAGCATAGGGTTATCAAGTGGAGATACGGTATGGTTGATTTTCATCTTAACCAGCTCCCCTTTCTCGGTAGCGATACGCTCGAGGATATCCTTGCTAGACATTTCTCTAACTTCGTTGGCTTTCATTTTGCTTCCTCCTGATTATTCAACGTAATCACGTCTTACGACGAATTTAGTGTTAATAGGAAGCTTTTGAGCACCAAGGCGAAGTGCTTCCTTTGCTACTTCGAGAGATACCCCCTCTGCCTCCATTATGATTCTACCTGGTGATACGGGGGCAACGAATGCTTCTGGAGCACCCTTACCCTTACCCATACGTACTTCGGCAGGTTTTTTGGTGATAGGCTTATCAGGGAAGATACGAATCCAGATTTGTCCTTCACGCTTCATAAAACGAACCACAGCTTGACGGGCAGCTTCTATTTGGCGACCGGTGATCCAGGTTTCTTCTAGAGCCTTGATGCCAAACGACCCAAAGGCAAGCTGATGTCCTCGTTGGGAGTTCCCCTTCATCTTGCCCTTTTGGACTCTTCTATACTTTGTCTTTTTAGGCTGTAACATTTCTTAAAAGCTTTTCTCTTTCAACGATTACTTTCTTTTCTTCTTTGCACCGCCCTTGTTTTGGCGTGGAGCACCTCCTTGCGATGGAGCGCCTTGACCTTGGTATCCTGCATTAGGAGATAGATCGCGCTTACCGTAAACGAGGCCCTTGCAAATCCATACCTTAATACCTAGTACACCAACCTTGGTAACGGCTTCGGCGAGTGCATAATCGATATCGGCACGGAAGGTGTGCAATGGAATACGACCCTCTTTGTAGGTTTCAGTACGAGCCATTTCTGCACCACCAACGCGGCCAGAAATTTGGATCTTGATACCTTCGGCGCCCATACGAATAGTAGACGCAATTGCCATTTTAATGGCACGACGGTACGAAATACGTCCTTCTACTTGACGGGCGATATTGTTGGCTACGATGGCAGCATCGAGCTCGGGGCGTTTTACCTCAAAGATGTTGATTTGAACTTCCTTGCTGGTAATCTTCTTGAGCTCTTCTTTCAGTTTGTCTACCTCTTGGCCACCTTTTCCAATGATGATACCTGGACGAGCAGTGTGGATAGTAACCGTGATGAGCTTAAGCGTTCTTTCAATGACGATCTTAGCAAGGCTAGCCTTTGCCAGACGTGCATTAAGGTATTCGCGGATCTTGGTATCTTCTACCAGTTTCTGAGCGAAGCTATCTCCACCGAACCAGTTCGAATCCCATCCACGGACGATACCTAGACGATTTGCTATTGGATTAACTTTTTGTCCCATTCGATTTAGCTTTTAACTTCTGTTTCTTTTTTTTCGCCAACCACGATGGTTACATGGTTAGATCTCTTACGGATACGATGTGCACGGCCTTGTGGAGCGGGTTGTACGCGCTTCAACATTTTGCCTTCATCTACGAAAATCTCGGCAACAACGAGGTTGGTCTCGTCAAGACGAGCACCTTCGTTCTTTGCTTGCCAGTTGGCAATAGCCGAGAGCAACAGTTTTTCGAGCTTAATCGAAGCTTCCTTCTTGGTAAACTTAAGAATACCCAAAGCTTTGTTTACTTCTACACCACGGATAAGGTCTGCTACCAGCCTCATCTTTCGTGGCGAGCTGGGACAGTTGCGAAGGATTGCAATTGCCTTCTGCTTCTTTTCGGCCTTTAGTCTATCGGCCATTATTCTTTTTCTTGCACCCATTGTAATCTACGATCGATTTCGGTGTTAGCTACTATTTTTTCTTATTTCCGCCGTGTCCACGATAGGTACGAGTTGGAGCAAACTCTCCAAGCTTATGCCCTACCATGTTCTCGGTAACGTAAACAGGAATAAACTTGTTTCCGTTGTGTACGGCTACAGTATGACCTACGAAGTCTGGAGATATAACGCTGGCTCTAGACCAAGTCTTAATAACAACCTTCTTGTTGCTATCATTCATCTCGATGATGCGCTTCTCCAGTTTAGGCTCAATGTATGGTCCTTTCTTCAGTGAACGACTCATGGCGAATTCAATTAATCAATTACTTCTTTCTTCTATCAATAATGAACTTAGAGGAACCCTTCTTCTTGTTACGGGTCTTGTAGCCCTTAGCAGGCATACCCTTACGCGATCTTGGGTGACCTCCCGACTGACGTCCTTCACCACCACCCATTGGGTGATCTACTGGGTT
Source organism: Acetobacteroides hydrogenigenes (assembly GCF_004340205.1). NCBI lineage: Bacteria > Pseudomonadati > Bacteroidota > Bacteroidia > Bacteroidales > Rikenellaceae > Acetobacteroides > Acetobacteroides hydrogenigenes. Next base: position 400,087 of record NZ_SLWB01000001.1, read on the forward strand.
CATTGACACACCTCTATTCCTAGGTCTACGTCCAAGCCATCTCTCTCTACCAGCTTTACCGCTTACTTCAAGAGCGTGGTCGGGGTTAGATACTGTGCCTACAGTAGCACGGCAAGTAGTAAGTACCATACGAGTTTCGCCTGATGGCAACTTAAGTACGGCATATTTACCCTCACGGGCTAGTAGCTGGGCGTAGGTTCCGGCGCTACGTGCCATCACAGCACCTTGTCCAGGATGCAACTCGATGTTGTGTACTACAGTACCGAGTGGCATTTCGCCCAATGGAAGCGTGTTGCCAATTTCTGGAGCAACGCCTGTTCCTGAAACGATCTTTTGTCCAACCTTAAGGCCAGTTGGTGCAATGATGTAACGCTTTTCCCCATCAGGGTAGGTTACCAATGCAATACGAGCACTACGGTTTGGATCGTACTCAATCGTCTTCACGGTTGCAGCCATTCCATCCTTGTCTCTCTTGAAGTCGATGATACGGTACATCTTCTTATGACCACCACCAATATAGCGCATGGTCATCTTACCGCTGTTATTACGTCCACCGCTTCTCTTAAGAGGCTTTAGCAACGATTTCTCAGGTGTCGAGCAAGTGATATCGTCGAATGCACCTATAATCTTATGTCTGGTACCCGGTGTTACGGGCTTAAACTTCCTTAACGCCATTTCTCCTAGATATTGCTATAAAAATCAATCTTATCTCCACTCTTCAAGGTCACGATTGCCTTCTTAAACGAGTTGGTTTTACCAACTAGCAAACCGGCCTTGGTGTAGCGTGATTTTCTCTTACCTGCGTAACGCATAGTGTTCACATCGGCAACAGTCACACCATAAAGTTCCTCAACGGCCTTTTTGATTTCGATCTTGTTAGCCTTGTTATCAACTATGAAACCGTAACGATTCAATTTCTCGCCCAGAATCGTCATTTTTTCGGTTAGTATTGGCTTAAAAATAATCTCCATTTCTAGTTGAATTACGAAATACCAAACATTCTGTTTATAACCTCGAACGACCCTTCGGTCACGAGTAGGCTTTGCGCGTTCATCACATCGTAGGTGTTAAGATCGGCTGCGCGAACTACCTTTACGTTTGGTAGGTTACGAGCTGATAGCGCAACTACTGGGTTAACGTCAGAAACTACGAAAAGCAGCTTGTGATCGGCAACCTTTAGGTTGTTGATGATGCTAACAAATTCCTTTGTCTTTGGAGCTTCGAAGTTGAAGCCTTCAACTACGTTGATGGCAGCGTTCTTAGCCTTGTAGGCAAGGGCGCTACGACGAGCAACAAGCTTCGTTTTCTTATTCAACTTAAAGCTGTAGTCGCGTGGTACTGGACCAAAAATACGTCCCCCACCAACAAAAACTGGCGACTTGATGCTACCTGCACGAGCGGTACCGGTACCCTTTTGGCGCTTAAGCTTACGGGTTGAACCTGATACTTCGTTACGCTGCTTCGACTTAGCAGTTCCTTGGCGTTGGTTAGCCAGGTACTGTTTTACGTCGAGGTAGATACAGTGATCGTTTGGCTCAACGCCAAAGATGCTGTCTTGCAGGGTTACCTTTCTTCCGGTATCCTGACCGGCGATGTTGTAAACTGCTAATTCCATTACTCCTCAATGATTAAGTATGAACCCTTTGCTCCAGGAATAGATCCTTTTACTAGTAGTAGGTTGTTCTCTGGGATAACCTTAAGAACTTTAAGGTTAAGCACCTTTACCTGATCGCCACCCATACGGCCAGCAAGACGCTTGCCCTTGAATACGCGAGATGGGTAAGATGATGCACCCATAGAACCGGGGTGACGCTGGCGGTTGTGCTGACCGTGAGTTTGGCCACCTACACCACCGAAGCCGTGACGCTTTACCACACCCTGAAAACCTTTACCTTTAGAGATTCCGGTAACGTCAACCCAGTCGCCCTCTTCGAAGAGTTCGCCTACGGTTACTACATCACCAAGAAGGTACTCCTTCACAAAGTCGTTGCCAAACTCAGCAAGCTTGCGCTTTGGAGTGGTGTTAGCTTTCTTGAAGTGTCCTAAGAGGCTGTTGCTGGTTTGCTTTTCCTTCTTTTCGTCATAGGCAAGTTGGAGAGCAGAGTAGCCATCTACTTCCGCATTCTTAACCTGCGTAACTACGCATGGACCAGCCTCAATAACAGTGCATGGAATGTTTTTTCCCTCGGCACTGAAAACGGAAGTCATTCCGATTTTTTTTCCAATTAGACCTGGCATTGTTTAAAAATTAAAATATAACAGCTTTAGTAACTAAAGTTCTAGTTTCTATCACACCTTGATCTCAACTTCAACACCGCTTGGAAGTTCTAACTTCATAAGAGCATCAATGGTCTTAGGAGTTGAACTGTAGATGTCAAGCAGACGCTTAAAGGTGCTTAATTCGAACTGCTCGCGGCTCTTCTTGTTAACGAAGGTCGAGCGGTTTACGGTGAAGATCTTCTTGTGAGTTGGAAGTGGAATTGGGCCACTTACAACTGCGCCGGTAGACTTCACGGTCTTAACGATCTTCTCAGCAGACTTGTCAACCAAGGTATGATCGTAAGATTTCAATTTGATTCTTATCTTTTGGCTCATTTTACTTTTTTGTTGATTATTCTACACTCTTAATGCGGCCTTGAGACTTCTCGATGATGTCCTTAGCAAGGTTTTGCGAAACCTCATCGTAGTGCGAGAACTCCATAGTAGAAGTTGCACGACCAGAGGTTAGAGTACGAAGTACGGTTACGTAACCGAACATCTCTGATAGTGGCACCTTAGCCTTAACAACACGTGCACCACCTCTTGAGTCCATGTTAACGATTTGGCCACGACGCTTGTTGAAGTCACCGATTACATCACCCATGCTCTCTTCTGGAGTAACAACTTCAACCGACATGATAGGCTCTAGAAGCACTGGACGTGCCTTTGGAGATGCCTGACGGAAGGCGTTACGTGCACAGATTTCGAACGAAAGGGCATCGGAGTCAACTGGGTGGAACGAACCGTCCTTAAGGGTTACCTTCAAGCTCTCAACAGTGTAACCTGCCAAGCAGCCGTTAGCCATTGCCGAAGCAAATCCCTTTTGGATTGATGGGATATATTCCTTAGGAATGTTACCACCTTTAACAACGTCAACAAACTGAAGACCTACGTGACCTTCGTCTGCTGGTCCAATCTCAACGATGATGTCGGCGAACTTACCACGACCACCAGTTTGCTTCTTGAACACTTCGCGGTGCTCAACTTTTCCGGTGATAGCTTCTTTGTAGTTAACCTGAGGAGCACCTTGGTTGATTTCAACGTTGAATTCGCGACGTAGTCGGTCTACGATGATTTCAAGGTGAAGTTCACCCATACCGCTAATTACAGTTTGACCAGACTCTTCGTCGGTTCTTACGGTAAAGGTAGGATCCTCTTCCGAAAGCTTATTAAGAGCTACGCCAAGCTTATCAAGATCCTTTTGAGTCTTAGGCTCAATAGCAAGACCGATAACTGGTTCTGGGAAGCTCATCGACTCAAGAACAATCTTGTTGTTCTCTTCGCAGATGGTATCGCCGGTGCGAACATCCTTGAAACCAACTACTGCGCAAATGTCACCAGCTTCGATAAATTCTACTGGATTTTGCTTGTTAGCGTGCATTTGGAAGATACGCGATACGCGCTCTTTCTTGTTCGAACGGCTATTGTATACGTAAGAACCTGCATCGATACGTCCAGAGTAGATACGAACGAAAGCTAAACGACCTACGAATGGGTCGGTAGCAATCTTAAATGCTAAACCTGCAAGAGGTTCCTTTGCATCTGGGTGACGAACTACCTCTTCTTCAGTATCAGGGTTAGTTCCAACTACTGAATCCACGTCCATTGGACTTGGAAGGTATTGGATTACGGCATCTAGTAGGTATTGAACACCCTTGTTCTTGAAAGAAGAGCCACACATCATAGGAACAACCTTCATAGCGATGGTTGCCTGACGAAGCGCAGCAATGATTTGATCTGCAGAGATCGAATCTGGATCTTCGAAGAACATTTCCATTAGGGTATCGTCAAATTCAGCGATAGCTTCAACAAGCTGACCTCTGTATTCTGCTACCTCAGCCTCTAGCTCAGCAGGAACGTCAACAACCTTAAAAGGATCTTTCTCGTTGTTGCTATCCCAAACGTAAGCTTTCTTGTAAACTAGATCGACAATACCACGGAACTTATCTTCTGCTCCAATTGGAACAACGATAGGTACAGGATTTGCGCCAAGGCGCTCCTTAACCTGCGCAACAACGTTGAAGAAGTCTGCGCCAATACGGTCCATCTTGTTCACGTAACCAATACGTGGAACTTTGTACTTGTCAGCCTGACGCCATACTGTTTCCGACTGAGGCTCAACGCCACCAACGGCACAGAAAGTGGCAACAGCGCCATCGAGAACACGGAGAGAACGCTCTACCTCAACAGTAAAGTCTACGTGACCTGGGGTGTCGATGATGTTGATCTTATGAGTCTTATCACCGAAATTCCAAAAGGTAGTAGTTGCAGCAGAGGTAATGGTGATACCACGCTCCTGCTCCTGTACCATCCAGTCCATGGTCGCGCCACCATCGTGTACTTCACCGATCTTGTGAGTCTTACCGGTGAAGTAAAGGATACGCTCGGTAGTTGTAGTCTTACCAGCGTCGATGTGCGCCATGATCCCGATATTTCTAGTATATTGTAAATCTTTGCTCATGAATGCTGTACCTTTTCGTCAAATTTGTTAATTAAAATCTGAAGTGAGCAAATGCCTTGTTCGCTTCAGCCATCTTGTGCATATCTTCGCGACGCTTGAATGCACCACCTTCCTCGTTAAAAGCAGCCATAATTTCTGCAGCAAGCTTCTCAGCCATGGTACGTCCCGAACGCTTACGAGCGTAAAGGATAAGATTTTTCATAGCAAGAGACACCTTTCTTTCAGCACGCACCTCGATTGGCACCTGGAAAGTTGCACCACCAACACGGCGAGACTTAACCTCTACGTGTGGAGTTACGTTGTCAATTGCCTTTTTCCATATTTCTAAAGGAGCCTTTTCTGAGTCCTTCATCTTCTCACCTACCAAATCCATCGCATTGTAGAAGATGGTGTAGGCAATACTCTTCTTTCCATCCAGCATCAGGTTGTTTACAAACCTGGTTACAAGGGTATCCTTGAACTTGGGATCTGGAAGTAGAATCCTTTTTTTAGGCTTCGTCTTTCTCATCTAACTAATTTTCAAATAGTTTTTAATTACTTCTTCTTGCCTTTTGCTGGTGCAGCAGCTGCGCCACCCTTACCTGCTTTTGGCTTTTTGGTTCCGTACTTAGAACGACGTTGGTTACGTCCTTCTACACCAGCGGCATCTAACGCACCGCGAACAAGGTGGTAACGAACACCTGGGAGGTCCTTAACACGACCACCACGAACTAGCACGATTGAGTGCTCTTGAAGGTTGTGACCTTCACCTGGAATGTAAGCGGTTACCTCTAACCCGTTGGTAAGACGAACACGAGCTACCTTACGCATAGCTGAGTTTGGCTTCTTAGGGGTTGTGGTATACACGCGGGTACATACCCCACGACGTTGTGGGCATGCGTCCAAAGCAGGAGCCTTACTCTTGTACTCCTTCTTTGTCCTTCCTTTTCTAACTAACTGTTGAATAGTAGGCATAAAAGTTACTTGCTTTTGTTTTGTAACGATTCTAGGTACACTTTAACAAATTGGCTTGCAAAGGTATTTCTTTTTTTCGTTAACGCCAAGCATTTAGACTTCTATTTAAAAGTATTTTGATTGCTTTTGAACCATTTACAGATTGGCTTGTAGCACGGTAGACGACTCTTTCCCACCATTTCAAAGAATGATTAGAACACCACTGATATATTGCACTTTAAACCAATTCTATAAAGAGATAGTATCGTTTGCAACAAAGCGGCCAAAACACGTCCTGATTAAGGGATCAGAAGGCTTATAAAACTTATATTTATGAATTTTTAACTTTAAACTGTCTGTTTTTACTGCCTCCAAGAGAAAGCAAGCCCAGCCAGCAAGAAAAAAGACTTGCGAAAGCTGGGCTTGCACCATGCTCGGTTACCCGAATAGATACGTCAGTTGCGAATGCTTTGTAGGCCTACTCTACGATTAACTCATCCATAAACACCCATGCGTTTCCGCAAGCACCTCCATGCCAAGAAGGACATACACCCATATTCTTAGCGGTAACCCTTACATAGCGAACCTTCTCCTTTGGAAACGACACCACAACAGAAACTATCTCCTTTTTATCGAACCGCTCCTTTATACTAAAAGATTGCTCGCCAACCTTCTTGAAAGATTTTCCATTCAATGACACCTCCACTGTAAATGCTAAAGGGGTAAAAATCCATTCGGGCTGATACTGCAAAAAGCGGGTAGACACCTTCCTTACCTCTACAGGGCTATCCCATTCGAGCAGAAAGGCTACGTCGTCTTTATCCTTTCCAATCCATTGTCCATCGCGGTAAGTATCACCACCATGCTTACCATCCATTAGGGTGTAAATACCATATAATGGAAGATGGCTTTCGCTTAGAGTAAAAAGCGGCGTTATGCTTGGGTAGTCGTAGCGGTTGATAACATTACCTGAATTAGCGGCATCTCGGAAATGTAACTTTTCGAATGCCACCTCCGATATGAGGCTTTGCTCGTTTCCTTTAATTGCAATAGCCTTTACAACCGTGCTTTTATCAATGCTGAATGGCTTCTGATATAATGTGCTACGCAGCGATGGCTCACTTCTATCCAGCGTATAGCGTATTTGAGTACCAGCATCAGCAAGGAGCTCTACCGACCTGCGATTTACAAAGTACGAACGGTAGCTACGCACATAGGGAGATGCTAGCCCCTTCTTTACAATCGAAACGGCACCATCTTTGCCTACAAAAGCCTCCTCGCCGTAGCTAAATGGGCCAAACGACTGCCCATCGCGAGAAACTGTAAAGCCAAACTCATCCATCTCGAAAGAATAGGAATGTCCTCTAAAGAGGTACCCTTGCAACGAGGACCTACCCAACTCGAGGCTGTAGTGAGGGTTTACAAACATCGTACCATCGATATTGGGCTTAATGCCGAAAAGGCCAAACATAACCGCCTCTACACCTGCCCCAGACGATATCTGAATAGGCATTGAGGATTCGTCCTGAAGAGGCTCGTTAGCCCGTAGATTCTGACCGAGGTACGGAAAATAGTCGGCATAGCGGCTGAATCGGGAGAGGATTGTCCAAGCGAGAGGCCCCTGCCCCATACCGTATAGGTTGCGGGCAAGACGCAGCGGTACACCCGTAAAGGAGCCTCCTCCGCCCCAATCGGAATCGATAAGATCCCAGCGCACCTTATCCTGCCTCGATATAGAATACACGCTATATGGGCCCAAAAACTCCTGATCGTTCAAATGGGAGATGATGCCCATCCGCTCCTCGTCGGTGATGGCGTTGGTACCAAGCAGATCGAAGAGGTGGTTGCTGTAGAGCGGCTCCCTACGGCCATCGGGGTAAATATTATCGAACCAGCGGGTAGATCTATTCCAAAGTTTGGCATGCATGCGGTCGTTCAGGTCGTTGGCGTAGCCTCGGAACTTGGAGGCATCGCCATCGTTACGCAGGGTGCACCATCCATCTAGCCAGCGATAGAGATCGACAGCCAAGCCATTTACCACGGGGACAACCCCGCTGTAGCCGTCGGTGCGCATCTCGATGAGCTCCTCGTTCTTCCGTCCCATATCCATCAACCCAGTGAAGGGAGAGCGGTACTTGACGTGGAGTAAGTCTCCCCAAGACTTCATCCACTCCATGACGCTTTTGCCCGCAACCTGCTCGTCGAGGAAGGCCACATCGCCAGTTTGGCGGAGGTAGGCGTCTATCATCGTTTTAAGGGCAAAGGGCTCCTGAATGTAAAAGATGCCGTCTCCCCCGCCCTGCCAAGAGATGTAGGTGCTTTTAAGCTTGCCCTCCTTCATGGCCACCAAGATGGTGCGCTTCATGCTGGCCGGGTCCATTATCGATATGGCATCGGAGGCAAAAGAGTTATCCCAAGTAATGGTGAATACCCACGAGCCCACCGACCAGAATGGGTTGATGATAAAGTTCTCGCGCTCCCAGCGGCACTCGAGCATGGTGGCGATACAGCGCCTATAAAAATCTTCGAGGCGGCGGTTATCGGAGCGCAGCTCGGGTAGACGGCTCGATGCGAAGCTCAGCCGCTGCCGGGTATCCTTTATGGCCCCATCGAAGCGGTCCGCCACTGCACCATCGGTGGCTGCTGTAGCGGCATCCTTACGCCCCATTTTTATGGCGATATAAACCTCACGGCTACCCTTTGCTGGTACCTCTACGTACCATCCCCGGCTATCGACATCGGGAATGGAGGACGAAAGGCTTACCTGATAGTCGCCCGCGGCTAGCACGAAAGGCGATAGGCGGCTAGAGGCGGCGGCATTATCTTTTGCCAGCACCTGCTGGTTGGGAATAAGCGAGAGCTTTAGCGGCTGCGGCTCCCTGTTGGTTAGCACCATCCGCAGGATAACCTCATCGGCTTTTGCCGAGGCTACGGTCTCCGTTTTTATGCCAAACGAGACCGTTTTGCGGCTGTACTCCTTATGGAATGTACCCTGACGAACATAGCGGTTGGGCTCCCAGTACTCGTCCTGCGTAACGGGGATGGTGGCAAACCCTGAGCGGAAGTTGGCTCCCAGCGGATCGGTTCCGGAGCCGAAGCGAATCCACTCCTCCCAAAGATCGGGAACGTTATCCTGAATGAGCACGTCGGCATCGTGCTCGTAGAAGTTGAGGAAGAAGCTGTAGTTGGCCAGCTCGATGGGCGGAAACTGAAGGCGGTGGATACCCGTTAGGCTGTAGCGCTTAACGTGGGCCGCCCCGCGCCCGTTGAAGAGCCGCAGCTGGTTATCGGTAAATCGGATCTGCTCGCGCTTCATCCGAAGCGCCTCGGGCGTTAGCCATCCCTGCTGGGCTAGGGCCGCAACGGCAGCCTGCATCACCATCAACAAAAAAACAACCTTTTTCATTATACATAAGGTATTAGCAAAATTGGCTATTCCGAACCTGCTTCGGCGTTGTAGAATACCGCAACTTTTAGTTCTGAATAGCCAACCTATAATATTACTAAATACGATCGAAACGGGGAGTTTTAGCCCCTTTTTCATGGAGATACAAGCGTCTTCGTTCGCATCTCCGCCAAATTGTCAGCGGTGTCCGTTCGGAGTGAGTTCGGAGTGCCTTCGGAGTCCCTTCGGACTTCCCCCAAAATCGCACCATTTTCCGAGCGGTATTCCTGCCATAATGACAGTCTACGAACGAACATCCGAGGGGTAGCATCTACTTGATAAAGGCAACCACCAAAATGGCCTCGGAACCGCCTTGCTGGCGCACCCTTACGCTACCTGCAGCAGCTGGCACCACAAACGTTTCGGCATAGCTGAACTGCTGCGTAAGCCCATTTTCCGAAACCACCTCGACGGAGGTCCCCTCGACGAGGCTCATCACCAGGCATCGGTTGTTGGTGCTAATGGTTACCTCGGAGGCAAAGTGGTAGCGAACAACATCGTAGCTGTGCTTTGGATGGGTTTGCAGATGGTAGAGCTTCCAGTCGTGACCCTCATCGAGCAGGGCGGGATGCGCCACCAGCTCGTTGGGCACGCGCTCGCCCTTACGGTCGAAGCAAAGGTTCTCCATCCCCCTTTCGATGTTAATTGGACGTGGCTTGCCATCGAGATCGAGGCGCAGCCAGTCGTACATCTTAAAGGTGAAGATGTATGGGGTGGTGCTGATTTCGAGAACGAGGTTGTTGATGCCCGATCCGTGAATGGTTCCCGGAGGGATTAGGAAGAGGTCGTGCTTGCGCGAAGGGAGAACCTGCACGTAGCGCTCCACCTCCATGGGCTCGTTGTTGGTAAAGCTGTCGGTAAGGGCCTGCTCAAACTTGGCCGGCTCGATATCCTCCTGAAATCCGAGGTATACCTTGGCGTCGGGCTCGGCATCGAGAATGTAGTAGGTCTCCTCCTGGGTAAAGCTTTCTCCAAACTGCTCGCGGATGTACTCCACCTGAGGATGGCACTGCACCGAGAGGTTTCCGCCGCTATAGGTATCCAAGAAGTCGAATCGGATGGGGAATTCGGTTCCAAACTGCTCGTGGCAGTGGCCCAATACGGCCTTCGCGTCGTGGTACATCAGCCAGTCGAAAGAGATTTCGAGCAGCGTATCGCCACCTTGGATGAGGAGCCCATTCTCGGGAACAATCAGCTCGAACGACCAGGCGTAGTTGGGCACATCGTCATTTAGCCCTTCGATCTTATCCTTAATCCATTGCCCTCCCCAAGCGCCAGGCTCGAACCAAGGGCGCACGCGGAACATGTTTTGGCTCATGGTTGCCAAGGTGGCACGGGCGGCGTCTCCGCCAATCCAGGTAGGCATATCGCGCTGAGCATCGACAAACACATCGACCAGAGCAACCAGCTCCTGCTTACGCCTATTGCAAACCACCCAGTCTACAAAGTAGAATCGCTTGTACATCTTCTTTGCGGCATCGGGCTTAGAGCAGCCAATGTTGGTGATGCTGCCTGCGCGAGAACGAAACTGCAGCTCGTTTTTCGACAGGTCGAGGTAAATGAGCTCCGCGTCCCAATCGAGCAGCGAGGCGCCAACGCCGTAGGCAATGGTAAGCCCGCCTGCAGGCTTAAGGGCCTGCAGCTTTTCGGCAACAAAGAAGTCGGAAAGCGTAAGGGTGGTCCGTTTCCCGAAGATGGGATCGTCGCCGCCAAGAAAAGGCTCCACCATAGCGCTTATATCGCCCTCCGATTTCATGGCGGTAGAGACATCAACCCAAGTTGATGCTACCCCCAGTTTCAGCAGCTCCTTTTCGAGCTCGTTACGGTAATCGTCGAAGAATACGCCTACGTAGCCTTCGAGCAGCACCTGCTTGCAGCCAGCAATGCGGGCAGCAAGGGAGCCGAAGCCTTCGCTAACAGCATCTTCGGACACCTTTAGGCTGGGGTAAATATCGTACTGACCTGCCGTTTCGCCATCTTTATGCAGCGGCAGGAGAAATTGTGCGGTGTTTCTTTTACTATTTAAGTTGCTCATCATACAATTATAAGTTCTACTTCGTGGTGTTAGCCCAGTTCTGAATCATTTGGATAGATTTGTACAGCACGCCAGCCTCGCCTCGGAATGTACCCGAGCCAGAAGGCTTATTATCTACGCTGTACCATTCGTAAAAGCCCTTGTTGGCAATTACACGATCGACCATAGGCTGCATCTGCTCATAGGCCTCCTGAACAAATCCGTAGTGAATAAGCTGCTGAATCATACGAGCACCAAACCAAGTCCAGTCTCCCCCATTTTGGTAGCCATAGGGGTACATCCCCTTTCCAATAAAAGCACCTTGAGGGTATGGAGGATACATGGTAAGACCAATGGTGGCCGCACCAGACTCCTTTACATTTTTAATCATCTTGTCCAACGAAACCTTAATCTCCGCCTTCGAAAGCAGGCCGGCTTCAATTGCAACGGCGGTTCCTCCGTGGTAAAAAATAGCATTCTCGTCGAGTGAAGGGGAGAACGGAGATCCATTTAGGTAGATATGGGGGATGAACTTCTGATTTTTCTTATCCCACAAGTATTTGCGAGAGTTCTTTGCAATGTCGTCCCTTACCGACTTCCAACGAGCCTTTGTGTCTGGAAGAAGCTCCATCATGTTATCTAATGCAATAACAAACATTGCATTGTCGTATATGTCAATGGCGTAGTGGGTGTCGCTAGTTAGGTATACCCCCCACTCGTGCTCGGGCTGCACATCGCCCCAATCGGCGGTGGTAGCACCCCATATTAGGCCATATCGTGCGCTGTAGCGATGGTTTAGCAGATACTCCATTGCCTCCTCCATGCGAACAGCAACGGTTTTGTCGCCTACCTTTTCGGTAAGTATATCGTTTTTACCAGTACGCTTTGCATACTTATATATTGCCTGAATCAAGGAAGTTTCCTGATCTGTCTCCACGGTATTTTTGTGACCAGCATAGCGCGTCTCCAGTTTTGTGTGGATATAGTCGTACCCAGCAGCGGCTTTGCTTTTTGGAATAAAGCCATCCACAATGTTACCATCTACCCCCTGAAGCGTGAAGAATACAAGAAGGTTTTCTTTTACGGTTTTAGCATCGTAGACATCGCAGGCCAGCTCGATAAAGGTATTGTAGTCTCGAATCCATACTTCGCCATAGCCATCGCCAGCATTGAAGCCAGTTTTCATTACCGCTTTGGCTTTCTCAACAATAAGAGGGTAGGTATTATTCGTTTTTACCTTCTCGACCAGCGTTTTGGTCGGATTAATGGCCATCGCCCAAGAGCAGGAAATGGCAAACACAAGCACAAATAGCTGCTTCATAGATATTACTAGTTTAACGTGTTTAGACTTACATCATTTGTTGCCTTAAAAACAAGGGAAGGAGCTGTCTATCCTTCCACCTGTTCTTAACACACTACAATTCAAAACTCATCGAGTCATCGAAGGAGGAGGTGTTGCTACCCCCCAGCTGGTATTTGGAGTTGCCCCCATCCTCAGCCGTAGAACACCACCCTTCATCAAATCGTTTCGTGGAATCCAGCAGCTGTTCAACGACTTTCCATTGAACGAGGCTTCCTGAACGTAGAACGAATCTTTGGAGTTATTAGTTGGAACAATCTTCAAGGTTTTTCCCTTGGTATATTTTGGATGAAGATGAATTGTTATCTCATCGAACATTGGACTTCCGATTTGGAAAGATGGAGATGCCGCGCTATGGCCCTGCACATCAAATAACCCCATCGAGGCCAGCACAAACCAAGTTCCGAGCTGTCCCTGATCCTCGTCCTGCCCGTAACCATAACCATTGGATGGAGTTACTCCGTAAAACTCGTTACAAATGGTACGAGTCCACTTTTGGGTAAGCCAAGGCTTTCCCGAATAGTTGTAGAGCCAAGCAATATGAAGGCAGGGCTGATTGCCCTGATTGTAGAGCATTTCAATGCCGGCAAAGCTATCAACCTGCTTACCACCTCCAAACTCAAGCTTCTGCGACTCGGAAAAAGTCTTATCCAAACGCTCGTTAAAAAGATCCTTTCCAACAAGATTAATTAAGCCTCCAATATCATGAGGTGCATACCAAGTATACTGGTATCCGTTACCCTCCTGAAAGCCTTTCCAAGCCTCCTTTGGGTTATAATTTTTTATAAACTCGCCACTTTCCAGCTTAGGACGAATATACTTAGTCTCGCTATCGAAAATATTACGGTAGAAAGTAGCCTGGTTTATTAGCCGCTTATAGTCAGCCTTCTTTCCAAGCGCTTTGGCCATGTTGGCAACCGCATAGGAGCTAAAAGCAAACTCCAATGTATGCGATGCCCCAAAGTTGAATACCCAGCCATTGGAGATGGTTGTATCTTTATAAGGCACATAGCCGTTGTTTACAAAGTAGTGAAGATCGTATTTACCTGAGCCAAAAGGACGATTACGGTACTCCAGCTCATTATCGCGAGCAGCTTGGTAGGCATGCTTAATATCGAAATCGCGAATACCGCAGTTGTAGGCAGCCGCAAGCGCTAGCCCCATAAAGTTGGTTTGCACCCCATTAGAATGCATTCCTGCAGCTTCTCCATCGTGCATCCAACCCGTATCCTTATGAAAATCTAGTACCGACTGCATGTAGTCGCTATAAACATCGGGGTATGCTAAGCCCCACAGCTGAAATAGGTTCCAGAAAGCACCCCAAACACCATCGGTGTTATGATGGTTGTGAGTTGGCATCCCATTCTTATCAAGCGCAATTTGACCAACCCCTCCATCGTTTTTAGGATATTGACCATTTACATCGCTGGATATGCCACGACCTAGAAGTGAATGGTATAGTCCCGTGTAAAACTTCACCTTATCATCCTCCGACTTACCCTTAACCTCGATACGACCTAGCATTTTTTGCCATTCGGCAACAGCGCGCTGCTTTGCATCATCAAAGGCTAGCGTCGCAGCCTCCTTTTGTAGATTTAATTTTGCATTGGCAATGCTTGTGTAGGATACGCCAACTTTCATTAGAAGCTGCTCTCCCTCCTTCATGTCGAAGTTTAGGAACATACCATTAGCAACACCCTTAGTCTCTTTGGCACTAACAACCTGCTTGTCGTCTACAAAAGAACCTACCGATTTAGGAGATTTATTCATTTCGGCATAGAAGTACATCTTCACGCGTCCGCCTGGTTGGCAAAACTTGACATACTCTGGATAGGTTATCACGTACCCCTCAACCGTTTTATCTCCGGTTTGAGCCATATACGCCTCAACAACATCGCTACTCTCGCCCTGCTTATGCCCAATATCAAAGATCAAATGGGCATTATCCGTTTTAGGGAAGGTATAACGATGAAATCCAACACGAGTAGTAGCGGTAATTTCGGCCTTTATTCCATAGTCCTCTAAAAAAACAGAGTAGTATCCGGGTTCAGCATGCTCCTCCTTCTTATCGAAACGAGAACGGTAGCCCAACTCTGGATTCTCCACGGTTCCAGGAACTGTTTTCAGCTTGCCAACTGTTGGCATTACCACCACACCTCCTACCTGAAACTCGTGGAAATGGCCAAAGCCTTCGATAGAGCCATGCCTATCGTCGTACCCACAAGGAAGCCAGCTACCCGGGCTACCATAGGCGTTGGTGTGAGGTGCCAGCTTCGCCATTCCAAAAGGAAGCGCGGCTGGCGTGTAAAAAAACCATCGAGCATGAACTGCTCCTAAGTTGGGCTTAACATACTTATTAGGAAATAAATCCTGTGCCATGACGCCAGAACTTAGAAGCAATCCAGCCACAATGGCTAATAGAGCAACTTTCTTAATCATGATTATTTGAGTTTGGTGGATAGAGCAGCAAATAGAACGTACAGCAAGCAGATAAGAATAACCACGGCGCTAGCGGCAACACCAAAGGCTCCACTAACTGCCCCCATTATTGGAGGAATTAGCGCTCCTCCCGAAATTGCCATTACCATCAAGGCCGAAATTTCGTTAGAGCGATCGGGCATTCTATTTATTGCTGCAGTAAAAATCAGCGGGAAAAGGTTGGCAGAGCCTAAACCTACCAAAAAGATGGCAGCACGAGCAAGGTTTACAGTTGGAGCCACCATAAAGAATACCACCGCCGCAATAGCGAGCACCGACGATGCCAGCAAGAACTTGCGGAGCGGAATACGGCTTAGCAGCAGCGCACCCGAAAAACGGCCAATCATAAGAGCCGTAAAGTAGATGCTAATAGCCAATGACGCCTCCTCTAAACCTATCCCATAGCGAGAAGAAAGAATAGCGGCAATATTTGAGTTCATCCCCACATCGGCACCTACAATTAAGAAAATGGCCATTGTCATGCCCAGCACAAAAGGATTCTTAAGCAACCCTAAGCACGAAGCGAATGTGGCACGAACCTCTGTGCTGCGGCTCTCCTCAATAGTTGTTGCGGCAAGCCACAGGTAAGCAACAATGGAGGTTACCCCATACACCAAGAAAACCAACCTCCACGAGCCAAACGAAGCCGCAGCAAACGTTGCCAAGATTGGGCCTAACAACGAAACAATTGCCTTTATAAACTGAGAAAGGCTCATCATGCTGGCAAAGCGCTTCTCAGAGGAGATTACATCGCGTAGCAATGGATTGGAGGAGACTTGGATAATCGTATTTCCGACACCAAGTAGTATTATCGAAATAGCAACAGTGAATAGCGAGTAGAATGCAAAAGGAATGAGCATCCCTACAGCGGTAAGAGCAATCCCCATATTGAGCATACGCTTCTTACCAAATCGATCTTGAAGAATTCCCGAAGGAATAGACATGAGGAAGAACCAGACAAAGGCCAACGAGGGGATGGTTTGCGCCCACACATCAGACAGCTCAAAGTCCTGCTTAATGTACCCCGTTGCGACACCCACGATGTCGACAAAGCCCATAACCATGTAGGCCATAAGCATAGGGGCTACCTTTCGTAAACTAAAATTATCTTGCTTCATAGGTGTAATGCTACAGTTAGTAATACGAAGCAAATATAATTTGTTTATATGTTTAAACAATTAAAAAGATGTAAACCTGCGAAAAGTTCGCAAGTTTAACTCTACACCTTAATATCTATCGAATAAATAAATTTCTCAGCATTGTAAATCCCAACGTTATACTCCACGGGACGCATACCTGAATCGTAAACGAAGCGCTCGCGTACCATAACTGGAGTTTTAGTGTTTACTCCCAAAAGAGCCGCCTCCTGTGGCGATGCAAGACGTGCCGAAATACGCTCTTTAGACAATGACGGAACAATAGAAAAGTCTCTTTCCAGAATTTCGTAAAGTGGACGAGAAAAGTCCTCGTTGCCAGTAAGACCGATACGTGGATTGAAGTAGCTCTCGAAAAATACGAATGGAGCATCGGCGTAACCACGCAAACGCGAAACCTTTAGCACCTGCGCATTCTGATCGACCATTAAAAAGTTGCGGATGCGCTCTGAAACTTCGACAAACCCACTCTCTAGGCTATACATTTTTAGGGCTACCCCCTTGTTGCTCATCTCCTGAGTAAAGCTGTGCCAGCTATCGAGGCTTGTTTCGAATGTTTTCTCCGACACCTTGGTGCCTACGCCCTTTTTACGGGTCAAGAGCCCTTCGAACACCAGCTTGTTGATGGCCTGTCGCAACGTGTTGCGAGCAATACCAAGCTGTTTCGATAGTGAGACCTCATCGGGCAAAAAAGCACCATTCTTATATTCTGGAAGTTCTATCATCTCCCTAAGAAGACTTTCCACCTGTACATGCAAAGGTATTGGGCTGCTATGATCGATTTTTATCTTCACTTTCTATCTGTTTTTATGTTCAAAGGTAATATATCTTTAAATAGCAACAGCAAAGCAAGCCCTTAGAATTAATTAATTCACTAAATGCCAAAACAATAACACATATAGCGGTTAAATGCGAAAGAAAAAATCTCAACATCTATCATTCGGATGATTTGTTTATACATTTACACCTAAGTATTGCCACAGAATGGCACAAAATACTTAAGACAAAATTCTACAAGTAAAGCCAACAATCGTTGATAAACCTTTAAACACATAAGCACAATGAAAAGAACAACCTACCAGCCTCTTATCCTAGCAGGTTTAATCTGCCTTGTTATTGGAAGCAGTCAGACGGCTTTGGCTCGAAAAGGCATGCCTAAGCACGTAATCGTTATCGGATTCGATGGACTAAGCGCTAAATCCATCACTAATGGAGCAAAAATGCCCAACCTGCACAAACTTATGGACGAAGGATCGTACACATTGCAGCAACGCTCCATCCTACCCTCGTCCAGCGCCTGCAACTGGGCATCCATGTTTATGGGAGCAGGTCCTGAGCTGCACGGCTTCACCGACTGGGGAACGCAGACTCCTCAGGTAGAGCCTCGTGAACTAAATCACTACAGAAATTTTCCGGGAATCTTTGGGCTATACCGCGACAAAGCGCCATCAGCAGAAATTGGCTATATCTACGAATGGGGAGGTATGCGCTACCTTGCAGACACCCTCGCCATAAGCTACTGTAAAAATGCAACGCTATTGCAACAGGAAAACAGCTGTCTTAATTCAGCGATCAAGTACATCAGAGAAAAGAAACCTAACCTTTGCGCCATTATCTTCGACGAACCTGATCATACTGGACATTCGAGAGGATGGGAGTCGGAAGAGTACATGACAAAGATGCAGCAACTCGACAGCTACCTAGGCAAAATGGTAGAAGCTATTAAGGAGGCAGGAATAATGAACGAAACTGTAATTATGGTGGTTGCAGATCATGGAGGAATAAACAAGGGGCATGGAGGGAAAACGATGAACGAAATGCAAACTCCACTTGTATTCTATGGTAAAGGCATTAAAAAGGGATATCGTATAACCCAAAGCACCATGGTGTACGATGTTGCAGCAACAATTGCCTACATGCTGAAGGTAAAGCAACCTCAGGTATGGATTGCTCGTCCTATTACTTCTATTTTTAAGTAGACACGTACTATTTCATTAATAAAAAGGTCCTGCTCTTTTTGAGGCAGGACCTTTTTTATATAGCAATTTTAATTCTACTCAACGATCAACTCGTCGACAAACAGCCACGCAGAATTGCCCTTGCCTGGATGACCATCGGGGCATAGCCCTATATTTTTAGCCGTTACGCGCACAACCTTAGCCTTACGAGGCTCAAAGTTCACCTTAAAGTCGAATATCGGTTGCTTTGCCTTTGCAAGCGGAACCTGTGCACTACCCACAGGGATAAACTTCACGCCATCTTCGGACACCTCGAACACAACGGTTACAGGATAAAAAATCCATGATCCAACATCTTGAAATGCACCAAGCGACATGCTGCTTACCTCTGTCAACGCTCCAAGATCTACCTCTGCAACAAAGTCGTTATATGGAGTACCTTGCCATAATCCATCCCTAAAGTCGCTATCGGATCCACGAAGACCATCTGTTAGGCAATCATTGTAGAGACCTCGGTAGCTCGCTCCAAGCGGATTCTTGATACTAACCGGATGACCAAATGCCTTATTGGCATCAAATCGATAGGTAGCCGTACTTCCAAATGGCTTGCCTAAACGGAACGCAGCCACAATAACCGTAGCTTTATCTTTTACCGTGAAAGTTCCCCCTTTTACTAAAGGAGAAACCATCGTTGGAGTAGAACCATCAGTGGTGTAACGGAATTCCAAATCAGAAATATCCGACTTGATGTTTACCTTTAGCGCACGGTTAGCGATATCAGGCTCTACAGTAGTGGTAAAGTCACGACCTTCTGGACCGTACTTCACACCCATTTTATCCCAACGTACGTACTCCTTGCGCACCCTTTCGAGGAACTGATCGTAACTTTGGCGCGACTTACCGTTCCATAGGCACTCGGCAATAGCCTGAATGCGGGGGAAGAGCATAAAGTCGGCACGATCGTTTCCTGGCACGCGTTCGGTCCAAAGGTTGGCACCTGCGCCAAGAATGTGCTTGTGGTACTCGGGTGCCAATCCCTCTGGAATTGGGTTAAGCGAGTATACCTTATCTAATGGCAGGTTCTTTTGAAGATAGTCGAAGTAGCAGTGCGAAGTTGGGGTCATTATAACATCGTGCCCCTCGGTTGCTGCCTTGATAGCGTAATCCCAATCGCGCCAAAGCTGAACGGTTGCATTTGGAGCTAGGCCCCCCTCAAGAATTTCGTCCCAACCAATAAGCTGGCGACCATTGTCGTTAAGGAACTTCTCGATACGGCGAATGAAGTAACTTTGCAGCTCGTGCTCATTCTTAAGCCCATTCTCCTTTATGCGCTGCTGACACTTGGGACACTTCTCCCAGCGCACCTTTGGGCACTCGTCTCCACCAATATGAATATACTTCCCAGGGAAAAGCGCCATTACCTCTGTAAGCACATCCTGAAGAAAAGTAAACGTTTTCTCATTTCCAGCGCAGTACACATCGTCTGCCACGCCCCAGGTATTGCGAACCTCGAAAGGGCCACCTGTACACGACAGCTCGGGGTATGCAGCAAGCGCAGCCACCGAGTGGCCCGGTAATTCAATCTCGGGAATGACACTGATGCCGCGCGATGTAGCGTAGGCAACCACCTCCTTAATATCTTCTTGCGTATAGAAACCGCCGTAGCGCGTTCCATCAATCTCGGTACGCCAAGCGCCAACCTCGGTTAGCTTGGGGTACTTCTTGATTTCGATACGCCAGCCCTGATCCTCGGTAAGGTGCCAGTGGAACACGTTAAACTTGTAAAGCGCGGCAAGATCGAGGTAGCGCTTAATCTGATCCTTGTTGTAGAAGTGGCGCCCTACGTCGAACATCAGCTCGCGCCATACAAACTGTGGCCTATCGAAAATGGTTGCAGCAGGCAGCTTCGGCTTCCCTTCTAAAGGGATTAGCTGCTGTATGGTGGATACCGAAGCAAACAGGCCCTTTAGAGTCTTGGCCTTCACGGTTACCCTACCGGTAGTAACATCCAGTCCGTACCCCTGTTCTCCGTATTTTTCGTCGTTTACCAGCACGAAAAAGATCCCATTCTTTACCGACTCGTTACCGGAAATTGGCTTAACCGTTGCCGAGATTTTGCACCCTTTGCCCAGCACATCCTGCAAGTAGGTAGCGATGGGCAACGCACTGCTTTCGGCATAGATAGCAACCCCGTCCTTTAGGACAAAGCCGCCCGATTTCCACTCAACCGAGGTTGGATAGGGGATCAGGTTTGCCCCCTCCTTCTCCTTCTTCGCCCCGTACGATAGCAACGGAATGAAGCACATTAGCAAATAAAATAGCCTCTTCATTACAATAAATTAAGGTGTTTATCGAGGGTAAAAATAGCGTTTATGTTCTCCATTACCAATAAAAAAGAGGATACGAAAATAAGCCTAGAGCTCGCATTCGAGAGGTTGCCAGCCAGCGAGCAGCCCTTAACGTGTACATAGGGTATGAACCTCGGTGAATCTTGGAAATTCCATCGAACCAAGGCTGCGGGCTCGTCCCAACGCTGGGAAATGATGATTGGAGGGTCGGATGAGCCCGTCCCAAAGCTGGGAAACGGTGATCGGAGGGTCGGATGAGCCCGTCCCAAAGATGGGAAACGGTAATCGGAGGGTCGGATGGGCTCGTCCCAACGCTGGGAAACGGTAATCGGAGGATCGGATGGGCTCGTCCCAACGCTGGGAAACGGTGATCGGGGGGTCGGATGGGCTCATCCCAACGCTGGGAAACGGTAATTGGAGTAATTGTTTCTCCCGAATAATCGCGTTCACCCGACCTCCCTAGAGGGGCTTATGGAACAGGATGAGCTTTAAGAGTCCTCCCCCGTTGCTGATTCTACGGGGTGAGTATGCAATCCTCTACATAAAAACGATCAAAATCAGCTGGGCAATAATCACCCTGACAAACATGCAAAGAGGGTATACCGTAGCGTACGAAACTGAAGGCATATCGCTTTCGACGGTTGTGTTGGCGTAGTTTAGCGCCATTGGGTTGGCCATGCTACCACAAAGCATCCCGCTAACGGTAGGGTAATCCATTTTTTTGATCATAAGAGCATAAGCCCCCACGATCAGCACGGGAAGAACCGTAAGGACAAATCCTATTCCAAGCCAAACCAACCCCTCGGTACGGAATACGGTTTCGAAGAAGTGCTTTCCAGCATCGAGCCCGAGGCAAGCCAGATACAAACTAATACCCACGCCTCGTAGCATCAGGTTCGCGCTCTTGGTGGTATAGGTTACAATATGAAAACGTGGACCGAATGCCCCCATAAGAATGCCTACAACAATAGGTCCGCCCGCCAACCCCAGCTTAATAGGTAGCGAGACCCACGGAATGCTGATAGGGATCGATCCTAAAATCAGCCCTAGCACAATACCAATAAATATGGCCACCAGGTTGGGCTCGTGGAGGCTCTTCACCCTGTTTCCCAGAAGCGCTTCTAGCTGCTTAATGGAGCTCTGCGTACCAACAACCGTAACCTTATCGCCCACCTGAAGCGTTAAATCGGGCGTGGCCAGCAGGTCGATTCCCGAACGGTGAATTCTGGTAATATTCACCCCAAATCGATTACGAAGCTTCAGCTGAGCAATTTTCTTCCCGTTAATGTCCGATTGGGTGATCACAATGCGCTGCGACACCAGCTGCGAGTCGATAGCGTTCCAGTCGATATCGCTCTTATTCCAGTCGTAGGCCACCTCCTGTCCAAACAGCGCCGTAAGCGCTTTCAGCTCATTAGGATCGGTAATCACCAAAATCTTATCTCCCTTCTCCAATATGGTCTCCGAATTTGGGATGATGACGTTATCGCCATGCCAAACCCTGGAGATAACGAACTTTTTGGTAATGATCGAGGCAACCTCCTCCACGCTTTTCCCGTAGATGGCAGGGTTCGAAATGTAGAAGCTGGCAATAAAAGTTTCACCTCTCGAAAGTCCCTCCTCGTTTTGCTCCTCCTTTTTTGCAGACGAAGAGAGGTTACGCAGCACAACCAACCCTATGATTACCCCCACAACCCCCAACGGATAGGTAACCGCACACCCTAAGGCGAGGTCAGATTGCAGGGTCGGATCGGCCGATAGCTGCTTTATGGTTTGTTGAGCAGCACCTAGCGCAGGCGTGTTGGTTACGGCTCCGCAAAAGATGCCGGTCATTTCGGGAAGCGAAATGCTGGTTGAGAAATGGAATACAAGCATCATTAAAGTACCCACAAGAACCACCCCCAGCGCCAGCGTGTTGAGCCGCACGCCGCCTTTCAGGAAAGAGGCGAAGAACGAAGGGCCCACCTGCAGCCCCAACGCGTAAACGAAAAGGATAAGCCCGAAACTTTCGGCGTAGCTCAGAATCGTTGGTTCAATCGAAAAGCCCCAGTGACCGGCTAGAATACCAACAAAAAACACAAAGGTCACCCCAAGCGAGACACCCAGAACTTTTATCTGCCCCAAAGAAAGGCCTACTGCTATGATAGTTGACAGCAGCACTACTGCTTGAATAACCGATTGACCAACGAATAGATTACCGAACCACTCCATACCGATGCCGCGTATACGTGTTTAAATACGTTCAAACTAAGACTGGAAGACAAAAGTAATGCGAATTACAAGTCTTTTGGCAAGAGGACGCAAATTTTTCAGAAACCAGAGCTCGAGTTCGGCATACAGCAACCGCCTGTAACAATTCGAAAGCTTCAAGAAGCGCACGGCAGCAGCTGGGAACGTTTCGTAAGCGTCGGAAAGTACTTGGCGATTGCCAAGCAAAAAAGAACGGAAGAAGCCCCTACAAGCATTAAAACAGCATCCTTATAGTTCGATAAAATTATTTTCAAAATTTATTACATCTATTTAACCATTAAAACACATTTTCTCAAACTTTTTAATAACTTTCGAATCGTCATTGGCATCCAAAATCTAAAATACGCTGATGCCAAGGCGCCCAACAACTAAAAACGTTTCGATTATGAGAACGTACCAAACTAATGAAATTAAGAATGTGGTTTTGCTTGGCAACTCGGGCTCGGGCAAAACCACCATAGCGGAAGGGATGCTCTTCGAGGGCAAAGTCATCGACCGTAGAGGAAGTATTGACGCCCAAAACACCGTATCGGACTACACAGAGGTGGAGCACATCTACAAGCGTTCTATCTTCTCTACGGTACTTTACACGGAATATCTCGATCGCAAGCTCAACATTGTGGACACCGCTGGTTCCGACGACTTCTCGGGCGGTGTATTCTCTGCATTCCGCATTGCCGACACCGGCATTATGGTGATTAACGCCGTAAACGGTGTCGAAGTAGGCACTCAGATCTTTGGCCGCTACGCCGAAGAGTACGACAAACCTTTCTTCCTTGCTGTCAACCAGCTCGACCACGAAAAGGCCAGCTGGGAAAACACCATCGAATCGCTACAAAAAACCTTCGGCAAGAAGGTGGTTCTTATCCAATACCCAATTACTACAGGTCCAGGCTTCGACTCCTTCATCGACGTGCTAACCATGAAGCTGTACAAGCACGATGGCGATAGCGGCGTAGTTCACGAGCTGCCTATCCCTGCCGAAGAGGAAGAGCGCGCCAACGAGCTGCACAACGCGCTAGTTGAAGCATCAGCCGAAAACGATGACGCCCTGATGGAGATGTTCTTCGAAAAGGGTACGCTATCGGAAGAAGATATTAGAGTAGGGCTCCGCAAGGGTATCGCCCACCGTGATGTATTTCCGGTTCTTTGCCTATCGGCCAAGAAGGATATCGGCATTCGCCGCATGATGGAGTTCCTCATCAACAATACCCCTAGTCCTAACCAGAAGCCAAAGCCAACTACTACAGATGGCACCGAAGTCGCATTCGATGCTGCTGGTGCTCCCTGCATTTTTGTGTTTAAGACACAGATTGAACAGCACCTTGGTGAAATATGCTACTTCAAGGTAATATCGGGAAAGATTACCGAAGGCATCGAGCTTACCAACAACAATAACGGGACGAAGGAAAAGCTGTCACAGCTGTACGTTACTGCCGGGAAGAACCGCACCAAGGTTGCCGAACTGCTCGCCGGCGATGTTGGCTGCACCGTTAAGCTGAAGAATACCAAAACAAGCCATACACTTGCCGGAAATGGCAAGAACTGGGTGTTTGCTCCTATAACCTTCCCTGAACCTAAGTTTAGAACTGCGGTTAAACCTAAGAATCAGGCCGACGAGGAGAAGCTGGGCGAACTGCTCAATAAGGCTCATCAGGAAGATCCAACCATCTTGGTAGAGTACTCTAAGGAGCTTAAGCAGATTATCGTATCCGGACAGGGCGAGCACCATCTGAATATTCTAAAATGGCAGCTAGCCAACAATAATAAGCTGGAGATCGAGTTCTACCCTCCTAAAATTCCATACCGCGAGACCATAACCAAGGTGGCCAACGCCAGCTACCGCCACAAGAAGCAATCGGGTGGTGCAGGACAGTTTGGTGAGGTACACATCATCATAGAGCCAATAGTTGAGGGCGTAGAGGCACGCTCGAAGTTCAAGATCGAGGGCAAGGAGCTTAACCTCAACCTTAAGGGTAAGGAAGTACAGCCTCTGCCATGGGGCGGAAGCCTAGAATTCTACAACTGTATCGTTGGAGGTTCAATTGATGCACGCTTCCTTCCTGCAATTCTTAAGGGTGTGATGGAAAAGATGGAGGAAGGTCCGCTTACCGGTTCGTACGCCCGTGACATCCGCGTGTACGTGTACGACGGCAAGATGCACCCGGTAGACTCCAACGAGCTTTCGTTTAAGCTGGCCGGACGTAACGCCTTTAAGGAAGCCTTTAAGAATGCAGGACCAAAAATCATGGAACCAATCTACGATGTAACGGTGCTTGTTCCTGCCGATAAGATGGGCGATGTGATGAGCGATCTGCAAAACCGTAGAGCCATTATCGAGGGTATGAGCAGCGCTAAGGGATTCGAGAAGCTATCGGCAAAGGTTCCATTGTCCGAAATGCACAAGTACTCGACCACGCTAAGCTCGCTTACCAGCGGACGCGCTACCTACAACATGAAGTTTTCGAACTACGAGCAGGTGCCTGCCGATGTTCAAGAGAAGCTGCTTAAGGCCTACGAGGCTATTGCTGTAGAGGAATAGAACACTACTTCGCAAAGAATAGTAATGGAGGTGCTTCGAATGGAGCACCTCCATTTTTTTAACGCAAACATACACCAAAACTATTTCCCCTAAATACTAGCACCTTCGAAAAAGGATAAGCTGTATTTATGACAAATAACAGATTTTTTAAAAAGAATGAACCATACGAATAATTTGATGTTATTAACATTAAACAGCATACAAGCACAATACAGATGTTTCTTCGTCGCTTATTAAACAAAAAAGTTCAAAAAAACCAGATAAGATAAAGGCGGAACCGAAAAGCCATACGAGTAGGAGTACTTAAATAGTTTAATCATGAAAAAGATTTTACTGGTACCAATTTTTCTTTTATCTCTAACCTTCTCCTATGCTCAAAATGCGGAGAATAAATGGTCGATAGGCGTATTTGCAGGGAAAACCGAGTACAATGGCGATTATGGAAATGGTTTTCTCAAATTCAACAAGGCATTCTATCCTATAGGAGCTATGTCTATCAACCGATACCTCAACAGATCGTTCGATATGGGCATTTTTGCATCATACGGCGAATACGGATACCACAAAGATGCTTTACGCAACTTCTTTGGTACTAAAGCCGACGCTAACTTGCTGCTTACCTACAAGCTTGCCAACGGCTACATCTTTAACGAGAACGCCACCATTGCCCCCTATATGTCGGCGGGAATTGGAACAGCGCACCTTACCGGAGACCGAATCCGGAACGGAAGCGATTTCCTTATACCTGTTGGAGGTGGCTTAAAGGTTAACTTCAACAAGAATGTAGCATTGCAGTACCAGCTGCTCTACAACTTTACCAACCACGATAAGCGCGACGGTCGCACCAACGGCCACAACGAGCAGTTTGCATCGCACACCATCGGCTTTGTATTCTCGTTTGGCGGAAACAAGGACAGGGATAAGGATGGCGTGCTGAATAAAGTTGACCTTTGCCCAGACTTGGCCGGAATTGCCGAACTTGCTGGCTGTCCCGACACCGATGGCGATGGCATTGCCGACAAGGATGACAAGTGCCCAGATGTAAAGGGTGTTGCTCAATTTGCAGGATGCCCCGACACCGATGGCGATGGCGTTCAGGACTCGGAAGATAAGTGTCCAAACGTGAAAGGTCTTGCCCAATTTGCAGGATGCCCCGACACCGATGGCGATGGCATTCAGGACTCGGAGGATAAGTGTCCAAACGTAAAGGGTATTGCCAAGTTCAACGGTTGCCCCGACACCGATGGCGATGGCATTCAGGATTCGGAAGACAGATGCCCTACCGAAAAAGGACCTGCTGCCCTTAAGGGTTGTCCAGACAGAGATGGCGACGGCATTGCCGACAAAGATGACAAATGTCCAGATGTAGCTGGGGTTGCCGCCAACAAGGGCTGTCCTGAAGTATCGGTTGCTGCTAAAAAGGTATTCGACAAAGCGCTTCGTGGAATTCAATTCGAAACAGGGAAAGCAGCTATTCGCAAGGTTTCTTACCCAATTGTAGACAACGTTGCTGCCGTAATGAACGAGAATCCTGCCTATATCCTAAATATTGGTGGACATACCGATAACGTAGGCAAAGCAGACATGAACATGAAGCTATCGCAGGATAGAGCCGATGCTGTTAAGGCTTATCTTATCGAAAAAGGAATTGACGGAAGCCGATTAAACGCAACAGGCTACGGTTCGACCCAGCCTGTTGGCGACAATAAAACAGCCAAAGGTAGAGCACTTAACCGTCGCGTAGAGTTCAAGGTTACGTTCTAATCAAAATACCTTATCACACCATAAAGGTTGAGGGCATCCCGAAGTTCGGGATGCCCTCTCTCTTTTGCAAACGTTGCTCACTGATCCTCTTATCACCAAAAAACGGTTACCTTTGCCGCAAAAAATGCAACGTAAAGGCATAGCCTACGCCATCATATCGTCGGCCACGTTTGGGCTGCTCCCCCTTTTCTCGGTAACCGCCATGAGCAGCGGGCAAACGCCCTACTCGGTGCTCTTCTACCGCTTCCTTTTTTCGACGCTGCTCTACGGGCTTTTCCTGAAGCTGCGGGGCGAATCGTTTCGGGTAAGCAGCCGACAGCTGCTGGAGCTGGTGGTTTTGGGCGCGGCGTGCTACGGAGGTACAGCCCTCTTCCTGATCCTTTCGTACGGCTACATCCCAACGGGGATAGCCACCACCATCAACTTCCTTTACCCGGTGATGGTGGCGCTAATTCTTTTCCTAATTTTTGGCGAGCGCCCCAGCATGGGCATTGCCATAGCCATCGTGCTATCGCTGGGCGGGGTGGCGCTGATGGCGTGGAGCCCCGGTGCCAACCTTAGCCTTAGAGGTGTGGCCTACTCGCTGGTTACGATCTTCTGCTACGGATTCTACGTGGTGGGCCTCAACAAAACGGGGCTGCGCGAGGTGAAAGGGAGCACCGTCACCCTTTACGTGCTGCTGGTCTCCACCATTTTCTTCGGAGCGATTGCCCTTACGCAAGGAGGCATTCAGCCCATTGCCAGCCCACAGGTGGGCGTAAACCTGCTGCTGCTGGCCATCGTATCGACCATCATATCGAACCTGACGCTGGTGCTGGCCGTAAAGGAGATCGGCTCGACCTCGGCCTCGGTGCTGGGCTCGATGGAGCCGCTTACGGCGCTGCTGGTGGGCATCGGCTGGTTTGGCGAGGCTATTTCGGGCTACCAGCTGGCGGGCATCTGCCTGGTGATTGCCTCGGTGCTGCTGGTGGTGCTGGGAAAGCAGAAGAAGAATAAAAAGCAGCCCTCGTCGATCGGAACACCGAAGCCTAAAGCGAAGGCCAAGGAGGCGGATATGGCCTAGCCCCTACCCCTACCGTTAAGCAACCTCTCCTATTCCCCGACACTGCGGCAAGCATACGCCCTGCGGGTTGCCCTACCTATAGCAGCATTGCTACCCTATCCGTTGGTGCAACAAAGTTGCCCAGCTGCTTTGCGAGCATATGCAGCAAAGTAACGAGCACCAACAAACACCTCTTGAGTACCTGCAAACACTTAAGCAGTACCAACAAACTTTTCGCGAGTACCTGCAAACATGAAAGGTGTCCCAACAATCTCTTCGCGAGTACCTACAAACATGAAAGGCGTACCAACAAACACCTCGTGAATGCTTGCAAACACTTAAGCAGTATCACCAAACTCTTCGTGAGCACCTGCAAACATGGAAGGAATACCAACAGACTTTTCGCGAGTATCTGCAAATTCATAAGAAGTACCTCCATCTTTCCAATGCGTACGTTCATATTTTTATCGAATACCTGCAACAAACTTAGCATCAGTAGAATTTAGGAATCAAAAAAATAGCTACCTTAGGCCTAACAACCTAACAGGTATAACCAATCTAACATTTACGGCCATGCTACGAATAAACCTTTCGCGGATTTTTAGGGCGTTTGCGGTACATCGCCCTACGCGGTTTCTGGTGGAGAAGGGCTACACCTACTCTACGGCCCAACGGCTGGTGGTGATGAACCACTCACGCTTCCGGCTCGAGGATCTGGAGCAGCTGTGCCTGCGAATGGGCTGTACGCCCAACGACATTCTGGAGTGGGTTCCCAACCAGGATCAGGTAAGCCTAGATACGCCGCTCCAGCAGCTGCGCTTTAAGCCGGAGCCCTACTTCGACCAGCTGCTGAACAAGCTCGACTACGGCGACCAGCTGGAGCTGCAGCGGCTGATGGAGGAGCGGATTGCGCAGAAGAAGGGGGCGGCTGAAAAGGGTGCGAAGGAATAGATCTGTAGCAACGAACCCATCATCTTAGCGCCATAGCCATCAGCACTCACAATTGGAGGGCGATGAGCTTCAACCTTCATTTCTTTTGTGGCCAAAAGAAACGAAGCAAAGAAAAGCCTGTCGTGGCTTAACTCGCAGACTTCGGCGGGTGAGGTTGTGCTACAATCGACGCCAGCGTGCGCATGGCAGCTTAGACCTTTCCGAAGGGGAAGCGGTTGCTCCGTCCGCTTCGAACAGAACCCACGACGAAAATGGTGTGGCGTTGCCACGTTTTTAACGGAAGAAGATGGGCTGATTTAATGAAGGTTTGCCTGCCGTAGGTTGCTACTAGAGGAAACGTAAGTACTAAGCTGCTCGTCTGAGGATATGCATCGCCCAGCTAATTGTAGCAAGGACGCAGCACCCAGCGGTAGCACTAGAGTATAGCCTCTGACAGGGGGTCGAACCCTATCAGAGGTAGCTATTAGACAACGATGACTCTGACACATTTATCAAACACACTACCATCCCAATGAAAAGAACGCTAACATTTTTAACCGCAATCGCTGGGGCGCTAATGTTTTACTCGTGCACAATTCAACGCCCAATTACCGAAGCGCCTCCGGCCAACAACAAGACCTACGAGGTTAGCTACCTCTTCGAGCACGACGGCTGCAAGGTGTACCGTTTCTACGACCAGGGGCACTGGGTGTACTTTACCAACTGCAAGGGCGAGGTTACCAGCGTTAAGGCCGACTCGACCCAAGAGCGAATGGTAAATATTGTACGAACAGAAACGGGGAAATAAGCAGTGTTCGAATCGGGATCAAAGAACAAAGAAAAGGCCATGTGCTACCACATGGCCTAAAAGCTATCTCGAAAACATCTACGGGTGCTATCCAATATTGGGCGAGGCGTACATCTCCACATCCTCGGCCTTAATCTCCTTTCCGCATAGAATCATTAGGCGTTCTATAACGTTACGGAACTCGCGCACGTTGCCCGTCCAGCCCAGCTTTTGGAGCTCGGCAATGGCATCGGCCGTAATCGAGGCACGGGCCATACCGTACTCCGTGCTAATGGTGTCAATAAAGTGCTCGGCCAGCAAAGGGATATCCTCCTTTCGTTCGGCAAGCGATGGCACATGAATAAGAATGACGCTCAGGCGATGGTACAGGTCCTCGCGGAAGGAGCCCTTGGCAATCTCCTCGGTAAGGTTCTTGTTGGTGGCGGCCACCACGCGCACGTTAACGGGGATATCCTTATCGCCCCCCACTCGGCTGATGCGGTTCTCCTGTAGGGCTCGCAGCACCTTGGCCTGGGCCGAGAGGCTCATATCGCCAATTTCGTCGAGGAAGAGGGTGCCGCCGTCGGCCTGCTCGAACTTCCCCTTGCGCTGCTTGATGGCCGAGGTAAAGGCGCCCTTCTCGTGCCCAAAAAGCTCGCTCTCGATAAGCTCCGAGGGGATGGCCGCACAGTTTACCTCCACATATGGACCGGCAGCACGGTTGCTCTTCTCGTGCAGCCAGCGGGCCACCAGTTCCTTGCCCGTACCGTTGGCCCCGGTAATCATCACGCGGGCCTCGGTGGGCGCCACCTTTTCTATGATATCCTTTACGCGCCGTATGGGCGCCGACTCTCCCACAATCTCGTAGGTCTTGTTTACCTTGCTGCGCAGCTTTTTGGTCTCCTGCACCAGCGAGGTTTTATCCGTAGCATTTCTTAGGGTGATGAGGATGCGGTTCAGATCGAGCGGTTTGGCAATAAAGTCGTACGCCCCTTTTTTGATGGCTTCTACGGCCGTATCAATGGTGCCATGCCCCGATATCATTACCACGGGCACCTCTGGGGAGATAGCCTGGAGCCTTTCCAGCACCTCTATCCCATCCATTCCGGGCATTTTGATGTCAAGAAATACAACGTCGATGCCCCCCTTCTCGAACTGCTCAATTCCTGCAGCTCCATTTTCGGCAAGCTCCACATCGAAGCCTTCCAAGCTCAGTATATCTTTTAGAGTGCTACGAATAGCTCTCTCGTCGTCTATTACAAGAACTTTTCCCATACTATACTACTTTATTTTACCTTCTAACAATTCTACAATAGCCCCCTCCTTCAATGAGTAGTTCGACTGTACCAATCTTCCAATTGCCGTTTTGCGCAAAACCAAGCTGGTAAGCAGCGAGGCAAGTACAATCATCTCCACACGCAGCTCGTCCATTCCGGCCATAAGCCTTCGCTGCGCAAGCGTACTTTTCAAGAGGCTCTGGTGAAGCGCATCGAAAGCATCCATACCAATGCTGCATATTGGCTGGTCGGTGTCGTTTCCAAAGCAGATAACGCTACGATAGGTATCGAAGGCACCACTTGCACCAATAAGCAGCTCGGGGCAATACTGCTGGCATGCCAGCCATAGAGGTTCGAGTCCCTCTACCAGGAATGATTCGACAGCATTAACCTCCGAAGCCAGCATGGGGTCGGAAGGCTTAAAGCGCTCCAGCAGACGAGACATGCCCAACGGAAAGCTCTGCTTCCACAGAATGCCGCTGCCGTTGCAGATGATAAACTCGTTACTTCCTCCGCCGATATCCATTATTAAAGCCCTTCTATCATCTAAGGATACAGATGCCTCAACGCCCTTATAGATAAGTTCGGCCTCGCGCTCGCCCGATATAACCTCTACATCAACTCCATACTTGCTGATCACCTCGTTTACGAAATTGCCTCCGTTACCTGCCGAACGTATTGCCGACGTGGCGAATGCCTTAACCACCCCAACGCCTAGCTTTTTAGAAGCCTCCATATGCTCAGCAATAGCCTGCAGCCCCCGTTGGTAGGCCTTAGGCGCAATTAAACCGCTATTTATGCCACCTTCGCCAAGCATCACCCCTATTTTGTTGTGGTATATGGTAGAAAAGCCAGCGCCATCAACCTCTACTACAAGCAGGTTGAAGGTGTTGGTTCCCATATCAACTACAGCTATCCGCATGCCTACTTTTTTATTCTAAAGATACAGCTTTAATGCGTTCAAAAAAGCGTTGGCCCCACACCCAAATCCACACCTTGCAGATACAGCGCAGCTCATTATGTAGAAACTTATCCACACTTAGCCCACAACCAAAATAAAAAGTAAAAAAACATTCGCACAATTTTAGTTTGATTTACAATGCCTAACCGAACAAAAGACCCACGAGCCCATGCTTTGGCACAGTTTTAGTTTACTTAAAGAAATAGACAAGGCTTAGAGTCGTTTTGATATAACAGAACAACGGTTTTGTTATAAGAAAGAGAAGAAAGGTTAGGGAAGGGATTTCCGCGAGGTCATCCCTTCTTTTTTTTATAGAAGCGGCTGGCCATGCTTTAATAGTTTTAAATGATAGGGTAACATAAGAAAAATACCTTAACTTCGTAAATATTTTCGATTTTAGAAGATGCCTAAAATACTCGTAGTAGATGACGACGCATCATTTTGCTTGATGCTTAAGTCATTTTTTAAAAAAAACGGAATGGAAGCTGCTGTTGCTTTTAGCCTCAACGATGGTCTAAAGGCTGCAAAGGATTCTTTCTTTGATATTATCTTAACGGATTATAGGCTACCTGATGGGAATGGGATTGACCTTCTAAACACGATCAAGCGTCACTCTCCAGACACCGTAGTAATCCTTATGACCGGCTATGCAGATATCAAGATAGCCGTAAACGCCATAAAGATGGGTGCCTACGAATATGTGGCAAAGCCTATAAACCCCGATGAGATAATCCACATCATAAAGAGCGGGCTAGAGAGCACTTCAAAACGAGTTGAAAAGCCGATACAAAGCAAGAGCCCTGAGTACATCGAGGGGAAATGCGATGCTGCCAAGAAAGTTCAGGACTACATAAACCTTGTGGGCCCTACCGAAATGTCGGTGCTCATCCTTGGCGAAAGCGGAACCGGCAAAGAGTACGCAGCACGCCGAATTCATCAGTTCAGCAAGCGTAAAAACGCCAAGTTCGTAGCGGTAGACTGCGGAGCACTCCCAAAGGATATTGCAGGGAGCGAGCTTTTTGGGCACGTTAAGGGATCATTCACAGGTGCAGTAAACGACAAAATCGGCCACTTTGAGGAAGCAAATGGCGGCACCATTTTTCTTGACGAGATCGGAAACCTCTCCTACGACGTACAGGTAAACCTACTAAGAGCTATTCAGGAGCGAAAGATTCGTAGAATTGGCTCTACACAAGAAACATCTATTGACGTTCGCATCATATCGGCCACCAACGAGGATCTGAAGAATGCGCTAAAAACCGGCGAGTTTAGGGAAGACCTATACCATCGCCTCAACGAGTTTAGCATCAACCTCCCTCCGCTGCGCGAACGCAAGGAAGACCTCATCGACTTTGCCAACTTTTTTAAAGACAAGGCTGCACAAGAATTTGGCAAGCAAAACATAGCCTTCGACCAAAACGTTATCGACGTTTTCAAGCGCTACGAGTGGCCTGGAAATATTCGTGAGATGAAGAACGTTGTTCGCCGCGCAGTTCTGCTAGCGAGCAACAACATTGTAACAACCGATTCGCTTCCCGAAGAGATGCTGGAATCTTCGCTAACACCAGCAAGCAGCACCCTAGGCAACGAAACGATAGACCTCCGAAGCATAAAGGAGAAATCGGAGCAAGAATTAATCATCAGCACTATCGTAAAAGCAAAATACAACAAATCCCAAGCTGCAAAGCTACTTGGGATTGATCGTAAAACGCTATACAATAAGCTCAAGCAATACGGAATTGATATCTAGAGGCTAGCCTCTAGATATTTTTTCACATCTACCCATAACTTTTGCAGCTCCTCTATTTCACGCTGCACTTCGGAGAGCAGCCTACCATGTCGACATTTTTCTATTTCGCGGAGGTACTCTACCCCTCTCGTAATTTCAAACTGCCTAAAACCGGTTAGCAACTTATGAGCCCTATCTGCAACAGGCACCTCATTGCCTATCCTATTGTTGCTTGCAATAAATGCAATTGATTCTTCTGCCGATAAAACAAAAGCATCAATAATCTGCTTAAGCTCCGCCCTATCATTACCAATAAAAGCCGTCACCTTCGAGATATTGCACAACGGCCTCCTATCCTCCCTAACATCAACTCTTGGAACTTGCATAATATTCGAGATTGCAGTTAATATTTCCCCTTCCGTAAAAGGCTTTTGCAGTATTCCGTTTGCCCCAATGGCCATCATTTCATTCGTCATCGACGCGCTGACATCTGCCGAAAGGAAGAGCACCTTAGCCAATGGATTGTACTCCTTTATAGCTTTAACGGCCTCTATTCCGCTCATGCCGGGCATATGCAAATCGGTTACTACAAGCCCATACACCCCTTTTCTACACATTTCCACACCTTTAGCCCCATTATCTGCAATATCAAAACTGATGCCATTTGCTGCAAATATCTTGCTTACAAGGAGCCGAACGTAGCTGTCGTCGTCGATAAAAAGTACCCTAGACGAAATTGGCTGTGAAGAAATATCTTGACTAAGCGTACTGGCTCCCTCGCTAAGAATATTCGCTAGAGGAAACTCTACGATAAACGTACTTCCAACGCCTTCTTCCGACTTTAGCAACAGATTTCCTCCCATTAAAACAACAAGCTTACGGCTGATGCTTAGCCCCAAACCTGTTCCACCAAACTTTCGCGCTACAGACCCATCAGCTTGGGTAAACTCTTCAAAGATCTTCTCCTGAGCTGACATTGGAATACCAATTCCGGTATCAACAACATCTATTCTTAGCTCCTCTTCTTGTACGTAAACGTTTACAACAACCTCTCCTTGCTCTGTAAACTTTATTGCATTGCTTATCAAGTTAAGCATAACCTGCTTAAGCCTTAACCTGTCAAGCTTTACCATCGATGGCACTACTCCAAGGTTAAGCACCAAGCTGATCCCTTTCTCCTTGGCTTTAATGCTCATTTCGGTGATGATCTCATTAAAAAATGCTTCCAAGGGAAACTGAGAGAACTCCAATTCTACGGCGTTAGACTCTACCTTTGAGTAATCTAGAATCTCATTTACAATAGAGTGAAGGTGTTTAGCAGAGGAGTTAATAGCCATAATCTCCTCTTCGGAATACGTTTTTTTGCTAAGCAGAAAATCGGAAAAGCCCATGATTGCCGAAAGAGGCGTACGAATTTCGTGGCTCATGTTGGCAAGAAATCTCTCTTTTACCTTCAACAGCTCCTGAATCTTTTCATTCGACTCTTCGAGCTGCTTTTGCATACGAGAGCTTAGCCGTATATCCCTAAATATAAGAATCAGAAAAACAACGATCACAAAGAAGGCAGAGAACCCCATAAGTATAAGCTTGTGCATATAGCTATTCGTAGTGCTTTCAAACTTTGCCAGCTGCTCTCTATTGATGCGTATTTCTTCCTTGCTCATCATCGTAATATGATAAAGCATTCTATCGGTTAGCAGCTTATCCTTCTTAAGGAGCGCTATTTCCTGCTGCTTAAAAAGTTTCTCGTTTATTTTATCCCGCTCCTGTAGCATTGCCAGCTTTGATTGCAGCTGTACGATGCTGTTATCCGTCTTCTTTTGCTTTACCGTTATTGAGTCAACCTTCTTTTGCGCCCCCAAGTGCGACATTATTATCGGAGTTTCGTCTTCCTTAAACAAAGCCTTTAGCCGCTGAAAAAAGGTACGCTTTCTAACAACCACAGGCTCGGAAGGAGCGTTTGAGCCTAATGTAGAATAAATCCTATGCTTGAGCTCCACTTCCGAACTATCCGATTTCGATCTAAAGATTGACTTATAATCGCCCTTGTTTGTCTTTTTATGCTTTAGCGCAATAATATCGTTGATAACCTTACTTTTCTGTCTTTGTATAATAAGGATATTACCCAACAAAACCTGCTGTTCTGCATCAATGGATATATTTCTAAGCACTTGAAGACTTGAGTCGATATAGCTGTTTTGCTCTACGTAGCTTTTCAGAAAGGAGTCGTCGCCAGAAGCAGCGTACAGCTTAGCATCGGTTTCCGACTCATAGATTTTAACCAGCGTCTGGTTTATAATGATAAGCTTTTGGGCAGATGCAGGCGCATCTCTCAAGGTATTCGATAGCCTTACAACTCCAAGGTAGCTGTAGAAAAAGGCTACAATACCAAAAACCATCAGAACAAAAAAAGAAATAAAGACTTTACGCCTTATGCTTTGGGTTGGAAAGCTTACCATAAACCTAATATGAGCACGTATTTAAATAGTAAAAAAGAGCCAGCAAGAGCCAGCCCTTTTTTACATTGCTATTCCTTATTAAGAGTCCTACTTTCGGTAGGTAATTACTAAGAATTTAGACGATTGCCAAAACTTCTTGCTGTTTGTAATTTCAATTCCAGAGCAGAAGTTTTTGCTATCAACTTTAAGAGTGTACGAGTCGGAAGGATGCGTACTCAAAATCTTCACGTTCTTATGCCCAATTTCAACACCTTCAAAATTGCGGATATCGACTTTGGT
The DNA here is from genome assembly GCF_004340205.1 of Acetobacteroides hydrogenigenes. Lineage (NCBI taxonomy): Bacteria > Pseudomonadati > Bacteroidota > Bacteroidia > Bacteroidales > Rikenellaceae > Acetobacteroides > Acetobacteroides hydrogenigenes. Next base: position 436,517 of record NZ_SLWB01000001.1, read on the forward strand.
AAATGCATCGAGATTTACGTTTGAGTTTACGGTAGCCGTTCTTCCAATACCAATAAAGCCACCGGAACGGTTGATGATACCTTTTTGCTCGAGTTCCTTTTGCGATCCAATAATGAAGTATGCCGTATTAAGCTCGTTCGTTCTGGCAGTAACATTCTCCTCTAAGGCCTTCTTATGGGTAGTTAGAGTATCAACACGGCTATTTAGTTCGGCGAGCTGGAAGTTAAGCTTTGTCAGCTGCTCCTTTAGCGAAGCGATCTCTGCATCCTTTTCGCCGTTTTGCTTGGTTAGCTGCTCAATCATTTTTTCAAGCCCATCAATCTTGATATTGGCAGCTTTAAGCTTCTTTGCTGTGCCTTGAAGGTTTGCAATGGTTCGCTTATTCTGCTCTAGGAGCTCATTAATTTGTGCTATATCATCCTTAATTCGATCCTTAACATCGCGGCTAAGCTCTCCTTGCTTTGTTGTTACGCTTATGATATTCTGCTTTTGCTTTACAGCCTCGAGGTTTTCCTCAACCTCGCTAAGCGACATAAATATGTTATTAAGCGTTGTATCCTTTACGCTAACCAACTCTGAAAGCTTTTGGTTTTCGGCCTTTAGCTTCTCTACTTCCTGCTTATTACCGCACGAAGCTGCAAATACCACAACTGCTATTGCTATTAAAAACTTTTTCATTTGCTTGAATTTAATTTGGGTTACTAATGTAGTGCATGTACTGCAAAATGCAATCCAATATACGAAATAAGCCGTTTCTATTCAACAAAACTCTACTTTTCAAACATATAGCAATTAACCCTAGCAAAACAACTTACACAAGTATGTGGAACTTGCGCCACACAATTACACAAAGAAGCCGCTTGTTTAAGCGGCTTCTTCGGTAAAACGAATATACTAGGAATGCTTAATCCACTTCAGCATCTCCTTAAATGAGGTCTTCTTTCCATACATAAGGATACCTGTACGGTAAATTTTGGCAGAGAGCCATATTACCGCAAAGATGGTGGCATACAGAATAACGATTGAAAGTATTACTTCCCACGTTGGAATTTCGAACGGTATTCGGGCCATCATTACTATAGGCGAGGTTAGCGGAATCATCGAGAACCAAAACGAGATGGAGCTGTTCGGATTCTGGAAGGTATGCATCATCACCATTAGAGCCAAAATAATTGGAATGGTAATTGGGAGCATCAGCTGCTGGGTCTCCGTTTCGTTATCGACAGCAGAACCTACTGCTGCAAACAACGAAGAGTAGAGCAGATAGCCACCTAGGAAGAAAATCACAAAGTAGAAAAGAATTGGAATGATTCGCTCCGAAATCGAGTTAAAGATCTTTGTGGTATCACCAACTTCATCCTGAATTTTCGCCATATCCTCTTCGCTAATTTGGGTTCCACCCTGAGCGCTCATTACCGAAGTAACCTGCGTTTGCTGCGCCATCTTTTCGGAATAGGAGCTCATCATGTATCCCTTTACGCCCACAAAAATGGCCAGAGAGAGCAGAATCCAGATTGTGAACTGTAGCAGACCGACAGCGGCAACCCCGATAATTTTCCCCATCATCAGCTGGATTGGCTTAACCGACGAGATAATCACCTCAACTACCCTATTCGATTTTTCTTCGATAACACCTCGCATAACCTGGCTTCCAAACAGGAAGATAAACAGGTACATCAGGAATCCGAATATATAGGCAATTCCCATAATAACCACAGTATTGGTTTCCTTTTCCATCCCATTCTCGTCCAGCTTTATGGTGTTAAGGTTTACCGAGGACTTCACCTGCTTAAGCATTTCGTCAAGGTTTTGGATGTTAAAGGTTCTCATCTTCTCCTCCTTAATTAAGTCTTCCATATTCGACTCAATCATGCTGCTCATCTCCACGCTTACGTCCTCGTTCGAGTAGATAACAGCATCCTTAGGATTGTTAATGATTCCCTGGTTGATAACAAGTATTGCATCAACGCCTTTATCCGTCATCGCCTTTTTGTAGGCTGGCAAATCCTGCTCGCCGATGTACTCGAACGACACCTTTTCGGTTCCCTGCAGCTTGTTTACAAACATCTTAGTTTTATCAACTACTGCTATTTTCTTGCTGGACGTATCGCCCATCGAGGCAAGCATGCCGGGCACAACCATGAGCGCCCCCATCAGGATTGGGGTTAACAAGGTCATTATGATAAAGCTTTTCTTCTTTACTCTTGTAAGGAATTCGCGCTTAATTATAAGTAGAGTCTTATTCATAGCATTATCGTTTTATTCGGTATAATGAGCTGCTTTTAGCGATGATTCTCCTTGCACAACTTTTATAAAGATATCGTTCATGCTGGGGATAATTTTTTGGAAGTTTACCACCTCGACATGTGGAACAACAGCCGAAATAAGCGGATTGCCCGACTGATCGGGCTGAAGCTTAACCCTCACCTTCGACAAGCCCTTCTCGAATACTTCATCAACGATTTGGTAGCCGTTATGCAGAACCTTGGACAATGCTCCGACCTCGCCAACGTAGTCTATCTGGTAAATATTATCGCCGTAGCTATGGCGGATTTCATCGATATCGCCGCTAAGAACATTACGAGACTTATTTATAAGCGTAATGTTATCGCATAGCTCCTCTACCGAGGCCATGTTGTGCGTAGAGAAAATTATGGTATGCCCCTTTTTCTTAAACTCAAGAATTTCTTCCTTAAGCAGATTTGCATTTATTGGGTCGAACCCGCTGAAAGGCTCGTCAAAAATCATTAGCTCGGGCTCGTGGAGAATGGTTATAATAAACTGAACCTTTTGAGCCATCCCTTTCGAGAGTTCCTCCACCTTTTTATTCCACCAGGCCTGAATCTCAAACTTGGCAAACCAGTACCTTAGACGCTTCAAAGCCTCGGAGTGCGACAGCCCCTTAAGCTGAGCAAAGTACATTGCCTGCTCGCCAACCTTCATTTTCTTGTAAAGGCCACGCTCTTCGGGCAAGTACCCGATAAACTGAACATCGCTCATCTTCATCTCGTTGCCCTTAAAGTAAATTTTACCGCTGTCGGGCATCGTTATTTGGTTGATGATTCGAATGAGGGTGGTTTTCCCAGCTCCATTAGGTCCCAATAGCCCGTAAATCTTCCCTTGAGGGATTGTTACGCTAACATTATCTAGGGCTAAATGGTCTGCATACCGTTTTACAACATTTTCTGCTCTAAATATTTCCATACTAACAAAATTTTTACTCTTTCAAATTTAGCGAAATAAAGTTCATTCCATAGTACCCGCTATCGGTTCTTCCTATGCATCCAAATATGGATTAAAGGCAGCTAAATCGAGTGAGAATACCGCTGACAGAAGCTTTCGCCAAACATTCTACATACACTTAGTTGCGAATTTGTAAAAATGTTACAGATTTTCCAGTACAATTTTTTTAATTAAACAGGAGAATTTCGAGAAAAAGATGCTTTAGAAAAAGAAAATAGCCGGTGGCTTGGAGAAAATAAAATTCGGATAATAGGAAACCTTCGACAGTTTGGAGATAGTTGACCTCAGTTAAGAGTTAATCGAGCTCGGATAAGAGATAATCATCCACGGTTTAGAGACAACAGACCTTAAGGGATATAAAAGAAACAGGAGGATGCTCGATCCTCCCGTTACAATTCAATATTCTGTCCTCTGTACTTCGACATCTAGAACTATCTACCAAACATTCCTTTTATACGATCGAAGAAATTCTTGTCCGACTTGTCGGGCTTTGGAGCATAACTTCCGGAGTCTCGCATTCTTTCAACTTGCTCCTTCTCGGAAGCGGAAAGGTTCTTAGGAACCCATACGCTTACGTATATCAAAAGGTCACCCCTGCCATAGCCATCAACATCGGGTAAACCTTTACCCTTTAGACGAAATACTCGGCCGGGTTGAGTGCCTGGGTCTATTTTTATGCGGGCTTTACCATCGATGGTAGGCACTTCAGAGGAGCAGCCAAGAACGGCATCGGGAAATCCGAGGAAAAGAGTGTACACCAAATCGTTTCCATCGCGAATAAGCTCCTCGTGCGGTTCCTCTTCGATTACAACCAAAAGGTCTCCATTAACTCCACCACCCTGTGGGGCATTTCCTTTCCCCGAAACATTAAGCTGCATACCTTCCGATACTCCTGCTGGAATGTGGAAAGAAACGACCTCAGAGTCACTCACAACGCCAGATCCAGAACAGCTGGAGCAGTGCTTTGTTATAGTTTTTCCGGTTCCACGACAGGTGGGACAGGTGCTTTGGGTTTGAACGCGTCCGAATATCGAGTTGGTAACCCCAATTACAGTTCCAGAACCATTGCAAGTACTACAAGTGGTAAATGCAGTGCCATGCTCTGCCCCTGTTCCGTTACAAGTGTTACACTTTACCTGCTTGTTTATCTTCAGCTTTTTGTCGGCACCGTAGGCAATTTCCTGCAGGGTAAGACGAACCTTTACGCGGATATCTCCCCCTCGATTGGTTCGACGACCTTGACTTCTACCAAATCCGCCAAAGCCACCGAAATGACCTCCAAAAAGATCGCCAAACTGGGAGAAGATATCGTCCATAGACATACCTCCACCAAAGCCACCAAAGCCACCGCTACTTGCGTCCGAAGTACCTACACCTGCATGACCAAACTGGTCGTAGCGTGCGCGCTTATTGTCATCGCTTAGTACGCTGAACGCCTCGGCTGCCTCCTTAAATTTCTCTTCGGCCTCCTTATTGTCTGGATTTTTATCGGGGTGATACTTTATGGCCATCTTTCGGTAGGCCTTCTTTAGCTCCTCTTGGGTTGCATTTCGGGAAACCCCTAAAACCTCATAGTAATCTCTTTTTGCCATTGTTCTTTGACGCTATTTTACCTATTCGCCAACAACAACCTTGGCGTATCTTATCACTTTTCCGTTCAGCAAGTATCCCTTTTGAACTACATCTATCACCGTTCCCTTTTGTTCTGGAGTTGGTGCCGGGAATTTGGTTATTGCCTCTTCAAAATCGGTATCAAAAGGCTCTCCAACCCTATTAATTACGGTAACACCTTTCGACTTAAGCATCGACATAAGCTTATCGTAGATGAGGTTTATGCCATCGAAACCTGCCGTATCGCTGAGCTTTTCGAGTGCCAAGAGCGCCCTTTCGAAGTCGTCAACTACAACAAGAACGTCCTTAATCAATCCTTCTCCAGCCGTTCTAACAAGCTCTTCGCGCTCCTTCAGCGTACGCTTACGGTAGTTATCGTATTCGGCTGTAAGTCGAAGATAGCGATCCTTCCACTCTGCAATTTTTTCACTCAGCACTTCCGATTCTGCTGAAATGGCATCTGCCCCCTCAGCAGCTTCTGATGCTTCGGCAGCAGCGTTTTCACTCTCCTCGTTTGCAGTCAGATTCTCCTCTACAGGCATGTTTGTCTCTATGGGAGATTGATTCTCAACTTCTTTATCCGTTTTATGCTTCGACTTAGTCATCTTTGTAAATTAATTTTTCTCAACAGTACCTAATTGCATAGCAAATTGTTTGCCATTAACGATTAATGACAGATTGTCGCAATCTGATGTACAATCGGCACACGAGGGGACTACAATCCTCTCGAAATGTTGGCACCTAGGGCGTTTAACCTAAGATCTATGTTCTGATAGCCCCTGTCTATTTGATCAATGTTATGAATAACGCTAGTGCCATCAGCCGAAAGCGCTGCAATCAAAAGAGCAACACCCGCACGTATATCTGGCGAACTCATTACTGTAGGGCGCAGCTTTATTGCATTGTCGTGACCAATTACGGTAGCACGGTGTGGATCGCAAAGAATAATTTGAGCCCCCATATCGATTAGCTTATCAACAAAGAATAGTCGGCTTTCGAACATCTTTTGATGGATTAGCACGCTTCCTTTTGCCTGTGTGGCTACAACCAAGAAGATACTCAGAAGGTCTGGAGTAAGTCCAGGCCATGGAGCATCGGCAATGGTAAGGATTGAACCATCAATAAAGGTGTCTATTTCGTAGTGGTCTTGGGCAGGAATGTAGATATCGTCGCCACGGAGTTCCATCTTGATACCCAATCTTCGGAAGCTATCTGGAATAATACCAAGATCGGGGTAGGATACGTTCTTTATGGTAATCTCGCTATGGGTCATAGCAGCCAAACCAATAAAGCTACCTATTTCAATCATGTCTGGGAGCAAACGATGCTCAGTACCTCCAAGTTCGCTTACACCTTCGATGGTTAGCAGATTTGAGCCAACACCAGAAATTTTTGCCCCCATTCGGTTCAGCATCTTACAAAGTTGCTGTACATAGGGCTCGCAAGCGGCATTATAAATGGTGGTCGTTCCCTTTGCCAACGTAGCAGCCATAATAATATTGGCAGTACCAGTTACCGAGGCCTCATCCAAAAGCATGTATGCGCCTTTTAACTCCTTGGCTTCGACGGTAAAAAAACTCTCGTTAGCATCGAAGTTAAATTTAGCGCCTAACTTTTCGAAACCAATAAAGTGGGTGTCTAAACGTCTTCTGCCAATCTTATCTCCCCCAGGACGAGGCATAAAACCTTTGCCAAATCGAGATAAAAGAGGCCCTACAACCATTATTGAACCACGCAAACTTGATGCTTCTTTTCGGAAATCCTCCGTTTTAAGGTAGTCAAAGTTTACATTCTTGGCTTCAAACGTATAGGTAGATTCGTCAACTTTTGCAACAGCAACACCCATTTTGCTAAGAAGCTGTATTAGCTTCATTACATCAAGAATATTCGGAATATTCGAGATGGTAACCTTTTTTGGGGTAAGCAGAACAGCGCTTATAACCTGAAGTGCTTCATTTTTTGCACCTTGAGGAGTAATTTCACCCTTTAAAGGATGCCCTCCTTTAACAACAAAAGTGCCCATAGCTTTATTTTTAAAGTATTAGTACCCTACTTTTTCCGACCTCCCTTGTGCCTTCTTTTGCCAGAACTAGCAGCCGTACTACCAGCTCCACTTGGCTTAAACTCGCGGGTATCCATAAGCTTAGTATTCAAGTTAAGCCTAATTTTCCCGTCCGAAAGCGACTCCAAATCTCTGATAATGGTTTCATCGCTAACGGCATCCTTATTCCATGTAAGGTAGGCCTTCTTCATTTGATTTGCCACCGACGTTATGTAGAAAGTCTTTACCGGACCATCCTCCATTTCCGCAACATCTTTAACCATCTGCTCAATAACTCGACCGTAGTGCTTTATCCTTATAGGATGAGCGGGATAGTCAATTGGTTTAGGAAGCTCATTAATTGTATCTCTACTAGGCTTGGGGTAAGGAGAGTCGATGTCAATCTTAAAATCCGAAATTACATGAAGATGATCCCAAAGCTTATGCTTAAAATCATTAATATCACGCAAGTGAGGATTAAGATTTCCCATCACCGATATTAATATACGAGCCATACGGTTACGCTCCTCTGGGTCTTCTATTGTAGAAACGTAATCAACCATTTTTTGGATATGACGGCCATACTCTGGGAGGATTAGCTTTTTTCGCTGAGAATTGTAATCCCTAAAATCATTCTCTTCGCTGATATCGATTTGATTCATAACTACGTTGAGCGTAAATGAAGTGTAATTTGCATTCTAATACTGCCTTCAGAGAAAATGCTACAAGGCAATGTGTAGATGGTATACTATAATTTGCAAAAATGAGAAAAAACTTTGATGAAAGCACACTTATCTACTCTTTTTTTACTCTTTAATACGGTCTTCGAGGCATTAACAAGGACACATAAACTATACTTTAGGGTAAGCCTTTAGCCCTAGAATGATCTCCAGAAAGCACATCTTTTCAGAGCAAAACCTTTTTAACACTAAACTTAATCCAATTACTTTATATTAGCGCGACAAACACCTCCCGATGACTAAAACACGCGACAACAAGCCCCATATCGGCATCTATGGCAGAAGAAACAACGGCAAAAGCACTATCATCAACCTAATAGCAGGTCAAGATGTTGCCATTGTTTCCAATCATGCAGGCACAACTACCGATCCTGTTAAAAAATCGGTAGAAATCCTAAACCTTGGCCCCATTGTACTAGTAGACACAGCCGGCATTGATGACGAAGGCGAACTTGGAAAGAAGCGCATAGAAAAAACTCGCGAATCCATAAAAATTGTAGATCTAGCGCTTCTTGTAACTTCCAACAACCAATTTGGCGATTACGAAAAGAGTTTAATAGACGAGTTCAACGCATACAACACACCATTCATTGTTGTACACAATATGGCAGATGTGGCAAAGGCCTCTGATGCATTTGCCCAAACTTTTACCAGCAAAAAAATTCCATTCGTAGAGGTAAGCGCCAGAAACGGAGAAGGCTTCGACAAACTGGTGGAAAACATTAAGGCAAACATGCCCGATTCGGCCTACACAACACCATCCATGTTTAAGGGCATCATAAAAAAGAATGACATTGTGCTCCTGATAACACCCATAGACACTGAAGCCCCCGCAGGACGCATGATTCTTCCACAAGTGCAAGCCATTAGAGACACGTTGGACAATGACGCTGTAGCCATCACGCTAAAAGAAAGCGCCGTAGAGCATTTTTTAAAAACAACAGGAATAAAACCCGCACTAGCCGTAACTGACAGCCAAATTTTCGACAGAGCAAACACCTTGATCCCAGATGAGATTCCGCTCACCTCGTTTAGCATTACCCTTTCAAGACTAAAAGGCCCATTCCATGAATTCATAAAAGGAACTCCAAAAATTGCAAATCTCAAAGATGGCGACCGAGTTCTAATCCTTGAAAGTTGTACACACCACACCAGCTGCGACGACATTGGCCGTTACAAAATTCCACGATGGATAAAAGAATTCACCGCAAAGCAAGTTGAGTTCGACGTTGTTTCCGGCTTAAGCTCTCTTAACAGACCTATTTCTGATTACGCAATTGTAATCCAATGCGGCGGCTGTATGATTACCCGAAAACAACTGCATAACAGGCTAAAAGCCGCAATAGAAGTCGGAATTCCTGTAACAAACTACGGAATGGCAATTGCCTATATAAAAGGAATTTTTGAAAGAGCAACGGCTCCCTTCTCTGAATAAATGGAAAAGACAGGGGCCCCCGCCTTTCCTTCCTATGATTAGGTTAAAAGATTTTATATGGCATCAGATTCTTTAGCACATCATAAGCCTTAGCAGCCTCAAAATCCCCTAATGTTGCCATCTCTTTTATAGATCCATATACAATTAGAGCATACATATAGGCATTTTTAGAGGTAAGAAGCCTATCTTCACTACTCTCTACGGATGGCTCAACAAAGGCACTACACAACATAGCAGACTCTCGCATTCCATCAATATCCTTTTTAAAATCGGTACGGCTTACATAGGCTGGCAAAAGCCCTTTCTGAGTTGCGTATAAGTAAACCATATCAATAAAATGCCGCAGATCGCTAGTAAGGACAAAACCCGATCTAGCACAGCCTCCTGGATCCGGGATATTACCTAAAACACCCGAATCTTCACATTCTATGTTAGTAAAACCTTGAGTTGATTCCATCTCACGCATATATATTGTTCTTCTAAGAAACAGAATAAAAGCATCTGGAGATAAAAAAAAGAGAAAAAAAGAACTAACTGGTAGAAATTTACGGATAAGTGGTCGAAATTGGCCGATAACTGGCAACTTGGAGAGAATAAAAAAAGCGCACTTAAATCAAGTACGCTTTTAGTATCCGGGTGGAAGATCGGGCTCGAACCGACGACCCTCAGAACCACAATCTGATGCTCTAACCTACTGAGCTACATCCACCGTGTTTGTAATTCGAGTGCAAATATACGAACTTTTTCTTTTATTCAAACAGCCCCTTCTTTTTTTTAGGAACACATATAAATCTTCCCGAACAAGAACATTACATTTAACTTATAGGCCAACAGTTTGACACATTATAAAAACTATTTAAATCGATTTACCAACCTCCACTTCTGCCTTTTTCACGAAGTAATAGCCATAAATGCCAAGTATAATATTCAGGAAGCATCCAAAAAGAGCATATGTTTTTACAATAAACAGAACGCTATGGTGCCTAAACACAATGATCCACCCTAATGTTAGGGCCAGATACAACACCTGCCAAGCCAACATTACACCATTCCTATTTATAGTCGAAAAAGTTGTACCAATACATTTAGAGGAAAAACCAAACACCATTAACGGGGCCAGATAGCGAGCCATTTCTCCAGCAAACAACCAATCAGGTCCTAGAACAAATCCAAAAATTTCGGGTCCCCAAACCACGATTGGCAAATTCATCAGCCCTCCCAACAAAAGGCTAAGCAAGTATGCTCGCCGATAAAACCGTTGTTTTGACGAAACAAGAGCCATTTTCTGGAAAAACACAATACTAAAAGAGGAACTTACCATATCAAGAGGAACACTAATCATTTTTGAGAATCGTTCGTACAGACCAACAACAGATGCTGAAAAAGCATACGAAAAAGCATAAATGAGCAAATTTGAAGAAACTGAATTCAAGAATGACACCGGCATAGAATACATCGGGAAACTAGCATACTTAGCCAAAGTTTCCTTAAACTCAGTCCGCTCTACAGCCCTCAACAATCGACGATCATGCTTCCAAAAGAAGAACAAGCCCTGAACAAGCGCCACTAGTTCCGAAACGACAAAGCCCATCCAAAGACCTGCTATTCCATTGGCATAAATTACACGAGGAATCCGCACTCCATTAGCAACAACCGTTTGTAAGACCTTACTCTGCGAGGTAAAACCAAAGCGGCTCCTACGAGAAAACCACATGCTCAGCATCTGACGAATAGAAAGAAGAAAGCCTAAGATAGGAAGAAGCCAAATCAATTTTGCATAAATGGGGTGAGGAAAAAGAGACAGCAACCTATCGTATGAGAAGAAAAGAGCCACTGCTACCAATATAGACAGATAAAAAGATAGAATCAGCCCACTTAAAGCCACTTTCAGAGCTTCTCCATTTTTCCGAGGAAGCATCAATGCGTAGTCGTAACGTCCTGATATAAAAACAGCGATCAACTGAGCAAGTGCCACATAAAGAGCAACGCTTCCAAATTCTTCCGGTGTGTACAGCCGCGAAAGAACCGGCAATGCCAAAAGGTTAATGGCCATAGAGATGCCATTCCCTGCAAAAAGCTTACCTACATTTTTTGTGAAATCCGATTTAACAAGTTGCTGTAACTCACCAACACTAATCATGCATGCTATTTTTATAACAAATATACATTGCTAAAACGAGAAAAGATCGAGTTTTAGGAGTATTCTACCCCCAAATGCTTATTTTTGCCAGGCCCCAAAATGAAATAGCACGAGTAATTATGGAGAACAGTATCGCCTTAGAGTTGCTTTCACTCATTCTTAAGCATAAAAGCGGAGATGTAGTTGACAGCATGTTCAAAAGAGGAATTATATACAAAATAAACTATGGGGTAAACACCCCCATTATAAAAAAGTTGGTTGCGCCTTACTACGGCAACCATGAGTTGGCAGAAGAGATGTTTGAGATGGACTACAGAGAAGCCAAACTTGCCGCAATTTACATGGAATCACCCCAAGCATTAAGCGCTGAACAAATGGATCGATGGTCATCAGACTTCATCAACGACGAAATTGTGGAGCAGGCCGTCATCAACTTATTCTGGAAAAGCAAATACGCCCTATTTAAAGCATCTGAATGGTCGTTGAGCAACAACGATTTCCTACAAAAAGCAGGGTTGATGATAATTGGTAAAATTGCAGCAGAAAGACCCGAGATCAGAGACGAGATTTTCACTCCATATTTCGACATAATAGAAGACTTAGCCGGGACAGCATCATCCCACTCCCGTAGTGCAGCAGCATTTGCCCTGCGCGAAATTGGAAAAAAAAATAAAGCCTTAAATGCAATGGCTGTCATACTGGCTGACAAATTAGCAAAAAGCGACAACTTTTCGTCCAAATGGATCGCAGAGGAAGTTTCATGGATTCTTTCCGACAACGACCTCCAAGAGAAACTCTGTTAGGCATACATTTTGCAATCTTCACCCCTAAAAAAAGACAACTTTAATTCATTTATATCATGTTCAATTCTTCAAATCCAGTTTTTGGAAAGAACATCTTTGCAAACACCGCTCGCGATTTCACAGGAACAAACACCATGACCGTAAAGGGAACCATGGGTAAGGCCATGCTAATGCTTGCCATAGTTATCCTAAGTGCATCGTACACATGGAGCATGGTAATGCAACCCGACACATTGGACGGGGTTAAAACAGCAACCCCATGGATGATTGGAGGCGCAATTGGCGGCCTAATCACGGGTCTTATCATATCGTTTGCTCCTAAAACAGCAGGATGGCTATCTCCTATCTACGCTATGCTTCAAGGTCTTTTCCTTGGTGCTATATCTGCATTTTTTGAAGCAACCTACCATGGAATCGTAATGAATGCTGTAGGCTTAACTCTCGCAACTGCATTCCTTCTATTCTTTATTTACAGAACTGGCATCATTAAAGTTACCAACAAGTTTCGTGTTGGCATCATTGCTGCTACGGGTGCAATAGCTCTGTTCTACTTCGTCACTTGGATAGTAGGCATGTTTGGAGGCAACGTCGGCTTCATGATGGACAGCAGCCTTTTAAGCATCGGAATCAGCTTAGTAGTTGTGATTGTTGCTGCACTAAACTTACTTCTTGATTTTGACTTCATAGAAAAAGGAGAGCAAGCAGGAGCACCAAAGCATATGGAATGGTATGGAGCATTCGGATTAATGGTTACCCTCATCTGGCTTTACATTGAAATGCTCAAACTTCTAGCAAAATTATCGCGTAGAGAATAGGCATACCTGTCAACAAGAATACGCTAAATGATAAAGATACAAAACGCAACTATTTGTTTTGTAAATTAGAAATTAGTGTATAACTTTGCAAGCCGTTAGAAAAGTGACAGAGAAGAGTAAAAAAATTTATACAATGAAACAAGGTATTCACCCTGAGAACTATCGCGTTGTGGCATTCAAAGATATGTCAAACGAGCAAGTGTTTTTGATGAAATCAACCATCAACACCAAAGAAACCATCGAGATTGATGGCCAATCTTATCCTCTCTACAAGCTTGAAATTTCGAGCGCATCTCACCCATTCTTCACCGGCAAGATGAAGCTTATCGACACCGCTGGTCGCGTAGATAAGTTCATGAACCGCTACAAGAAGCACTACGACAAGAAGAAATAAACAGGGATCATTTAGCTTATACGTCAAAAAAGCTCCGCTTGCGGGGCTTTTTTTATGTACCTTTGCTGGTAAAGTTCAACTAACGCATGGGAATCATTCTTTTTGATGATGAGGCATGGCTTAATCTGAAGCCTCTCTCATTCACACGACCTGTTGCCGAAGTAAGAGTTGGCATTTTAACCATCAAGGGAAAATGGGCAAAACACCTTGAAGCGGCTCCTTCATACCTTACGCAACCATACCTTTCAAAAAAATATCCTTCAAAAATTTCGACGGAAAACCTGCTGATAAACGCATCAGTAGTCCCTTCGGCTGCTCTAGTTGAAAGAATTACGCGATTAGAACAAGGACAAGTTCTTACCAAAGGAAACCTCACAATTGCCGTCAAATGCACGGCTAGTCAAGTTTCAGAATTCAAACCCAGTATCATAAAAGAATTTCAGGTTCGCGAATTTGACGCTGACATTGTGCGGATAGCACACCCTTGGGACATATTCTCCCAAAACGCCAACGAGATTGCCAATGACTTCCTGCTGCTCACCCGCAACAGAGAAAGTGCGCCGATCGATGCCACTAATACACTAATTGGTAATAACATCTTTGTAGAAGAGGGTGCCAAAATAACCTGTGCCATACTCAACTCCACCACCGGCCCAATATACATCGGCAAGCATACCGAAATAATGGAAGGTTCTACAGTAAGGGGACCTTTTGCGCTATGCGACCACAGTTCTCTTAAACTAGGCTCTAAAATTTATGGAGGCACAACCATAGGTCCTCATTCTAAAATCGGAGGAGAGGTTTCGGAGTCCGTTATTTTTGGATATTCCAACAAGGCTCACGATGGATATCTTGGCAATTCAGTAATAGGAGAATGGTGCAACTTAGGAGCCAACACAAACGTATCAAATCTAAAAAACAACTTTGCGCTGGTAAAGATGTGGAGCTACAACCAGCAGCGCTTTATCCAAACAGGGCTGCAGTTTTGCGGCATAATAATGGGAGATTATAGTAAAACTGGCATAAACTCAATGTTTAGTACGGGTACCTCTATTGGAGTTTGCACAAACTTTTTTGGTTCTGGATTCCCTCGCAATATTATACCATCGTTTGCATGGGGAGGCACGCAAGGCTACATAACCTACAAAAGCAACAACTACATTCCTGCAATAAGCGCGACGCTATCAAGACGGTGTCGCGAATTAGACAACGTAGACAAGGAAATTCTAGCCACCGTATTCGAGATGACCGAAAAAGACAGGTCTTTTTAACATCATAGTTTGGCACAGCTATTGCCATACTCCGCAAGAGAAAAACAAGAAAGCAACATGCTGACAAATTGTCGGTAGTCGAATAACATTTGTATGAGTAACAAATCAGATATATCGCTCCAAAACATCCTAATTACGAGCGCTACAGAAGACAACAACGAGTTTATCCCATTTATCGCCAACGACAGCGAGATGCAGATAGACAGTTCAGAAATTCCGAATCCGCTACCAATTTTAGCGTTAAGGAATGCTGTGCTATTTCCTGGCGTAGTAATTCCAATCAGCGTTGGACGTGAGAAATCGCTTAAGCTAGTTCGCGAACAGTACTCCAAGGACAAGATCATTGGGGCAATTTCTCAAATTGATTCGAAGATTGAAGAGCCCAACCAAGAGGACCTCTATAAAATTGGAACCATAGGGCAGATTCTAAAAATCCTAGAGATGCCCGATGGTAGCACGACCGTCATCCTACAAGGAATTAAGCGCTTCGAGCTAAACCAAATTGTAGAAACCGAACCCTACTTTAAAGGCCAGATTACCGAACTTGAAGATGTTGCACCATCATCGCCTCATCACGACTACGATGCAATCGTAAGTTCGGTAAAAGATCTTGCGCTGAAGATTATCAAACTTTCGCCCAATATTCCAAACGAAGCCTCGTTTGCCATTCGGAATATCGACAACCCTTCATTTCTGGTGAATTTTATTTGCTCGAATTCCGACATTACAAACGACGAGAAGCAAAAGCTACTCGACATCGCGTCATTAAAGGAGCGTGCTCTTACCCTACTTCAATATCTCACCAAGGAGATGAAGCTAATCGAGCTCAAGAATGACATTCAGGCAAAAGTAAAGTTCGACCTAGACCAGCAACAGCGCGAGTACTACCTTCATCAACAAATGAAAACCATCCAGGATGAGCTTGGAGGTAGCCCTAACGAACAGGAAATTGAAGAACTAAGAAAAGCAGCCCAAGAAAAGAAGTGGAGCAAGGATACACAAGCACATTTTGAGAAAGAAGTTTCCAAGATAGAGCGCATGAACCCCGCAGTTGCAGAGTACTCTATCCAACTAAACTACTTGCAGCTACTCCTCGAACTTCCTTGGAACGAATACTCTAAAGACAACTTCGACCTTAAAAGAGCGAAGAGAATTCTAGATGAAGACCACTTCGGGCTTGACCAGGTAAAGGAGCGGATATTGGAGCACCTTGCCGTTTTAAAACTAAAGGGTGATCTAAAATCGCCAATTATATGCCTTTACGGACCTCCTGGAGTTGGAAAAACATCGCTAGGAAAATCCGTAGCCAAGGCTCTTGGTCGCGAATACGGTCGAATATCGCTGGGGGGGCTCCACGACGAAGCCGAAATCCGAGGGCATCGTAAGACCTACATTGGGGCAATGCCAGGCCGTATCATTCAAACCATAAAAAAATCGAAGTACGCCAATCCTGTTATTATCCTCGATGAGATTGACAAGATTGGCAAGGATTTTCATGGAGATCCGGCATCAGCACTACTGGAAGTCCTCGATCCCGAACAAAACTCAACATTCCACGACAACTATTTAGAGCTCGACTTCGATTTGTCGAAAGTGCTATTCATAACTACGGCAAACAACATAAGCACCATTGCACCTGCGCTACGCGACAGGATGGAGATGATTGAGGTAAGCGGTTACCTTGCCGAAGAAAAGTACGAAATAGCCAAGCAACACCTTATACCACGTCAGCTTGAAGGACATGGTGTAGATAAATCGCAGGTTAAGTTCCCCAAAAAAGTTCTGGAGCTTATCATCGACGAATACACTCGCGAATCGGGGGTTCGTACACTCGACAAAACCATCGCCAAGGTGGTCCGCAATATTGCCAAGCATATAGCATTCGAAGAGGAGTACAATCCAACGCTTACAACAGAAGAAATTCGCAAAATACTTGGCGTACCCCGCTTTGTAAAGGATATCTACCAAGGTAACGAGTTTGCAGGTGTAGTTACAGGCCTTGCGTGGACCGAAGTTGGAGGAGAAATACTCTTCATCGAAACCAGCCTAAGCCCTGGGAAAGGTTCGCTAACCCTTACAGGTAACCTTGGAGATGTAATGAAGGAATCGGCCGTAATTGCAATGGAGTACATCAAATCGCACAGCGAGGAGCTCAACATCAATCCCGAGATCTTTGACAAGTGGAACGTGCACATCCACGTACCCGAAGGTGCAATACCCAAGGATGGCCCATCGGCAGGCATCACCATGACCGTTGCCCTAACATCAGCCTTTACCCAGCAAAAAGTACGCAAGTCTTTAGCGATGACTGGAGAAATCACCCTTAGGGGAAAGGTTATTGCAGTTGGGGGCATTAAGGAAAAAATTCTTGCGGCAAAGCGTGCTGGTATTACCGACATTATGCTTTCGGAAGAGAATCGAAAGGATATTGAAGAAATCAAGGATGAATACATCAAAGGCTTGAAATTCCACTTCGTCCAAACAATAGACGATGCCCTAGAATTTGCGCTCCTCAACGAAAAGGTAAAAAAGCCCAAAAAGCTTATATAGCCATACACACCTTTAAGTATAGAAAAGTTCGAAGATATCCTTCGAACTTTTTACATTTGCACAGAACACCCCATTAAACTTGAAATGGAAAAAATTGCCGTATTCCCAGGTTCGTTCGATCCCTTTACCGTTGGCCACGAATCAATAGTTCTTCGCGGGCTGAACCTTTTCGACAGAGTTATCGTTGCCATTGGCCACAACACCACAAAGAATAGCTGCTTTAGCGTAGAGCAACGCATTCGAATGGTACAGGAGATATTTGCCGGCACCCCCCAGGTAGAAGTTGTTACCTTCGAAGGGTTAACCGTCGACTTCTGCAAATCCATCAACGCCAAATTTATCCTAAGAGGGCTGAGAACATCCGCCGATTTCGAATACGAACGCGCCATCGGACAAATGAACAAGATGATGGACGACGATATCGAGACCGTATTCCTACTTACATCAACCATACACACCCCAATAAACTCGAGCATAGTCCGAGAGATCATGAAGAATAAAGGCGATGTATCCGCTTTTATTCCAAAATCGTTAGACATTAAGAAATACCTCGAAGAGTAATGGTAAAAAAGGCTCTGCTGCTGCTAACCCTACTTGCAGCCAACGTTGGGTACTGCCAAATGGCACATATAAAGGGCACCGCTCCTTCGTACGCAGGCGATAGCCTCACGTTCCAAACCTATAGCGACCTTATTACCTACAACGAAGAGCCCTTGGGTAAAGTAAAGGTAGATAAGCGCGGGAGCTTTCAGAGCTCGCTAAAGGTAGTTGAACCGACGTTCGTTTTCGTAGTGCTTGGAGCGCAAAAAGGCTACTTCTTTGCAGAACCGGGAAAGGAGTACAACCTAATTTTCCCCCCAAAGGTTCCTAAAACCGAAGAAGAGCGCCTAAACCCATTCTTTAAGGAAGAAACCTTTCATATTGGCATAAGCAGCTGCCCTAGGTCCGACATTAACTACCTAATAAGCCTCTACGACGACCTTTTCAACGAAAAGTTTAACGCGATAGCTCAAGAGTCTTTTAAGACTAAAGGCAAGGTAAAGATCGACTCATCGATATACCAGCTCGATACCATAGGCGCCAAGCTGCAAAACCCATTCTTCGAAGCTTACAAAAGGTACCGCATGGGACTACTGAAGCATCTGGTAATGGTTTACAAGTCGAAAAGCATCTCCGACCAGTACTTCTTAAACCAGCCCATACTTTACACCAACCCGTCGTACATGGAGCTCTTCAACCAGATATACGACCGCTTCTTTCTCTTCTACAATCAGCCATCGAGGGGCGACAACGTTGGCTCCAGCATTAGCGCAGCAAGCCTGTCGCGCCTAAAAAAGGTGCTATCGAAGGATAGCGTACTAAAAAACGACCAGCATCTGGAGCTCGTCATCCTAAAAGGAATTTATGATGGCTTCTACGAGGATAACTTTTCGAGAAAAAACCTGCTAACGCTGCTCGATTCCCTCTACTTCTCCACAACAGTTCCCGAGCATAAAGCCATTGCAACCAACATTAGAGAAAAGGTTATTCGCCTGCTACCTGGCTACTTCCCTCCAGCGTTTAGGCTATACGACATTAACGGAAAGCCCTTCTCGCTAGAGCAGTTCCGAGGAAAGTTTGTTTACCTCAACTTCTGCTCGGTTAGCAGCTACACCTGCCTACAGGACTTTGTGCTGCTCGAGCAAATCCACAAAAAGTACGGCAAGCATGTAGAGATCATATCCATATCCACCGATTCCAACATCGACGATCTGAAGCATTTTCTCTCCACAAAGCCTTACAAATGGACGTTTGTGCACTACGGAGCGGCACCCGACATCATCAACCGATACGACGTTAGAGCGTACCCTACCTACTTCCTGATTAACCCCGAAGGGAAAATGGAGGTTTCGCCTGCACCTACGCCACACGAGAAGCTGGAGATTATGCTCGTAAACCAGCTGCGGAATTGGGACATGCTGTAAAAGGAGCTAGAAGAATGTGGCGGAGCTAGCATAAAAAGAGCCCTTTTCCTCCGCCTCGACTCCGCTCGGCGACCCTTTGTTGGTCGCCGAGCGGAGTCGAGGCGCCAAACGCTTCGGAATACCTAAAGTCCTTTCCCAGCGCTTCTAAAAACCTCCAGTATCGTTTGGTAGGTGCTTTCGAGACAGCCTGACAGATCGTCAGCCGCCACCCAGCGAGCGTCAGTAATCGCCTCCTCGGTTTGGGGGATCAGCGCCCCGCTGCCATCGTGGCGCATCAGGTACCAGTGCGTAGTTTTGAACATGCGCTTGCCGTACATCGCGTAAACGTGGTAGGTTTTGCACAGCTTCGCCTCAACTGTAAGATCCGCGATGCCGCACTCCTCCTCCACCTCGCGAACGGCAGCATCCTCAACATCCTCGCCGCGCTCCACCTTACCCTTGGGCAGATCCCACCTATCGTAGCGGTAGATCATCAGCACCTCGCCGCGAGGGTTTACCACCAAACCACCAGCAGCCTCGATGCCGGTAAAGCAGGCTCGAACCGCCCTAAAAATCTTCTTCTTATCCGCCCCTTTCAGGATTAGCCCAACGATGGAAGGCGTATCATCAAAGTATTTTACAAGATTTGGAATATCTTTGCAGTCGGTTACAAGGATTTGCTCCATCCCCTCGGCGCTGCTAACGGCATGGTCCAATCCGGCAACCCCGATAAACCGATCGTTAAAATAAATTTTCTTCATAATGACTAGCGTTGAAAAAGCAATAGCACAAAGCTTGCTCAAGATTAAGGCCGTGAAGCTAAGCCCCAGCGAGCCCTTCACCTGGGCATCGGGCTGGAACTCGCCCATCTACTGCGACAACCGGGTAACCCTTTCGTACCCCGAAATCCGCAAGCAAATTTACCAATCTTTTGCTCAGCTTATCGCCGAAAAGTATCCCGAAGCCGAGCTAATTGCCGGCGTAGCCACCGGAGCCATTGCCCACGGCGTTCTGGTTGCCGAGGAGATGCAAAAGCCATTCATCTACGTGCGCTCGGCTCCAAAGGGGCACGGGTTGGGCAATCAGATCGAAGGTCAGTACACCAAAGGCCAAAAAGTTGTGGTAGTCGAAGACCTCATCTCCACCGGAGGCAGCAGCCTTAGCGCTGTCGAAGCGCTACGTCAGGCCGGCGTAGAGGTGCTCGGCATGGTGGCCATCTTCACCTACGGCTTTAAAACCGCCGAAGACAACTTCGCCGCCGCCAACGTAAAGGTCGACACCCTAAGCTGCTACAACGCGCTCATCGAGTCGGCCCTCGAGTCGGGCTACGTAAAGGAAGATCAGCTAAACGATTTAAAGGAGTGGCGCATCGCCCCCGACAAGTGGAGAAAGTAAGGAATCATGACAGAAGTAGAAAGCAAAGTAGTAGCCATCCGCAACAGCGCCGAGCTCGTATTCAACGCGCTCTCGGATTTCCGCAACTTCAATGGGCTGGTTAACATGGTGCCCGAAGGGCAAATGACCGACTGGCAGGCCGACGAAAACACCTGCCACTTTAAGGTAAAAGGCTTCGACGTAGGCCTGAAGTTCGTGGAGAAGGAGCCCCACAAAACCCTTAAGCTTACCGGCGACGGCAAAATCCCCTTCGAGTTTTTCTTCTGGATACAGCTCAAGGAGGTAGCCCCCTACGACGTTCGCATGAAGCTCACCCTTCACGCCGACCTCAACTTTATGATGAAGATGATGCTCAAGGGCAAGCTGCAGGACGGCATCGACCAGATGGCCGACCAAATCGCCAAGGCCTTTAGCCGATAGGCTGATGCCGATCGAGCACAGCGCCCTACGATAACGTAAAAAAGGAGGCAACCATCCGTTTGCCTCCTTTTTTGCATATCCTACTCGAGTACGCCATCCATTTTACTGATGTTGCTAGTGATTCTACCGAGTACGCCAGCAATTCTACCGATGTTGCTGGTCATTCTACCGAGTACGCTGGCAATTCTACCGATGTCGCTAGATAATAAACGACACCTCCTTGAAAGCAAACGAGCGGAGCGCCCCCTTCTCATCCTCCAGCACCAGCTCGCCGGTAGGCTCAATCCCCTTTATAGAGGCCATAAAGCGTTCTCCATCGGCCTCAAACCAGAACTTTCCTTGGCTACGGTACAGCGCCCCGAAGTAGTAAGCATCAATATCGGCCAGCAGCCCGTTTCTAAGCTTTGCATACCAGCCATCGATAGCCCCAAGCACAGCCTGAAGCACCTCGTCACGGTTCAGCTCGCCACCTACAACCAACGACATCGATATAGGATTTGGAGCATTGCTGTTAAAGATGTGCTGGTTTACGTTTAGCCCAATCCCCCAAATGCTGTGCGAGAGCTTGCTCCCCATAAGCCCATTCTCGATAAGAATTCCGGCAACCTTAAAATCGCCAACGTAGATATCGTTCGGCCACTTAATTTTTGCCGCTATACCAAATTCCGACAAGGCCTGCACCATACCGTTGGCCACCACCTTCGAAAGGTAGAAATGGTTGGCTATATCCAGGAACGCAGGGTACGTCAAGATCGAAAGCGTAAGGTTCTTCCGCTCTTCGCTCTCCCAGTAGTTTCCGCGCTGCCCTCGTCCTTTTGTCTGAAAGTCTACAATATACACCGTCCCCTCACCATCCTTTTGAGCCAACCCCATTGTAGCCTCCGTATTCGTCGACTCCGCAACGGGCTTGTAGGCAACATTTGCCCCAATTACACCATCATTCCGACTTGTGAAAGTTTTGCTCATGCTTTACATTTTGAGGAACAAAAGTATTAAACTTTATTTTGTTTTTTTTTGTTACTTTGCCGCTTTAAGCGGGATTTCGAAGACACTTCCTGTGCTTAATATTGTTACAAATCAGTACATTTGTACGCAAACTTTATTACAACAGCAGCTTAATGGTAAAGCAAACCAGCGTCAAAAATCAAACTCAAGAATTAGTAAATGCAATCGTTGAGGCCGTTGATGACAAGAAAGGGGAAAACATTGTAAGCCTCGACTTAAGGAAGCTCGATAATGCCGTCTGCCAATATTTCATAGTATGTAACGCAAACTCTACCACACAGGTAGGCGCAATTGCCGATGGTGTATCTGACAAAGTGCTGGAAAAAACAGGCGAAAAACCATGGCACAGCGAAGGGTACGATAATTGCCTATGGGTATTACTAGACTATGGAGACGTAGTGCTGCATGTCTTTCAAACAGAACAAAGAGAGTTCTACAAGCTGGAAGATCTTTGGGCCGATGCAAAAAGAGTAAAACATGGATAGACAAAAAACAAAACCATACGCCAACAAGAGCATAGCAAAGGCATTGCTGCCAATTAGCAGCCGTATAAAGGCCTTTTTTGATACAGATGGGAAGAACAACAACATGGACAATAATAACAAGCAAGGAGGAAACAGCAAGTTCCCTCAACCCAAGTTTAGCATATACTGGATATATGCTATTGTGGCATTAGCCATTATAGGGCTAAACTTTTTCTACAGCGGAGGATCTCCCGTAGAGACAAACCTTCAAAAGGTAAAAACACAAATGCTCCCTAAAGGAGACGTTGAGCGCCTAGACATTGTCAGCAACGATAGGCGCGTAGATGTTTACCTTAAGAAAGGCCGTATAAAAAACTACCAAAAGGATTTTGAGACCAGTTTCAGCTCTCCTTCTAAAAACGGACCCCAATTCTACTTTTCCATTGGATCTCCTGATGAATTTCAGAAGAACATTGAAGAATTCCAGAAAACACTTCCAGCCGGCAATCAAGCCGTTATCACCTTTAACAATAAGAAGGACTGGACTGGCGACATATTCACGCTCCTACTATACGCAGCTTTAATTATTGGTTTTTGGGTATTCATTCTACGCCGAATGTCAAAAGGAGCTGGGGGTGCTGGTGGCAACATTTTTAGCGTTGGCAAATCAAAAGCGCAGCTTTTCGACAAGGAAAACCACGTTAGAGTCAACTTCAACGATGTTGCCGGACTCGACGAAGCAAAAGTCGAGGTAATGGAAATTGTCGATTTCCTTAAGAATCCACAAAAATACACCGAACTTGGAGGTAAAATCCCCAAGGGAGCACTTCTTGTAGGCCCTCCAGGAACTGGTAAAACGCTTTTGGCAAAGGCCGTAGCAGGCGAAGCAAATGTTCCATTCTTCTCGCTCTCGGGATCAGACTTCGTTGAGATGTTTGTTGGAGTAGGAGCATCGCGCGTACGCGACCTCTTCAAGCAAGCAAAGGAGAAAGCTCCATGCATCGTATTCATCGATGAAATTGATGCTATTGGTCGCGCAAGAGGTAAAAACGCCAACTTCTCGGGCAATGACGAACGAGAAAACACCCTCAACCAGCTCTTAACCGAAATGGATGGTTTTGGAACCAACGTAGGGGTAATCATACTTGCAGCAACCAACAGGGCTGATATTCTCGACCGCGCCCTACTCCGCGCCGGACGTTTTGACAGGCAGATCTACGTTGAGCTGCCAGATCTAAACGGACGAGCAGAGATATTCAAGGTACACTTACGCCCATTAAAGCTTGCTCCAGAACTCGACACAAGTTTCCTAGCTAAGCAAACCCCAGGATTTTCGGGGGCAGACATTGCCAACGTTTGTAACGAAGCTGCTCTTGTTGCTGCTCGTAAAAACAAAAAGCAGGTAGATAAGCAAGACTTTTTGGATGCAATAGACCGCATCATAGGAGGTCTTGAAAAGAAAAACAAGATCATTACCGTTGAAGAGAAAAGAACAATTGCTTACCACGAGGGTGGACATGCCACCGTATCGTGGTTGCTCGAACATGCCAATCCGTTGCTTAAGGTAACCATCGTGCCCCGTGGACGAGCGCTTGGTGCAGCATGGTATCTTCCTGAAGAACGCCAAATAACCACTCGCGAACAAATTATGGACGAGTTGGCTGCAACATTAGGTGGCCGTGCATCAGAAGAGATTGTTTTCGGAAAGATTTCTACAGGTGCGCTTAACGACCTTGAACGAGTTACCAAGCAAGCCTATGCCATGGTATCGTACTACGGCATGAACAAAGAGCTCGGCAACCTAAGCTTTTACGATTCAACAGGGCAAAACGAATACATGTTCGGTAAACCTTACAGCGAAAAAACTGCCGAAACGATAGATGCAGAGGTTAAGAGTATCGTAGAAGAAGCTTATCAGCGAGCAAAGAATACCCTCATCGAAAATAGAGAAGGGCTAAATAAGCTCTCTGAACTTCTTTTAGAAAGAGAAGTAATCTTTAGCGAAGATCTAGAAGCAATCTTTGGAAAAAGAAAAGGAGCAAAAGAAGAACTCCTTAGCGTAAAACCCGTTGAAGATAAAAATTCACTCGGAGATATTAGCTCTGCTGCTAATGAGAACGAATCAAAAACGGAATCCGAGACAGACGCAGAGTCTTTAAACAAAGAATCAAACGCATAGTTCGCTCTTTTAGGGCATACAGCTGTAGCTCCAAGAGGAATATGTAGAACAAGTAAAAAGAAAATAGTTAAACGTTTTGAATCTTAACAACTTTACAACCAGAGCTCTTAGTGGAGCCATATTCGTTGCAATTCTTGTATCAGGTATCATTATTGGGTATGAGACGTTCTTGCTCTTAATGCTCATTATTATAGGCCTTACCCTAAACGAGTTTTACATCAACGTAAAAAAAGGAGGCATAGCACCCAACTTCTCATTTGGGCTAATTGCCGGATTGGGTACTTTTATATCCTTTTTCATCTTTGCATTTGGAGGATATCAAGATGTGGTTTATTTAGCGTTTCCCCTACTAATTTATGTTGGGATATTTATTTCTGAGCTATTTAGGGATAAGCCAAACCCCTTCCTAAACGTTTCGATGACGCTACTTGGAGTGTTTTACATAGCCCTTCCATTTGCCATACTCAACTTTCTTGTATTCCTTCAATTCTCAAATCTCGATGGAGTAATTTTTGACTGGTACTACATTCTAGCCCTTTTCATACTAGTTTGGACAAATGACACCTTTGCATACCTAACAGGTATGGCTATAGGTAAGCACAAATTCTTCGAAAGAATTTCGCCAAAGAAGACATGGGAAGGAATTATTGGAGGCATATTCTTTACTTGTGCAATGAGCGTAGGGCTCTACTTTCTGTATCCTTACATCGCTCCACTTGGTAAATTAGGCTTTTCGGGGCTAACTTTAACAGAATGGATTGGACTTGCACTAGTTGTTTCTATATTTGCAGATCTTGGAGACCTAGTGGAGTCGATGCTAAAGCGTAGTCTAAACATCAAAGATTCAGGCAATATCATCCCAGGACACGGGGGTATGCTCGACCGTTTTGATGCAATACTACTGGCAGCACCTGCTGCATTTGTTTACCTGATGTTTATCATTGTTTAATAATTACAAGCACTTACATGCGCATTCACAAAGAAGGACATTCAATGCTCACTAAAACGCTACTGTTGATGGTTGCCGTTTTAGCCATTCTATTCTTTTTTACACCGCTTTACGTTTACGGAGCAAGCATTATCGTATTCGGTCTACTTTATATATTCCTTCTTCGTTTCTTCCGGTTTCCTCATCGTCCACAACTAGCTGATGATGGAGTTCTTTACGCACCTGCCGATGGAACGGTTGTCGTAATTGAAAAAACGTTCGAAGACGAATTCTTTAAAGACGAACGAATACAAGTTTCAATCTTCATGTCGGTTTGGAATGTGCACATCAACTGGTATCCTATAAAAGGGATAGTAGAGTACTTTAGGCACCACCACGGTAAGTTCATGGTGGCATGGCATCCCAAATCTTCTACCGAAAACGAGCGAACTACAGTTGTAATTAACAATGGATCAACCAAGATTCTTCTTCGACAAATTGCAGGGTTACTTGCTCGTCGTATAGTTTGCTACGCAAAAGAGGGCGAAAAGATAGAGCAAAACCAGCAAATGGGCTTCATAAAGTTTGGATCACGAGTTGACATCTTTCTACCTGTAGGAACCAAGGTTGAGGTATCCCTCAACCAAAAAACAGTTGGTAGCCAAACCGTTATTGCAAGACTTAAGTAAGCAAATCCTAAGATAAGCATAAAAAGGGGGCAAATGCTCCCTTTTTATGTATACATGCAATCCCTAAGAACACAGGTTAATTCGTATATTAGCTTAAAATTATTTCTGATGAACAAGCTTGCCAGGTATATTCTCATTGTCGCAGTTGCTTCAATCGTTGTATTCCTACTTTGGTATTTTAAATCGATTGTTGCCTACATCCTCATATCTGCGGTTCTTTCAATTATAGGGAAGCCGATGGTTAACCTGTTAATGAAAATCAAAATTGGCAAGTTTAAGGTTCCGAAATGGCTTTGCGCAGGAACAACCCTCATCCTTATATGGCTGCTTGTTGTCATCTTCTTTAAAACGTTTGTACCACTCGTTGTTAACGAAGCCAACAAGCTTGCAAACGTAAACGTCACCTCGTTGGTAAACGAGCTGTCACCAACCCTTTCGAGCTTCGAAGACGGATTATCCAAATACCTACCAGAAGCAAAAGAGCTTAACCTAGAGCAATCGCTAACCGATCAGGTTAAATCGGCAGTAAGCATTGGTTCGATATCTAGCATTTTTAGCCGATTCACCGAATTTATTGGAAACGTTTTCATTGCGGCCTTTTCCATATCGTTCATAACCTTCTTCTTCCTTAAAGACGAAAGCTTATTCTTTGAAGGGGTTCTGCTAATATTCCCATCTCGGTACGAACATAACGTAAACCGCGCCTTAGATGCCATTACCAAGCTCCTTATGCGCTACTTCATTGGTATTGTTACGGAGTCTATCCTGATAATGATACTGCTAACCATCGGCCTACGAATTATAGGAGTTCCTATCGGACAAGGGCTAGTGATTGGCCTTATAGCTGGGATACTAAATGTGGTTCCCTACATAGGCCCTCTTGTTGGCACCTTTGTTGGTATTTTCCTTACCGTTACAACCAATATTGACGTGCTATCGATGGCGCAAATTAGCCATCTAATCATTTATATAGCCATTGTGTTTGGAGTTGTACACCTTATCGACAACATTGTTTTTCAACCGCTAATCTACTCCAATAGCGTCAATGCCCATCCTTTAGAAATATTCCTAGTAATTCTAATTGCAGGAAGCATTGCTGGAATCATGGGAATGCTACTAGCCATCCCCACGTACACGGTGCTGCGCGTATTTGCAAAAGAATTTTTCAATAACTTTAGAGTCGTACAAAAGCTCACAGAAAACATTTAAAACCTTAAACAACAGGATTTATGAAAAGAGCGTTCCTTGCCCTGCTACTTAGCACGATCCTCTTTGCCTGCTCCAAAGAAGAGGAAACTCAGCATAACGTAACGGTATCGCGAGATGCAACAACCCTGATATATACATTTGATCTATCAGCCATATCGCCAGTACCATCGAACACCTCTTTTGAGCTAAAGATATTCAGCAAAAGCGGGAGCCCTGTATTTACCACCAGCTTTACAGGACTAAAGTACGGCTGGAATGGGAAAACCTCTGACGGCAATGCGGTTGCCGATGGAATGTACACCTATATCATTAAGAACGCTGACAAAACGGTAAATCAGGACGGCTTCTTCTACGTTCTGAGCAAAAAGTAGCCCCCTCATCATGGAAAAGGTTGCAGCAAAGGCTAGGATCAATGCTATCCGAGGTGATATCACAACGGTTGTTGCCGATGCTATTGTCAATGCAGCCAACTCGTCGTTGCTAGGAGGTGGTGGCGTTGATGGCGCCATTCACCGAACAGGAGGACCAACCATCCTTGAGGAGTGCAAAAAAATTGTTGCAAGACAAGGCCCCTGCCCTACCGGCGAAGCGGTAATAACTCCTGGAGGGAATCTTCCTGCCAGGTACGTAGTCCACACCGTTGGTCCAGTTTGGAATGATGGCACTAAAGGAGAGCCAGAAAAGCTAGCCAACTGTTATAGGAATTCGCTCAATCTTGCCGTAGCGTACGGCTGCAAAACAATTGCGTTTCCCAACATTAGCACAGGGGTTTACGGCTACCCTAAGGAAAAAGCAGCCGCTATTGCCATCAATGAGGTTCTAACGCTTCTACAGGAGAACGATAGCATAGAGCAAGTACTCTTTGTTTGCTTTGACGATGAAAGCAAACGAATATACGATCGGATTCTAGACTCCATATAGCATATCACAATACCATACCTCCCTCTTTTTGTACAATCCCACAGCAATGCCGTTAATCGAAATTCAACACTACGAAACCTCGATTGGGGAGCTAATTCTTGGCTCGTTCGAGAATCGGCTATGCCTTTGCGACTGGAGGTATAGAAAGCAGCGAAAGCAAGTTGACGCTAGGATTATGCATGCCCTAGGAGCCAGCTATACCCTGGCCGAATCGGAAGTAATTGCAGCTGCAAAACTCCAGCTAACCGAATACTTCAACAGCAAAAGAGATGCATTTAGCATACCGCTACTGCTAATCGGAACCAGCTTCCAAAAAAAGGTATGGAATGCCCTGCTCCAGATCCCATATGGAACAACAGAAAGCTATTTAGAGCTTTCTAGAAGAATAGGTAGCGAAAAGGCTATAAGAGCGGTAGCTGCCGCCAATGGGGCGAATGCGATTTCCATCCTCATTCCTTGCCATAGAGTAGTAGGATCAAAAGGCGAACTGGTTGGCTATGCCGGAGGAATCCTTGCCAAGCGGGCTCTTCTTACCTTAGAGTATCCCTCCAAGGGCTACCATGGACAGCTCTTTTAGCGTAGTCCAATGCCCAAACGGTATCCCTCCAAATACACAGCATTTTTCGCTCAAAAAAGGGTTATGCTGACAACAGAAAGAACCTAGGCTAGATCAAACATGGTTCTTTCTACTCTAAAAAGAACCTTTTCTACGCTAGAAAGAACCGTTTCTACGCTAGAAAAAACCTTTTCTGCGCTAGAAAGAACCTTTTCTACGCTAGAAAAACCCTTTTCTACACTAGAAAGAACCTTTTCTGCGCTAGAAAGAACCTTTTCTACGCTAGAAAAACCCTTTTCTACACTAGAAAGAGCCTTTTCCGATCCATTATAATCTCTTTCTACGCTAAAAAGAACTCTTTTGGGAACAGAAATGGCTGTTTCTACCGTAGAAATAGATTGCATTGTGCACCATTACACCTCAAACAGCAAGGTATCCCCAAAGAGCGGAGCATTCAAGGGAAATACGGATTCAACAGATGCCTAGCGTCTTTGCCCGCCTACAAATATTCTATAAAATGTGCCATAGAAATAGATCCATTATACTATATTTAACCAAAAGAAACTTAACGCTGCCAAAATGGAAGACAAGCAAAGGAAGACGGTGCTGCATAAAGTTTTCCAATTCTACTACGAAGGCTTTAAAAGAATGAGACTTGGACGAACGCTTTGGGCGATTATACTCATAAAGCTGTTTATCATGTTCGCCATTCTCAGGGTGTTCTTCTTTCCTAACTTTCTCAAAAAGAACTTCGACTCCGACAAAGAACGCAGCGAATACGTAATAGAACAACTAACCACACCTAAAAAATAGAATGCTATGGAGCAGATGGACTTGTCCCTTGTAGACTGGTCGCGGGCACAATTTGCCCTTACCGCTATGTACCATTGGATTTTTGTACCGCTCACGCTTGGATTGGCGTTTTTGATTGCCATTATGGAAACCTTCTACGTTAAAACCGGCGATGAATTTTGGAAGAAGACAACTAAGTTCTGGATGACCCTCTTTGGAATCAACTTTGCCATTGGGGTTGCTACGGGCATCATCCTAGAATTTGAGTTCGGCACCAACTGGTCCAACTACTCGTGGTTTGTTGGGGATATATTTGGAGCGCCTCTCGCCATCGAAGGCATAATGGCATTCTTTATGGAGTCGACCTTTATTGCCATCATGTTCTTTGGCTGGAATAAGGTAAGCAAGAAGGCACACCTTGCTGCGAGCTGGCTTACCGCCATTGGAGCCAACCTATCGGCACTATGGATTCTAGTTGCCAATGCATGGATGCAGTACCCAACAGGGATGCGCTTTAACCCCGACACGGCACGAAACGAAATGGAAAACTTTTGGGATGTGCTCTTCTCGCCCGTTGCCATCAACAAGTTTCTCCACACCGTAACATCGGGCTACGTAACTGCTGCTGTTTTTGTACTAGGCGTAAGCAGCTGGTACCTTCTAAAAAAGAGAGAAACCCTACTCGCCAAGCGCAGCATCGTTATAGCCTCCGTTTTTGGTCTATTGTCATCCCTTTTCCTTGTTATGACAGGCGATAGCTCTGCTAAACAAGTGGCCGAGAAGCAGCCTATGAAGCTAGCGGCCATGGAGGGCCTCTACGATGGAACGACCAATGCTGGTCTTGTAGCCTTGGGCGTTCTTAACCCTCAAAAAGAGGCTGGAGACAAGCGGCCGGCATTCCTATTCAAGGTTGAAATTCCGAGCGCTCTATCCATTCTTAGCTTTGGAAGCTCGAGCGCCTATGTTCCAGGTATAAATGACATCCTTAAAGGAGGATACATGTACACAAATACAGATGGCAAAAGTGAAATTGCAAAGCCAACGGCTGCCAGAATTAGCGATGGGAAAAAGGCAATCGCCGCATTTGGGAGCTACCAAACAGCAGCTAAAGCGGGGAATCGTACCGAAGCATCGCAGCATCTTGGCGTGCTTAACGACAACTTTAAAAGCTTTGGATACGGGTATCTAACCCATCCAAAAGATATCATCCCCAACGTACCGCTAACCTTCTACAGCTTCCACATAATGGTTACCCTAGGGTTCTTCTTTATTGCCCTTTTTGTGGCTTCGCTCTTCTTTGCCTTCAACGATATGCTCACAAAACATCGCTGGTTCCTATGGATCTCGCTATTGAGCACCCCCTTGGTTTACCTTGCAGGGCAAACCGGATGGATCGTTGCTGAAGTCGGCCGCCAACCGTGGGTAATACAAGACATAATGCCATCGGTAGCGGCAGTATCGAGAATAGATACCAGCTCGGTTATGGTAACGTTTATGCTATTTGTCCTAATATTCACGATGCTCCTCATTGCAGAGATCGGTATCATGCTAAAACAAATCAAAAAAGGTCCCGAAGGAGAACATTAATATGGAATACACACCTACACTACTACAGGAATACTGGTGGTTTATAGTTTCGCTACTAGGTAGCTTGCTCGTATTTCTACTTTTTGTCCAAGGAGGACAAATGCTCCTATTTAGAATAGGGAAAACAGCAGAAGAAAAAACGATGATCATTAACTCCCTAGGACGTAAATGGGAGTTTACCTTTACAACCCTGGTAACGTTTGGAGGCGCATTCTTCGCTTCGTTTCCACTCTTCTACTCCACCAGCTTTGGAGGAGCATACTGGGTTTGGATGGCAATCCTATTCCTATTTATAGTACAGGCAGTATCGTACGAGTACCGAAAAAAGCCAGGGAATCTATTAGGGTCCAAAACGTACGAGGTGTTTCTATTTTTAAACGGATTTGGAGGGACATTCCTACTAGGGACAGCAGTAGCAACCCTATTTACAGGGGGCAACTTTTACGTCAATAAAATGAACCTTGCTTCGGCAGGAAATCCCATCATATCGAGTTGGGCTAATCCGTGGCATGGACTAGAGGCCGTTGCCGATTACCGGAATATTCTACTAGGATTGGCGGTTTTCTTTCTGGCCCGCATTCTTGGGGCTCTTTATATTATAAATAGCATAGAGCACGAGACAATCTTTACAAGAGCGCAAAAGCTCGTACTACACAATGCGGTTCCCTTCCTACTCACATTTGTAGGATTTCTCATCTCCATCTTCCTAAGCGATGGTTTTGCCATAAACCCTGCAACAAGCAAGGTATACCTGCTAAAGTACAAGCTCTTTACAAACCTCATCGAGATGCCTGTACTACTTGCACTTCTACTAGCAGGTGTTTGTCTTGTTATTTGGGGCATAACCTCAACAACGTTGAGCGCAAAACGAAGCACAAAAGGGATTTGGTTCTGTGGATCGGGTACTATTCTAACGGTTCTATCGCTGTTATTGAGCCTTGGCTACAATAACACAGCCTACTATCCTTCTCAAATAGACCTCCAGAGCTCGCTAACGATTGTAAACAGCTCATCAAGCACCTACACGCTTACGGTTATGAGCGTTGTGTCAATACTCATCCCGTTTGTTCTTGCCTACATTTGGTATGCTTGGCGAGCTATGAATAGGAAAAAGGTAACATTAGAGGAGATGAGCAAGGAAACGCACACCTACTAAAATCAAACAACCATGAAGTACTTAAATGAAATACTTTGGCTACTTAGCCTACCGCTGCTTATCTACATAAGCTACAAGCTAAGCGAGCTTGCAATAAAGAAGCATAAGAAGATAGAAAAAGAATAACCTCCGATTTTTGATTTTATCGGGTATAAGCCTCGGCAACTACGGTAGCCGATGGATCGTCACCATATCCACGGGTAAAGCTAACCTTTTTAATAAGAAGAATCTTTACTCGTGGATCGTTTTTGTAGGCCCGCTCCTTTAAGTCAATAATGGCCATCCGTTGAAGGAACTCGTTGGAATAAACTTGCCGCAGAGAGCCGGTGTAGTAACCTTCAACAATTGCAAACTGGCGGTACACCTGAACATCTTCTTCAGAATAGGTTACCCTTATTTTTGAGGCTCCTTCGCTCTCCTTTTTAGCCACAATGGGGTTCGAGAAATTTTCGATGCGCCCATCCTTATATAGAATTGCAGCCACCTCGCTTTTCTCAAGCTTCTGCTTCATTCGTTCTCCCTTAAGGCTGAATACAACGTACTTTCTATCGACCTTACGGATACTAACCTTAAGCGTATCGCCCATTACTGTCGCAATCATATCAGAATCGACGTATTTAGGCGCAGCAGCATCTACAGAGTTCTGCCCTTTGAGTAGAAGTCCGGTAAGCAAGAAAGCGGCCAAAAGCGCTAAGCGTAACAGGGTATGCATACGAAGAAATTTGCATAAAAATAGAAAATATTAGGTAAAAACATTCTTGTTTTCAAAAAAGGAGCAACCAACGGCTGCTCCTCCTATTGATACAAAATAAGAATGCTCCTACTTGCTGGCCATCTTTACGCCCACCCTGCTGGCAACAAACTCGCTAAGCACGCCATCTAGGTCGGGCTTACCAATTTCTGCCAAATCGTAGAATACGCGAGCACAAGGCTTTTTAATGTCAATAATGCGCTGTAGATCTATAGGAGTACCAATAATCACGGTATCGCAATCTGTACTATTGATCGTTTTCTCGAGGTCGTGCAGCTGCTGCTCGCCATACCCCATTGCTGGCAACACACAGCCTATATTCGGATAGATCTCGTAGGTTTCTTTAAGCTTACCAACCAAGTAGGGACGAGCGTCAACTTCCTGCGAAGCCCCAAACTTACGTGCAGCCACAGTTCCCGCTCCAATCTTCATCTCGCCATGAGTTAGCGTTGGACCATCTTCTACGATAAGGCAACGCTTTCCGCGGATTAATTCTGGTTTATCAACCTGAATAGGAGATGCAGCATCTACCACAATAGCGTTAGGGTTTACCTTACGGATGCTCTCTCGTACCGTCTGAATTCCTTCGGGAGATGCCGAATCCATCTTGTTTATAACTACAGCATCCGCCATCCTAAGGTTTACCTCACCAGGATAGTAGCTCAGCTCGTTCCCAGGACGGTGGGGATCGGCCACAGTTATCGTAAGGTCGGGCTTGTAGAAGGCAAAGTCGTTATTGCCACCATCCCAGAGTATAACGTCGCAACCATCAGGATCATTCTCGGCCGCGCGAAGTATGGCCTCGTAGTCTACCCCTGCGTAGATAACATTACCACGTACAACATGAGGTTCATACTCCTCCATTTCCTCTACGGTACACTTGTGCTTTTTCAGATCTTCAACCTTAGCAAAACGCTGAACCTTTTGCTCCACAAGATTTCCATAGGGCATTGGGTGACGAACAGCAACAACCTTCAAGCCTTTAGCCATTAGGTACTCAACTACCTTCCTCG
This sequence comes from Acetobacteroides hydrogenigenes, assembly GCF_004340205.1. Taxonomy (NCBI): domain Bacteria; kingdom Pseudomonadati; phylum Bacteroidota; class Bacteroidia; order Bacteroidales; family Rikenellaceae; genus Acetobacteroides; species Acetobacteroides hydrogenigenes. The sequence goes on from NZ_SLWB01000001.1 coordinate 470,568, forward strand.
ATGTTTGAGATTTTCCGCATCCCGTACGCGTGGCAACTACTGCAATAACCGGCTTTGTACTTTTAATCATCGTATCCTTTGGTCCTAAAAGCATAAAGTTTGCCCCATTTGCGTTAACAAGGGCGCTCATGGCCATCACTCTCAAATAGGGAACATCGCTATAGGAGAACACGCAATCGTCTACCTTTAAATCCTTGATTAGCGAAGGAAGATCCTGCTCTTGATAAATAGGAATTCCGTTAGGATAAAGTCTCCCTGCCAATTCAGATGGATACATTCGACCATCAATGTCTGGAATTTGAGCAGCAGTAAAAGCAACTACATTATACTGCTCGTTTTCGCGAAAGAATGTGTTGAAGTTATGAAAGTCTCTACCGGCGGCGCCGATAATTACTGCATTTCGTTTGATCATGGTTAAGACCTCCTTTTCTTTTGATGTAAGTTTTAAACTAAGCTTAAATATAATCTTTTTTAACTTTAAAAATGTTTTTTACTATTTTTTTTTGATCAAACGGCAAACTTATCCATTTTTTCGCCACAATGACGTTAGATAGAAGGGGTATCCTGCCACTGCGTTCCCTAATTCGACCTCTACCGCTATACTTGCTTCTCCGTATTATAGTTCGATTGCATACGTAAAGTAAAGACCGTTCCTCCAAAGGAGAGGTGTCAAGACATGAGGTTGAGCCGAAGACAGCATAAACCAGCAAATTCCCCCTATATCAAGCCGTATGAAAGGATGCGACACCAGCGCCTACAAGCAGCAAACATCAGAGTGCAACAAGAAATTGCCCATTGACGAATAGGTTCAGAAAAAGGAACGTTTTACTCGAATCGAGAGGAATCGAACTTTAGAAGAATAAATAGGAGCATGGAGAACGACCACAGCGACGATCCCCCATAGCTAATAAAAGGTAACGGAATCCCGATTACAGGCGCCAGACCAATTGTCATGCCCACATTAATGGCAAAGTGAAAGAAAAAGATGGAAAGAACTCCGTAGCCAAATATTCGGGCAAACGATTCGCGCTGCCGATCGGCAATAAGCATAATCCGGAAAAGCAGCAACGTAAATAGCCCCACAATAACGGCAGATCCGACAAAGCCCCACTCCTCTCCAATGGTGCAAAAAATAAAGTCGGTGCTTTGCTCTGGAACAAAGTTGTACTTAGTTTGGGTACCCTGCAAGAATCCCTTTCCAACAAAGCCGCCCGAACCAATGGCTATCTTACTTTGATTTACATTGTACCCCCATCCCAACGGATCGCTTTCGATGCCCAACAGGTCATTGATGCGTTTTTGCTGGTGAATTGCCAGCACCTTATTAAAGACGTAATCGACAGAATAGTTAATACCTATGGAACCGAGTAATATCACTACAATAACCCACAAGCGCTTGATATGCCTAGCAAAGCCTACCACAAGCATTACCAGAGCAACCAGAACTGTCGAACCTGCTATAAAGTAGTAGAGATCAACCTCAGCGCCAACCTGAAGCGCTAAAGTGTACCCCAAGGCAGACAATCCGGCAACAATTAACCCAAGGAAAACCGCAGTTTTCATTCGGCGATAGGCATAGCCCGCAATGGCTAGCGCCGTTACGGCAAGCGCCATCACCACGTACACCTTGTCGAAAAGCAGCGAAAAGATAAAAAGTACGGCAGCAGATATAGTAACGGCGAGCACCCAACCCGGCATACCCTCCTTATAGAATAGCAGAATTAACGAGCAGTAAACCAGCATCGACCCCGTATCGTGCTGAAGCATGATGAGCAGTACGGGAGGAAGCACTACTGCAGCAGCCTTCAAGTAGCCTCTAAACGTATTCAGAACAAAGTTGTACGAGCACATCACCCGAGCAAGTAGAAGCACGGTAGAAACCTTGGCAAACTCTGCTGGTTGGATTCGCAATCCCCCCAACTCGAACCAGCATCGCTGGCCATTCACCTCCTTACCCGCAACAAGAACCAGAATCAGCAAGAATATAGTAAACCCATAAAATATTTCCGAGAATGCGTAGAATAAGCGAGTATCGAGCAACATTATCACCGAAGCAATAACAAGCGCAGCAGCAATCCATAAAAGCTGCATACCGTACTTTTGCGAGAAGTCAAAAATACTTGCATGCTCCTCGTTATAAACAGCAGCATAGATGTTAATCCACCCAAAGAAAACAAGGAAAAGGTATATCAGTATCGTTACCCAATCAAGCTTTCCAGTTGTTGTATTACCACTATTTCTCACGCTTCTACTTATTATTAGTTGATGTACGCTTTATGCTAGGAAACACTCCAGGCTTTTTCGATTCACCTTTGGGCATTTTTCGACGATCCTCTGAAGACGAGGCTGCAGGCCTCGCCGCATTTTTCAGCGAATCGGACTTTGCCTTCTTCGCCCTTTCCTTTGCCTCCTTGGCCGCCTTTTGTGCTGCAAATACGTATTTTAGTTCAGTTGTAAGATCCATATTCACTATACGATCCTCTAGAGGTTTTCGTGTAACGGAATCCTTTAAATACTTTTCAATCATAAGGCTCGCGATAGGCGCAGCATAGGTTGCCCCAAAACCGGCATTCTCTACATACACTGCAATTGCAATTTTAGGATTATCTTTTGGAGCAAATGCAACAAAAACAGAGTGATCCTTCTTTGTTCCTGTAGGGTTCTGTGCAGTTCCTGTCTTTCCACAAACCTCAATACCTGGGATGTCGGCTATACGAGAGGTCCCTCCTGTAACAGACATTCGCATCCCTTCAACAGCTACATTAAAGTAAGATGGGCTTATCCCTATATAGTTTTTTGTTCTAAACCTCTTATCAATCTGCTGCCCTTCTATATCTTTCACAGCATGAGGAATGATGTAGTATCCCCTATTAGCAATTGTTGCCACCATATTAGCAATTTGAATAGGAGTTGTCCCTAACTCGCCCTGTCCAATTCCCATCGAAACAATTGTATAGCCATTCCATCTCCCGTTATGGAGTTTATCGAAATATTCGGGCTTTTTCACTATCCCCGTTTTCTCGTAGTTTAGGTCCGTATTGAGATGCCTTCCAAATCCAAACTGGGTTAGGTAGTTTTTCCACACCTCGTAAGCTTTATGCGGCGAACCATACTTGGGGCTATTGATAATATTTACGTACTCTCTACTAAAAAAAGTATTACATGAAACCTGAATGGCACCATACACATTAACTGGAGATGCATGAGGGTGACATTTTAATACACGCCCACCATAGGCAAATCCACCACCGCAGCCATAAGCGGTGTGCTCATCTATAATACCTTCCTGCAAACCTATTAATGCATTAACCAGCTTAAAGGTTGATCCAGGAGGATACATTGCTTGAGTTGCACGATTAAACATCGGGTTAAGCGGATCGAGCGCAAGTCTTGCCCAATTTTTTCTTCGGTTGCGCCCCGTCAGATCGGTAGGATCATAATCTGGACCCGACACCATTGCCAATATTTCTCCAGAAGATGGTTCAATAGCAACAATACTCCCCACCTTATTAGACATCAACCTCTCTCCATACGCTTGCAATTTGGCATCAATCGTGGCAACAATATTTTTACCAAGTATTGCTAAAGTATCAAAGCGCCCATTTTGGTATGAGCCCTTAATGCGATTATGCACATCTACCAGCGAAATGGTAACCCCCTTACGTCCTCGTAAAACTTCTTCATAAGCCTTCTCAAGACCAGCGATTCCAATATAATCGCCCATTTTATAGTAAGGATCTTTCGAAATAATCTTATCGTTAACTTCTCCTACATACCCCAATAAATTACCAGCAATCTTCAATGGATAGGTTCTCAAAGTACGGGGCTGAACATAAAACCCAGGATACTTATACAAACGCTCTTGAAGTTTTGCATAGGTAAAAGCAGAAATCTGCTTTGCAAACACATATGGACGATAGTAAGAATCTTGCTTTGCTAATTTTAAGGTTTCCCTAATCTGCTCAATCGGAACATTTAAGATTGCAGACAACTCTGTAGTATCAAACGCCTTTAACTGCTGAGAAATTACCATCAAATCGTATGCCGCTTCATTACAAACTAAGAGTTCTCCATTCCGGTCATAGATTAGCCCTCGAGATGGGTATTGAGTAATGTAACGCAGCACGTTATTGGATGCTGTTACCTTATATGAGGGATCTAAAACTTGTATATAAAAAAGACGAAGGGTAATTACAACTGACACTACGACAATCATAATTGCAAGTACGTACTTCCTGTTGAAGCCACCGATAATCATTACTTAAAAAACTCCTATTTCTGTTTTGAAAATGCGTATTCGGTAAGTATAACAAAGAACAAGGTTAGCACGCTGCTAAGTAAAATCCTTATAATAGTTGTTCCGTAATTTTCGAAAGTGAAGGACTCCAGCGTAAATAAAACCCAATGGTGAATAACGATCAAAAAACCGGAATAGCGAACAAACCAAGCCAGCCCATAGGTTGCTATAGTGGGAACAAGTTCTTGCTCAAAGTCTTCGCGCGAGGTAAAAATCGAAAGAACATAAGGTCGAAGGTAGCCTATTAACGTACATGCTGCTGAATGCAGTCCCAACGTTCCTGACAACAGGTCTATTGTAGCGCCTAAAACAAACGAAAGCAACAGCAGCAATGACTTGTTGAGGGTAAAAGGTAGTATCAGAATAAAAAGAACGTAAACATAGGGGTTCATGTACGTATTAAGCTCGATATTATTAAAAACGAACTGCTGCACAAGAACAAGCGCAATAAAAATAAAAGTATACTTTAAAAGATTATTCTTCATTGGAAATAGCGCTTTCTATTGTTTCTTTTTCGGTCTTTCTAAAGTCTGAGATTACATGAACATAGCGCAATCTTTTAAAGTCGCATTTCAAACGCACCTTCAGCTGAAAGAAGTTCCCTCCCTGAACTTTATAAGAATCAACAACTCCAATGAAGACTCCTTCTGGAAATATCGTGGAGTAGCCTGTGGTTTCAATCGTATCGCCTATTTTGATCTTTGCCTGCTGGGGTATGTCGGAAAGATTCATAAACCGAGCATCTTTGCCATCCCAAGAAAGAGATCCAAAATAGCCCGAACGCTTAAGCCTAGCACTAACCTTAAAGTTTAGGTTAAGCATAGACACTACAGTCGCATAATTCTTAGAAGTCGATAAAACAACCCCAACTATACCATCGCTTGAAAGAACCCCCATCTCTGGACGAACGCCTTGCCCCCTCCCCCTATTTAGAGTAATGTAGTTGTGCTGCTTGCTAGTGGAGTTGTTAACAACATCAGCCATTATGTAACTATACCTAAGTCCACGTGTAGAGTCAATGCTGGACTTCTTAACCAAAGTATCTTTTGACAGATACCAGTCTAACTGATTTTTAAGCCGTGCGTTCTCTTCTGCCAAAGAGGCGTTTATCTCCTTAAGATGAAGGTACTGCAAAAAACTAGTGATATGACCATTAATAACGTTGGTCATATCACTAGTATAGCTTACAACTTTTGCTCTTTGAAAGTAGGATCCATTTACCAACAAGGAAAAAGATAAAACCTCAAATAGCAAAAAAAGAAATATTACTTGATACTTTATTAAGAACCTCAGCAAATTACCCATAGCTCAGTAGAAGATCTATCTCATCAAGAATGAGAATCTTGTAACGTTCTTTAGTGCAACGCTAGTACCTCTTGCTACTGCATGAAGAGGATCATCTGCAACATGGAATGGAATGTTTATCTTATCGGTAAGACGCTTGTCTAAGCCTTTAAGTAGTGCACCTCCACCCGCCAAGTATATTCCACGGTTTACAATGTCTGCGTAGAGTTCAGGTGGGGTTTTCTCCAATACTTCTAGAATTGCAGTTTCAATCTTCATAATAGACTTATCAAGACAATGTGCTATTTCTTGGTATGAAACTGGCACTTCAATAGGAAGAGCAGTCATAATATTTGGACCACGAACGATAAAATCCTCGGGAGCCTTTTCGAGTTCAGGCAGCGCCGACCCAACAGCAATCTTGATGTCTTCTGCAGTACGTTCTCCCACCTTAATATTATGCTGATAGCGCATGTAAGCCTGAATATCCGAAGTAAATCCATCACCAGCAACACGAATACTCTTGTTACATACAATACCACCAAGGGCAATAACGGCTATCTCGGTTGTTCCGCCTCCGATATCTACAACCATACATCCTTCTGGTGCTTCGACGTCTAATCCAATACCAATTGCGGCCGCCATTGGCTCATAGATCATGTACACATCGCGACCACCAGCATGCTCAGCAGAGTCGCGCACAGCACGAACCTCCACCTCGGTTGATCCCGAAGGGATACAAACCACAATACGAAGATTGTTGGGGAATAGCTTACTACGATGGTTGATCATCTTGATCATCCCACGAATCATCATTTCTGCAGCCTTAAAGTCTGCGATCACACCATCGCGCAGAGGGCGGATTGTCTTAATGTTTTCGTGGGTTTTACCATGCATTTGTCGGGCAGACTCCCCAATCCCCACCAATCGACCAGTATTCTGATCAATGGCAACAATCGAAGGCTCGTCTACCACGATCTTATCGTTATAGTAGATAATGGTATTAGCAGTACCTAGGTCTATAGCGATTTCAGGTGTTAGAAATGAAAACAAACCCATATTTTACTTTCTTTATATTGTTCAAATTAATGTTTGAAATGGCGTACTCCGGTAAATACCATAGCAAGTCCGTTAGCATCACAGTATTCTATAGAATCGCTATCGCGAACTGAACCACCCGGTTGAATAATCGAAACAATTCCTTCCTTATGTGCTATTTCAACACTATCCGCAAACGGGAAGAATGCATCTGATGCAAGTACAGCTCCTTCTAACGAAAAACCAAATGTTTTAGCTTTTTCTACAGCTTGTTTTAGAGCATCAACACGAGAAGTTTGACCAACTCCAGATGCTAGCAGCTGCCCATCCTTAGCCAACACAATAGCATTCGACTTAGAGTGCTTAACAATTTTATTTGCAAAGATTAAATCGTCAATATCTTTATTCGAAGGCGCAACACGAGTTACAACCTTTAGGTCCTCCTTTTCTTCAATTGCGGTATCGCGCTGCTGAGCGACTGCCCCATTTAGCAACGAACGATACTGAAGTTTTGGTAAATCAAACGATTTGGCGACAAGGATTATTCTATTTTTCTTCGATTTTAAAAGGTTAATCGCCTCCGAATCAAAACTTGGAGCAATTATAACCTCAAAAAAGAGCTTGTTTATTTCGTCAGCACATGCCAATGAAATACCTCTATTTGCAATGAGCACCCCTCCATATGCAGAAACAGGATCGCATGCCAATGCATCCACGTAAGCCTTTTCAACGGAATCACGAGTTGCCAATCCACATGCATTATTGTGCTTCAGAATAGCAAAAGTTGGCTCAGAGAACTCGTTAATCAAACCTATAGCAGCATCAATATCGAGCATATTATTATACGACACCTCTTTGCCATTAAGCTGCTCGAACATATCAGCAAAACTACCAAAGAAAGCTGCTTTTTGATGTGGGTTTTCTCCGTAACGAAGTGGTTTTCCCTGCTCTAGGGTCTGCGTAAACACAGGTAAGCCAAACTCACCATTGAAATAAGAGAAAATAGCCGTATCATAATGAGAAGACACATTAAAAGCCATAGCAGCAAACTTACGGCGCTGCTCGTAGGTGGTTTCTCCTCCATTCACCAGAATTTCATGCAACTCCTCATATTGATTACGAGATGCAACTATAACTACATCCTTATGATTTTTAGCAGCAGCACGAATAAGGGAAATACCTCCTATGTCTATTTTCTCAATAATATCCTGATCGGGAGCTCCAGAAGCAACCGTTTCCTCGAAGGGATAAAGATCTACAATAACAAGATCTACTTCAGGTATTTGATACTCGGCTAATTGTTCAACATCGGTTGGATTATCACGACGAGCTAAAATTCCGCCAAAAACCTTAGGATGAAGGGTTTTAACCCGTCCCCCTAAAATAGAAGGATAGGTTGTAAGAGATTCTACAGATTGTGCTTCAACACCCAACTCTGTAATAAAAGAGAGAGTACCTCCAGTCGAATAGATCTTAACCCCCAGTTTCGACAACTCTGTTACAACTTTGTCAAGATTATCCTTATAGTAAACGGAAATGAGAGCGCTTCGGATTTTCTTAGGTTCCACGATTATGCTATTTTTTCGCAAAGATAATGTTCTGAACAATTCTAAACGAAATCAGACGAGCTTTTTTCATAATTTTTACCATGTAATTCAAACTTTTATAAGGAAAACAAAACGATTCGAATTATCTAGAATTATGGAGCATACATCGTTAATTATTAAAAGTTTTACATTAAATTGGAGGAATAATTCACAACTCATTCTATATGCTGATCAAATCTATACTAAACAAGCAGTTAAACCTCATAAAAGAGAGCTTTCTTTTTGCGCTTTCGTCCGTTTCAGTAAATAAGTTACGAACTTTTCTATCTCTTTTCGGGATTACTATTGGAATTTTTGCCATAATTTCAGTTTACACCGTTATAGATGCCTTGGAGTCAAATGTCAAAAATTCGATAGCATCTCTAGGCGAAAATACGCTCTACATAGATAAGTGGGAATGGATTGGAGGTATGGATTACCCTTGGTGGGAATACATGAAAAGACCTTTACCTAAACTAGAGGAGGCTAAAAAACTCGAGGAAATGTCTCAAACTGCCGAGGCGGTTGCCTACTCGGCCAGCCTAACATTCACTGTCAAAAGAGGATCAAAATCAACGAATAAGGCTAGAATTACTGGAGTAACATTCCCGTACAATAAAGTTAGAGCCTTCGACATCCAAGAGGGTAGATATTTTACCGAACTAGAGACCCGAAATGGGAATGGCTCAGCAATAATAGGAACCAACATAGCAAAAGAACTCTTTGACATCGGTTCTCCGATTGGAGAAACCATAAAGATAGGCTCGTTAAAAGCCACTGTTGTCGGGCTTTTTAAGCGAGAAGGCAAAATGCCAATGAACGACTCTTCGATTGATGACGAGATCATCGTACCAGCATCGTTTGCCCAAAAATTAGTCAACTTTAAAACCTACGAAGGCGGACTCAACATAATCATAAAGGGAAAACCAGACGTTAAACTTACAGAACTAAAAGACGAAGTTAGAATGCTGCTCCGGAAGATTCGCAAAACCCCACCGTCCAAGAAAGATGACTTTGCCATAAACGAAATGGCTTCGATAACTCAATCAACGGAGGGAATATTCACCACTATAAACCTTGCGGGGATGGTTATTGGAGGACTTTCTATAATTGTAGGAGGATTTGGCATTGCCAATATCATGTTTGTTTCGGTTCGCGAACGCACCAACATTATAGGTATACAAAAAGCCCTAGGCGCGAAAAAAGCATTTATTCTCCTCCAGTTTGTTTATGAATCGGTATTGCTTGCTGTAATTGGAGGAGCCATTGGATTACTAATTGTGTTCTCTGGCACATTTTTCTTCAACAATGCATTTCCCGATTTCCCGATAAAACTCACTTTATTCAACATCATAAGAGGACTGCTGATTTCTGGAGTTATAGGATTCTTTTCTGGGCTACTCCCTGCCATCAGAGCGGCAAATCTAGACCCCGTAGTTGCAATCAATACAAAATAAGAACAAAGGCTCTAACGTTAGAGCCTTTGTTCTTAGTCTATTCTTTTACCATCAATCAACCTTGAGCCAAATATTTACCAACGTGATTGGTTAGTTCGACAAATTGAGCAACCGAAAGTTGTTCGGGACGCTCGCTGTACAATGGATGTTCAGGGCTTCCACTTGCCACAAATGGTTTTACCGTATTTCGAATTGTTTTACGGCGATGGTTGAAGGTTGCCTTAACAACCTGTTTAAACAACTTCTCATCACAGCCTAACTTGACCACCGAATTTCGAGTAAGGCGTATTACCGCGCTTTTAACCTTGGGAGGAGGGTTAAACACATGTTCGTGCACCGTAAAAAGATACTCGATATCGTAGTATGCTTGAAGAAGAACGCTGAGAATTCCATATGTTTTTGTACCAGGAGGTTCAGCCAAGCGTTCAGCAACTTCCTTTTGCAACATGCACACCACCTCATCAACCTGATCTTTATGATCCAGTATCTTAAAGAAGATCTGAGAAGAAATGTTGTAAGGGAAATTTCCTATAACTCCAAACTTTTCAGCAAAAAGTTCCCCAATCTTCATCTTAAGGAAATCCCCAAAGATTAAATGCTCTTTCGCAAACTCGGGATGTTTTGCAGTCAAATACTCCACCGATTCTCCATCAACCTCTGCCGCAAAAAGTTCTATATCATCCCGCTTAATAAGGATATCAGTTAACACCCCCATTCCTGGCCCTATTTCTAGAACCTTTCTATACGATGCAACCTTCAATCCATTAACAATCGCTTGTGCAATCCCCAAGTCTGTAAGAAAATGCTGACCTAGGTTCTTTTTTGGACGCACATAGTTCATCTGAATTCTTTTACTTAATTTAGGCACAAATTACGGCAATTAAAGAACAAGTAGCACACATGCTCGATAGATTTATAAAAAAAAAGCAGCTTATAGGGACTATTCTTAAAATTGGCATTGCAGCGTTGTGCATCTACCTTTTGGTAACAAAAATCAGCGCAGCAAACGTAGCAAACGCCCTTATCCAAATACAATACAGTAACCCTCTTGCATTAAGCCTTTTATTTATAGCTATCATCTTACTTTTAGGCGTAAACCTCTCGCTCGAAACATACAAATGGCACTTGTTTGTTGCCCCTTTTGGAGTTTCGTACTTTAGTGCGTTTAAGCAAGTTCTTGGGGGTATTGCAGGAGGTATTGTTTCCCCAAATCGAATTGGAGACCCTATCATAAGAAGCTTTTTACTCCCAAAAAAATTTCGCGTACGAGGTTTACTTCCAGCGACATTCTGCACCTTTTCTCAACTTCTTGCCACCGCAATCTTCGGTTCTATTGCGCTTATTAATATGAGCTGGAAATCTCTTCCAGGGGTTCCCAAACTGGTCATCACCCAACTAATCCTTGTTTTCTTGGTGGTTGTTCTGATTTGGATTGCCATGCGCTTTTTTGAAAATCGCATTGGGAAGATTCGATTTTCAAAAGCATTGCTTTCGGTTATCATATCACTGATGCGCTATTTCGTATTCTGCACGGAACTGTGGTTGATATTTTTAGTTTTCTCGCGAGAGGTGAGATTTGAGTCAATGTTTTTTGCCATAGCCCTAACCTTTCTTGCCAACTCCATAATACCTTCGTTTTCATTCACCGAATTAGGAGTTAGAGCTGCAGGTGCATCCGTTTTTTTCCCCATGTTTGGTATTGATGCCAGCATTGCCGCAATGGCCACAGTTCTACTTTGGGTGGTAAACATAGCCATACCTTCTTTACCCGGCATAATGTTGCTCTCTGCACATGGGGTATCGCTAAACGATTTGCGAATTTTTAAAAAAGAAGCTGTTGAGAAAGTAATGCCCAAAGGCGAAGATGATAATTTTTAGCTACTCCATTTCGTTAAAGCCCTTACCTACAATAACGTTAATTCCTTTAGAAATAACCGATATATCAAAAGGAGAATACCCGACGCTTTCGCCATCTACCTCTATTGGAATTTGGGGTAATGAGTGAATTGATATATCGCTTCCCCTATGTGCCGATATCCGCGAATGCTTATGAATATGTCCATTGTAAAGTATGGGCATGTTCCATAAAACATTTAGCCCTCCAATTTTACGAATAACAGTAATATCAAGCAAGCCGTCGTTAGCAATCGCATTAGGCAGCTGTATCATTCCACCCCCATTATACTTACCAACTCCCAACGTTATACTATAAATATCATCAGATATAGAGTTGTCGTCGATACGCATCGCAACTTTTGTAGCCTTATAGGCAAGCACCGACTTTATCATACTTATGACATACAGCCACTTACTCTTTTTACCAGCATCCTTTAATCGGTTAAAGCCAATGGCGACATAGCCGTCAAACCCTATACCAACAGCATTTGCAAAGTAACGTTCGTGATGCACCTTTGACTCATAAAACTTCACAAGACCAACATCCTGAAGAAACGAACGACCGTACTTAATGGCATCAATGGCATCTGCATATGTCCGAGGAATGCCGTACATTCTTATCCAGTCATTCCCGATACCAAGCGGCATCATAGCAAGCAGCACATCCGTAGTTGCCACCTCCTTCTGAATAAATATGCCATTAACAATTTCGTTAAGCGTACCATCGCCGCCCACCGAAATAATCTTCCGATAACCATTCCGTATAGCCCTAACCGTGAGCTCTACAGCATGATACTTTTTTTGAGTAAACACATGGTCGAACTCAACACCAGCATCTGTTAACATCCACGAAATTCGTGGCCAATCAACTACTGCACGACCTTTACCTGCTTTGGGATTTACGATTGCAAACCATTTGCCATCCGCCATTCTCAAATTATCTTTAAACGAACCGAACAAAGTTAAAATAAAAGATGAGTTATCAACACAAAATCAACACCCGATTAAAGGGTCGAAAAAAGTAATACCTTTGCAACCGGAATTCTTGATCGAAAAATAGCAATGCGGATATGGCATCACACCTATATTAGAGTTTTATTGCTATAATTGCAGTCAATAATATAAAATTATTAGGGAATGGCTAAAGTTATTGCGTTAGCAAATCAAAAAGGAGGGGTTGGTAAAACAACCTCTGCGATCAACCTCGCCGCGAGCCTTGCTGTACTTGAGAAGAAGGTCTTGTTGATTGATGCAGATCCTCAGGCAAATGCCACCTCGGGGAATGGTTTTGACCTACGTACCATTAAGACTAGCATTTACGAGTGCTTAGTTGATGAAGTGGACGCAAAAGACATCATTCTGCACTGCGAGATCAACGGGTTGGACCTTATTCCATCTCACATCGACTTAGTTGGAGCTGAGATTGAAATGCTCAACCTCCCTAATAGGGAAAAGATGCTAAAATCTGTCATCGAAAAGATTCGAGATCAGTACGACTACATCCTTATTGACTGCTCACCATCACTTGGCCTCATAACCGTTAACGCACTAACAGCTGCTGATTCTGTAATAATCCCCGTTCAGTGCGAATACTTTGCGCTAGAAGGTCTTGGAAAGTTGCTTAATACCATCAAAATAATCCAAAGCAGGCTAAACCCTCAACTAGCAATAGAAGGATTCCTTTTAACCATGTACGATGCCCGTCTAAGGCTTTCGAATCAAGTTGTTGATGAAGTTAAGAAGCACTTTCAACAAATGGTATTCGATACCATCATTCAGCGTAACATTAAGCTAAGCGAGGCGCCAAGCTACGGCAAACCCGTTCTGTTATACGATGCATCTTCTACAGGAACCACCAACTACTTAAATCTTGCAAAGGAACTTCTTCAGAAGAACGAAGTAGCAACAGAGGCACACGAAAAAGAGAAAGTTTAAAAACACAATATCTACAGGGATAATAGCATGAGCAAGAAAATGGCATTAGGCCGAGGTTTAGGAGCACTTATCGAAGAGGCATCAACCACCAACAGTGCACCAACTCCAACGGCTGAAAGCGTTTTACCAAAATCTGAACTTATTAATGAGATTGAGATCGAAAAAATCGTGCCCAATCCGCTGCAACCACGTACCCATTTCGATGAAGAAGCGCTTGCAGAGTTAGCGGCTTCGATCAGAGAACTTGGCATTATACAACCCATTACCGTTCGTAAAGTTGAAAACGACCAGTATCAAATTATTAGTGGAGAACGCCGTTTTAGAGCATCAAAACTAGCTGGCTTAAAAACCATTCCTGCATACGTTCGCACTGCCGACGACCAAGGAATGCTCGAAATGGCACTGGTTGAAAACATTCAGCGCGAAGATCTTGATGCTATTGAAGTTGCCATAAGCTACCAACGACTTGTAGATGAGTGCTCGCTTACACAAGAAATGCTTGGCGAGCGCGTTGGAAAAAAACGCAGTACTGTAACAAACTACTTACGCCTACTAAAGCTACCAGCCGAACTTCAGCTTGCCATTCGCCGTCGATTACTATCTATGGGGCATGCTCGAGCTCTTGTAAACATTGAAGATCAAGAGTTACAACTTGACATACTTCGAAAAATAATTGAGGAAGACCTATCGGTTCGTCAGGTAGAACAGCTGGTTAAGAAGCTCGCAGAAGGCAACGAAAAGGAAGAGAAAAAGGATCAGGACGAAGATATGCCAGAGCCATACTTTAAGCTTGTAGAGCATCTCGAAAAAATGTTCTCTTCGGATATCAATATTAAGAGAACGGCTAAAGGTAACGGCAAAATTATAATTGGCTTCAAATCGGACAAGGAAATAAACTCAATCCTTTCCAAATTTGAACAACTCGAAGGTTTGCTTTAAGGATTAAAACACGTACATTGAAAAAAAGTGCTTTACTACTTGTTGGCTTTGCTACTTTTTTGCTTCCTCTCGTAGGAGTTTCGCAGAAAAAAGTGAAAGTAGAACAACGGCAGAAAAAAGATTCGCTATCCCTCGTAAAAGTATGGGGACTTGCAACCTTTTTGCCAGGTTCTGGCCAAGTAATCAACAAGCAGTACTATAAAATACCAGTATTCTATGGGGGTGTTGCTGCCTTTGGGTATATTGGCTACAAAAGCAACCTGCTTTACCACGAATCCTACAATAGGTATAGAATTGCGCGGGTAGATCTTTCAAAAGATTTTTCGATTGATGGAAATTTAAATGCTATTCCAGAAAGGGCTCTTTACCTGAATAACCTTGCCGATATAGAGCAGAGCTACTCTCGTTTTAAGCAGTTTCGGAATGTTAGCTACATGGCTGCGACAGCCGTATACCTGCTAAGCATTGCTGATGCTGTTGTTAACTATAATGATCATCAGGAACACTCTCCGCAAAAGGCAACCATTCTTTCGGCTGTTTTCCCAGGGCTGGGGCAAGTTTACAATAAAAAATACTGGAAGGTGCCAATTCTTTACGGAGGATTTGCAGCCCTAGGCTATGCTATATCCTTTCAAAGCAAGGAATACCAGCGCTACAAACTGGCCTACAACCAATTTACAGACAGAAAACCAGAAACTGTAGATGAGTTTGAGGGTAAACGATCGGCAGATGAACTAAAGTCCGCACGCGATTACTACCGAAGAAATCGTGATTATGCAATATTAGGAACTGTTGCTCTTTATGCTCTTAACATTATTGATGCACACGTAGATGCCACCTTATACGACTATGAGATAGACGACAACCTATCGCTAAGGGTAGTTCCTACGATCATAAATGACAACTACCTATTCGCTCAAAAAGGCAGCCCATTTGCTCCTGGACTGTCAATGTCACTGAATTTTTAATCTAACCCCAAAACAACTTTTCCTATGCCAAGCATTAAGAGCGCAGCACTACTCATCGCCACCACAACAATCCTACTCGGAGGCTTGACATCAAAAACAACGTTTGCAGCCTCTACTCAAGACAAAGACGATAAGCATGCTACCCTCGAGGAAGGAAAACTAAGACTATACGAAAAAAAGGTTGATAGTTTACTGCTCGAAAGAGCAAAATCGCAAGCGCTAGATACAACTAATTTAGCCATAGACCTCCTTGACAACGAAGAAATGGTTAAATCAGACATCCCTGACTCTGTATTTATCAAACGATTGTCAAGCATTCCGTCACTAATCGACTTGCCATACAACAATGTTGTTCGTGCCTCCATATTGTGGTATGTCATTCGGAAAAAAAATATATCGGAAAAAATTCTTGGACTTACCGGATACTACTTCCCTATAATTGAACAAACACTTGACAAGCACGACCTCCCATTAGAACTTAGATATTTGCCAATAATAGAATCGGCATTGAATCCAGTTGCCGTATCGAGAGTAGGAGCGACTGGGCTCTGGCAGTTCATGTACGGAACCGGAAAACAATACAAGCTCAACATCACCTCTTTTGTTGATGAAAGAAGAGATCCTCTTGCAGCAAGCGAAGCAGCAGCAAAATTCCTGAAGGATCTCTATAAAATATACAACGACTGGACGCTTGTAATTGCAGCGTATAACTGTGGCCCCCGCAACGTAAACAAAGCAATCCGCAGAGCAGGAGGAAGCAAAAACTACTGGGAGATATACAACTACCTTCCCAAAGAAACCCGAGGATACGTTCCTAACTTTATTGCTGCAGCATATCTAGTAAAATTCTACAAGGAGCATAAGCTTACACCTCGAAGCATGCCACTGCCCCAAAGCACCGACTCCATCCACGTTAACCGTATGCTCCACTTCCAACAAGTATCGGAAGTACTTGGGATTTCAGTCGATGAGCTTCGCGAACTTAATCCACAGTACAAAAAGGATATTATTCCGGGCATCGAGAGGCCATACACGTTAACCCTTCCTATGGGCTTTGCGCCAAACTACATTGCTAAAGAGGAAGAAATCTATGCCAAAGATTCCCTGTACTTTGTACAGAATAACTTTCCAAAACTAATGGCTGCAAACAGCAGCACATCTCAGACATCCGACCTAGGAACAAAGAAAGTTTTCCATAAAGTAAGAAAGAACGAAACCTTTTCTTCTATTGCAAAAAAATATGGCATTGAAGTAGCCGCCCTTAAAGAATGGAACGGATTTTCTTCAAAAAAGAAAAAAAAGCTACAAAAAGGGATGAGATTAACCGTATACCAAGCATCTCCACTTCTAGCACAAAAGAATGAAAAGCCCTTAACAGGCGAAAGCCTAGGATCAAAAAAAAGCACCAGTTCGCCATCGGACTCGATAAAAATTGAAACCGTTAAAGATTTAAATATTAGTCCGAATGAACCTGCAAAACCTTACTTAGGCTCAGCACAGCACGAGAAAGGAACTGTAATACAGTATACCGTTAAGAAGAACGACAATCTTTGGACTATAGCTCAAAAATATAAAGGTGTAACGCCTAAAGACATCCAGAAAGAAAACAGGCTACATTCTCCAAAAGATCTCAAGGTCGGGCAGATTCTTAAGATAACCATAGACTAATACAAGCGAACGGAAAAACATAGGAAAGCCCTCTTGGCACTTTTCACAATAGAGAAAAAGAGCCAAGGGGGCTTTCCTATTCTAGCCTTCCCCTCTTTTATTATACATTACAGATATAAAAAATCGCAGATAACATTATTCTCCAAACAAGACTCATCGGTAGTTTCCCCATCTTTTTAACAGCACAAAGCACCACTAATCGAAGAAACTCGAATAGACCTACTATATTTGCTACCGTTTTAATAAGCAAAGCGTGAATAAAAAAGTTGCATTCATCATAAACCCAATATCCGGAGCTAAGGATAAGGCTAAACTTCCTGACATAATAAACAGCACTGCTATAGAAAAAAATGTTCAGGTTGATATTTTTCACACAGCCCGACCCAATCACGCATCAGAACTCGTAAGAGAACTTGTGGCAAATAGCTACAGCCGAATAGTTGCTGTCGGAGGAGATGGAACCATCAACGAAATTGCTCGCGAACTGGTAGGGAAAGATGTAGAGCTGGCAATTATACCTCAAGGGTCAGGAAATGGGTTGGCTCGCCACTTAGGCATTCCTTTAGCAGTTCAAAAAGCTGTTAACGTAGCCCTTTGCAACTCTTCGGAGCTTATTGACACTGCAACAATTAACAATGTGCCCTTTTTCTGTACGGCAGGAGTTGGCTTTGATGCTCTTATTGGTAATCGATTTGCCGAATCCGGATCGCGTGGATTTAGCACATATGCCACCATTGCAACAAAAGAATTTCTAAACTACAAGTCTAAAGAATATTCCATAACCATAGATGGCATAGTGTATAACCGCAGCGCCTTTCTTATAACAATAGCCAATGCATCGCAGTATGGCAACAACGCCTATATTGCTCCACAGGCCGATCTCCAAGATGGTATTCTAGATGTGGTCATAGTCGCCAAGCCACCTCTTATTTTTGGACCTCTGTTCGCAGCCAGAATGTTTCTAAAAAAAATAGAAACAAGTCAATACGTGGAAGTTTTGAAGGGAAAGAGCATCAAAATTAAGCGCAACGAAGAAGACTACGTACACTTTGACGGAGAACCTGGTAAAATGGGAAAAGAATTGAAACTATCCATTCTGCCATCAAGCTTAAGAGTAGTTTTTTAGCATCAAAAAAAGGGAATGAGTTTATGCGGAACAACCTTCTAGTTTATACGTCAATCATAGGTGCAATTATATTTTGGAGCCTTTCTTTTGTATGGTACAAAACGGCACTACTTTACTTTAGCCCCACAGGAATAATCATCTTTCGCCTATCGCTATCTTCAATAATACTATTGACAATAGGCTTACTCATACGTCAAATACAGAAGCTTAAAATCAGAGATTTCAAGCTTTTCCTTACAATGACGTTCTTTGAGCCATTCATTTATAGCCTATGCGAAGCAAATGGGTTAACAATGGTATCATCAACCCTAGCGGCAGTTATAGTAGCAACAATACCTTTATTCACACCACTTGGTGCTTTTCTGTTTTTCAAAGAAAAAATCAGCATCCAAAATGCTATTGGTATTTTACTATCTGTAGTTGGTGTCGTTCTTGTAGCCTACCAATCGGGTAATCAAGCGACGGGCTCTATTCTTGGAATCCTACTAATGTTTGGAGCGGTAGTTGCTGCTATTGGCTACGTTATCAGCCTAAAGAAGCTAACCCAACGGTATAATTCGTTCAGCATTGTTACCTATCAAAGCATTCTGGCTGCACTTCTAATGCTCCCTGTTTTTTTTGCAACCGATAGGCTCACACCATCAATGTTTACGAGCGAGGCACTCATCCCAATCCTCAAACTGACAATCTTTGCATCAATAATAGCGTTTTTACTATACGCCTACTCGTTGAGGCACTTTTCGATTGCCAAAATAAACGTGTTTCTTAATCTCATTCCTGTATTTACGGCTATTGCAGCATACTTTCTCCAGGGAGATAGATTCAGCACTATTAACCTAGTTGGGATTGCAGTTACCTTAGCGGGACTATACGTTTCCCAAGTAAACCTAAATGCGCAAAAAACCTTACAAGTAAACAGCTAGACCTACGTGTAGGTCAATTTTAAAAGACTACTCCAATAAGATGCCAGTTTACATTCTTAATGCCGAATACTTAAACTTCCCTCCAGTAGAGGATGCGGAAGAGGATGGAATGATAGCCGTTGGTGGAGATATTTCGCCGGAAAGAATGCTTGTTGCCTATTCTGAGGGTATTTTCCCTTGGTACGACCCTACCGATATTCCGGTATGGTATTGCCCCAACCCCCGATTTGTGCTCTACCCCCACAAGCTAAAGGTTTCTAAGAGCATGCGACAACTTCTTAGGGCGAAAAAGTATTCCGTAACATTTGACACCTGTTTCGACGACGTGGTAAAGAGTTGCGGATCTATAGCCCGCGAGGGCCAAGAAGATCCTTATAACACCTGGATTTCGGACGAGATGATGGCCACCTGCCACACGCTGCACCAAATTGGTTTTATGCACTCGGTAGAGGTGTGGAACAACGAAGGAAACCTCGTTGGAGGGCTCTACGGAGGCGTATTGGGCCGATGCTTCTTTGGAGAATCAATGTTTGCGAAAGCAAGCAACGCCTCCAAATTTGGCTTCATCATGCTTGTTAAAAATTTAGAGGAACAAGGGTTTAAACTAGTAGACTGCCAAATATACTCAGATCACCTTCTTTCGCTTGGTGCAGAAGAGATACCTCGCCCAGCCTTTATTGAACAGCTAAAAGCCAACATCTCCGATTTAAAGAAAGAGGGTTGGACAGATAAATTCAGAACAGACTTTGAATTCTAGCCCAAGGGCTCAAATCCTTTTTAATTGCTAACTTTCGAAAAAGGTTGGGAATATGGTATTACCTATAGCTTTAGTAGTTCTTTATTTAGCATTGGTTGCCGCATTTATTGTAGGGTACTACCACATTCTAGAACGTAAGCCAATAACAAACCAACGATCCAGCTTCATATCAATAGTAATATGCTTTCGCAACGAAGAGCGAAACATTGACGACTTATTCAAATCAATTAGAGCATTAGATTACCCCAAAGAGTTCTTCGAAATTGTTGCCGTCAACGATCACTCAACCGACAATACAGCGTTAGAGCTATCCCTCCAACAGGAGCACAGCAACCTTCGCATAGTAAACCTCCCGCTGAGATTCGAAGGGAAAAAAGCGGCGCTAGCCGCAGGAGTTGCTGCTGCAAAAGGGAACATCATTGCCATTACCGATGCCGACTGCTGCCTACCTCAAAGCTGGTTAACAAGCATCAACAACATGATTGGCTCTAAGGCCGACATGGTATGCGGCCCTGTGGCCTATCGTTCCACAACTTTTTTCGAACGTTTAGCTGCGGTCGAATTTGGCAGTTTGGTTGCAGCAGGAATTGGAGCAGCAGGAATCAACAAGCCCATTTTTTGCAATGCCGCAAATATGGCTTTTCGGAAAGAAATATTTACCAATGCCAACCTGAATCAGGAGCAAACACCATCGGGCGACGACGTTTTTCTACTCCACTACGCTAAGCAATGCCACAAGACCATCAAATTCATAACAGGAAGAGATTGCCTTGTAACTACCAATGCCGACAAGAACTTTATCGACTTCCTTAACCGTCGCAAGCGCTGGGGATCTAAGGCCAAGCACTACACGGATGCAGCCACCATTTTAGTAGCCATCATTGTATTCTTAGCCAACCTAGCCATTCTTGCCTGTGCGATTGCTGCCATACTCAACCACTCCTATTCGAGATTAGCAATAGCTCTGCTCTCATCAAAAGTAATTCTCGACTATGCCCTTCTTTCGGTTCATTTCAGGGCCAATGGCATAAAAAAGTGGTCCAAATATTTCCTCCTTTGCGCGGCTCTTTACCCAATCTACATTACCTTTACGGCCATTGGCAGCACGACATCAAAATTTACATGGAAAGAGAGGCGATACAACGATCCGAAAGCCAGTCACCCTGGGCACAATCATGGAGAAAGCTAAAACGCGACCGATGGGCAATGATCTCCCTATGGTTTATAGCCCTTGTAAGCGCCATTGCCTTTTTAGGATACCTTATTGCTCCAGATTCAACGCCAAACTCCAACAGCCAGCATCTCGAAATTGCCGTACAGAAGCCCGGATTTAGCACCCAGATCCTTTTGCAGCAAAAGCCAACAAGCGCCAACGATGCAGGCTTTATCTCCATGCTCACCAACGGAAAAGAGTCCGCACACAAAGAATTAGCCATCTGCGGCTACTCCATAAGCGGCGGGTATATCAACGTTAAAGAGTTCACGGCGTACAAAAACGAACAGCCTCTAGAGCACCGTCTAACCCTTGCAGAGGTGGTTTACCCCATCGAGAATCCCCAAAAGATCGTCATCCAAAACGGCAAATCCTACTTTACCACCATCTATGGCAAACGCATGGCGGCCGACAACGCCTCGCTTGCCAAAATCGTAGAGGAGGCGCACATCGTCAAGCGGTCGTTCATCTTCGGAACCGACCGTTACGGCCGCGATTTACTAAGCCGGATGCTAATTGGCGCAAGGGTATCCCTGTCGGTAGGCATCATCGCCGTAGCCATATCGCTGCTCATCGGAATAACCCTAGGCGCTGTTGCGGGCTACTTTAGGGGATGGGTCGACAACGTTACCATGTGGTTTATCAACGTAATATGGAGCGTACCTACCCTCCTAATGGTAATTGCCGTAACGCTGGTTTTAGGCAAAGGATTCTGGCAGATTTTCATTGCCGTTGGCCTCACCATGTGGGTAGAGGTAGCCCGTATTGTCCGTGGGCAGGTGCTCAGCATCCGCGAGAAGGAGTATGTTGATGCCGCCCGTGCGCTCGGATTCAGCAACTGGAGGATTATCGTTCGCCACATACTCCCCAACGTCATGGGGCCTATCATCGTTATCTCGGCGGCCAACTTTGCATCGGCCATCCTCATCGAATCGGGGTTGAGCTTTCTGGGCGTTGGCATTCAACCGCCCATGCCATCGTGGGGAGCTATGCTTAAGGAAAGCTACGCCTACATCATCCTCGACGCATCGTACCTTGCCTTTATCCCAGGTACGGCTATTATGCTCATGGTGCTCGCCTTTACCCTTCTCGGCGATGGGCTCAGGGAGGCGTTCGACGTTAGCAAGGGAAATGCAGACCAACGGTAGCTGCCTCGAGACGGTTGACCCAAAAACGCCAGCTAACTCCAAAAAAGAACACCCGGCAACAACAAAAAAAGGCTAAAACGAAGGCCTATGCCTGCCGCCCAAAAGGCCTCTCTTTAGCTTTTCGGCAAGCCACTCCCCCCCGATCGGTACGTTTACGCCCAATTAGCCGGAACAGGATCAGGGCGTCCTTCAATTCTGTTGCCCACCGATGTTACGAGCGGTGGTGCAAAAACGGCTATCTACAGCTAGAAATTAGGCCTCCGCGAATAGGAAACCAGCACGAGCATTTACGAGGATCAGCTCAACGGCTGATAAATATGCATGAATATTTGGGAGCCGCAGTCCAGCGGCAGGGAAAAATGCATGGATATTTGAGAGCCGCAGTCCAACGGCTGAGATAAATGCATGGACATTGGGGAGCCGCAGTCCAACGGCAGAGATAAATGCATAGACATTTGGGAGCCGCAGTCCAACGGCTGAGATAAATGCATGGACATTGGGGAGCCGCAGTCCAACGGCTGAGATAAATGCATACATTTTTGGGAGGATTAGCTCTTCGGACGGGCTAAATGGAGGAGCCACCCTTCGATTCACGTCAAGGGCAAAGCCCCCGCCATGGGGCGCCAGCTCAGAAGCCGGTACAGGCACAAAAAAACCCTAGACGAAACGTCTAGGGTTGCGGTTATCATCGGCCCACCCTGCTAGTTGCCCATTTCTGAGATAAACTTAATCCGGATTAGCCTTACTTCCTCTTCTGTATAATCATCTTCACCAAGGAAATCCAATGCTTCCTCAATAGACTCCGTCTTTGCTTCATTTTTGAAGTAGTCGAACACCTCGTCCAGCTTATCCTCATCAACATGCTCGTTGATGTAGTAGTCAAGGTTGATGCGGGTACCCGAGTTTACGATCGCCTCCATTTCGGACAACAGATCCTTCATGTCCATTCCTTTAGCATTTGCGATATCTTCGAGATCCATCCGCTTATCAATGCTCTGGATAATAAAGACCTTATTCCCCGACTTGTTAACAACCGATTTCACGACCATATCCTGAGGCCGCTCAATCTCATTCTCCTCAACATACTTTTTAATGAGCTCGATGAACTCCTTGCCGTACTTCTTCGCCTTTCCGACCCCAACCCCGGTGATATTCTGCAGCTCTTCCATCGAGATCGGATACTGTATCGACATATCTTCGAGAGATGGATCCTGGAATAGCACAAATGGAGGAAGTCCGAGCTTTTTCGACATTGATTTCCTCAAATCTTTCAGCAAGGAGAATAGCGCCTCATCGGCGGCTCCTCCCCCTTTACCTGCGCCAGTTCCTGCTGCTTCATCGTCATCGGAATCGCCATAATCATGGTCTTTTGCCATCATTATAGAGTAGGGCTCTTCCATAAACGCCCGACCTCGGGGAGATATCTTCAGAAGCCCATAGTTCTCAATATCCTTTGTAAGTAGATGATGAATTAGCATCTGTCGGATGATGCCATTCCAGTACTTTTCATCCTTTTCCTTGCCAATTCCAAAGAGCTCATTGGTGTGATGCTTATAGGTTTTGATACCCGATGTCGCATTCCCAACCAAGAAGTTCACGACATGGTCGGCCTTAAACTTTTCTTGAAGCTCAACAATAACATCCAGAGTTTTTAGAATTGCATCCTTACCATCGAAAAGTTCCTTTGGATTCAAGCAATTGTCGCAGTTTCCGCAGTTTTCTTGGGTATAATCTTCTCCGAAGTACAGAAGCAGCGTTTTTCGACGGCATACCGAAGATTCCGCGTAAGAAACGGTATCCTGAAGAAGCTGTTTCCCGATTTCCTGCTCAGCAATAGGCTTGCCATGCATAAACTTCTCCAGCTTTTGGATATCCTTGTAGCTGTAGAAAGCAATGCAGTTTCCTTCGCCGCCATCGCGCCCAGCACGCCCCGTTTCTTGATAGTAACCCTCTAAGCTTTTAGGAATATCGTAGTGTATAACATAGCGAACATCGGGTTTGTCGATTCCCATACCAAACGCAATAGTTGCCACTACAACATCCGTTTCCTCCATCAAAAACTTGTCCTGATTTTCAGAGCGAGAGTTAGAATCAAGCCCAGCATGGTAAGGGACTGCCTTTATGCCGTTAACCTTTAGCGCATCGGCCAGTTCTTCTACTTTTTTACGGCTTAAGCAGTAAATGATGCCCGATTTCCCGCTATTCGCTTTGATGAACTTTATGATCTCCTTAGTTGCATCCTGCTTGGGGCGAACCTCGTAGTAGAGATTGGCACGATTGAACGACGATTTAAATACCGTTGCATCGAGCATTCCAAGGTTTTTTTGGATATCATGCTGAACCTTGGGCGTTGCTGTTGCAGTAAGCGCTATTAATGGGGCCTTCCCTATTTCGGTAATAATTGGACGAATTCGCCTATACTCCGGACGAAAATCGTGTCCCCATTCCGAGATACAATGCGCCTCATCAATTGCGTAAAAAGATATATTTATCTGTTTTAGAAACTGAATATTATCTTCTTTGGTAAGTGATTCTGGTGCAACATAGAGAAGTTTCGTACGCCCTTCTAAGATATCCTGCTTTACCTTTGCAACAGCAGTTTTCGACAACGAAGAATTCAGGAAGTGTGCA
The DNA here is from genome assembly GCF_004340205.1 of Acetobacteroides hydrogenigenes. Taxonomy (NCBI): domain Bacteria; kingdom Pseudomonadati; phylum Bacteroidota; class Bacteroidia; order Bacteroidales; family Rikenellaceae; genus Acetobacteroides; species Acetobacteroides hydrogenigenes. The sequence goes on from NZ_SLWB01000001.1 coordinate 495,434, forward strand.
ATTCCATCGCCCTCTATAAAGCTGCGCATCGCATCAACCTGATTCTTCATCAAGGCTATAAGAGGAGATATTACAATTGCTGTACCTTCCATTTTAAGGGCGGGTAGCTGATAGCACAACGACTTTCCCCCGCCTGTAGGCATAAGAACAAAGGTATCCTTCCCCTCTAGAACGTTTTGAATTATTGCTTCCTGATTTCCTTTGAAACTAGAAAAACCGAAATACTTTTTTAAGTACTCCGTTAAAGATGCATGAACCTCTTCGGCCATAATTATTAACCCTCTTAATACTGCTTTCTTTGATTAAAAAGTCCTTTTTTGCACACTGACATAACAAAGTTAACCAAAGAAATCTCATCTAACAATTAAAGTTTTTTTGAGTTTGCAAAAGTTAACGCTTGTAAAAATCAGACTCCAACAGGTGCTAAGTTTATTGAGCAAAACCAATAACTTTGCGTATCTAAAGTACTCAAGAGAAAATTTAAAAACAAGAGTTATGGAGAATAACTTCGACATAAAATCATTTGCAAGAAAAACCATCCTCGAAGAGGCAAAAGCAGTAGAACAAATAGCCAACTACATCGACGATGAGTTTGCCGACATAGCCATGCTACTCTACAGCTGCAAAGGGCGAGTTATCGTTTCGGGCATAGGGAAAAGCGCCATAATTGCTAGCAAAATTGTGGCTACTATGAATTCGACCGGAACGCCATCTATTTTTATGCATGCAGCAGATGCCATTCATGGAGATCTTGGCCTAATTCAGCCAAACGACATCATAATCATACTATCTAAGAGCGGCAATACTCCAGAGATAAAGGTTCTTGTTCCCCTTATTCGCAATCTCGGAAACAAAATCATAGCGCTAGTTTCGAGCACGGACTCTTATCTTGCGCTGAACGCCGACTATGTTTTAAAAGCAACAGTCGAAAAGGAGGCTTGTCCAAACAATCTTGCGCCAACCTCATCTACTACAGCACAGCTGGTTCTTGGCGATGCACTTGCCATGACGCTAATAAAGCTCAGAGGATTTACCTCGAACGACTTCGCAAGGTTCCACCCAGGAGGATCTTTAGGGAAAAAGTTATACATGCGAGTTGCAGATGTAATATCACCAGAGGTACCCAAGGTTTCTCTTGATGAAAAAATCCGTTCCATAATAATGGAAATCTCGTCAAAACGGTTAGGCGCAACTGCCGTTGTAAACGAAGACCAATCTCTTGCGGGCATAATCACCGATGGCGATTTAAGAAGAATGCTCGAAAAGGGAACCAACGTAGAAAAGCTACAAGCAAAGGATATCATGACGATCAACCCTAAAACCATTGACATTAACGAATTAGCCATAAATGCTTTCGATAAAATGGAGAAAAACAAGATCACCCAACTTGCGGTAATCCAGAATGGGAAATACGCAGGAATGGTCCACATCCATGATATTCTGAGAGAAGGTATTGCATAAAAACCTTTTCCACTCATAAAACGTGAAGGGCATTCTATACGTATAGAATGCCCTTCACGTTTACAACCAGCACATCACACAACCCATTAATTTAAAACAAGAAACAAAGAAGGACACTAAATCAATCTTTACTTTACTTGACCAAAAATGTAACAAACATCGTAACATCTTAAGTACAATTAACACTCCATTATAACACCTTACAAGGCGGCATGCTACTTTTATATTTTCTAAACAAAATAATATGCAAAGGCGTACTTTTACACTTCTAAAGTTTTTCTCCTTCATTGTTATTTTTGGAGCCCCTATTCTCTGCGCTGCTCAAACCACCAAAGTAAAAGGCAGGGTTATCGACGCAAACACCAAAGAAGCGCTTCCCTTTTGTAATATATCCTTCATAAAATCAACAGTTGGAACAATCACAGATCAAAATGGATTTTTCTCAATTGATGCCAAGCAGGCCACTGACTCGATTTCAGTGCAATACGTTGGTTACAATCGAAGATCTTTCCCAGTAAAAAAGAACACAACGAATAACTACACGATAGAGCTTATTCCGCAAAACTACGCGTTACAAGAAGTGGTTGTAAGGCCTGGTGAAAATCCTGCTCATGCCTTTTTTAGAAAAATTGTTGCAAATAAGAGTAGAAATAGCGTAACCAATCTGCCATCATACAGCTACAACGCATACACAAAAATGCAAATCGATGTAAACAACATCAAAAATGAGCTCAAGGACAAAAAACTTCTTAAGCAGTTTAAGTTCGTCTTCGACTACCTAGATACAAATAAGATGACGGGAAAAACCTACATTCCCATACTTATCTCTGAATCACTATCAGACTACTACTACTCCAACTCCCCAAAAAGAGAGAAAGAAGTTATTAAGGCTAGCAAGACTTCTGGGATCGACAACAAGAGTGTTGCTCAATTTACTGGAAGAATGTACCAAAACATCAACATTTACGACAACTTTATAGATTTCTTCGACCAAGGCTTAATAAGCCCCCTCAATAACAACGGGCTTTCCTACTATAAGTACTATCTTCAGGACACCGCACTTATAGATGGCAAGCAATGCATAAGAATGAACTTCGTTCCGAAGCGAAAGCAAGAGCCTACTTTCACAGGCGAGATGTGGGTACACGATACTACTTACGCCGTTGTCAAAGTGGTCCTGCAGCTCAACAAGGGTGCCAACATCAACTGGGTAAACGCAATGGCGGCCGAACAGGTTTTCCAGCCCGTAAACGATTCTGTATGGTTTCCCAAAAGCAGCAACCTTTTCATCGACTTTAAGATAACCAAAGGAACCGTCGGCTTTTTTGGACGTAACACAAGCGTCATCTCCAATGTGAAACTAAAAGCAGAATTTCCCGACTCCACAAAAAAAACTTCTCCAGACGTAATACTTAGCGACGAAGCTATTAATAAAGACACCAGCTACTGGGCTCAAAACCGCCCAGTAGAGCTCTCTGCTCAAGAAAAAGGCATCTACACAATGGTTGATAGGGTTAAGGAGGTTCCCTTATTCAAAACTGCAACAAACATCACCAACCTTCTTGTTAACTACTACTATCCAATAGGATACTTCGAATATGGACCTTACTATCAAACCTACAGCAACAACAGGATAGAAGGAGATAGGCTCAAATTTGGAGGTCGAACCTCCAACAAGGTTTCCACTAAAATTATGGTTGGAGGTTTTGCTGCTTATGGTTTTAAGGATGAAAAATTTAAGTACGGAGGCGATGTGCTTTACATGTTTAGCAAGGAACCTCGAATAACAGGATATGCATCATACAAAAAGGACATGGAACAGATGGGGCTTAGCCCATTCTCCCTCGCCGAAGATAATATCCTAACATCAGTACTCCGCCGTAATCCCAACTATAAGCTTAACTTAATCGAGCAAACAAAATTCAAGTTCGACTACGAATGGGTACCAGGCATCTCCAGTGGCATTGAAATCAACTACAAGAACATCAATGCTTCTGAATTCGTAACCATGAACCGTTTGGACGGAACAGGAGAAACACACATGCCTATAACAAACATCGTTTTAAGCACTCGTATCGCTAAAGGAGAGAAGTTTGTTGCTGGAGAATTTGAGCGCATATCGCTAGGCAGTGATAACCCTATTATTAACGTAACCGCCACCTTTGGTATAAAGAGCATCTTTGGATCGAAGTATAGTTATACCCTGCTAGATGCTAACTACGTCCATAAGGTACCTTTAAATCCATTCGGATATCTTCGCTATATAATAGAAGGGGGCAAACTATTTGGTACAGTTCCTTACCCACTGCTTAAACTGCATGAGGGGAATGAGACTTATGCGCTCAACAAGTTTTCTTTTAACATGATGAACTACTACGAATTTGCCAGCGACCAGTGGGTAAGTCTAACTCTAGAACATCACTTCAACGGATTCTTTCTAAACCACATACCTCTAATGAGGAAACTAAAATGGAGAGAAGTTGCCTACGGGAAAGGCCTTATAGGCTCTCTCTCCAATGCCAACAAAACAGGTGAATTCATATTCCCCAGTGGCTTATCAGACGTTAGCAAGCCATACTATGAAGTTGGCGTTGGGGTTGAGAATATCTTCAAGATAATCCGCATTGATGCAATATGGAGGCTTAGCCATTTAAGCAATCCTAACATCGATAAATTTGGCATAAGAGCAGGTCTTCAGATTATTTTCTAAATTTGCACGTTGCAAAACCATAGACAATGAAATTACACAGCAATAACTTAGTAAAACGATATAAAACACGCACCGTAGTTAAAGGCGTATCCATAGAGGTAAACCAAGGTGAAATCGTAGGATTACTTGGTCCTAACGGAGCAGGTAAAACAACCAGCTTTTATATGATTGTTGGCTTAATTCGCCCTAACGAAGGCGAGATATTTCTTGATGATGAAAATATCACCAACATGCCGATGTACATGCGTGCCCAAAAAGGAATCGGCTATCTAGCTCAAGAAGCGTCCGTCTTTCGCACTTTAAGCGTGGAAGATAACATCAAGACCGTACTAGAGCTAACCAAGCTAAGCGCTTCGGAACAAAAGGACAAGTTAGAGTCTCTTCTTAACGAATTTAGCCTTCAAAAGATTCGTAAGAGTTTGGGGATTCAGCTGTCAGGAGGTGAGCGTCGCAGAACAGAGATTGCCCGCTGCTTGGCCATCGACCCTAAGTTTATTCTACTCGACGAACCATTCGCAGGAGTAGACCCCATTGCAGTAGAAGACATTCAGGGTATTGTAAAAAAATTGGTTGATAAAAATATCGGCATAATTATAACCGACCACAACGTGCACGAAACCCTTTCAATTACCGACCGAGCGTACCTTCTATATGACGGTGAAATACTTAGAAGCGGAACAGCAGAGGTTCTTGCCAACGACGAGACCGTTAGAAGACTATACCTCGGACAAAACTTCGAGCTTCGCAAGTAGCTATAAGACCTAAAAATTTGCGGAAATCTACCTAGATTCCCAATATAGCTATTGTAGAAAACGTTTTTTGGTTTACCTTTGCATCGCTAAACCAAAAAACGAACACGGTAGCACAATGCGGATGTGGCGTAATTGGTAGCCGCGCTAGACTTAGGATCTAGTGCCGTGAGGCGTGGGGGTTCGAGTCCCTTCATCCGCACTAAAGCCCCAAGAAATTGGGGCTTTTTTATTTACACCCCACCAACACTCCTCCTCCTATTTCCAATACGAATAAGCTTCGCACTGCTTCTTAAAACCTCCATCCAGCACCTACTGCACTTTTTTTCGCTCATAGTCAACAAGAGTATTGCAGATATAAAATTTTGGCTTACCTTTGCATCGCTAAACCAAAAAACGAACACGGTAGCACAATGCGGATGTGGCGTAATTGGTAGCCGCGCTAGACTTAGGATCTAGTGCCGTGAGGCGTGGGGGTTCGAGTCCCTTCATCCGCACTAAAGCCCCAAGAAATTGGGGCTTTTCTTTTTTTATCCCGCTCATTAGCCAAACATCAGCCCAAAGTATGTTTGTAACTATTACCCCTTTTTCATACCTTTGTGCTCCCATTTAGTGCGTAAAAGACATTCTGATTATCAAAAACCTACCTCTTGGCAGATGTTTTTAAGAAGGTCAGAAGCACTGGGGAAATAAAATTGCTCATCATTAAACTGTCAACAAATGAATATTGCAAAGGAGAACGTTGATGCTCTAAACGCAGTGCTTAAGATTAACATCGAGCCAAGCGACTACGAAGGAAATCTCGACAAGGCACTTGCCAACTACCGTAGAAACGCACGAATCGACGGCTTCCGTCCTGGCAAAGTACCTGCTGGGATTATCAACAAGATGTACCGCAAGCCTGCTCTCGTTGACGAGATCAACAAGCTTGTTTCAGATTCGATTTCGAACTTCCTAAAGGAAAGCGACACCAAGATTTTAGGCGAGCCCCTTCCAAGCGAGTCTCAAAAGGCTATCGACTGGGATAACGACAAGGCTTTCGAATTCTGCTTCGACTTAGGCATCGCTCCTGCTGTTGACATTAAGTTGACCAAGAGAGATAAGGTAAACTACTACAACATTGCCATCGACGATGAAATGCGCAACAGCTATATCACCAGCTACCAAAGCCGTTTCGGAAAGATGTCGGATGTTGATGTTGCTGAAGGCAAAGAGGATTTCCTTCGCGGTAACCTATCGCAAGCCGACGGCCTAAGCATCGAAAACGCAGCATTCTCGCTTCGTCAGGTTGCTAAGGACGAGATCAAGGCTCAATTCGCAGGCAAAAAAGATGGAGACACCGTTGAGTTCAACGTAAACGAGGCTTTCGAAAACGAAACCGACAGGGCGGCCCTTCTTAACGTAAAGAAGGAAGAACTTGGAGCCATCAATCCAATATTCAGCTTCACCATTACCGAAATTAAAAACTTCGAGAAGGCTGAGGTTAACCAAGAGCTTTACGACAAGGCGTTTGGAGAAGGGAACGTAAAGAGCTACGAAGAGTTCGTTGCCAAGGTTGACGAAGAAATCCGCGTAAATCTTGCCAAAGAAGGCGACTATAAGCTGCTTGTAGACCTACGCGAAAAGCTTATCGACAAGGCAGACCTTCAGCTTCCTGAAGAGTTCCTAAAACGATGGATTTACGTTATTAATGAAGGCAAGTTCACCAAAGAAGCCATCGAGAAGGAATTCCCAGCATTTGCCGAAGACATGAAGTGGCAGCTTATTAAGGAATTCTTTGTAACGACCAACAACATCGAAGTTAGCGAAGAAGAGCTTCAGGCTGCTGCCGAGGAGTATGCTGGGTACCAGTTCGCTCAATACGGAATGAGAAATCTTCCACAAGAGTACCTCACCAAATACGCTAGCGACATCCTTCAGAACAAGGAAGAGAGAAGACGTATTGTTGAGAAGAAGTTCGAAGACAAGGTAGTTGCTGCTGCAAAGGAGCTAGTTAAGGTTGAAGACAAAGAGGTGAGCGCTAAAGATTTTGACAAACTATTCGAAAAATAGTTGTATCTTTAATCATCACACTCAACAGTTGGAGGCTTTATGAACGAATTCAACAAGTACGCAACAAAGCACATGGGGATTGGTAGCCTTAAGCTGCATCAGTATAACCGGATGCACAACATCTACAGCGGCTATATCAACCCAACGATTATCGAAGAGCGCCAGCTAAACGTTGCCTCGATGGACGTATTTTCGAGATTAATGATGGATCGCATCATCTTTCTTGGGGTACCCATTAACGACGACGTGGCCAACATCATTCAGGCGCAACTGCTTTTCCTCGACTCTACCGACAGCACGAAGGATGTTCAAATCTACCTGAACACCCCAGGAGGATCGGTTTACGCAGGACTCGGCATCTACGACACCATGCAGATCATCAACTCGGACGTTGCTACCATCTGCACGGGAATGGCAGCATCCATGGGTGCTGTACTGCTCACCGCAGGAGCCGCAGGCAAGCGCTCGGCCCTAACCCACTCGCGCGTGATGATTCATCAGCCAATGGGCGGCGCAGAGGGGCAGGCATCCGATATAGAGATTACTGCTAGAGAAATCGTCAAGCTAAAAAAGGAGCTGTACGAGATTATCTCGCTCCACTCCCACCAACCGCTCGAAAAGATCGAGAAGGATTCGGACAGAGATCACTGGATGAATTCTTTCGAGGCCAAAGAGTACGGGATGATCGACGAGGTGCTTGTTAAGAGTAGTAAGTAACAAAAGCCAGATACCAAAGAACCGCACCAACCCTGCGGTTCTTTTGGTTTATACATTGAGGTAACGCCTAAACATTACAGAAATGGCCGGTAAAAAATGTTCATTTTGCGGAAGGGAAGAAAAAGAGGTAAGCCTGCTTCTGGCGGGAATCTCTGGCCACATATGCGAGAGCTGCGTGGAGCAAGCCTCACAGATCGTCAGGGAGGAGCTCAAAAAGAAGGGGTCGTTTAACTTCTCCGACCTGCAGCTCCGCAAGCCCAACGAGATAAAAGCGTTCCTAGACCAGTACGTCATAGGGCAAGATGAAGCCAAGAAGTTTCTTTCGGTTGCCGTCTACAACCACTACAAGAGGCTGAAGCACGCCACCATCTCCGACGACGAGGATGTGGAGATCGAAAAGTCGAACATCATCCTTGTTGGCGAAACAGGAACCGGCAAGACGCTACTTGCTCGTACCATCGCTAAGCTGCTCCACGTGCCATTTACCATCGTGGATGCCACCGTGCTCACCGAAGCCGGCTACGTGGGCGAAGACGTTGAGAGCATCCTCTCGCGCCTGCTGCAGGTGGCCGACTACAACGTGGAAATGGCCGAGAAGGGCATCGTATTTATCGACGAGATCGACAAGATTGCCCGCAAGAGCGATAACCCATCCATCACCCGCGACGTATCGGGCGAAGGCGTTCAGCAGGCCCTGCTAAAGCTGCTTGAGGGGGCTGTGGTTAACGTTCCACCACAGGGCGGAAGGAAGCACCCCGAGCAGAAGATGATTCAGGTGAACACCAAGAACATCCTCTTCGTTTGTGGCGGCGCTTTCGACGGCATCGAGAAGAAGATTGCCCAGCGCATGAACACCAAGGTGGTGGGCTACGGCACCTCCAAGAAGGCGGAAACCATCAACAAGGCCAACCTGCTACAGTACATTGCTCCGCAGGACCTAAAGTCGTTCGGTCTGATCCCCGAGATCATCGGTCGCCTACCCGTGCTCACCTACCTACGTCCGCTCGACAGGGATGCTCTTCGCTCGATCCTTACCGAGCCAAAGAACTCCATTATCAAGCAGTACGTACGGATGTTCGAGATGGATGGCATTAAGCTGGAATTCGACGAAGAAGCGCTGGAGTACATCGTAGACAAGGCGGTAGAGTTTAAGCTCGGCGCCCGCGGCCTTCGCTCCATCTGCGAGGCGATAATGATCGACCCGATGTTCGAGTTCCCATCAATGGAAACCGATAGCCTAAAGATCACGCTCGAATTCGCAAAGGAAAAGATAGAAAAGATCAACTCGCATATGCTAAAGGCATAGCACAAAAGGCTACCCCAAAACGGTAGCCTTTTCTTTTATAGCTATGGCAATAAGGTGCATCTAAGGCGTTAGCTTTCTTCGGGAGCAGACTGATCTTGGACCTTCTTCTTTCCATTTTTTCGGGCGGCCTTATGCCTTGCGACCACCTCCGCAAACTCCTTCCTTATAGTATTTATAATCTGAAGCGCCTCGTGGTACTGTGCATCCTTCGAGAGCTGAACCTTTAATACGATGTAGCTGCAGAGCAGCTGGTACTGTCGGATTACGTCCTTGCGCAAATCTACGCTCTTAACGCTATTCTTACCTAAATAGTCGTCCCGCCGGCTTTCGTAGAGATCAACTAAGCTCTCATTTTCCTTTTTTAACCGAATGACTACAGGCGAAAGCGTCAGCTTCTCGATCATAGGCTTATAGGCAGGGCCTTCGAGCTCCTCGACCAGCTTTTCGGCCGTTCCGCTTCCCTTTTCCAAGGCCATTCGTGCAATATTTCCACAGGTATTAATCAGGATAGTAAGTCCAGCAGCGGCTTGTAGCACTTCTGTATCGGTTGAATACTGCGCATTTTTAATGCCGACCTTAAGAGCCGAAAAGCACCTATCGCGAACCTGCTTGGCGGCAAGTATTTCTTCCGTTTTTATACTTTTTTGAACCTGTAGGATTACCTTATTAAACTCTTCGGATAAGGTAAGAAGGATGGCTAAGATTTGTCGAAGATCGGCATCGGTTAGAACGCTAGCATCAATCTCGTTGATACGACTTGCTTGGCTAAAAACAAATTGGTAGAAGCTTACATTGCCTAAATCGCGAGCTGGATTTTTAAACAGAAGGGTTCTTTTCATAGTAGAAACATTAATATTGGTTATCACACTAACGTAAATTTAGCTATAAATTTTAATTCAAAATATTTTTTTCAAATATTTCTACCGATTAGGCAACTATTTGCCAAAAGTATCCCTTTACCTACTAGCAAATATGCAGCAGCTAATAGATAGCAATGCTTACATAAAAGTTATGTAGGCTTTGATTAAAGATTATATATCTATGCGGCATTTCAGTAGAAAATAGCATAAAGCAGCAGGATAAATACGAGTAGCAGCAGCGACTATGCAACTAATGCTGCTTGTATATCATTGTAGATTTTTGTTCATGCTCTTCGACAGAGCTCTTTTTACAGCTGCAAAATATACTGTGCCATTGCATGGCATGTTTTGCAGCTGCATTTTTTATCGTGGAGCTTAACGCAATCCTTTTTGTAGGTGTATTATTAACTATGTAGTGGTACATACTACTTTTTACAGATGCATCATGTTATATGCTGCAATACATGATCATTACTGCAGCTATGTTTTTATTCAGAGCACCGAGTTTGAGCCATTTTTCAAAACGAAAAAAGGGCAGCCTATGGCTGCCCTTTCGTATAGTAAGCTACAATCTGTTGCTAAATATTGTAGAGCTTCGATTGACCTTTGTATGTCAGCAGCACCTGATTTGCATACTGACCCTTACCAAAGGTGATGACGAAAGGCTCGCTATATAGAGCTGGAGTCATCGAAACCTTTCCGCTCTTAAAGTAGGAAGCCCCCGAAGGCAGCACAAGAGGCTCGTCGATGGTCATGAAATAGCTGGTTTTATCGCCAAAGCTTCCATTTGCAGTTCCGGTATAGGTAAAGGTATCGTCGGTATCCACCGCATTGCTTTCGCCTTCGTTCTGGGTGCGGGTAAGGTTGCAGCTATACGATAGGACATTCGTATAGATGTCGGTTATGGTTCCACCTATAACGGCTACCGCCTGTTTTGCCTTAGCGGTACCCTTATCTAGGATGTCGATTTTAATCTCGCCGTTCACCTTCATGCTCGAATAGGTAAGCCCATCAGGTTGAATCCGCATCGACGAACCTACGGCAAGGGGATCACCGGTAAAGGTTACCTTAATTTTTCCGAGGCGCGCATTCCCCGAAATGGTTTCTACAAACTCGATGGTCATTACCCCATCTTCGATAGCCGAGATAACCACACCACTAGGGTCAGCCGTTCCTGTTGGATTGTTCACTTTTAGCTTTGTGTACTCCAGCACCTTCGAGACAACATCGTTAAACACGAGCTGGCTGTAGTGATGCTGGCTATAATAGGTAATTTCCTGTGGAATAGGATCGACTTGAGGCGTGTTGAAATCGCACGAGGTTAACCCAATTAGGGCTAGAGCTACTGCAAGAAATAGATTCTTCATAGATAGTTATTTTTAGGATCTCTTTTACAATTTTTATACCATTTCCCGGTTTTACCCAATCTTTTTATAGGTCACAAACGAAAAGGGATGCTCAAATGCAGCGCCGCGCTCATGATCAACTCGTTCAGCTACGCTCCACTCATCGTAGTTAACCTCTGGGAAAAAGGTATCGCCCTCGTAGGGGTAGTCGACATGGGTGATGTAGAGCGTATCGGCCATCGGCAACGATTGGCGGTAGATCTCTCCCCCTCCAATGATAAAGACGCGCTCGTCCGATGAAGCAGCCTTTACGGCATCTTCGAGCGAATGGTAAAGTTCAACACGATCGTCCAGCTGGCTAATCGACCGCGACACCACAATATTCCGGCGGTTGGGCAGCGGGCGTCCAATGGACTCGTAGGTCTTCCGCCCCATGATAACGGTCCCCCCCTGCGTAAGCGCCTTAAAGAACTTCAGGTCCTCGGTGATGTGCCAAAGCAGCTGGTTGTCCTTCCCGATGGCATTGTTGCTCGCCATGGCTACTACAATTGCAATCATACGGCGATATCGGCTTTAATGGATGGATGCGAATTGTACCCCTCGAGCGTAAAATCTTCGTACTTGAAGTCGAAAATTGATGCTACCTGAGGGTTTAGGCGCATGGTTGGCAGCGGCAGCGGAGTGCGGCTCAGCTGCAGGTTTACCTGCTCCATATGGTTTAGGTAGATGTGCGCATCGCCTAACGTGTGGACAAAGGTTCCTGGCTTAAGACCGGTTACCTGCGCCATCATCAGCGTTAGCAGCGCATACGAGGCAATATTAAATGGTACGCCAAGAAAGACATCGGCGCTGCGCTGGTAGAGCTGGCACGAGAGCTTGCCATCAGCAACGTAAAACTGAAACATCACGTGGCAAGGAGGCAGCTTCATCTTGTCGATATCCGAAACATTCCACGCGCTAACAATATGCCTGCGCGAGTCGGGATTATTCTTTATCGATTCCACCACCTGAGCAAGCTGATCGGTTGTAGAGCCATCGGGGTTCTTCCAGTTGCGCCACTGGTAACCGTAAATAGGACCAAGATCGCCGTTTTCGTCGGCCCACTCGTCCCAAATGGTTACCTTATTATCGTGAAGGTATTTTATGTTGGTATCACCATTAATAAACCAGAGCAGCTCGTGTATAATCGAGCGCAGGTGCAGTTTCTTTGTGGTAAGCAAGGGAAAGCCATCGGCAAGGTTAAAGCGCATTTGGTAGCCAAAAATGCTCTTAGTACCTACTCCAGTTCTGTCGCTTTTTACAACGCCTTCATCGAGAATTGTCTTTAGCAAATCGTGATATTGCTTCATGCAGTTACAAACTTGTGATTACGATACAACGAAAATCTTACAATCCAAACAATCAGCGCAGCAAAGGCCAAACGAATGGAAAGCATCCAAAAAACAGACGCGCCAATTGCAGCAAACAGCAGCAAATCTTCGAGATTGCTGTGCGAGACGGCAACATGGTAATTCAATAAATCAGCCTCTTCCTTGGAGATATTGCCAGCCTCCACCTCCGAAATCATCACTGCCGATCCGTACGCCAAACCAAGCGTATTGGCAACAATCCACAGAAATGAAGTCCGACTTGGCAACCCAAAGATGGCCAAAAGCGGACGAAGAACCTTCGAGAGCACCTCTATTATGCCAAGCTGCCGCATCACCTGCTGCAATAGGTTAAGGGCAAACACCAGCACTACCACCTTAATAGAGAGTAGAATTGAGGACTCTAGCCAACTATAAAGAACATCGGTTAAGCCAACATTTGGTCCTGTGCTGCTGCTTGTCACTACCGACAGGGTAGCTGCAGGAACAAGAAAATTCATAACAACTAACGAAAGAATGGACAACCCCAGCCTCGTAGCCACCATAGCCATCGCCGACGAGCCCGTTTTACGCTGTACCGCAGTTTCCACAATCAGGTTGTGCGCTATCAAGCTCGAAATTGCCAGTATCGTAATGGCCCTATCGTCAAAGGTAAAGGTAGACATAACGGCTATTGCCGAATAGATGTTTACCAATGCAGCCGTAATGTAAACAAGAGCAGCCTCTCCGGGTAGTCCCACCAGCTTAAACAGCGGCGAGGTGTAATGCGATATAAAATCGATTACCCCAAGATACTGCAACAGTACCACTCCTAACGATATCGGAATCATCAAACGAAGTATCCAAACAGCGGATTTTAGCGAAGGTGTAAAGCACCCCTTTACGATAGCAACAACTTTATTGAGTAGAATCTCCATTATCCTTCAAATTTTACAAGGTGCATGCGCTCTCCGTCAAAAACTCCGTATACGCTAGAAACAATCCAGTCTCCAAGAATAAACATTTGAGTTTTACCATTCAAATCGATCTCTACAGGAGTATGCCGATGCCCGAATACCATGTAATCGTACATATTAACAGAGGCTTCCTTTACCGAAAAACGGTAGATATACTCCTTCTCGCCACGGTAAACTTCAGCAATACCTTTAGAATACCGGCTCTTATACGACCACTTATGGGCAAGCCAAAACGCCAAGTTCGGATGAACCAGATTCGAAAAAAGGAATTGAGAGACTTTCCACGTAAAAAACCACTTCATAAGCTTATAGCTCCAATCCATATTCCCAAGCCCATCACCATGATGCAAGAAAAAGCGCTTACCGCCAAACTCGCAAACAAATGGTTTGGAATGCAGGATAACGCCACACTCGGTATGCAAATAATCGTAAGCCCAAATATCATGGTTTCCCGTAAAGAAGCGTACGGTAATTCCACTATCCGTAATTTCCGACAGTTTGCCTAAAAAACGAGAAAAGCCCCGAGGTACCACTTTCTTATACTCATACCAAAAATCAAAGATATCGCCAAGCAGGATGATCTCTTCCGCATCCTGCTTAGCCATATCTAACCACCTCACAAAACGTTTTTCGCGCTCTATTGGAGGCTCTATTCCTGGTAATCCCAAGTGAACATCGGAGGCAAAGTATACCTTTTTGCCCTTTTGCATTCGCTATTTTAAAGCTTTGAGAATTTGCGATTCAAGGTCATTCCCAAACAAGTCGCGCCCTATCAAATCGCCGTTCTTACTGATAAGGAAGTTTGCGGGAATTGACTTTACATTATACACCGTGGCTGCTGGTGAGTTTGAACCAAGAAAATCGGAAACACAGATCCATTGAAGCTTTTGACGCTGAACGGCTGCAATCCAAGGAGCCTTTGTTGCTAACGACACTTGGTAAACTTCGAAACCTTTTGATTTATACTTATCGTAAACCTTAACCAAGCCAAGGTTTCCTTCCAGCGACTCCTGATTTGCAGGATCCCAAAAATCGAGTAGCACCACTTTACCCTTTAGCGATGAGAGTTTAATAAGTTTTCCGTACTGATTTCTTAATGATATTTCTGGAATACCTACTGTTTCCACCTTTTTCGAGGAAATTATATCGCCAAGAAGCACATCGTTCTCCATTTGCTTGTAATGCTTCTTGAGCGAAATTACGTAGGCAGACTTAGGATAACTTACAGCCAATGAATCAGAAAGTAGTTTAAAATAGTTCAAATCATCAAGAGATCCAAAGACATTAGTGCTACCTGGTAGCTGAGAATAAATTGCAAACAAGCTTGCCATACTCTTGGGGTTGGTAATAATAAACTTAATAAACTCTCGCTTACAGTTTACAAACACCTTCCCCATTTTATACTCTATAGAATCTGCAGGACTGGCATGCAGCTGGTTTAAAGAGTCTAACGATGAAATTGTTGAGTTCAACAGATTCGATATTGTACGAATATCCTCAGAAGTTTTTGATCCATTTACAGTATACGATCGTTCAAGTCGGGTTGCATCACCTGATAGCCTAACCGTTTCACCTCGTTCAAGAAAAAGGGTAACAAAGTTATTCCCATCAACTTTCACCAAATAGAACGTGGGCTCCTGATCTTTATCAAACTTAATTTTAAACTTAAAAGTACCATCTTTGGTAGCCACAGCAGAATCTATAACCTCCGAAGTACCAACCCCCAACTTTTCGAGATAGACGGTTTTACTTCCAAAGTTGGTAAACTCCCCTTTAATCTTAGCACTATTCCGTGAGCAAGAGGTTAATGCGATAACTGCAGCAATTAGAAAAACTAATTTTCTCATAAAGTAATATTCGTTTATTGGTCTGAAGTGTTTTCTAAAACAGTCGTTTGAGCAGAGGCCGTATCACGTCGCATAAGATAGGGCCTAACTAAATACCACCGAAGGGTATCGTAAAGACTTTTCCCCAGCACATTTTTAGCAACAACAACACCCTGCCTATTTATTATAAAATTAGAAGGAATACAGGCAACCCGATATTCTTTAACTATGGAAGAGTTCCACATTCTAAATTCAGAACAATGCTTCCATTGGCGCATATCGGGCGTTAAAGCACCATTTAGTTCCCTTAAATTTCGATCCAATGACACCTGTACTATCTCAAAACCATACGGCTTATACTTCTTGTAAACCTCCACCAGCTGGCTATTCTCATTCGCAGACGTTTTAGCCCATGATGCCCAAAAGTTCAAAAGCACGTATCGCCCCTTAAGCTTCGATAACGAGACTGTATCTCCACCCAGCGATTTTAACCTAAAATCAGGTGCTAAACTACCTTCTACAACCGACTCTTTATTTAATTTTTGATTATTTAACTGATAGCGAACTGTCTGCATCCGCATATGAAAAGCTTTTACGATTGAACTTTCTGGATACTTTCTAAAGAGTATCGAATCTACCAGCAAAAAGTATCGCAAATCAGCCTTCGCGTTAAGCATATACGAAACGGAATCGAACCTTTGATAAAGAGCCGGAATGGAAGACAAGGAGCCTTTGTTTTGAACAACGTAGTTCCTCAAAAAACTTCTGTATTGGGTAATCTGATCATTAAAAGACTGCTTCAAGACTCGTCTCAAACTATCATACCGATAGTTGTACTTTAAAGTATCAAATTGGATTTGAATAAGGTGCAGACGCCTCCGAAAATTCAAAAGGGAATCATTGAGCATTTTAAGTTGTCCAAATCCGCTGGAGCCTTTAACCTCTGCGGAACGCCAACTTGCGCCTCTTGGCAAGGTTATGTCAATTTGTTCGCTGGGAGAAGCAATAATGACTACCCCCTCCTTAGTTGGCCTATCAGAGACCTCAAAAAAATCGGGATTAACAAGCGTAAGCCTAAAAGCAAAATTACCCAACGTATCCACCAAAGCCGAATCTACGAGCACTCGTTTCGAAGGTAGAACCTTCGAAAGGTATATTGTCTTACCAGAGTAATCAACTGCTAATCCACTTACTATAGTATTGGCCTTATCCTTGCTACTACATGACGTTAATAGCAACAACGCGGTAAAGACATATAAAATATGCTTGTACATTTCTCTTCTGATATAACAGGATAAAAGTCGAAAAAAAAACGATTAAAACAAACACGTGCCTAAATGCCAATTTGCACGGCTTAAACAAATCATTAAAAAGGTCGTTATATTTGCACAAAAAAATAGAATGAAGATATATAGGCCATTTGAAAAAGAAGTACCTACCGAAGGTGTTGCTACTTTAGGCTTTTTCGATGGTGTACATATTGGTCATCAAACAATACTACAAAAGGTAAAAGAAGAGGCCAAAACCCTAAATGTAGAACCACTAGTACTAACGCTATGGCCACATCCTCGGATCGTACTAGGAAAAAATGCCGACCAGCTATTACTCATTAACACGCTTGATGAAAAAACCAGCCTCATTGCCCATAATGGCTTAGAGCATTTTGTTGTAATACCCTTCACCTTTCAGCTAGCAGAACTATCGGCAGAGGACTTTTTCAAATCCTACTTTGTTGAGTGGCTAAAAATCAAAAAACTAGTTGTAGGATACGATCATCATATAGGGAAAAATGGCTCTGGAGATTTTGAAACCATGCTAAGGTTAGGCAATCGGTATGGGGTATTAGTCGAAAAAATTGAAGCACAAACACACGAAGATATCAGTATCAGTTCAACAAAAATCAGAAATCTTCTATCGCTTGGCGACGTCAACAAAGCCCACAAATACCTTGGTTACAACTACTTTTTATCTGGAATAGTCGAAAAAGGTTTTCAGTTAGGGCGAAAGATTGGCTTTCCAACAGCTAACATTAAGGTTCTCGAAAAGCATAAGTTAATCCCTGCCGATGGTGTTTACGCTGTAAAAGTACTAATAAACGGACTGATTCTTAACGGAATGCTTAACATAGGATACCGCCCAACCATCAGTAAAGATCAACACAAAACAATAGAAGTAAATATTTTCGACTTTAGCAGTTCTATTTACGGTAGCACCATTACCCTTCAGTTCGTAAGTAGAATTCGTAATGAAATGAAATTTAGCGGGATTAACGAACTCAAGCAGCAACTAGAACAAGACAGACTAAAAGCAAAGCAAATCCTACTATCCAATAGCATTTAAAGTGTATTAAATAATTAGCACAACATTTTTTTCCTACGCTACTTTGCGCCGCCAAAAATATAGGATCAAGAATGAAGTATAAAGCTGTCGTTTTCGACATGGATGGTGTGCTAATTGATAGTGAACCTCTGCATAAGCAAATAGAGCAAGAAATGCTCAAAGAACTAGGCGTAAATCTTCCACATGAAGAGCATATCAAGTTTGCAGGCGTTGGCAAAGAAATGTGGACCATACTCAAAGAACAATACGGATATAATAGGGACATAAGCGAAGAAGAGTTGCACGTTGAAAAACGAAAACGCTACTTAGGACAGCTAACATCAAGACCTATTAAACCTATCGAAGGTGTTGTAGAGTTGGTTAAGATTGCAAAAAAAGCAGGTTTAAAGCTCGCTGTAGCCTCGTCATCATCTACAGAAAACATCAACATAGTAACCAAGGCTATAGGCATCTTCACGGATATGGACATTATTGTTAGTGGCGACGATATGCCACGAACAAAGCCCTATCCCGACATCTTCATAAAAACAGCCGAACTACTAAAACTACATACAAACGAATGCCTTGTAATTGAGGACTCATCTAATGGAGTAAAAGCAGCAAAAATGGCTGGCATGTACTGTGTTGCTTTTCGCAACCCCAATTCGGGAAACCAAAACCTAAGTCTAGCGGATAAAATCGTCAATAACATACAAGAGATTCCAGAATTGCTTGCTTAGCACAAAAAAAGAATAAAAAAAACAACACTTCTTCCTTTCAATTTGTTACTTGTTAAGTAATTATAATTGGAAGAAAAATGAAGAAGCCACTTTTACTCCTTGTTGCTGCAGCAATCTATGCTTCAGGGTGCATGAAATCGTACAATCAGCCTAAAGTTGATCTACTTATGGCTTATCCTTTCCCAAGCCACCACAACAATGTGGAGGCGTACTATAACGCGGATAAGTTTCCTGATCCCCGAACCTACATCAAAGTTGGCATCTTTCAGCAAACGACCAACTCTGCCAACATTGACAAGCAAATCCCTATCCTAAAACGCATAGCACAGCAATACGGAGCTGATGGGATACTTATTCTAGGCATCAACGAAGATGGTACAAAAGTTGCCTCCAAATACAATCTTGGCGATGAAGTTATCAACATCTTAAACCATCGAAAAGTAACAGACTACTACAGCAACCTAAAGAATACCGAAATTACTTTTCTTGCGATAAAGTTCAGAAAGAATCTTAACAATGTTGACCAAATAGTAAAGAATATGCTGATGTATAAGTACGACACTAAAAGCAAAAACTACAAACTGGTTGACATCTACAGATTCTCGTTCGACAACCAAATCGTATCTGGCAATCAAAAGAACCCAGACTTTCAAGATCTAAAATCATACTCAAGTTTCTTCCTAACCTACGACAAGTCCCCTAATTGGAAAGAAAGCACACGTAGCAAAAACCTCATTGTGCGCGAGTACAACGACCTTAACAGTCCTCGAATGATAAGCAGCACGTCGCTAAACAACGATGGAAGCATTGAAAAAATTATAAAACTATATCCACGAACACAAAAAAAAGAAACCATAACCTACACCTATCAAGAAAACAAACCTGTAGGCAGAATCATTATTACCAAGGATAACTCGATAATAGAGGAGCAGTACAACTTAAACAAGCAAAATAAAATAGAAGAAGTCACGATATACGATCGTAAAGAAAAAGTAAAAACGCCAAGGTACAAGCTCACCTTTAACTATTATAGCACAAACGACCTAGATTCCATCCTCGTTAAAAGCAAGCCAAACTAAAAATGCGAAGGAGGGGGTATAATGCCCCCTCCTTCGCATTCCTTCACTAAAGGTTTTCTTTATTTTATTTTACTTTTCTTCGTTTTTCCTACGTTGGATTTCATCACGAATATGAGACGCTCTCTCATAATCTTCTAGTTCTATGGCCTCCTTTAGCATACTATTCAAAGATTCAAGATTCAGAGCCTCAAATTCGGTCTCATCATAACTTGAATGTTCTTCAAAAAAGGCACCTCCATCTTCAGAAGATTCTTCAGACTCCACATCCTCTTCCTCAATATATACTCCAGCTCTATCAACAATATCAGATGTCGTAAATATTGGGCATTTAAAGCGAAGAGCAAGAGCAATAGCATCACTTGTTCTAGAGTCTATAACAACCTCCCTTTCGCCATTAAAGCAAACCAGCTGCGAGTAAAACACACCATCTTCAAGACGGTATATGTTTACCTCAAGAAGTTCTATGTTGAATGATTTTGAAAAGGATAGAAACAAATCATGGGTAAGCGGACGTGGTGGTGTTAGACCTTCCAAATGAATTGCAATAGACTGCGCCTCGAATCCTCCAATAATAATAGGAATGCGCCTCTGACCGCCTTCCTCCGAAAGCACCAAAGCATAAGCGCCTGATTGCGTTTGACTATAGGATATGCCGAGTACATTTAGCCTTACCTTCTGCATCCTTTGCTAGATAAACGGGTGGTCATAAATTTAAAAGCCTAAGTTATATATTTTGTCCATAGTTTTAGCGCCCCATCCTCTTTTTTGCAAAAAAAGATTTTCCAAGAAAACTTGCCGTATTTATTCACGATTCGTTGTGTATATAAACTGATTTTCCTAAATTTGCCGTTCGAATCGAATTGTACAAATTAAACAGAACCGATGTACGCAATCGTAGAAATCGCAGGACAGCAGTTCAAAGTACAAAAAGATCAGAAGCTTTATGTAAACCGTCTAAAGGGTGACGAAGGAACCCAAGTTAGCTTCGATCGTGTACTGCTAGTCGACAATGACGGACAGGTTAAGATTGGTGCACCTGCAGTAGAAGGCGCCAAAGTAAACGCTAAAATTCTCTCTCACCTTAAGGGCGATAAGGTTATCGTATTTAAGAAAAAGAGAAGAAAAGGTTACAAAAAATGCAACGGCCACCGTTCATACCTTTCTCAGATTTTAGTAGAAGACATTATTGCGTAATTTTTAAAGAAGTAGAACAATGGCTCACAAAAAAGGTGTCGGTAGTTCCAAGAACGGTAGAGAATCGGAAAGTAAACGACTAGGTCTTAAACTTTTCGGAGGTCAAACTGCAAAGGCTGGAAACATCATCGTGCGTCAAAGAGGCACCAAGCACAACCCAGGCCTTAACGTAGGTATGGGTAAGGATCACACCCTATTTGCGCTTGTTGATGGTGTTGTTTCTTTCAGAAAGAAGAACAACAAGTCTTTTGTAAACGTAGAGCCTATTTCAGCCGAGTAGGTAAAATTTACGTCAATAACGTATTACGATCTCCTGTCTTTTTTGCAACTTTGCTGTTGCGAGACAGGAGATTTTAATTTATACAAAATACATCTCACATGCTAACCCTCAAGCAAATTAGAGAAGATAAGGATCTAGCCATTAAACGCCTTGCCGTTAAAGGCTTTGATTCTTCTGCAATTATCGATGAGATTATTGCACTGGACGATGAACGCAAGGCCATTCAGGCAAAGGTTGATGCCGACCTTGCTGAGATGAACAACATATCGCGCCAAATTGGGGTAATGTTCAGTCAAGGTAAACAGCTAGAAGCCAACACCCTTAAACAGAAAACCCTTGACATGAAAGAGGCTACCAAAGTTTTGCAGGTAAGGCTATCGGAAGTAGAGCAACTACTAGAACAGAAGATTGTGCTATTACCCAACTTCCCTAGCGAACTGGTACCCGAAGGCAAATCGGCATCAGACAATGTTGTAGTACGCCAAAGCGACAACATCCCTAATCTAGATAAGGCTACGGCACTACCTCACTGGGAACTTGCAAAAAAATACGACATCATCGATTTTGAACTCGGTGTTAAGCTAACTGGAGCAGGATTCCCTGTATACAAAGGTCAAGGAGCAAGACTACAAAGAGCGCTAATATCCTTCTTCCTTGACGAGAATACCTCAGCAGGATACACCGAAGTAATGCCTCCGCTTATGGTAAATGAAGCATCAGGCTTTGGGACGGGTCAACTTCCCGACAAAGAAGGGCAAATGTACCACGCCACTGTTGACAACTTCTACCTCATCCCAACCGCAGAGGTTCCTGTAACGAATATTTTTCGCGACGTAATCCTAAACAGCAAGGAGCTGCCTATAAAGATGACGGCTTACACACCCTGCTTCCGTCGCGAAGCAGGATCTTACGGCAAAGACGTCCGAGGACTTAACCGTCTTCACCAATTCGACAAGGTTGAGATCGTTCAGATTGCCCACCCCAACGAGTCGTACAAAACACTCGACGGAATGGTTGCCCACGTGGAAAACATTGTAAAGAAACTAGGCCTACCTTACCGCATTCTTAGGCTTTGCGGTGGAGACATGAGCTTTACCTCCGCCCTAACCTACGACTTCGAGGTTTACTCTGCAGCACAAGAGCGTTGGCTAGAAGTTTCATCCGTTTCAAACTTCGAAGGGTTTCAAGCCAATCGTCTTAAGCTTCGCTTTAAGGAGGATGGAGAAAAGAAGACACAGCTTGCGCACACTCTCAATGGCAGTTCGCTAGCCTTACCCCGTATTGTTGCGGCGCTACTCGAGAACAACCAAACTGAAAAAGGAATTCATATCCCTGAAGTGCTTCAACCATATACTGGATTTGAGTACATTTGCTAATAAGCATTTTATTTGCTAAATATGTGGGCACATCAAAAAAGTTGATGTGCCCTTTTTATCGACACATAACAACCACCAAACATGCCAGGATTCATCATTAACACAACCTTTAGCGTCGACAAATCTGTCAATCAGCCGTGGCTCGAATGGATTCAGAAAGATTTTATCCCTTTTGTACAGAACTCTGGAATCTGCAAAAGCCATCTACTTAGTAGGGTAATGCTCCAAGGTGGAGAAGAAGATTACACCTATTCCCTCCAAGTTAGAATAAGCGATCCTCAACAAAGCCTTCTATACGACTCACTCTGCCATACTGCACTCGAAAAGCAACTCCCTGAAATGTTCCCTAACACAGTCTACTACTTTAAAACTGTTTTAAAAATCATCGAGTAGTTTCGAATGCACAACCACAGCAAGAGCTATCTTTTTGCGGTGCTCACCATTTTGTTTTGGAGCACCGTAGCCTCTGCCTTTAAAATAGCACTAAAGCAAGCAACAATACCTCAAGTTTTGTTTATTGCTTCAGCAACCTCGTTCATTATCCTTGGATTAATACTCCCATTCCTCGGATTTAAAAAAGTGCTAAAACAATCTCGTCAGGATTTACTACGATCAGCAGTTCTAGGATTCCTCAACCCGTTCGCCTACTACATCATTCTATTTAAGGCCTACTCCCTGCTTCCTGCTCAAGTAGCACAGCCTCTTAACCAGATATGGCCTTTAACTTTAGCCTTTCTCGCCGTTCCTATCCTCAACCAAAAACTTCCAAAGTCGACTCTCACCAGCCTAATTGTATGCTTTACTGGAGTCGTAATCATAGCTTCACAGGGAGAAGTTCGCATATTCAACCAGTCTAACCCATGGGGAGTAGCACTAGCGTTATCGAGTTCTATTGTTTGGTCGCTCTACTGGCTAGTTAACGTAAAAGATAACCGACACTTTGCCGTTAAGCTTTTCACCAATTTTGGGTTCTCGACAGCATATTTGCTAATACTATCTTCCTTTCAAAAAGACTTTTACACCTTCAGCATCGAGGGCATATTCAGCAGCATCTACATAGGTGTTTTTGAAATGGGAATTAGCTTTTTATTCTGGATGAAAGCCCTAGAGTTAGCCAAATCTGCAGCAAAAATTGGCTTAATGGTTTACCTCGTGCCGTTTATTTCTCTTATTTTCATACACCTCATTGTAGGAGAACAAATAAGAACAACAACACTAGTAGGATTAAGCATTGTCGTTTTAGGGTTGCTATACCAGCAAAAGGACCAACTATTAAAAAAGGAGTAAATCTTGGTGAATAAGGAAGAAAAAATAATACTCGGGATTGACCCTGGAACAAATCTGATGGGTTACGGAGTCATTTCGGTAAAAGGCCAAAATGTACGGTTGGTATGCATGGGCATAATCGATCTGAAAAAGTTGGGCGATCACTACATAAAGCTGGCAAAAATATTTGAAAAGGTAACCGCAATAATAGACCAGTACCATCCAGATGAGCTTGCCATTGAGGCTCCCTTTTTCGGCAAGAATGTTCAATCTATGCTTAAGCTGGGAAGAGCGCAAGGGGTTGCGATGGCGGCTTGCCTTGCTCGTCAAATTCCTATTTTTGAGTATTCGCCCCGAAAAGTTAAGATGGCCATTACAGGGCAAGGTGCATCGTCGAAGGAGCAGGTTGCTGCAATGCTAAAAAACATCCTCAAAGAAAAGGAGCTACCACAATCGACGTTCGACGCAACCGACGCCCTTGGAATTGCCGTATGCCACTTTTTCCAATCGAACAAACCCGATAGCGAAAAATCATTCAACAGCTGGGCCGATTTCATCAGCAAAAATCCAGCACGATTGAAAAAGTAAGCAGAAGAAACTCCCGTATAGCACATCTAGGGCACCCTAAAGAGATAAAAACAGCTACAGGTTTGTATTTATAGCATAATACGCTACTTTTGCTGACAAACTACAAATTTACTCGTATGAAATTTAGCGCTTTATGTAACAAGTTATTCGACCAGTGCGTTGAAAACTACCACATTGCAGACCATGTTGATAGCGTTTTTGAAAACCCGTATGAGCCTCAGACTATCGAAAACATCCTATACCTAAAGAATAGAATTGATGCGGTGCAGTGGCACTTGGAGGATATTATCCGTGATCCTAACATTGATCCCGTAGAAGCCCTTGCCTTAAAACGCAGAATTGACAAGTCGAACCAGGATCGTACCGATTTGGTTGAAATGATCGACAGCTATTTCCTTGAGAAGTACGCCCACATCAAACCGCTCCAAGATGCAGTAATCAATACAGAAAGCCCTGCTTGGGCCATCGACCGCCTATCGATTCTTGCACTTAAGATTTACCACATGCAGCAAGAGGTAAACCGTACCGATACCGATGCGGCACACCTAGAGCAATGCTCCAATAAGCTGAGAATACTACTCGAGCAAAGAGTAGACCTCTCAACCGCTATCGACCAGCTTATTGACGATATCGAAGCAGGCCGACGCTACATGAAGGTTTACAAGCAAATGAAGATGTACAACGACCCTTCGCTTAACCCAGTTCTTTACGGAAAGAAGTAGCCGCCAACCCTTAAAATAAGCCAAAGCCCTTTTTACAAAAGGGCTTTTTGCTTCCCAAATACCCCATAGCCTCCAGTGCAAGCACGTTAGGCGTAAAAAAACATCGCCTAACAACCAATTTAGTTTTAGTAAAACCGAGGCATTTAGTACCTTTGCTCTACCGAATACACTGCCTGCATATATGAATAGTAAACCTGCAAAAATCCTTGTAATCCGCCTATCGGCACTTGGCGATGTTGCAATGACAATACCTGTTATTCACTCTCTTGTAAAGCAGCACCCCAATGTCGAGGTTACCGTTATCTCAAAACCTTGGGTTAGGCCCCTCTTCGAGACGCTTGACGTCAGGTTCGTAGGCGCCGACATTCGTAAAGGTAGAAAAGGAGTCGCAGATTTCTTCCGCTTCTTTTTCATGCTGCGCAGAATGGAGAATTGGGATATCGTTGTCGACCTACACGATGTTATCTTCTCGAAGCTGCTCCGAAAGCTATTCCGCCTATGCGGAACCCCGGTTGTTACGATCGACAAGGGGCGTCAAGATAAGAAGGAGCTGGTTATGTACCCTAACAAGAAGTTCAGGCAGCTACCAACCACGTTTGAGCGCTACTCGGACACGCTAAAGCGGGCAAACCTTCCGGTAAAGGTTGAGTTCGACACCATTTTCCCAACAAGCATCCCCCTCACTAAGGATATTGCAGACATACTCGGCAACAAGGAAGCCAAATGGATTGGAATTGCCCCATTTGCCCAGCACAAGGGGAAGGTTTACCCTCCCGAAAAAATGGAACAGGTTGTTCAGTACTTCAGCCAACGAAATGACGTTAAGGTCATCCTCTTTGGAGGAGGAAAGGCCGAAGTTGCCGCTCTAAAAGAATGGGAAGATAAGTATGAGAATGCCGTCTCGGTAGCTGGCAAAATTAAGCTTGGCCAAGAGCTATTGGTCATGGACAAGCTAGACGTAATGGTATCCATGGACTCGGCCAACATGCACCTAGCTTCGCTTACCGCAACCCCCGTTGTTTCGATATGGGGAGCAACGCACCCCTATGCAGGCTTCTACGGATGGAAGCAACCGATAAAAAACATCATTCAGCTCGACCTTGACTGTCGTCCCTGCTCGGTATACGGCAATAAGGAGTGCATGTGGGGCGACTACCGCTGCATGAACAGCATAACCCCCGAAAGTATAATCAAGAAGATCGAAGAGGTAATTGGCTGATGCAACTGGAGCCCCATCGATCCACAACGCCTTCCCCTTTTTGATGGCTAACAACGAAACCTCCGAGCAGCAAAAAGGCCTACAAGTTAGGATGCAAACCGTTTTGGCATACCCCTAAAGAGGTATGCCCATCCAAATTCTTGATAGTACAACCGCGATCCGAGCATAGGTATAGCCCTCTTCTATTTCGAGTTCACCCACCCCAACACCTCTCCTACCGTTGCGCTTTTGCCTGAAGCAAACGCCAAATTGGCGCTGACAAGATCGGTAAAGGTGTACGCATTTGGTGCTTTCGTGCACCATTTTGGTGCATAAGCGAACGGGTTTGGTGTATAAGTGATTGCCCTTGGTGCTTCAACGAACGCATTTGGTGTATATATGTTCACACTAGGAGGTTAAGCGAACGCCTTTGGTGTACAGCTCAACGTCGAAGGAGGCTTTCCTTAAACGAATTCGATATAAGCTAAAGGCTAAGCCGAATAAGCGACGGCTAAAGGGCATAGCATCGAGGCTCTAAGGCTCTACGGCGAAGCCTATCTTCAATTCCACCAAGCAACGCCGATTAGGCAGCTAAAGCCTTGTGGAAGAAATCCCGTTAACGGAAAAGAAGAGGGAGGCTTGCTAAATCGACGGATGCGGATAGCGTATTTTGCAGGGGGAACTCAATAAAAAAGAGGGCTTATAGCCCTCTTTTACTTAATACTTTCAGCAATTGATTTGGCAATCTCCTGAAATTCTTCGGGAGAAAGCTTCAGCTTCTCTCTTCGAAAATCGAGATCGGACTCCTTGTTAAGCGGTACTAGGTGTATATGCGCATGAGGAACCTCCATTCCTAAAACCGCCACACCTACCCGTTTGCAAGGAATTGCAGCTTCAATACCTTTCGCCACCTTTTGAGCAAAAATGGCCATCCCCGCTAAAACCTGGGGATCTAGGTCGAAAAGATAGTCAACCTCCACCTTAGGCACTACCAGCGTATGCCCCTTAGCCATTGGCGAGATATCAAGGAACGCATAGTAACGATCATCCTCGGCAACCTTGTAGCAAGGAATCTCGCCATTGATAATTCTAGTAAAAATTGATGCCATCTTCTTAGAGCTTTATCGTGAAATTTCTAGAACTTCGAAGCTAACCAAACCCGCAGGGATTTGCACCTCAACCAAATCGCCCACCTTTTTTCCTAGCAGCGCTTTGGCGATGGGAGTTCCCGTAGAAATTTTACCCTCCTTTATATTTGCCTCGTTTTCCGATACCAAGGTGTACTGCATCGTAGCGTTGGTCTTCACATTTTTAATCTTGACCTTATTCAGTATTTGTACGGTGCTGGTATCTATTTTTGATTCGTCGATAATACGGCCGTTGGCAACGGTATCCTCAAGCTTTGCAATACGCATCTCGAGCAAGCCTTGAGCCTCTTTAGCGGCATCATATTCGGCATTTTCAGAAAGGTCACCTTTATCTCGAGCCTCTGCTATCTGGCGGGCTATGGCAGGGCGCTCTACATTCTTTAGGTGCTCAAGCTCTGTTTTTAGCTTGTTGTAACCTTCTTCTGTAAGATATATCACTTTAGACATAGCTCTTGTTTTAAGGTTTAAATAAAAAAGAAAGAATTCCAGCAAGCTGGAACTCTTTCGTACCACAAATATATACATATTTTAATTCTTCCGCCATTCTTTAACAATCTAAATTGACGACATGCTTACCATCAAGCTCAACATCATAGGAATACCATCAAGGTTAATCCTTCTAAGAAAACGAATACGCTGCAGAAATATCCATGCAAAGCAGAAATGTTGATGTTTAATCGCTATAATTGCGCTCAAAGAAATTCGGATGAAAACAAGATCGGCAATAATCGCAATCGCTGTACTTTCCTTTTTGGGATGCGCCAAAGAAGAGAAGCCAGTACTCCCCCAAACGATGGTTAATTTAGCAATTTCGCTTACCGACCCAAGCTACATACTGCTACAGAATCCTTTAACCGCAGCAAAGGTAAGCTACTTTAACGCACTGCCCGTTGGCTATCTTGGCAATGGCGTGATCATCGTCAATACTGGAACCGGCTACAATGCCTTTGATGCCACATGTACCAACCAAGACCGCAAAAGTATCACCATCGTCGATCAGTTTTTTGGAGAGTGCCCTGTTTGCAAAACGCGCTACAACCTGCTTAATGGTTACGCCGAAGGCAAAGGCAACCTACATCTGCAACGGTATAACGTTACGCCAAATGGCAACACCCTATACGTGCACAACTAAAAAAGAGGCCCAGCGCTATGCTGAGCCTCCTTTTTATCTAGTACGATGAAGTCCTATCCACGACCGTGCATCAGCTTAACAAGTTTTCCACGAAGAAGGATAACCCCTAACCCTAGCACAATCACAAAGAGAGCAATAGCCCCAAAAGTTACACCATAGCCCCAATCTTTCGAGTAGCCGGCAATGAAGCCTCCCATTAAATGGGCTAAGAATGTAGGAAGGAACCAAATCCCCATAAACATCGAAACCATTCGTTCGGGAGCAAGTTTAGTAATCATCGACAGGCCAATAGGCGAAAGCATAAGTTCCCCAATCGTCTGCAAGAAGTAGGCTGCAATAATCCACATCATTCCTGCTTTTACCCCTAAAGTGCTATACTGATGCACCGCTCCTAGCATAACAATGAATCCCAATCCGAGGAAAACCATACCCATCCCCATTTTTACTGGGATTGATGGATTCTTTCCAATCTTATGCAAGCGCAGCCATAGAGCCGAAATAGCAAATCCCAATACAAAAACAAAGAAGGGATTAATACCCTGAAACCATGCTGTTGGAATAGACCATCCACCTACAGCTTTATCAACATTCTGCTCCGTGAAAACCGTCATCGAACTTCCAGCCTGCTCAAAACCGGTCCAGAAAAAAGTAACAAAGAAGAGAAGCACATAAATAACCGTAAGCCTATCCTTTTCTTCTTTGGTCAGCGTTGCCTTTACAGCGTTTCCATCTTCCAACTTAGCCTTATTAGTCTTTTTAAGCTTACCTATCTCTTTAAGATACTTAGGCGCAAAAACCCAGTATATCAGCATACTCACAAAGACAGCACCCGAAGCAACAAGAAACCCTGCAAGATACCCCCATTGGGTTGCAACAATGCCACAAAGTAGAGGTGCAACAAAAGCACCAACATTAAACAGCTGGTAGTACAACGTAAAAGCACCATCACGACGAGGATCGCCTTGTTCGTAAAGTGCACCAATCATTGATACTACAGTTGGTTTAAAAAAGCCATTTCCAATAGCAATAAGAGTTAGACCGCCCACAAAAGGAACCATTGCGTTATCTAGCGATAAAACTATCAGTCCCAATATGATAAACACGCCCCCTATAGAAACCGACTTACGGCTACCAATAACCCTATCGGCAAGCATTCCTCCAAAAAATGGCAGACCATAGCACAGCGCATTAAACACACCATAGATAATGCCTGCTGAATGTTGAGAAAAGTTCATTCCCGTAAGCTGTCCTGATACACCAGCAATCATATACAGCATTAGAATAGCACGCATACCATAGTAGGCAAAGCGTTCTCCAGCACCAGCAGCCGCAATAAGGTAAAGAGCAGCAGGCTGCTTATTCGTATTCAAACTCATTAGGTAAATTTTAGTTTAGGTTGCGAAGATATTGATAAAATGATTCAACCCTCGATCAACAAAAAAGATTTACACCAAAATTGGAGACATCTTGAGTCGGATCTTTTTCCCTTTTTCTCAACGAGATTAATGATAAAACCACACACAGCGTCCACACATTTCCTTACAATTTATTAATGCACGAAAAAGGGATACCTACCAGTAAGCTATCCAGCCCAATCGTTTCTATCTAGACTGCGGTAGTTGATTGCCTCAGCAATATGGTGCGTCTTAATATCCAAGGATCCTTCGAGATCGGCAATCGTTCGAGAAACCTTAAGGATTCGGTCGTAGGCTCGAGCCGAGAGTCCCAATTTTTCCATGGCATTTTTAAGAATGGCCATTCCAGCATCTGAGAGTTTACAGTACTTCCGAATTAACCTGCTGCTCATCATTGCATTGCAATGTACATTCTGTTCTCCGAAAAATCGATCTTGCTGTATCAGCCTTGCTTTTATAACTCGCTCCCTCACTACGTCACTAGATTCAGCCAACCTCTGTTCCGAAAGTTTATCAAATGGAACAGGCACCACTTCTATTTGAATGTCTATCCGATCCAATAGAGGACCCGAAATTCGGCTCAGATAACGCTGTACCATCCCCGGAGGACAAACACATTCTTTCTCGGGATGATTGTGAAAACCACATGGACAAGGATTCATGGAAGCAACCAGCATAAAGTTGGCTGGATATTCTATAGAAAACTTTGCACGCGAAATAGTAATCTGCCGATCTTCTAAGGGTTGTCGCATAACTTCTAGCACAGCACGCTTAAACTCTGGCAGCTCATCAAGAAACAGAACTCCATTATGCGCTAGGCTAATCTCTCCAGGCTGAGGGTATGTACCTCCGCCTACCAATGCCACGTCTGAAACGGTATGATGTGGCGCACGAAACGGTCGATGCGTAATGAGGCCTCCATTTTTCTCGACCTTCCCAGCCACTGAATGAATTTTTGTGGTTTCCAAGGCCTCTTCTAGCGAAAGAGGGGGAATAATTGTAGGTAGCCGCTTGGCTAACATTGTCTTTCCAGAACCAGGAGCTCCAATCATTATAATATTATGCCCTCCAGCTGCCGCTATTTCGAGAGCACGCTTTACGTTCTCTTGCCCTTTAACATCCGAAAAATCGACGCTGTAGTGGTTTACTGTTTCGGAAAACATTTCATCAACATTGCACTTTTCCGGAGTAAAGTTGCCCTTACCGCACAAAAAATCGACAACCTCCCGAATGTTAGCCATTCCATACACGTCCAGTTCCTTAACTATGGAAGCCTCCTTTGCATTCTGAACAGGAAGAATAAGCCCTTTATAGCCTTCGGCAGCAGCCTGAAGCGCAATAGGGAGTACCCCCTTGACTGGTTGCAATCCTCCATCGAGAGAAAGCTCTCCCATTATAATATATTCATGGAGTTTATCAGACACAATCTGTTCCGATCCTGCTAGAATTCCAATGGCAATTGGCAAGTCGTAAGCCGAGCCTTCTTTCCGAATATCAGCAGGTGCCATGTTGATGATTATCTTATGCCCTGGCATTTTAAAGCCATTGGTCATTAACGCAGACGTTATCCTCTGCTGACTCTCCTTTACGGCACTATCAGGCAGGCCTACCAAAAAAAAGTTAACGCCCGAAGTTACATTAACCTCAACAGTGATGGTGGTTGCCTTTATTCCATACACAGCACTTCCAAATACTTTTACCAACATACTTATTACAATATGGTTACCCCTATAAATGTATGTATTTTTTGATATTGAACAAAAAATACATACATATTTTTTAACAACAACGTTGTATTGGAAAAGAGCCATCCTCTCATATAGCATCTTTCTTTACTCGTCAGTTTCCAAAAATGCGCCAAAATCCAACATCTATTAATACTATATTAAGCATACAAAAGGAAGAATCGTTATTTTTAGGTAGTTTTGCAATAAACAAAGAAAAAGATGATACTTAGATTTTTCAAGCTGCCAAAACATCGCTCTTTTAACTATAAGCCTCGCTACTACGATCCTATTAAAGACGAAGTGCAAGAGAGAGTGAAGCTAATTGAACAAGAAATGAATGCCGACAAAGAAAGCTATGTTCCAGGATCATCCATACGAGGGAACATGAAGCGTCAGTTTCAAAGTTCAAGAAAGGATGTAAAAAAGAACAAGATGCAAACATTAATCATCAGATTAGTGCTGATGATTATAATATTCCTAGTGCTCTATTTCATTCAAAAATATCTCTAACAAACCGCTAAAGAATGTCTGACATTATCGAGCTGCTACCCGATTCCGTCGCCAATCAAATTGCGGCAGGAGAGGTAATTCAACGACCGGCGTCAGCAATCAAAGAACTTATAGAAAATGCCGTTGATGCAGGAAGTAGCGCCATAACCGTCATCATAAAGGATGCCGGGAAAACGCTCATTCAAATAATAGACAACGGCTCTGGCATGAGCGAAACAGATGCTCGCCTAGCTTTCGAACGGCACGCGACGTCGAAAATTCGGTCGGTTCACGACATATTTGGCATTAGTACATTTGGGTTCAGAGGCGAGGCTCTTGCATCTGTAGCATCAATTGCAGAGGTAGATCTCAAGACGCGGAAAGAAGAATCAGAACTCGGCACTCATATTGTCATATCAGGATCAGAACTAATAACCCAAGAGTCAATTAGCTGTCCTGTTGGATCTGTTTTTTCGATAAAAAATATATTTTTCAACGTACCAGCTCGCCGTAAGTTTCTAAAATCAAATAGCGTTGAGCTGCGCCACATCATCAATGAGTTCCAGCGCGTAGCGCTCTGTCACCCAGAGATAGCCTTTTCGTTAATCAATAACGGAACCGAAGTTTACAACCTTCCGGCAACGAACCTAAAGCAACGAATTGTTGGATTGATGGGCAAATCAATAACCAACAATCTTATAGACATCAATACTGAAACTTCTATTGTAAAGGTTTCAGGGTATATTGGCAAGCCAGAACATGCAAAAAAAACGCTTGGAGAACAGTTCTTTTTTGCCAATGGACGCTTCTTTAAAAGTTCATACCTCCAAAAAGCCGTATTTAAAGCCTACGCACAGCTAACCCCAAACGATTACTACCCCTCATTCTTCATTTACCTCGAGGTTGATCCTTCGGCTATCGACATCAACATTCATCCAACAAAAACGGAGATTAAGTTTGAAGATGAAAGCGCCATCTGGCAAATTCTAAACGCATCCGTAAGAGAGTCTATCGGCAAATTCTCTGTATCACCATCCATAGACTTCGACACATACGGTGTAATAGATATTCCTGTTTTCTCGAAAAACGATCCGGTAACAATGCCCGAAATAGACATTAACCCTTCGTTCAACCCCTTCGAAGAAAGCAACAACCATAGCGTGCCAACACTAAATGGGAGTTCGTTTAGGAAAGATACTGCCCCAAAAGGATGGCAAAAGCTATACGAGGGATTTCCATCGAGCGAGAACCATCCTTTTGAAACCTACAAATCTCCATCGTTCATAGAATTCGACGATGAGCCCGAAGTAGAACAAAAAACAATAGATATAGGTAGCACCGATCAGATTTTTTTCCAGATTAAAGGACGGTATATTTTAACTCCGGTAAAATCTGGCGTTATGATAATAGACCAGTCGAAAGCACACCAGCGTATTCTATTTGAGTACTACCTATCAGCAATCGAGTACCATACTGGAATTGTACAACAAGAACTTTTCCCTCAAATTGTAGAGCTAAACCCATCCGACTTCGTGCTACTAGTAGGCATGGTGAGCGAACTACAATGCATCGGATGGGACATCAGACCTAATGGTAGCCAAACTGTTGCAATACATGGTAGCCCAGCATCGCTTTCAAATCAGAATTTTAGGCAAGTTCTCGAGAACTTAATTCAAGAGATGAAGAATGAAGAAGCAGAACTACAAGAATCCACAAAAACAAAAATAGCTAGATCGATGGCCATAGCATCAGCTATTAAGCCAGGACAACAAATGAACGCTTTGGAAATGCAGGATATGTTTGATAAGCTATTTGCCTGCTCGTCCCCCAACATTAGCCCATTAGGAAAACCTACGTTGTTCATCCTCGGGCTCGATGAATTAGAAAATCGTTTTAAGTAAAAAAGGAAAACATGTTTCAACAGAATCGAATTGGAAGTACGCCTCCCGTAGTACTGAATCTTATAATCATAAATGCTCTGATGCTCTTGCTTACCTGGTTTTTGGGTAATATGAACATCGACATTATAGATGCACTTGGGTTGCACTCATTCTACTCAAGTTCATTCCGCATTTGGCAGCCTGTAACCAACATTTTCCTCCATGGCGACATTACACACCTCTTCTTCAACATGTTTTCGCTATGGATGTTTGGCCGCATACTTGAGCAAGTTTGGGGTGGTAAGAAATTCCTGTTTTACTATCTTGTTACAGGTATTGGAGCCTCTTTACTGAACTCTGTTGTTACCATTGCCGAAATAGAATGGATGCGCAGCAGTGCAGAACAGGCAATCGCGAACATGAGCCCCGACACTTTCTTTGACTTTGTAAAGTCGTATGCTCCTGGTGCTAAATCAGAAATATCCGCTTTTTTAGATGGCTGGTACAACCATCCTAAAGATACTACATATATTAATGAAGCAAAAAAGGCGGTTTACGCAATTATGGAAACCCGCGAGAACAGCATAACCATTGGGGCCTCTGGTTCTGTATACGGCGTACTACTTGCATTCGGTATGCTCTTCCCAAACATGATGCTTCTGCTCCTAATTCCACCTATTCCAATTAAAGCAAAGTATATGGTAATGATTTTTGCCGCAATAGAGTTATACTTTGGATTTAGCGGCAAGCAACCAGGCATTGCTCATTTTGCTCACCTAGGCGGTATGCTTGTAGGTTTCTTTATTATACGCTACTGGAAAAAACATAACATAATGTACTAATGTCTAGGAACAGACTTCGATTATCGCTCACAAAAGATGGCGCCCTAGCAGGGTTAATATACATCAATATAGCCATATTTATTGTTGTAGGTATTTACAATGCAATATTCTACCTCATTACGGATCATACGCCGCTATTTTTCGACAAGATGCTGGCTCTATCATCTGATCCTATTGCCGTAGCAAAACATCCATGGACGATAATCACCTACATGTTCTACCACTTAGACTTTTTACATGCGCTATTCAACCTCTTGGTACTATACTGGTTTGGAGTAATATTTGTAGATTTCTTCGGCAATCTAAAGCTTACCTCGATGTATATCGCAGGAGGTATTTCTGGAGGGTTATTCTACCTACTTGCCTACAACAGCCTTCCCGTATTTTACGATGAGGGAACGTCAATTCTACTAGGTGCCTCTGCCGCAATTATGGCTATTACCTTTGGATCAGCATCCTTTTCACCAAACCACAGAATATGGCTGATGTTTATTGGTGAGGTAAAGCTTAAATACCTAGCTCTCGTCTATCTAGTAATAGACTTAATTCAGATTCCTTTTGGGAATGCAGGAGGACACATAGCGCATCTAGGAGGAGCATTCGTAGGTGCATTGTGGGGATACACCTACCGTAGAAATGGCAAAAACGTACTAGGATGGCTTGAGAGCATACTCAGTGGAATAAAAAAAATTCCAGTAAAGCGAAGTAGGATAAAAGTCGCCTACAAGAATCCTCAGATACAACCTAGAAAGAAAACGAACAGCAAAGAACTCGACGAATTGCTAGATAAAATATCTCAGAAAGGATTAGATAGCCTAACAGAGGCGGAAAAGCAGAAACTTTTTAAGTTCAAAAACGACCCGAATAGTTGAGAAAGTTCATAGCTATACTGCTTCTTATCTTCAATTTTACTGCTGCAATTGCGCTTATTTTTGCCAGCATAGCTGGCTATATTAGCCCTGCAGCATTTTGGCCCATTGCACTAGTCGGAATGGCATTCCCGCTACTCGTAGTTTTGAATATGGCCTTCATGCTTCTTTGGATTATTCTTTGGAAAAAAGAAGCTGCCATATCAATACTAGCCCTGCTCTTCACCATTTGGCATATCCCAAAATTCATTGGTTTCAACGAAAAGGGAACGCCTCCTAATGGAGTAGAGAAGATACGAGTTATGACATACAACGTCCACCTTTTCAACTTGTACGAATCAGAGAACGGGAACTTTAAAGAAATGTTCGAATACATCAAAAGTAAAGAGGCTGATGTCATTTGCTTTCAGGAGTTTTTCACCTTATCCCCAACTCTTTCGGAAAGAAAAATTAAGAAACACCTAAGCAACTATCCTTATACCTACATCCGCTACACAACTAAGAGAAAAGAACGTAATGCCAAATTCGGTGTTGCCATATTTAGCAAATACCCCATTATAAAAACTCGAAAGATCTTCTTTAAAGAGGACACCTATAACTCAACAATTTACGCAGACTTACATGTTGGCAACGACACTATAAGAGTGTTCTGTAGCCACCTCGAATCGATAAAACTGAAAAAAGACGACAAGCCTCACAAACTAGGAGAACGAATAGCAAGAAATACTTTAAGTACAAACAGCATAAAAACTATAGCACAAAAACTACGTCGTGCTTATATAAAACGAGCACACCAAGTAGATACTTTAAAACAAATAGTTGAAAGCACGACTCACCCAATAATTTTTTGTGGCGATTTCAACGATCTTCCCAACTCGTACACTTACAATACAATAAAAGGGCGCATGATAGATTCGTTCACCCAGGTTGGGCACGGCTTTGCATCTACACATAGCGGATTACTCCCCACCATGCGCATCGATTTCATTTTCTCGGACAATAGGATTACCGCCTACAAATACTCATCTCCAAGAGTAAAGTACTCCGATCACTATCCTGTTATAGTAGACTTCTATATAAAAAAAAGAGAAACTCCAGAAAGCGATTATTCGGAATAGCTAGCTTTTTTTGAATTTTACACATCGCCCAAATTCGGTATC
This sequence comes from Acetobacteroides hydrogenigenes, assembly GCF_004340205.1. NCBI lineage: Bacteria > Pseudomonadati > Bacteroidota > Bacteroidia > Bacteroidales > Rikenellaceae > Acetobacteroides > Acetobacteroides hydrogenigenes. The sequence goes on from NZ_SLWB01000001.1 coordinate 532,208, forward strand.
TTACACACCGAAAAAAGCGTAAAAACCAAATACTTTACAGCCATGGCTTTTGAAGAGCTACAGCAAATTGTAGAAAATGCTTGGGAGAACAGAGATCGTCTCCGTGAAGAAAGTACTAAAAAAGCAATTATCACCGTAATTGAGCATCTAGACAAGGGTGAAATCCGTGTTGCCCAACAAGATGGAGACAATTGGATTGTTAATCAATGGGTAAAGAAAGCCGTTCTAATGTATTTTCCTATAGCCCAAATGGAAACTATCGAAGTTGGGCCATTTGAATTTTACGATAAAATTCCGTTAAAGAAAAACTTCGAACAACTTGGAGTACGCGTTGTACCTCATGGCATTGCTCGTCACGGTTCTTACCTAGCTAAAGGCGTCATAATGATGCCATCATATGTAAACATAGGTGCTTATGTTGATGAAGGTACAATGGTTGACACCTGGGCTACAGTAGGATCTTGCGCTCAGGTTGGGAAGCACGTTCACCTTAGCGGAGGCGTAGGACTCGGTGGAGTTCTTGAACCAGTTCAGGCTGCTCCTGTAATTGTTGAAGATGGCTGTTTTATTGGTTCACGTTGCATTGTTGTTGAAGGTGCTCATATAGGAAAAGAAGCGGTTCTAGGGGCAAATGTAGTTATCACTGGATCGACAAAAATCATAGATGTCTCAGGAGAAAATCCCGTTGAGTATAAAGGATACGTACCTCCACGCTCTGTAGTAATCCCAGGAACCTATCCCAAAAAATTTCCTGCAGGCGAATACCACGTACCCTGTGCACTAATCATTGGTAAGCGCAAAGCCACCACCGACCTAAAGACATCTCTTAACGATGCACTAAGGGACTTTAATGTAGCGGTATAGAAAGACCCAAATATTCGTTAAACAGAGAATGCCCCGCCTTAAGGCGGGGCATTCTCTGTTTAGATTTAATCTACCCTAACTACTATCGACTTTTAGACAAGAAAACCATATATTTGCTAATTATAAATCTACGTTAACATTGATTTATACACAAAGAAGCAAACCATTCATGAAAAATCTAGATCAAGAACATATTCATACAATTACAAAAGCCTTAAAAGAGGGGGAGACTTGTTTACTTCCTACCGATTCTGGTTACGAAATAGTCTGTGATGCGACAAATGAGAATGCAGTAATTAGAGCCTTCTCTCTGATCGACCTACCAAAAGCGCATAACTATTCGATAATCGTAAAACACATAGACCAAATAGGTAGGTATACCAAAGAAATTCCTGAAATTGCGGAGGAACTACTAAACGTAGCAATATCACCTCTAATCTTAGTACTTCCTTCAGCATGCGGATTGCCTCAAGCGGTTATTTCAAATACGGGGAAAGCACCCTTTAGGGTTATTGCCGAAGGTATCATATCTAATATTCTACAAAAGCTGCAATTCCCATTGCTTGCTCTACCTACATCAGGAGATTATAGCAGAATTACCACTTCGTTAGACTCTGTACCCAACGAAATTGTATCAAAAATTCCAATTTCAATAGCAACAATTCAATACGACTGCAAGTCCCCTTCGATTATTGAACTAGGACTTGGAGGAGAAGTTAAAATCATAAAGAATTAAACCAAATATGAAAAATATTACACCCTTTATAAGCATCCTAATTGCTTTTTACACAAGCTACAAAATTATTCCAGTCGTTATTCGAATAGCTCGACTTAAGAATCTTGTTGACGAACCAAACAACAGAACTTCTCATAAAAAAGCAATACCAACATTAGGAGGCGTAGGCATTTTCATCGGATTTGCAGTGGCGTCGCTATTGCTCGCATCATACTACTTTGTTCCAGAGTTTAACTCCTTGCTCCTCGGTATGTTAATACTTTTCTTCTTGGGAATAAAAGATGACATTCTAGTACTCTCTGCCAAGAAAAAACTTGTAGGACAAGTTATTGTAGCCTTCTTTATTACCTTTTTGGGAGATGTAAGGCTAACATCCTTTGATGGGATTCTAGGCATCTACGACATCCCATACTGGCCAAGTGTACTATCCACGATGTTCATATTTATAGCATTAATCAATGCCGTAAACCTAATTGATGGGATTGATGGATTGGCTTCTGGCTTTGGAATCTTGGCTGCTACATTTTTTGGTGTGGACTTTTACCTACTTGGACATTTTGCATGGGCAATGCTATGCTTCGCAATGGCTGGATCCTTAATGGCATTCTTCCTTTACAATGTCTTTGGGAATACGAACAAGATATTTATGGGCGATACAGGATCTCTTGTATTAGGCTTATTCATTACTACAGCAATGCTGAAATTTATCAACATTAATTCGGTAAGTAATGGACCTTTCAGCATTGATTTTGCTCCAGTTCTAGCCTTGTCCGTCCTCGTACTCCCCATTTTTGATACGCTTAGGGTATTCTCTATACGAATTGCAAATGGGCAATCACCTTTTCATCCAGACAAAAGACACATTCACCACCTTATGCTACGTTTAGGCTTTTCGCATAAGGCTTCAACATCAATACTCCTTGCCACGAATGTAGCGTTAATTGCGACATGCTTTGCGCTGCAATCATTACCCATGAACTACCAAATACTAGTATTATCCAGCATTGTTTTCTTACTGATAGGGCTATTATGGAGGTTAAGTCAGAAATATACACATAGCAATACCAAGGAAAACATTGCCAAACCGCAGAAAATTGAAGAAATAGATCAACTGAAAGATCTCAAAAATAAAATCTTTGAGCACATGAACTAAAATAGGCGAGCAATATTGCTCGCCTATTTTAGTTCATGTGGCTTATAAACCTATTTTACTGAAATACTTCCTGATCCAAACTTAACCTTTTCGACATTTTTCGGATTTCCCAAGCATTCTACATTACCGCTCCCGGCAATTTTCACAGACAAATTCTCTGAAGCATAAGTATTAACATCGCCACTTCCAGCAATGTTAACCTCTACGCTTTTTGCCACAACGTTACGAGACGAGATTGATCCCGACCCCGCGATTTTATACTCTGCACTATTGGCTGACGAACGATTAGAAATTTTCACATTCCCAGAGCCTGAAACATTTACATCAAAATTATCAACCGAAACTTTTTCAATTGTAACATCTCCAGAACCTGCTACATTAATCCGTAAGGTATTCACAGCAACCTCACCCTTAACGTAAATATCACCAGAACCAGCCAATGATAGGTTCTCCAATCGAGGAAGCGTTACGTAAAGTTTTGTTTCTCGATCAAAACGATGATGTCCAAACTTTGACTTAGACTTAATGCTTAAGGAACTGCCATTCTTTTCGATTACGATCCAATCTATATCATCGGAAGTTCCAATAGCTTTTACTTCGTACTTACTCCCAATAGAGACGTTAAGCTCTACTGGTAATGAGAAATTAATTCCATCGAAATCATTCGCAACATATACTCGTCCTTTCTGTGCAAAAGAAAAGGCACTGGACATCAACAAAAATCCTAATGAGAATAGTAACTTTTTTGTCATAGCTGTAGTTTTTTACCTAAGACGACAACTGTAACAAAAAAGTTACATGCTACTCTTCAAAAATATCAAGAAAGCCTTCGGGAAGTTCGACGTAAAGAGCCTCTTGCTCATCGTCAATAGCGACAATAAAGTCTTCGTTTACAGGAAGGAGTATTTCCTGATCGTCGGCAGTAAGAACTTGAAACAGGGGGTTGTTTGGGTAGTCGTAGTAATCTTCAACCGTACCAATCATTTGCGGTGTATCGCAGTGGGTTAGCACCTTGTACCCTACAAAATCGAAAGGCGAAGGCTCATCATTTTCATCTTCCAAGAGTTCGTCATCGTACAAAACAATTTTTCCGATTAGCTCTTCGGCAAGCAGCTCCGACTCAAAATCATCGAATACAACGACAGCCTTGCTTTTTCCGTTAAAACGGAATGCTTTAAAATAGAAAGGAACCGGGATTCCATCGATGTCGATGAAAACCGGTTCCTCTAAGTCAATCTCTTCAGGAAAGCTACTATATAGCTTAAGTACTAATTCTCCGTTTACACCAAAGGTCTTAATAACTTCTGCAACACTGCTCTTTCCTGAATGCATAAGATCCAAAGATTAAGCTTCAGTAGATTCAGCAGCCTCTTCGGTAGTTTCTTCAGCAGCAGCTTCTGGAGCAGCAGCGGCAGCGGCAGCAGCAAGTTTTTCGGCAACCTTAGCAGCCTTTGCTTCCTTTTGCTTAGCCTCTTCAGCAAGACGTGCGCGCTTAGCGTCGTTCTTAGCCTGAGTTAGCTGGTTAAGCTCAGCAGTAGTCTTGTTAGACTTATCTGCAGCCCATGCGTTGAACTTCTCTTCTGCAACTTCAGCAGTAAAAGCGCCTTTCTTAACACCTTCAAGAAGGTGCTTCTTCATAAGAACGCCTTTCTTTGAAAGAATTGACCTTACAGTGTCGGTAGGTTGGGCGCCTTTAAACATCCAGTCAAGTGCTTTTTCGAACTTGAGCTCGATTGTAGCAGGATTAGTGTTGGGATTGTAAGAACCAATCCTTTCGATAAATCTACCATCACGTGGCGCCCTGCTATCTGCAACGACAATGTGATAGAAAGCGTAATCTTTCTTACCATGACGTGCCAAACGAATTTTTACAGGCATTTTCTAAAAATTTTAAAGTTAAACAACCTACGTTATTTGCGGGGCAAAGATACTACTTTCCTATAATATTCCGATTATCAACCTTTTCTTTTTAAGCAATGTTTAACGGATAGCGTTTCAACGAATTATCAACTTCTATGCTTACATATCAACAATCGGCTTCCGAGCAACAAACTTCAAAGAAGAGAAAAGAGTTTAGAATTTTGCACATCTAGCAATCAGCAAAATAGAAGAGTTCTAAAACATTCAACGTCGTTCCAAAAATTTGTCGCCACGGCCAACAAAAAAATATCGCTAACTTTATTGCCCAAAGGCTGTTTACACAGCCAACATCAACAACACTGATATGGCCGATTTTACGCACCTGCACGTACATACTCAATACTCAATCCTCGATGGAGCGGCGAGCATTGCCGGAATTCTAAAGGCTGCTGCAAAAAGGGGAATGAAATCAATTGCCATTACCGACCATGGAAACATGTTTGGGGTAAAGCTTTTCCATAAAAAGGCGAAGGATGTGGGCATTAAGCCGATCCTTGGCGTAGAGGCCTACGTTGCCAAAAACAGCCGTTTCGATAAGAGCGACAAGGACGACCGAAGTGGAGATCACCTTATCCTGCTAGCCAAAAACTACGAGGGCTACAAGAACCTCATGAAGATTGTTTCCTACTCGTGGACGGAGGGTTACTACTACAAGCCCCGTATCGACAAGGATTTGCTGGAACGCTACCACGAGGGGATTGTTGCCTGCTCGGCCTGCCTTGGTGGCGAGCTACCACAGGCTATCATGTCAGACGGATATGAGGCTGGCTTAAAAGTAGCCAAGTGGTTCCAAAGCATTTTTGGCGACGACTACTACATGGAACTGCAGCTACACCAATCGGGCGACCCTAAAATTAACGCAGAGATCTTCGAAAACCAGAAAAAGGTTAACGAGGTTATCAAAAAGATATCGCAGGAAACGGGGATAAAGTACATTGCCTCCAACGACGTGCACTTTACCAATGCCGAGGATGCGGATGCACACGACCTGCTCATCTGCCTAAATACGGGAAAGGACATCGACGACCCGACCCGCATGCGCTACACCAAGCAGGAGTACCTTAAGTCGCCTGAGGAGATGGCTGAACTATTTAAGGACTACCCGGAAGCCATTGCAACAACACAGGAGATTGCCGACAAGATCGAGGCCTTTGACCTAAACCAAAAGCCCTTTATGCCGGTATTCCCGCTCCCCGAAAGCTTCAACGACGACATGAAGTACCTGCGCCACGTTACCTACGAAGGTGCCAAAGAGCGCTGGGGTGACGATTTCGCTGGCGAGATAAAAGAACGCGTCGACTTTGAGCTCGACACCATGGAGAAGATGGGATTCCCATCCTACTTCCTTATTGTATGGGACTTTATTCGTGCAGCACGCGAGATGGGTGTTTCGGTTGGCCCAGGCCGTGGATCGGCGGCAGGATCGGCCGTGGCCTACTGCCTAAAGATTACCAATATCGATCCGGTGAAGTACGATCTGCTGTTTGAGCGTTTCCTTAACCCCGACCGTATCTCGATGCCCGATATCGATATCGACTTCGACGAAGATGGCCGCGAGGAGGTGCTCAAGTGGGTGGTGCGCAAGTACGGCGAAAAGCGCGTTGCCCACATCATCACCTTTGGTACCATGGCGGCCAAGATGGCCATCAAGGACGTAGCGCGCGTACAGAAGTTACCGCTACCCGAAGCCGACAGGCTCGCCAAGATGGTTCCCGAAAAACCAGGAACCACGCTGGCAAAAGCCTTCGACGAGGTTCCCGAGCTAAACCAGGAGCGCACCTCGCCCAATCCGCTTATCGCCAAAACCCTTGGTTTTGCCGAAACCCTAGAGGGCTCTGTTCGCCAAACGGGGATCCACGCCTGTGGTATCATCATCGCCAGAGACGACCTAGAAAACTACATACCCGTAAGCACCCACAAGGATGCCAGCCTGCTGGTTACCCAGTACGACGGCAAGCACGTGGAGGACGTTGGTCTTCTAAAAATGGACTTCCTTGGACTTAAAACGCTATCCATTATAAAGGATGCGCTTGAGTACATCGAGGGCAGCAAGGGAGAGATCATCGATATAGATAAGATACCGCTGGATGACGCGGAGACCTACGAGCTGTACGCCCGTGGCGATACCACCGCACTGTTCCAGTTCGAGTCGCCGGGTATGAAGAAGTACCTGCGCGCCCTTAAGCCCAACCGCTTCGAGGACCTTATCGCCATGAATGCCCTCTACCGTCCGGGCCCACTGGAGTACATCCCCGACTTTATCGACCGTAAGCACGGCCGAAAGAAGATCGAGTACGACATTGCCGAGATGGAGGAATTCCTGAAGGACACCTACGGTATTACGGTGTACCAGGAGCAGGTGATGCTCCTGTCGCAGAAGCTGGCCGGCTTTACCAAGGGACAGGCCGATACGCTGCGTAAGGCGATGGGAAAAAAGATGAAGGACGTGATGGACAAGCTCAAGGCCGACTTCATCAAGGGAGCAACCGAGCGCGGCCACGACGCCAAGATTCTGGAAAAGGTATGGACCGACTGGGAGGCCTTTGCGCAGTACGCCTTCAACAAGTCGCACTCTACCTGCTACGCCTACGTATCGTACCAAACCGCCTACCTGAAGGCACACTACCCTTCGGAGTTTATGGCGGCGGTGCTGAGCCGCAACCTCTCGGACATCAAGAAGATTACCACCTTCATGGACGAGTGCAAGCGTATGGGCATATCGGTACTGGGTCCTGATGTCAACGAGAGTAGCTACAAGTTCTCGGTGAATAGCCAGGGACACGTTCGCTTTGGGCTAGGCGCCGTGAAGGGACTTGGCGAGGGCGCCGTAAACGCCATCATAGAGGCCCGCAAACAGGGCGGTCCGTTTAAGGACATCTACGACGTGGTGGAAAGGGTTAACCTGAGCGCTGCCAACCGTAAGAACCTTGAAACGCTGATTCTTGCCGGCGGATTCGACAGCCTGAGTCCCCTACCCCGCTCGGCCTACTTTGCTACGGACAACAAGGATGTAACCTTCATCGAAAACCTGATCCGCTACGGCAACCGCCTGCAAAACGAGAAGAACAACGCCATGAACAGCCTCTTTGGGGCCATCGCATCGGCAGAAATCATACAGAAACCCGAGCCTCCGGCCAACGCTCCCGAGTGGAATAAGCTCGAGACGCTGAACAAGGAGCGAGAGGTGGTGGGCATCTACCTCTCGTCGCATCCGCTAGATGAGTATCGGATTGAGATCGACAACTTCACCAACTGCACGCTAACCGACCTCAACGACCTCCCCTCGATGGTGGGCCGCGACTTCTCGGTGGCCGGCATGGTAACCACGGCCAGAAACCTGATGACCAAAACGGGCAAACCCTACGGATCGATAACCGTGGAGGACTACCAGGACAGCTACCAGTTTACCCTCTTCGGGAAGGACTACGAGCAGTTCCGCAGCTTCTTCTACGAGGGCTACTCGCTGCTGATCCGCGGATCGGTGAACCCGCACCCTTTCCGCCCAGGCGAGTTCGAGGCCAAGATTAAGGTCATCCGCCAGCTGCCCAACGTAAAGGACGAGATGGTGAAGGGCATCCAGATTACCCTGCCCATCTTCAGCATCACCGACGAGATCGCCGCCGAGATCCGAACCTACGCCGAAACCTGCAAGGGCAACATCGCCCTTAAGGTGAAGCTGGTCGACCCAGCCGATAAGCTATCCGTAGAGATGCACTCGCGCACCTTTAGGGTAGGGCTTAGCCACGAGTTTATCGACTACCTGCAGCACAACAGCATCAACTTTAAGCTGGTGGACTAGCCCTGTTATGTAGACGCAATATTTTGCACTTTGCGAAACACCATATACCGCAAATTGGTACATTTGTAGCGCGGACGAAACAATTAAAAACAACACAATATGGCACTAGAAATTAACGAAGGCAACTTCGAAGAATTGGTAGCAAAGGCTGACAAGCCTGTAGTACTAGACTTTTGGGCAGAATGGTGTGGACCTTGCCGCATGCTAACTCCCATCATCGAGGAGATGCACGGCGAGTTCGACGGCAAGGCCGTTATCGGAAAGGTGAACGTAGACGACAACCCTTCCATCTCGGCTAAGTACGGCATCCGCAACATCCCAACCGTGCTGTTCATCGTTAACGGCGAGGTGAAGGACAAGCAGGTAGGCGCTGTTCCAAAGGCCAAGCTGGTTGAAAAGCTTAACGCGCTGCTATAATCGCAGGCCGTAAAAAAGAAAAGGCATCCTATGCAGGATGCCTTTCTTGTTGGAGGTGTAGCACTCATCGCTAGAGGGGCCGAAGCCATTTATGCCCCAACCGGACACTCCACCACGAATTTCCCCACCCACACCAGCTAGCACCTCCGCTGTATTAGGGGTTCTAAAGCAGATACCGATGATTTCTTCCGCAGAACTACGGATATCAAAATTGGCACCATTTAGCTTATCCACAGAACTACTAATATCAAAACTAGTACCATTTAGTTTATCTACAGAACTACGGATATCAAAACTGGCACCTATTAGTTCTTCCGTAGAACTACGGATATCATAATAGATACCGATCAGCTCTTCCGTAAAACTACGGATATCAAAATAGGTACCGATCAGCTCTTCCGTAGAACTACGGATCTCAAAACAGGTACCGATCAGCTCTTCCGTAGAGCTACGAATATCAAAATAGGGATAGATTGAGGTTACCGGAATCTCGCGTTCATCCGAAGAAGCCCATAGGGCTATTCTAGCGAGGCTACGCCGAACCTGCCATGCTCGGTTCCGTGACAAGCACCAGATAGCAGCATTTCTTTTTCGAGGAAGAGAACCCTCTCCTTGCATCCTCCATCTCGAGCATTGCCCTCTTGCGTCGAGCATCCACTAAAGGAAGGGATGCCAGCTACCGCTTCGGAAGATTAATCTGCCAGGGAATCATGCCCCATCCCTTTTAACGTAACATCAAACAAAGCGGCATCCTATTAATTATAAATCGCTACCTTAGCGGCAAAAATTCATCCGTATGTTTTCATATACAATTGACGAAAAGCTTCCCTACAAGGTGGCCGACCTATCGCTAGCCGATTTTGGCCGTAAGGAGATTGAAATTGCCGAAAAGGAAATGCCAGGATTGATGGCTATCCGCAAAAAATACGAAGGTAAAAAGCCTTTAAAGGGAGCCCGCGTAATGGGATCGTTGCACATGACCATCCAAACCGCCGTGCTTATCGAAACCCTAGTTGACCTAGGTGCCGATGTACGCTGGTGCAGCTGCAACATCTTCTCGACTCAAGACCACGCCGCTGCTGCCATTGCCGCTGCTGGCGTTCCTGTATTTGCATGGAAGGGCGAGAGCCTCGAGGAGTACTGGTGGTGCACCGCACAGGCGCTATCGTTCCCCGGTGGTAAGGGTCCAAACCTCATCGTAGACGATGGTGGCGATGCAACCCTGCTTATCCACAAGGGATACGCTGCCGAAAACGACGCCAAGGTGCTCGACTATACCCCAGGTAGCCACGAGGAGAGCGTTATCCTCGATGCGCTTAAGCAAATCCTAAAGGATGACCACGGCAAGTGGCACCGCACCGTTGCCGAGTGGAAGGGCGTTTCGGAAGAAACCACCACCGGCGTTCACCGCCTATACCAGATGATGGAGCGCGGCGAGCTGCTGATCCCTGCCATCAACGTAAACGACTCGGTTACCAAGAGCAAGTTCGACAACCTTTACGGTTGCCGCGAATCGCTTGCTGATGGTATTAAGCGTGCTACCGACGTGATGATTGCCGGTAAGGTTGTGGTTGTTTGCGGATACGGCGACGTGGGTAAGGGTTGTGCTCGCTCTATGCGTGCATACGGTGCCCGCGTAATCGTTACCGAGATTGACCCAATTTGTGCTCTTCAGGCTGCAATGGAAGGCTTCGAGGTAAAAACTACCGAGGATACCCTTGCAGAAGGAAACATCTACGTTACCACCACCGGTAACCGCGACATCATTACTGCCGAGCACATGGCTGGCATGAAGGATCAGACCATCGTTTGCAACATTGGTCACTTCGATAACGAAATCCAAGTAGATCGCCTCAACAGCTGGGAAGGCATCCAAAAGATTAACATCAAGCCACAGGTTGACAAGTATGTTTACCCCGATGGGCACGCTATCTTCCTATTGGCAGAAGGCCGCTTGGTTAACCTAGGCTGTGCTACTGGTCACCCATCGTTCGTGATGAGCAACTCGTTCACCAACCAAACCCTTGCTCAAATCGAGCTTTGGGAGAAAGATCTTAAGGTTGACGTTTACCGCCTACCAAAGCATCTCGACGAAGAGGTTGCTCGCCTACACCTCGAGCAGCTGGGCGTTAAGCTTACCACGCTTTCGAAAAAGCAGGCCGACTATATAGGCGTTAAGGTGGAAGGCCCTTACAAGCCCGAGCACTACCGCTACTAGGAACAGAAGTTATTCGGAATTTATTCTGAAGTTAAACGGAAGTTATACCGAATCGCACGATAATAAGAAAGAGGCTCTATTATAATGGAGCCTCTTCTTTTATTTATATACTTATATTTATATACTTATCCTAAATCATCCTATCCAAACAGTTCCCTTAGCCACTCCACAAATTCGTAGCCAAGGTCTGAGTTGGTATCGAGGTAGCTGTGCGTAATGGCAACCCCGATGGGCATGCCTGGGCTATCCTGCCATGCCAGCCAGGTATGCAGCAACGACTTTGCCCGATGCACATGCTTGTAGCCGTTAATGCGCTCCATCTCGAGCCTATCGAGGGTACGCTCGGCCTCGGGCAGGAGCAAATCTCCTTCGGGAATCAGGTACTTCAGAAAATCCTCGAGCATCCCGCTAGAGGCATTATCGGGCATTAGCCAGATGCCAACAACAGGCAGCCCTCTCTGACGAAGAATAGTACCTCCCCTCATCGGCTTATCGGGAAGTTCGTAGCCAGCCTTCTCCAGTCTTCCTCGAACCTCGCTCCAGCGCCTGTCAATCTCCTCATCCGCATCAAGAATCATCCCCAACGTTTCTAAAGATGAAGTCTTAAGCCAAACGCCAATGCTCTTTAAAAGATTGCTTACACCACGATTGTCAACCACCTCGAAGGTTACAGGAAGATGGTGCTTGCTGCACAACGCCAAGATAACGTGCTGATCGTCGCTTCCCTCAACGAGCAGCTTTCTACTTGCCTTTGTCCTAGTATCCATACCAGCAAAACTTTTCTAACGAAGGTTGATACGCTGCTCGGTGGCAATTCGCATCTCTTCGGGGTCAAACTCCACCTGAACAATCTTTCCATCCTTATTGTCGAGACGAATGAGCTTTCCATCGTTAATGTGCACATCGTCGTTAAGCAGCTGCTCAAAGGTATTTATGCAGTCGTTGCTATGAGTTGTTGCAAACACCTGCACATCGAGCTTGTTGGCCATGCTAAATATCACCTCCCACAGCTTATGCTGAACGCGATAGTGAAGCCCATTCTCAAACTCGTCAACAAGTAGAACTCCATTAATGCAGTTTACCAGCGCCAGCACAATAGAAAGCACCCGGTTAATTCCATCTCCCATCCCCGACAAAGGGACTATACCATCGCGTCCTTTTAGCTTTACGACAGGCTTTCGGTAGCCCGAGGCATCTATCTGAATAAAGGCCAAACGCTCTATGTTTGGATCAACAATTCGGAGCGCCTCTATGGTAAAATTCTCCTTTTCGGTAAGGATAATCTGATCCCATAGCTGCTCGTTGAGCCTATAGTTGGTGCTGGTTCGCACCAGCTGAAATGGGTAGGATGGTTTTATGTTACAGTAAAAGCGCGAGGGATGATCGATAAAAAGAGGCATAATTGCCTTTTGACCTGCATTAGCAACCTCTAACCCTAATGCGTGCTGATTCCCCATCTCCACAACACGAATGGATAGGCTGCTATCCACACCTTCACTACCACTAGCCGAAATGGCAATGCTGTTTTCCACATCGTCAACAGCAACCAACCTATCGTAAAAAAGCGACGACAGCGATTTCAGGTTAAAAGCCGTATTATCGTTATCGGATTCGGGTCGGTAGTATTCGCCCCTTTCCGAGAGCAGCTTAAATATCCAACCAACCTCACCTTGGCTTACCAAAAGCGAAATAGCCTCGAGCAATGTCGATTTCCCCGTATTATTTTCCCCTGTAATAAGGTTTACATGCGAAAACTGGTCAACCTTCAGGAATTTAAGGCACCTATAGTTTCTTACCAAAATAGACGAAAGCATGCTACATATTTTTGGTTTATAACAAAGATAGCCATTTGCATCCCGCTTTGTACTCCAATCCACATTTCCTAACGCAAAAGATTGAGGCTACGACTCAAAATAATGCGTAAAAATATCGGTTTACTGGATTGTTTATGCTAAATTTAGGGCAGTACCAATACCTACGAATATGACTAATGAACAAGAAAATATTGAAATCTCGTACCTAACAACCCAAGGGAAAGAATTCAAGAGCGATTTTATTCTGACAAGCGCCTTAGACGAAGCCTTTGAATTTGCCTTTGCGCACACCGTTGGCAAGAAGAAGAACTTGGCGTCGTTATTTTGGGGATCCAACAAACAGCAAAATGTAGCCGATTTTGCGAAAGCATTCAGAGGCAAGCTGTGTGAGATTGGAATGAAGAAATACTTAGACATGAACGGGGTATCTGTACGACATCCCAAAGGCATAGAGTGGGAAGCCGACAAGTACGAAAACTTTGAGCTTTTGGTAAATCACAACAAGCGCCTTTTAGTAAAAGCGATTCCATACTACTCAAACCTGCTACTTCTCGACACAGAGTTCTGGAATGCGGATGCCAGCTACGGAAATGGAAAGAAGCATCGTATCCAGTACGACTACTTTGTGCTTACCCGCATCAAACCAGGAGTAATTCACCTTTTTGAGAACTTTAAGCTCTCAAAAAATCAGGAGATCAATAAAGAACAAATAAAGAAGATTGTTTTTGCCCCCTCGTTCAAATTCGAGGTTACCGGATATCTTACCAAGGAGGAGATTATTCAGCTAAAGAATAATGGCCAGATACTACCTGCAGGTGCCATTGTTAATGGGAATAAGCGGCTAGAGCACGAGTACTACTACTGCCAAGCTGGCGACCTTAACAGGCCCAGCCTGCTAATCGACCACATCAAGTATCTTGATCTGCAAGAAATATAATTACAAACAAAAGGGCTTCCGTAAACGGAAGCCCTTTTGTTATATGAAGCATAGTACTACTACTTCTTAAGCATCAAGTCAAGAATCATCTTGTCGGTTTCCCTCATTCCATCGGCACCCAACTCTGCAAGATTATCGATGGATGTTTCTACATCATCAGTAACAATTCCATCGGTTTCCTGAATGCAGATATTGTCCAATGCCAACAGGGCAGCATTTACAGCAGCAGACACACCCGAAGAAACTTTTAGCGAACAGCCCACCTTGGCTCCGTCGCAAATCATTCCAGTTAGGTTTCCAATCATATTCTTGATAGCGTAGGTCATCTGCTCGTACGATCCTCCAAAGAGGTAAACAATACCGCACGACGAGGCCATTGCCGCTACAGAAACACCACAAAGCGCCGAGAGACGCCCAAGTTTCGACTTAATATGAATAGAAACAAGGTTGCTAATCACTAAAGCACGAGCCAACTCATCTCTAGACGAATTCAACTTTTCGGCAGTAGCAACCACCGGAAGCATAACGGTTATTCCTTGATTTCCGCTACCCGAATTGCTCATTGCAGGAAGCTGATTTCCGGCCATTCGGGCATCCGAGGCGGCCGTAGTTACCGCAATGGCATGGGTAAGCAGGTCGTCCTTTAGCATGTTTGCATCCATCTTACTCTTCATGCACTTACCAACCTTAAGGCCATAATCGCCGCGCAATCCCTCGTCGGAAATACGCTTGTTCATCACTCCTCCTTCCAATATGAACTCAATCTCTTCCAGAGGTGCCGTAGTAGCATATTCGTGGATCAGTTTTACAGAAATTGCAGGAGCAAGAGAAACGGCATCAGAATTTATTTGGGATGGAAGAATAGTCTCCAAACTACCCTCAAGAAGTTCTTCATTACGCTTTACCAACACAATATTGCTATGTGCGCCCTTAATGTATGCGCTACCCGTCTGATCGCCTTTACGACAGATGGCCTCTACGTACAGTTTATCGATACCATCCTTAACGCCTATAGTGACATGCTTCGAACCAACATAGGTCTTTGCAGTTTCTACGATATCTGGGGTTAAGCCAACAAGTAGTTCCAGCAGCATAGAAGAATTGCCATAGTGCGCACCCAATGCAGCAGCTATATGTAACCCAACCATTCCTGTTCCAGGAACGCCAACCCCCATTCCATTTTTAAGGATATTAGGACTAACGAATACTTCAACAGCATCAGGGAGTTCACCTAAAGCCTCCCTAGCCTTAGCAACAGCAAGCGAAACTGCAATTGGTTCTGTACATCCGAGAGCAGGAACTACTTCCGTCTTCAACAAGCAGAGAAGATGCTCCCTTACAGTTTTTTCCATGGTTTTAGTTTTAGAGTCAAATAAGTCGCACCAAATATAGTGATTGTTACCTTCATATAGGTATGAAAATATGACTACTCAAAGGGAACGCCCATACAAGTTTAAGACGTTATATGTAATAGATAATTAAACATTTACAAAAAATAATCACATTACAACAAAGGCTACACAAGCGAATAATCACTAAATAGTTTCCATATTTAACATGTTTTTCACATATCGCGTTCATCAAGCGATTGCAAAGTAGCAGTTTTCCTTTTCTTTGCGCCCATAAATGATTGCACGTTTGGACCATTTAACAACTAAAACAAGCACTTTTAATGAGTACCTCTGTTCAAAAAGCTTCGCTATTCAACCGATTCTTGGATAGCGTAGAAAGAGTGGGAAACAAACTCCCCCACCCGGCAACATTGTTTGCCTTAATGGCCCTTTTAATTGTACTTCTATCGGCCGTAGCTGCCACATTGGGGCTTACAGCAGAACATCCTGTAACCGGAGAGATTGTAAAGGTAAAGAACCTTCTCACCAGCGATGGAATCCGATGGATTTGGACTAATGTAGAAAAGAACTTTGTTGATTTTCCTCCATTAGGATTAGTACTAGTAGTAATGGTTGGTATCGGGGTATCCGAGGGATCTGGGCTATTTACAGTTCTGGTTCGGCAGCTAGTATTGGGAGCGCCTAAGCGTTTGATTACAGCAGCCATTATCGTAGCGGGAATATTCTCACACCTTGCTTCAGAAGCCGGCTACGTAATACTAATTCCCCTTGGTGCCATGATATTTCATGCCATCGGACGCCATCCTATGGCAGGTTTTGCGGCAGCCTTTTGCGGTGTAAGTGCAGGATTCGGGTCTAACTTCCTAATTGGCTCTGTCGACCCTATTCTTGCAGGACTTTCTACCTCAGCAGCCAACATCATTGACCCTTCCATAATGGTAAACCCAATGGTAAACTACTTCTTCATGGTAGCATCTGCTATCATGGTTGTTGTAGTTGGTACTTTTGTTACCGAAAAGATTGTTGAACCTCGTTTAGGAACTTACACAGGAGAGCTTCAACCGCTCGAAATTGAAAAACTCAGCGAACGCGAGAAGAAAGGGCTACGCTGGGCTGGATGGGGAGCATTAGCAATATGCGGACTGCTTGCTTGGTCTATCATTCCTGAAGATGGTCTTTTACGCGATCCTGAAACAGGAGGAATACTACACTCCCCTTTCTTCAAAGGTATTGTGGTCGCTATCTTCCTAATCTTCTTTGTTCCAGGACTCATCTACGGAATCATTACAGGTAGTATCAAAAACGACAAGGATGTAGTTAAGCACATGACCCACTCTATGAAAGGCATGGGTGGTTACATTGTATTGGTATTTTTTGCTGCGCAGTTTGTATACTTCTTCAAAGAGAGCAACCTCGGCATAGTATTGGCAATTAATGGCGCCGCATGGCTAAAATCAATAGGACTCACTGGAATTCCTCTGATTATTGGGTTTGTGCTGCTATCGGCCTTCATCAACCTATTCATGGGTAGCGCCTCTGCAAAGTGGGCAATCATGGCCCCTGTGTTTGTGCCAATGTTTATGTTGCTCAACTACCATCCAGGTGTTGCACAAGCAGCCTTCCGAATTGGAGACTCGGTAACAAACGTAATTACTCCAATGATGAGCTACTTTGCCCTTATTGTTACATTCTCGCAGAAATACGATGAACGATACGGAATAGGCACCATAATATCGATGATGCTACCATTCACAATAATTTTCTTGTTGGTGTGGATTGTTATAATATCTATTTGGTATTTAACAGGTTTCCCTCTTGGCCTTGATGGACCAATCTACCTAAAAGCAGGAATTTAGTCGTACTATAAAATCGTATTAAAAGTCCGAACAATCATAAAAGAAATAGGCTGCACTTGAGGCAGCCTATTTACTTTTTCTATAAGGACGATCTAAAATAGTCCAGAGATATTGCCATTGCTATCAATGTCGATATTATTAGACGCAGGCTCTTCGGGTAAGCCTGGCATACGCATCATTTCGCCTGTAATTGGTACAACGAAACCTGCACCAGCGGCAATTTCGATATCTCTAACGGTGATGGTAAAATTCTTTGGTCTACCAAGCATGTTTGGATTGTCAGAAAGCGATTTTTGCGTTTTAGCCATACAAACAGGCAGATGGTTCAATCCTAGAGAAGCAATCTTCTTTAGGGCTGACTTCGCTTTTGGCTGGTAGTCGACGCCATCAGCACCGTATATTCGAGTCGAAATAGTCGATATTTTATTTTCGATGCTTTCGTTCCAATCGTATAGAGGCTGAAATTGCGTGTTGCATGCTTCTGCTATTTCGACAACAGCCTTAGCCAACTCCAACGCACCATTGCCACCCTCAGCCCACACGTTAGCCTCGTAGGCCATAACACCATGACGCTTGCATACCTCAACAATAGCGGCCATATCTTCGGGCGTATCGTTGGTAAACTTGTTGATGGCTACAACCGGAGTTATATTGAAGAGTTTTGCATTCTCGATATGCTTCTCAAGGTTCTCTAGCCCCTTCTTCAGCGCTTCAACATTTGAACTACCAACCTCCTTAAGCGATAAGCCTCCATGATACTTAAGCGCACGTGTAGTAGCGACTAGCACCACTGCAACAGGAGATAACCCTGCATACTTAGCCTTTATATCTAGAAACTTTTCGCCACCAAGATCGAAACCAAACCCTGCCTCAGTGACAACATAGTCGGATAGCGACATTCCCATTTTGGTTGCCACCAGCGTGTTGGTTCCTTGGGCAATATTGGCAAAAGGACCTCCATGGATAAGCGCAGGTGTTCCTTCGAGGGTTTGAACCAGGTTTGGCTTAATGGCATCCTTAAGAAGGGCCGCCATAGCCCCATGTGCGTTAAGATCGCGCGCATAAATAGGCTTACCATCGAAGGTAAACCCCACAAAGATGTTACCTAACTTTTCCTTTAAATCGGCGATATTCTTTGATAGGCAAAGTATTGCCATAACCTCCGATGCAGCTGTAATGTCGAATCCGGTTTCGCGGGGAACCCCATTTGCGGTGCCACCCAATCCGATTACGGTATCGCGAAGCGAGCGGTCGTTCATGTCCATAACACGCTTCCACGCTATGGTTCGGGGATCGAGGTTCAGGTTATGCTTTTTACTCTGAAGATTGTTGTCGATTAAAGCAGCAAGCAGGTTGTGCGCCTTTTCAACAGCCGCAAAATCACCAGTAAAGTGTAGGTTGATATCTTCCATTGGGATAACCTGCGAGTATCCGCCACCAGTTGCACCGCCCTTAATTCCAAATACAGGACCAAGCGAAGGCTCACGAAGCACCACAGCAGTTTGCTTTCCGATTTTATTCATCGCCATTGCCAAACCAATAGAGGTGGTTGTCTTTCCCTCACCTGCGGGAGTTGGCGAGATTGCTGAAACAAGAATAAGCTTTGCCTTCTTTACCTTATCCTCGTCTATCAAGCTAAGCGGAAGCTTTGCCTTATACTTCCCGTAAAGTTCAAGATCGTCAGCCGACACGTTAAGCCTCTTTGCAATCTCAACAATCGGTTCGATTGCCGCCTCCTGGGCTATTTCAATGTCTCTCTTCATTATGCTATTTTTTAAAATTATCAGCGACATTCAGCTAAAGCTATGGTCGGTACTTTGCTGCAGCGAGTATCTTTTGGTAATCATCCTCCTTCATTAAGTCTGTTAAGGTCGACTTGGTATTTCTCATATAGTTCGAAACAATACGAAAACCTAAC
Source organism: Acetobacteroides hydrogenigenes (assembly GCF_004340205.1). Classification (NCBI taxonomy): domain Bacteria; kingdom Pseudomonadati; phylum Bacteroidota; class Bacteroidia; order Bacteroidales; family Rikenellaceae; genus Acetobacteroides; species Acetobacteroides hydrogenigenes. The sequence continues at coordinate 551,192 of NZ_SLWB01000001.1, forward strand.
CAGACGGCGGCTTTGCCAGGAGAATCGGTGGAAAAAACGTTGGTGAAGGGAGCTTCCTCGATAAATTTAGTTCGCACGAAGCTTTCTGAGTTAAACAGCAGATTTTGGGCTACCAAATATTCCCACATCATCTTTTCGTTTTTTTTACACCACTTCATCTGATTCTGCGTAAACCCAAAAACCAAGGTGTCGGCAGCCTCAGGAAGCATTTGACTAACCAGATACTCTAATTTGCCCTGATAAACAATGTGCGATAGCAAAGGTTCACTCTCCTTTCGGATGGGGAAATCGCTATTTGCCCAAGCATACATCATGTCAACGGGAATCCTTTCCTTGACCATCTTTAGGGTAAGGTAACGAGGAAAGCCTAAACTTGGGTAGTTAACATAGCCAGCGCCTAGGTACTTGTCGACTCCAATGCCCAGTGCATCATCTGTAATCATTACCGACTGGTTAAAACCTGCTACGTAGGTGAAAAATGTTTGGGGGATTGCCTTGGAGGGGAAGGTGCCCTTATAAAGGGTAAAGGCTGCCGAAAGCTCTTTTTCTAAGATCTCAACGACTTCGGGCGTAAGCGCCTTAGAGCTTGCGGAGAAGGCCTCTCGAACAACCGGATAGGTTAAAAATGCATGCAACCCCTCTATGTAGCGAGGATCAGACGTTTTACCGATTCCAAGAATTCCATCGGAGTATAAGTCTATAAAGCCTCCGTACCTTTTCCTTAGGGTTGGAATTGATGGAGCGAGATTATTTACATCTAATGCGGCTAAATCCTTATCAAATCGAAGTATCTTAACATCTACAGCCTTTGCGGCAGGCTTTACATCGGCAGCTTGGGGGGCGCCTGTTTTACTCTTATTGCAGCTTACCCCCATAATTGCAGCCGCTACCATGGTGAGTAAAACCAACTTTCTTCTCATTTATTTAAAGGTTTTTGCAAATGTACAACTACAACTTTACGCACGAAATTCTTTTACATTAAATAGCATTTGCAGCAAGCCGCGAGCCATTCGTTCAACTTTAAACGGCCTACATATGGAATGGGCAATTTCTTTCACTAACTTTGTCCAAGCGCAAAAGCGCCAATAACGTTTACGCAGCATTTAACTTTCTAAAAATAGCATTTACCAATGAAGAAGATTGCAATAACTGCTCTGTTTGCACTTTCGTTCCTTCTACCGGCACACGCTCAAGTCCGTTTTGGGGTAACCTTAGATCCTCAAGTATCCTGGTTCGGATCGGACCGCAAAAAGGCGGAAGGAGATGGATCAATTCCTGGTATCGCATTTGGATTAAACATTGAGAGGTACTTTGCCGACCGCTATGCCGTTTATTCGGGGGTATTTATTGAAAGCACCGGAGGATACCTAAAGTACAACCTAGATCCTAGTACAACCTACACCCTCGACACCAAGGATCAGAAGTACAAAATTACACCTGGCGAGAGCATGAAGTATCGCCTTCAGTATCTCACCGCACCCATAGGTATAAAACTTAAAACAAACCCTATAGGGTACAACACCTTTTACGCCAACCTAGGCTTTAAAACGTCGGTACTTCTAAAGTCTAAAGGGTTTTCAGGTTCAGGGCACAACGCCACAATAGGAGGACAATCTGCCCTTGATGGTGAAACGCTCGATGGCGAAATAAACTTCCTAAACCTAGGCTATCAAATTGGCATAGGAACGGAATATTCGCTTGGGGGGAACGTTGCGCTAATACTAGGGGTTACCTACAACAACGGGCTTACCAATACGGTTAACGACTCGTCGCTGCACATCAACCTCAACAACGTTTCGTTTAAGGTTGGGGTGATGTTCTAATCACGAACACATAACCAAGGAATGGCGATTTCGGCAACGGGATCGCCATTCTTGCAGCTATACCTTCTTTTTGCTTCACGGGCAGACGCCTTTGTACAAGGCGCGTAGCTCCAACCTACGGATAGAAAACCTCCCCAAAAGGTGCACAGCCTCTATCTAGAACGAGACGACTTCCCTGCAAGGTGCATAGCCTCTGTCTAAGACTAGACAACCTTCCTGCAGGCTGCATAGCGCCTGTCTAGCGTTAGACAACCTCCCTGCAAGCCGCATAGCGTCTGTCTAGAACTAGATAACCTCCCTGCAAGCCGCATAGCGTCTGTCTAGAGCTAAACAACCTTCCTGCAAAACAGAACGCCCCCCGACACCGCCCAAGAATCTCTTAGAGGCTTTCTTTTCGCTACCATCCCAAAACTATTAACCAACCATTTACTTGGATAATAAATATTGCTATATTTAACCAGTCATCAACAATTTATACGCCGTGTATAGATTAATCAAGCTGATTACACCCCCAAAGGAATGGAGGCTTACGGTGGTTGTTGCGCTCGGCATCTTTGCCGGGCTATCGTCCTACGCCTTCTACATCTCCAAGGCGCACTCCTACCTCTCCAACAAACCCGAGGTTTGCGTTAACTGCCACCTAATGGGTACGCAGTACGCCACCTGGTTCCACAGCTCGCACCGCGAGCGGGCAACCTGCAACGACTGCCACGTACCGCACGATAACGTTGCTCGCAAGTACTTTTTCAAGGCTAAAGATGGGATGCGCCACGCCGCCATCTTCACGATGCGGATGGAACCTCAAACCATTATCATTACCGACCCTAGCCGAACCGTGGTGCAGGAAAACTGCATCCGATGCCATACGATGCTTAACGAGAACGTACGCCTTTCTACCGTAACCAACGAGATGGCCAAACGAGGCGAAGGCAAGGTTTGCTGGAATTGCCACCGCGAAATAGCCCATGGAACCGTTCACAACACCTCCTCCACCGAAAACGCCATTGTGCCGCTACCCGAATCGCCGGTTCCCGAATGGCTTAACGAACTGATCGAAACGAAAAACAAAAAATAAAGCACCCCATGAAAAGCATTAACGAAAAGATAAAAGAAAAACCTTGGATTGGCTGGGCCTTGTTCCTAGGCACCATGGTGGTTGTGTTCCTATTGGGCTTGCTGGCATCGTCGCTTGTGGAGCGACGGGCGGAGGCCAGAATCGTACAGATTGCCAAAGGTAAGATAAAGAAGTTGGAATCGAGGAATCCGCTCTGGGGAGAGGTGTACCCATCGGAATACCAAAGCTGGGAACGAACGGCAGAGGACAACTTCGAAAGCGAGTTTAACGGGAATACGCAAAAGGATGTTTTAGCGGAAAGGCCAAACATGGTAATCCTTTGGGCAGGTTACGCCTTCTCCAAAGATTACGCCTCGCCACGAGGACACATGCATGCAGTTGAAGATATAACAAACACCCTAAGAACCGGTACTCCAAAAACCTCAGAGGATGGACCTCAACCCGGCACATGCTGGACCTGTAAAAGTCCGGATGTTCCCCGGCTGATGGACTCCGTTGGAATCGAAAAGTTCTATAAGGCGAAATGGGCGGCATGGGGAAGCGAAGTTGTGAACCCAATTGGCTGCGCCGATTGCCACGACCCAAATACGATGAACCTCACCATTACCCGACCTGCGCTTGTCGAGGCGTTCGGAAGGATGGGAAAGGATATAACCAAGACCAGCCACCAGGAGATGCGCTCGCTGGTTTGTGCGCAATGCCACGTAGAGTACTACTTTAAAGGAGAGGGTAAGTACCTCACGTTCCCTTGGGATGAAGGAACAACCGCCGAGGAGATTGAGAAGTACTACGACGAGGTAAAGTTCTCGGATTGGACACATGCCGTAAGCAAAGCACCAATGCTAAAGGCGCAGCACCCCGATTTTGAAATCTACCAGCTGGGGATTCATGCCCAACGCGGCGTTTCGTGCGCCGATTGCCACATGCCCTACAAAACGGAGGGCGGCGTTAAGTTCACCGATCACCATGTAATGAGCCCGCTGGCAAAGATCAACAACACCTGCCAGAACTGCCACCGCGAGTCGGAGGAGACGCTGCGCAACAACGTTTACGAGCGGCAGCGTAAGGCAAACGAAATACGCAATAGGCTCGAGGAAGAGCTCTCTAAGGCCCATCTCGAAGCAAAGTTTGCCTGGGACAAAGGGGCAAACGAAAAGCAAATGGAGAAAACGCTAAAGCTGCTCCGACAGGCACAATGGCGCTGGGATTTTGCCGTTGCATCGCATGGTGCCGCGTTCCATGCCCCCATTGAGATCCAGCGCATCCTTAGCCATGGGCTCGACAAGGCCATGCAGGCCCGATTATCGGTTAGCAAAGTACTTGCCGCGCTAGGCTTTTCTGGTGATGTTCCTCTTCCCGACCTATCGACTAAGGAGAAAGCCCAGAAATACATCGGGCTAGACATTAAGAAGGAGAAGGAAGCAAAAAAGCAGTTTCTCGAGCAAACCGTTCCTCATTGGATCAAGGAGGCTAAGGCTAAGAAACGGCTAGTGTCGGTAAACTAACCGACATTGATTAACAAGGGAACCATGCAGCATCTTCAAGGTTCCCTTAACTAAATCGGCATAAACCGAAATACACAAACCACAACCATTCTAGCAAACCACATCTATGCCTACCAAAAGAAAGATATGGCAAGCCCCTTGGGCATACAAGGAAGCAGCAGCATTTTGCATCGGACTCTTAGCTATAGGGCTGTTCCTTCAAATCGCAGTAGGGCCGATAAGCCGAGCCATCTTTGCCTTCCCGTACAACATCTACTTAAGCATTTTTTTCATTGCTCTAATCGGGATGGCATTTATCTTCGCCAACAAAAGCGGCATGGTTCGCTGGTTATCGGCAACGCCAACCGCCATAACCACCATCCTAGCATTCGGCTTTATTGTAATTCTAATGGGGCTAACGCCTCAACACGATACTCCGCGACAAGAATCTTCGGAAATGCTGAGCCTAATTGGGCTCGACAACATCACCCAAACCTGGTACTTTGCATTTCTTTATTTATTCCTACTTACCATTCTAACCGTTACGATTCTAAAAAGAGGCATCCCCCTAAAAGCAAAGAATATTGGATTTGTGCTCAACCATCTTGGCCTATGGGTAGTGCTTGTTGCCGGCGTTTTAGGTAGCGGTGATATAGCAAGGCTGAAGATGACCATATACGAGGGAAAGGTAGAATGGCGAGCAAGCGATGCTATGGGCGTGATTTACGAAATGCCCATCGCCATCCAATTAAACGATTTCAAGATAGAGGAATATCCCCCAAAACTATACGCCATTGACACCCGAACGGGCGATGCGCTTCCTTTGAGTAAACCTCAATTCATCGCAATTGAAGGGAAGAACGCCAAAGGAATGATTGGCCGCTACGCTATCGAAACGCAGCGGTACATTGCAGATGCAGCACCCGTTAAAGTCGACAAGTTCGAGCACGTTTACATGCCCGGAACCTCACCTGCAGCATTCATCAAGGCAAAAACGGAGAATTCCAACACCGAAAAATCGGGATGGGTGAGCAGCGGCAGCTTTGCATTTCCCCATAAAGCATTATACCTGAACGATACCGTGGGGCTGGTACTTAAAAGCCCAGAACCCAAAAAGTTTGAATCGAACGTCACCATTTTCACCAAAGACGGGAAGCAGTTTAGCACAATAATCGAGGTTAATAAGCCTTTTTCTGTTAACGGATGGAAGCTTTACCAGCTGGGATATAACGACAAGGAAGGAAAGTGGTCTTCGTACAGCACCATTGAACTAGTTAAAGATCCATGGCTCCCTGTTGTTTATTCGGGAATCGTGCTTCTACTCCTCGGTTCGCTAACCATGTTCTGGAATGCAAACAAGCAAAATAGGGCAAAACATGTGGAATAGTTTTATATACTTTGCTTCAGCAGCAATAGCCTTTTGGCTTTTAGGAATCCTCTTCTCCTACAAACAAAAGAGAACAACAGCCTCAACCCTGATTTACACCATCGGGACACTTACGATTGGCCTTTTCATCGTAACCCTTTGGATGGAACTGGAACGTCCCCCGATGCGCACCTTAGGAGAAACCCGCTTATTGTACACCCTATTCGCCCCGCTTATTGGTGCAATCATCTACTTCCGATGGGGCTACCGATGGATACTCTCCTACAGCACCATGATGGCGGTTGTATTTATCATCATTAATCTTGCAAAGCCCGAAACGCATAGCAAGGAGCTGATGCCAGCGCTTCAAAGCCCGTGGTTTATACCTCACGTGGTTGTCTACATCTTTTCGTATGCCCTGCTTGGAGCCTCATCACTTGTGGCATTGTACGGCATATACGCTCGATATAGACAGCAGTTTGACGAGAAGCTGCTTTACGTTGCCGACAACCTTGTTTACGTAGGATACTCGTTTTTAACCATGGGCTTGATTTTCGGCGCACTTTGGGCAAAAGAGGCATGGGGCCACTACTGGACTTGGGATCCCAAAGAAACGTGGGCTTTTATTACATGGCTCGGATATCTAACCTACATCCATCTTCGTTACCAGCATCGTAATAGAGTTGATGCCGCGCTTTGGTCGCTCGCGGCTGCATTTGTTATCCTTCTGATTTGCTGGTTTGGCATAAGCTACCTACCATCGGCACAAAACAGCATCCATATCTATAACCAATAAGTAAACTAAACAACCCCACCATAGAGCAACAGCAGATACACTGTTACAAAGTGCGGTCTTCCAAAACAAATACGTAATTTAGCAGGCAATTAGAAATGCTAAACGATAAGGAGATGAAGATAGCACTTGCCCAGCTCAACTATCACGTAAATAATTTCGAAGCAAATACAACCAAGATTTTAGAGAACATCGCCAAAGCGAAAGCCGATGGTGCCGATTTGGTTGTTTTCTCTGAGCTAGCCGTGTGCGGTTACCCTCCACACGATTTACTAGAGCGCCGCGAGTTTGTAGAGCGCTGCGAGATTGCTATTATGCAGATCGTTGCCAACTCTTTTGGCATCGCAGTGATTGTTGGTGCGCCCAGCGTTAACCCCTACGAGAAGGGGAAGATGCTCTTCAACAGCGCCTACTTTATTGCCGACGGCGAAATCAAGCACATCGCTCACAAAACGCTTCTACCTACCTACGATATCTTCGACGAGTACCGCTACTTTGAGCCAAACTGCGAGTTTAACATTGTAGAGTACAAGGGAAAGCGTTTAGCCATTACCATTTGCGAAGATTTGTGGGACGATCAGCCCATCAGCAACCGTTTTGGTAAAAATCAGCTCTACCGAACCTCTCCAATGGAGAATCTTTCGAAGCTAAACCCCGACATTGTTATCAACATTGCCGCCTCGCCCTTCTCGCACGACAAGGTAGAGGAACGGCTCTCCGTATTTCTTGGCAACGTTCGTCGCTACGGGCTTCCGGTTGTTTACGTAAACCAGGTAGGCGCCAACACCGACTTGATATTCGACGGCTCATCGATGGTTCTCTCTTCCGATGGCGAGCTATGCGAAGCCCTAAAGTCATTTGAAGAGGACTATAGGGTTATCAACACCAATAATCTTAAGCCAGATCACTTCGAAAAGACATCTTCCATCGAGCGAATTCGTCAAGCCCTTGTGCTAGGCATACGCGACTACTTCGCTAAGATGAACTTTAAGACCGCAGTTCTTGGTCTTTCGGGGGGAATCGATTCGGCGCTTGTGCTTGCCCTTGCCGCCGAAGCCATAGGAGCAGAAAACGTTCGCGTGCTAATGATGCCTTCGAGATACTCTTCCGATCACTCGGTAAATGATGCTGTGGAGCAGGCAAAACGAATGGGCGTTAAGTACGATATCGTTACCATCGAGGAAGGATTTAAGGCGTTCGAAAGCATGCTAGCTCCGATCTTTGGCGATCTTCCATTAAACGTTGCCGAAGAGAATATCCAAGCGCGCATTAGAGGAACGCTGCTCATGGGAGTATCCAACAAGTTCGGCAATCTTCTACTCAACACCACCAATAAAAGCGAGGCTGCCGTTGGATACGGTACGCTTTACGGCGATATGAACGGATCGATGTCGATTCTTGGTGATGTTTACAAGACACAGGTTTACGAGCTGGCAAAGCTTATCAACAAGGACAAGGAGATTATTCCAGTTAACGTACTAACTAAAGCGCCTTCGGCAGAGCTTCGTCCCGACCAAAAGGATACAGATTCGCTGCCCGACTACGACGTTCTCGACGACATCCTATTTAGATATATCGAAAGACAGGACGATGAGCAGGCAATTGCGGCTGCTGGATACAGCCCCGAAGTCGTTCGCAAGGTGGTTCGATTGGTAAACATGAACGAGTATAAGCGATTCCAGTTTGCCCCAGTCCTTCGCGTTTCGTCGAAAGCTTTTGGCTTTGGAAGAAAGATGCCACTGGTGTTCAGGTTTTAAAAGAAGAGTTCGATCATCTTAATAAAATAGATAGCAAGGGCTTTCAATCCTCTTACCGATGGAATGAAAGCCCTAATCATATCAGCAAACAAGGAAATTGATAGACATAAAGCTATCCCGAACAAGGTTTTCACTATAATTTATTCTATCTTCAAGCAAACATATTGACATTATGACCTCGTTCCTCTCCGATTTGGCTCGCACGCTTTACCAAAAGCATGGAGATAACATCCATAAGCTAACCATTGTGTTCCCTTCGCGAAGGGCTCGTTACTACTTCTCGCGGGCTTTAGCCCAGCTGATAAAGCAACCAACGTGGCAGCCGCGGTATGTTGGCATCGACGAGTTTATTCATGGACATACGTCGCTGCGAGTTGCCGATAGCTACCGGCTTATCATCGAGCTGTACCGTGCTTTTGCCGATGTGAAGAAGACTAATGAGACTTTCGATCAGTTTTACTTCTGGGGCGAGGCGCTGCTCAACGATTTCGACGCCATAGATAAGTATATGGTGGAGCCCGATCAGCTTTTCCGCAACCTTGCCGCCGAAAAGGAGCTTACCGACGACCTTTCGTTCCTTACCGACGAGCAACGCGAGATCATTGCTTCGTTTTGGAAGGCGTTTGAGGCGAAAGAGAGCCAGCAGAACGAGTATCAGAGCCAGTTTTTATCGGTTTGGGAGGCGCTTTTGCCCATCTACCGACAGTTTAATCAGCGTTTGCGCGAGCAGGGGCTTGCCTACTCGGGGATGATATACCGCGACATGGCGCAAAATCTAAGAAACGGAGAGGAGCTATTCGCTGATGCCGAGCATACCGTGTTTGCGGGCTTCAACGCATTGAATAGGTGCGAGCAGGTGCTGTTCGACTACATGCGTAAGCGCAATGCGGAGTTCTACTACGACTACGACTCGTACTACGTTAAGAGTAAGGAGCAGGAGGCAGGGCTTTTCCTTCGTAAGAACCTCGAAATGTTCCCGGAGGCAAAGAATCTCAACCCAAAGAATCTATTTAGCAAGGGGAAAAAGGAGGTTGCCATTGTTGCTACACCGTCGGACACGATACAAGCGAAGTATGCGGCGCAGCTGGCAATGGATATCGTTGCACGCGGAGGCAAAGCGGAGCAAACTGCCATCGTTTTCACCGACGAAACGCTACTTACCCCGGTACTTTCTGCCATTTCGTACAGCGACGAGGGCTCTACATCGCCACAAATCGAAACGGTGAACGTTACGATGGGCTATCCGCTAACGATTACGCCCGTTTACTCGCTTATCGAGCACGTTTTGTCGCTGTACAGAACGCTTAAGTCGAACGATGATGGCGTTTTCTTCTACCATAAGGACGTTTCGGCGATTGTTAGCCACCAGCTGCTTAAAGGTTTGGGCATAGAGGAGTTCGAAAACGTCCGTAAGCAGATCAAGGAGGAGAATCAGATATTCCTTTCGCAAAGTAGGCTCTGCCAGCTGCCGCTTATCGGACCTATTTTTTCGATAGAGGCATCATCTAACAAGCAAAAGGAGGGAAAAGTAAGCTACCAGCGGCTATCGGCAGCCCTTATAGACATACTGGAGCAACTTTTGGACCGGGAGAACGCCAAAAGCGACGAGCAATCGGAGCACTACGTCGAGTTTATCAACACTACGCTGGTAGCCCTACGCAAATTGCACACGGCTTTGGTGCGCGAGGCGATGGATATATCGCTACAGGTGTACGTTAGCTTGGTTAGGAAGGCGCTTAGCGGCATTCGCATTCCGTTCGAAGGCTTTCCGGTAGCAGGATTGCAGCTTATGGGGATCCTAGAAACGCGTAACCTCGACTTCGAGAACGTTATCATCCTATCTTTAAACGATGACCGCTTCCCGGCAGTAGCTCAGCAGCCATCTTTTGTCCCCTACAACATCAAAAGAGCCTTTGGCATGCCAACCTACGAGCAACAGGAGGCGATGTACGCCTACTACTTCTACCGTTTGCTGCAAAGGGCCGGCAATATTCACCTTTTGTACAACACTAAAGCCGATGAGCGAAGCACCGGCGAGATGAGCCGCTTCCTGCAGCAGCTTAAGTTCGAAAGCGGTCTCGATATCACCGAACAAACAATCGGCTACTCGTTAGGATTTAAGACATCGCCCGCTATTACCATCGAAAAGACGCCGGAAGTAATGGAAATCCTCAACCAGTACGTCGATGGAAGCCGCCGTAGAGGGCTTTCGCCAAGCGCCATATCGTCGTACCTCACCTGTAGGCTGAAGTTCTACTTCAACTACATCGCCGACGTAAAGGAACAGGAGGATGTGGAGGAGGATATCAGCAATCAGATCTTCGGTAAGATCCTTCACGAAGCGATGGATGTCATCTACCAGCAGCTTGGTAAGGAAAGCATCGCAGCCAACGAGCTGGAGGCGCTGCTTAACGACCAACCGCGCATCGAAAAGGTAATTGATGATGCATTTGCTAAAGAATTCATCCGAAGCGAAGAGGGTAAGTCGCTGCTTAAGATGAATGGCAAGTTCCTTTTGGTGAAAAGGGTCGTTACCACCTACATTCGGGGAATACTTAAGTACGATTTGGAGCTGATTAAGCAGGGTTCGTCGCTGGCAATGGTATCATTGGAAGAGCCAATGGCGGCAATGCATCCATTTACCGTCGATGGACAAACGCGAAGCATCTTCCTAAAAGGACGATTGGACCGAGTGGATCGGCTTAACGGCATTACCCGCATTGTAGACTACAAAACGGGAGCGTATAAGGGCAAAAACGAGTTTGCCGGATTCGAAAAGATGTTCGTCGGCAAGGATACCTCCAAGTATTCGGGCTCTATGCAGACGTTTTTATACTCGCTGATGTACGACATCAGCAAAAAGGGCGAGGTTAAGAACATTAAGCCAGCGCTCTACTTCGTTCGCGGCATCCAAACCAACGATTTCGAGCCATCGCTAGCCCTAAAGGAGGGGAAGAATAAGCCAACCATAATCGAAAACTTCTTCGACTACAAGGACGAATACGTTTCGTTCCTGGATAATGCCCTCGCGGAGCTCTTTGGTTCGTCTCAGCCCTTCGATCAGACCGGCGACCCGGCACAGATGTGCCAAAAGTACTGCCCGTATAACGTAATATGTAAGCGATAAAATAATCCGTCACTAATAGTTAGCAGTAAGGCATATTAAACGCTCGTTATCCTCCCGTTGCACGGGATGGAGGGGTGGGTTGTACTCGAACTTATACAAACAATACCATTTAGCCTAAACCAAATATTAGTTTTATTCGTCGATAATCCCCTACCTCCCGTTTTAACGGGAGGATAACCACCTTCGAAGTAAGCTAATCTCATACTTAATAAACTTAGGTCTTCGAAATAAGCCATAAAGTTCTGGCAAAATGCCATTACGCCTCAACCTAATCAATATATGCTTTAACCTATATCGATTAGGTTAAAGCATAATCAATATTTCCTTCGAGATATACACCAAATACGTTTATCCACACACCAAATGCGGCAACGTAAGCACCAACTTGGTGCATCTATACACCAAGTACGAGCAGCAACTCTACTATTGCCATCATGAAATCAAACCTACCTTCAAGGAAAAGAAGATAACTCGAAGAAATACCAATAAAGAAAAGCATGCTTCTAATCAAAATTTATTCGTACCTTAATTGCATGTTTAACATCTAACCATCAGCGCTATGCTAAAGCTGAATCTTCATCGCATTCTTACGCTACGGGGCATAGAGAATCCGTATAGCCATCTTCGAAGCAAAGGATACCAGCGCCATAAGATTACCAACCTCATGCAAGGGAAAAATGCAACCGTCAATCTCGAAGAGCTCGAGTACCTATGCGAAGCTTACGGCTGTACTCCCAACGATTTGCTCGAGTGGACTCCATCTAAGAAGAACGAGAACAACGAAAGCCATCCCCTACAACCACTACGCCGCAGCAAAATGCCTGTATCCATCTACAAAATCATCGAAACTCTGCCTCCCGATAGACTGGAGGAGCTGGAGAGGTATATACTTGAGAAGGATGGGAAGTAAAATGGTAGCAAAATATTCTTTTCTGTTGGGCAGATCATCAATTATTTACAGATAATGCTGATTAATCGCTCTTTATCCCCTCCTCGGGAGGGGCAAGGGGTGGGTTGGGCTGGCATTATTAATATAGACGAGTTTCAATTCAAGCAAAACTGGGTTCTTTTAGACTTTTGTTCTACTCTTTTCGACGAAAACCCACCCCTACCCCTCCTAAGGAGGGGATAACGTGCTTCGAATTAAGGCTATTGCAGACTAGGATAGCTGCTAAACACTAAAGAAGAAATGAATTAGTTTTTTGATACAGATGTAGACCTAATTAATAACCCAACAATGCTGATTAATCGCTCTTTATCCCCTCCTCTGGAGGGGCAGGGGTGGGTAAAAACCAACCTTAACTATTTAAGCCATGAATAAACCCAAAGTCATTCCCTATAATCCAAAACTAGTCGAGCTTACCAAACACCTGCGCAACCACTCAACCAAATCGGAGGTCATTCTTTGGAATTATCTTAAGGGGTAAAAGATGTTAGGCTTCGATTTTACTCGGCAAAAGCCCATTGATAGCTATATCGTCGATTTCTTCTGTAGTAAGCTCATGCTCGCCATAGAAATTGACGGGTACTCGCATCAGTTGGAAGAGGTATATGCAAAGGATGTCGAAAATAGTAGACGTTTAGAGGAACTTGGAATTAAGCTACTCCGCTTTCAAGATGTTGAGGTGTTTCAAAATACTAAAGGTGTTCTGCAGGTAATTGAGAATACCGTTATAGAATTAAGTTCTATCGCTGATTAACGTCCTAAAACCCACCCCTACCCCTCCTAAGGAGGGGATAAAGCGTTTCAATTCAATGTTTCTGCAAGCTAAGCAGGCTTCTACTGCTAAAAACACTCCTTGAAAAGCCTCCCCTACAGCGACAAAATAAACACCACCAGAAACGGAACCACTATGGTTAGCGCAATACCGCTAAAGAGGGCGATAATGGCAACCTCCTTTCCCGAGTACCTCATGATAACCGGAAGGCAGGTATCCATAGAGGTAGCCCCGGCTGCTGCAACGGGAGCCAATCGTCCAAAGAGGCGAACGTAGAGAGGTGCAAGCATAAGCGTAGAGAGCTCGCGGATCATGTTAGCCAGTAAGGCCACAACCCCCATTTGATTGCCGCTAATCTTACCAATAAAAATGCTCGACAGGCTGTAGTAGCCGAAGCCCGAACCTATCGCCAGCACGTTCTTGGTATCAATCCCTTTAACAATAAAGGATACCAGCAGGGCTCCGATGGTTGTGCCCACCACCACACCAATGGGAACGAGAACAATCTTAAAGCTGACCGACCTAAGTATGGCAACCACATGCTCGTCGGCACCAATGCTTACGCCCACCATAAACATCAGGAAGTAGAGAGCGATGGTGCTCAGGTCGTACTGAGCCATGATAGCAGGAAGAACCCCAAAGTAGGCGAGCAGCATCCCCACAACGAAAACGGATAGAACAATAGCGCTTCCCTTCATCGCTTAGCTCCTCCCCTTATAAATGTAGCGCTGAATAATGGCAACAACGGCGATACTTCCGGCAATAGATCCTGCAGCAATAATCAACGCCCACAAGCCCAAGGTATGCAGGTTGCTCATCACAACAGTATTAAAGCCAACATTGGTTCCAAGAATAAAGATCAGAAGCCAAATGGCGATTGTCACTAGCCTCTCGATGGGCTTGGTAGATTTAATCCAACGCTTTACAAGAAATCCGACTAGGAATCCAACCGTAAAAAGTATAATAACAGCAAGCATAGCCTCCACGTTTATAGTAGAGGCAAAGATAGCGTTTTATTATTCAAGGACGAGTAAAGGAAAGGTCTAACAGGCAACGACTCGAAGATCGAGGACTTCGCGTAAGCCTCCTAACCCGATTGACGAGCAGTTTCCCTTTAGCATGTAGTACATCACCTTATTAAGCCGGCTTCCGGCAAGAAGACCTTCCGCGTTAGCTTCATGCCTATGCGAGAACATCTCTATGCTCGAAAGGTAGAGCTTGCTTGCCAAAGCGGCATCAATATCAGACTCGAAGACGCCAGTACGAATTCCCTTCGTAAAAAGATGAACAACCAGATCGAGGATTTCCCCACGGCGCTCGTCCGTGATGCGCTGCGCCGCAGCAGCATCAATCATCGCTCCCTTAATAGCAGGATGACTCGAGAAATCGCGAAGTAGGGTGCTTACATTTCGCCCAATTACCACCAGCGCAGCTATTGGGCTTGCAGCTTTCGATGCATCCAAGCGAATTTTATCAATGCGGCGCTTCAGGAAGCTATCCATAACGCACTCCATTAGCTGCTGCTTGCTGTCGAAATGGTTGTAAAGCGTCTTCTTGGAAACGCCAATCGAAGCTGCAATTTCTTCAACCTTAAGATTAACGCTTGTAGAATCGAGAATTACCTTCGAGACTAAATCTATATAGTAAAGCTTTTTAGACCTCATACTTTATGCTAAAGATGATTTTACTTAAGCTGTTTTCTTTTGGTATAGGGCGATGGCTAACGTCATAGCAACAACGGCGTAAACAGCCAACGAGCCCAGCGGAACGGCAATGTCCGAAAGCGTAGCCCCCTTCAGCATCACCATTCGAATAATCAGGATGAAGTAGGAGATCGGGTTGAGCTTGTTAATCCATATTGCCCACTGCGGCATGCTCTCGACGATGTTGAAAAGCCCGCTCATCATCAGGAAAAGCATCATGAAGAACCAGCTAACGAACATCGACTGCTGCTGAGTGCTCGATTGGTTGGAGATTAGCGTTCCGAGCGCAATCACCACAAGAAGGTAGGTGATGGTGGTTAACAAAAGCGTCCCCACAGAGCCTACGAACGGAATTCCGAAAGCAATCCTTCCTAGGAGAACACCCAAACCTATCTCGAAAAGCCCAATGATGAGGAACGGCAGCACCTTCCCCACAATGAATTGCCATTTCTTGATGGGCGTAACGTTTAGCTGCTCGATGGTACCGATCTCCTTCTCGCGCACCAGGTTCATCCCCGAAAGGAAAAGCCCAATGGCGGTAACCAGTATCACCAGGATTCCGGGGAACATGTAAATCTTGAAGTCGAGCGTTGGATTAAACCAGAACTGCGGACGAACGTCGGCGGCGTAAACGTTATCGATGGCGCCCGGAGGTAGCTTGGTGCGGTTGAAATCGCCGATAATCGAGTTCGCGTAAGCATTTGCCAGCGTTGCCTGCGTAGTGTTGATGGCGTTAACCAGCAGCTGCACGTCCACCTTTCCATCCCTCACCTGGTTTAGGCTAAACCTTTCGGGGATAATCAGCGCCAAGTCCGCCTTACCGCTATTGATGAGGTCCATTGCCTGTTGGCTGCTCTGCGGATAATCCTTCAGCAGGAAGAAGGATGATCCGACGAACTTATTTACCAATTCGCGCGAGTCGGAACTTCTACTGTTATCCACCACCACTAAATTCAACGACGTCACATCGAAGGTAACCGCGTGGATTAGTACCAGCAGCTGAACCACTGGTAAAATAAATATAATGGGAAGCATACTCCTGTTTCGGAATATCTGCCTAAACTCTTTCTGAAGTATAAATAGAACGGTTCGCATAGCTTTTGTTTGAAGAAGTTATTTCAGGAGTTAGACGAAGTTAGATGAAGTTAAAAGAAGAAGGAGTAATCTCACGAATTGGTTTCCTAGAACGCAAGCCATTCGTATAACTTCCTTTAACTTCTGAAATAACTCCGTATAACTTCATATATTTTACTCCAGCCTTACCTTAAATTTCTTAATACTACCAATGATAAAGATGGCGGTGAAGCCAACAACGACGAGCGTTTCCTTCCACACCCCCACCAGATCGCTTCCCTTCAGCATTATTCCTTTAACGATGACGATGAACCAACGTGCAGGAATGATGTTGCAGATAACCTGAAGCCACGAGGGCATATTCTCGACGGGGTAGATGAAACCCGAGAGCAGCATGGTTGGCATCAGCAGCGCAAACATCGATATGAACATCGCCTGCTGCTCGCTTGCCGAAACCGTAGAGATAAGGATGCCCAGCGAAAGCGCCATCAGGATGAAGAGCATGCTTTCCGCCAGCAGCAGAACGTAGCTGCCGCGTATCGGAAGCCCAAACACGTACTGGCTTAGCAGCAGGATGACAACCGCATTAATAAACGACAGGAAGAAGTAAGGAAGCACCTTGCCCATTATTATCTGCGACGGACGTAAAGGCGATACCAGCAGGATCTCCATCGTTCCGCGCTCCTTCTCGCGAGCAATGGTTATGGAGGTCATCATGGCGGAGATCAGCATTAGGATAAGCGCCATGGTTCCCGGAACAAACATGAAGACGTTTTGCTGTTCCTCGTTGTACACCATTCGTGGTTGAACGATCACGCCTCTATTCATATCCTGGTGAAAGATATCGTTCACCGCCTTGTTAACGATCTGCGAGGTGTAACCTACCGATGCGTTGGCAACGTTAGGCTCGGCGGCGTCGGCAACAACCTGCACCAGCGCCTTTTTTCGATCCACCAGGTTTCTTTCAAAGTTAGCGTCGAACACCACAACCATCTTCACCTTCCCCGAGCGTAGCGCCTCGTGCACCTGCGATTCGTCCGTCAGGAAATCCGTACACTGGAAGTAGTTGGAAGCATCCAACGCGCCAATTATCTTTTTGGTGGTAGCATCCTTGCTTTTGTCGAGCACCGCAACGTTAGCGTTCTTCAGCTCGTTGGTAATAACGTATCCGAACAGCAGCAACTGCACAATCGGCATACCAAAAAGGATGAGCATCGAGCGTTTATC
Organism: Acetobacteroides hydrogenigenes; assembly: GCF_004340205.1. Lineage (NCBI taxonomy): Bacteria > Pseudomonadati > Bacteroidota > Bacteroidia > Bacteroidales > Rikenellaceae > Acetobacteroides > Acetobacteroides hydrogenigenes. The sequence continues at coordinate 568,339 of NZ_SLWB01000001.1, forward strand.
CCTGAAGATATGCTTAAACTCCTTCGACAAAAAGCTACTAAGCCTATTTTGTTTCATATTCTACTTCATTAGTTTGATGTAAGTGCCGAGTTTTCGAGATTGAGGGATAACCTTATTTATAAGTCCTTTACCCACCCCTACCCCTCCTAAGGAGGGGATAACGAATCTCTTTTCTAAAACATCGCTTAATTCTCCAATTTCTCTATTCACTTCTCCCCACTCACTATTCCTTTCAACCTAATCTCTATTCCCCACTCCCTACTCCCTATCGGGCAAGCTTTAGGAAGACCTCGTCCATGGTTTCTGCCTTATAGGCATCCTTAAGCATCGTTGGGGTATCGAGCGCCTCAATTTTGCCGTTTACCATAATGGTAACGCGGTTGCAGTACTCCGCTTCGTCCATGTAGTGGGTGGTTACGAACACGGTTATCCCGCGTTCGGTAGCCTCGTATATCAACTCCCAGAACTGTCGGCGCGTTATGGGATCAACGCCGCCCGTTGGCTCGTCAAGGAATACGATTTTGGGGTCGTGGAATATGGCAACGGAGAAGGCTAGCTTCTGCTTCCAGCCAAGCGGAAGCGATGCAACAAGGGTATTACGCTCCTCGTAAAGACCTAACCGCCGGAGCAGGTCCTCCGACTTCTGCTTGATCTCCTTCATCGCCATTCCGTAGATGCCTCCGTAGAATCGGATGTTCTCGGCAACCGTTAGGTCCTCGTATAGCGAGAACTTCTGGCTCATGTAGCCGATATTGCGCTTAATCAACTCGGTTTGCGTAAAGGCATCAAAGCCTGCCACCGAAATTTTCCCCGATGTGGGCGAGGATAGTCCGCAAAGGATCTTAATGGCGGTGGTTTTCCCGGCACCATTTGCCCCTAGGAATCCGAATATCTCGCCTTGGTAAACGTCGAAGGTCAAATGGTCGTTGGCAACAAAGCTGCCGAACTTCTTTACCAGATCTTTAACCTCTATTATCTTGCTATCGGTAATCATAATTTTAAAGATGAAAAAGGTTATAGACCTGCGCCGCTACTTGCAACCATCAAATCCATAAAGCAGTCCTCGATGGTTGCCTCTGTTGGCTGTAAGGTTTGAGCAATTCCGCATTCCGACAGCTTCTGCTCAACACTCACTCTAGCATCTTCTCTTTTCAGCACAACGTGTACGTTCTGTCCAAAAGCAAATGCGCTTTCCACCTCGGGCATAACTCGTAATGCTTTAATCGATGCGTATATGTTTGCCGTTGGAAGAGCGTAGAGCGGCTTACTAAAGTCTTTTATTATGGCAGATGGACTATCGACCTTAAGAATTTCGCCCGACTGAATGAGCGCAACCCTATCGCAAAGGCTTGCCTCGTCCATGTACGGCGTCGAAACTACAATGGTGATTCCATGCTGCTCGAGCATTTTAAGCATTTCCCAAAACTCCTTTCGCGATACAGCATCGACGCCCGTTGTAGGCTCATCGAGCAGCAGCAATTCAGGTTTGTGGATCAGCGCACAGGAGAGGGCTAGCTTCTGCTTCATTCCTCCTGAGAGTTTTCCTGCTGGTCTGTCCTTAAATGGCTCCAGCATCTTAAACACAGGCTTAATCAGGTCGTAGTTTTCCTTTATCGTTGTCCCGAAAACCGATGCGAAGAAGTTGAGATTCTCCTCAACCGTCAGGTCGGGATAAAGCGAGAACTTTCCGGGCATATAGCCCACCATCTTTCGAATCTGCTTGTAGTCCTTCACCGAATCGAGCCCTAGTGCGGTTATCTTCCCCGACGAAGGAAGCAGAAGCGAGGCAATTAACCGAAACAAGGTTGTCTTGCCGGCACCATCTGGACCAATTATGCCAAATAGTTCTCCCTGTTCGATGCTCAACGAAACGCCTTTCAGCGCCTCCACTTCGCCAAAATGCTTTCTGATATTCTCTATGCTGAGTGCTATCATCACTTTTTTCTATTCACTTCTCACTACTCACTACTAGAAAACCACGCTACCTGGCATTCCAATCTTTAATCGACCATCGTTAGGCACGTTAACCTTTACGGCGTAAACCAAATCAACCCTTTCCTCCTTGGTTTGGATGATCTTTGGCGTAAACTCAGCCTGTGGCGAAACCCAGGTTACAACGCCCTCCAGCTTTTGGTCCGATTTCTTGTCCTTATCGATGTAGACCGCAACCTTCTTACCAACCACCACCTTTGGAAGAAGCGAGCCTGAAACGTACACCTTTAGCACCAGCGTCTTGGTATCTGCAATCTTATAGAGTTGCTTACCCGGAACAGCCAACTCTCCCTTTTCGATGTACTTATCGAGAATCGTTCCTGCAATTGGCGATTTAACCACCGACTTATTAACCAAATCGGTAACCTGCGACTCCTGCGAGGTAAGACTCTTAAGTTCACCTTGTATTCCTACCAATTGGCTCTTGGCTTGTGCAATTTGTCGGTTGATTACGTTCAATTGCCCGCTAACATTATCGTAATCGCGCTGAGTTGCGGCTCCATCCTTTAGCATTGCAGAGATTCTGGCGTAATCTTTATCAGCTGTCTGCTTCTGTGCTTGAAGTACGGCAATCTGCGCTTCAATTGTCCCAACCTTCGATTGGGTTGCCTCCTTCATTCCTTGCATTTGATCGATCCTTAACCTATTCTGCAACGAGTCTATGGTGCAAAGAACCTGACCTACGCCCACTTCGTTACCTTCTACAGCCGAAGCCGAAGTTATTAGTCCGTTAACCTCCGAAGAAACAACCACCTCTACAGCCTCAAAATTACCGTAAGCATCATTTTTCTCTTTTCCGCCATTGCAGCTGGTCAATGCTGCTATCGCCATTGCGGCTACCACTATATAAGCTTTCATATAATTCTACTATTTACCATTAATAATATTGACATTTACCCTACTAAACGCAAGCATAACCTTATGCATCTCGCGATTAAGCTCTGCCTGCTTCAGTTCTGTTTGACGACCTACATAATCAGCCGCATCAATGGCACCATTATCGTACATCACCGAGTACAATTTAGCTACCTCTTCACGAGCAGCAATCACCTCCTCGTCAGTTTTCAAAAGGTTCTCATACTTCGATAATGACTTAGACTCCTGTGCCAACTCCATCTTCTGCGATTGCTCAAACATCGCCTGACGGGTGTCTACTATGTTCTGTTGAAACCTTAAGATCTGTCGATCTCGCTTAGTGCTATTCCAATCAAAGATGTTCCAAGTTGCTTTCACCCCAACGTAGTAGAAAGAATCGAAGCTGTTGTTGAACATGTTCAGCGCAGGCTTACCGTATCCAACCTGACCAAATGCGGAAACCTTAGGCATTCGCTTTGCCGTATAGAGTTCGTTGGCCGCATCGAGCCTAGCCTTCTGCGACTTGAACAGTTCAAACTCAGGTCGCAATCCACCTGCCGATGGAGCCTCATCCCAAATAAAATCGGACGAATAGGAGATTGTTGATCCAACAAGTACTGCCAACGCATCAATTAGCCCATTCCTATCGCTTTCCGTTGATGCCATTTCCTGATTAAGCTTAACAATTTCAGCCTTAAGCAGCAGTTCGTTTGCCTTAAGTACCGCACCATTGCGTACACCCGACGATGTTTTGCTTAACTTCTGCATCAAATCGGCTTTAAGAGCCTCCTGTATCTTAAGTTGCTGCTTTTTAAGAACAATTCCATAGAAAAGTTGGGAAACACGCCCCTTCAGCGTATACAAATCAACTGCAACCTGCATGTTATCTGCAGTCAATCCAGCCAACTCCAACTTTCTAGAAGCGCTTACCTGACCTCCATCCCATATCAGCTGGCTTAAATCCACTGTAAGCTTATACTGATCCTTGTCGGGCGAAGCAATCGAAAAGCCCTTAATTGGAAGGTTACTCAAATCCATGTGGGTAACATCCGATTGGTAGGTAGCCTGCGCATTAGCATCAACTTTGGGCAGATAAGCCGTTTTCAGGTTAGAAATCTTCAAATTGGCAATCTGCTCGTAATCCTGCCTATCCTTTGCTCGTGGGTAGGTTTGCTCTGCTTTTTGCCAACAATCGGATAATCTTACCTCCTGAGCATTGACAGTAATGGCTCCACCCAAAACAAGTACTAGTATTAATCGCATCATATTTTATGGTTTATCTTTTAATTGCACTAATAACAAACTCTGCCAGCGTCTTCTTACGCTCCTCTATAAGCTTATCGAAATCCTCATCAGAAATTCCTCCTATTGTTTTAAAAATAGGAGCACCTGCAAACTGAAAGATGCTAAGTGAAACCATATTCAACATAAGTTCTTCGCCTCTAATCGGTCTTACCTCGCCTCTGTCAACGGCCTCCTGAACTTTAGCATTAACGGCACCTAGCATATCCACATCTTTCTCTGCCAAAATCTTCTCCAACAAATGAGGAACCCGGTTTATCTCCTTCATCACAAACATCGATATAGAAGGATTTTGCTTTAGGAATTCGATGTGCATTTCAAAGAAATTTCGAATGATTTCGCAAAGGGGCAAGTCTGACATAAATATCCCAAATATGCGAGGAAGAACATCACTAAACACCTGCATGTAAATTCCATCAAACAGATGCTGTTTAGATCGATAATAGTAATGAAGTGAAGCTTTGCTCATGCCTGCTTCATCCGCAATCTCTTGCATACGAGCACCATCAAGGCCTTTTTCCAAAAAAACCTTCTTCGCAGCGGCTAGTATTTTTTCTTCTGGTGACTGTTCCATACTATCAATAACTATTTGGTTTGATTATTTGGTTTAACCACATGGTCAAAGGTAGCCGATTTTTATTCATATCTCTAAATAGAAATATTTTTTGATGCGTTTTTAAACCTTTTTAAAATAAGCTATCTTAGCCCCCGACATTTTTAATGTTATAAATGAACGGTTTAATGTCGAACCTCAATCTTTTAAGACGATGAAATCACTCAAACATACAATACAACTCCTAGTCCTACTCACCCTAATAGCTGAAATCCCGTTTCAGAGTACTGCTCAACGACGACGCTCTTATAGATCATCACAATCTAATGCTACATACAGCTATGGAGCAACTGCAGGATTTAACATCTCTAGTTTAGCACCTGAGAATGGCAGCAATTCAAACAATATGCTTGGATTCTTCGGCGGAGGTTTCTTTGAATACCGGTTCACAGAAAAGATAGGAGGACAGATTAATGTCAACTTTATTCAACTAGGAGGCGAAAAGATTCCTACAACCCTACTTTTTAGTCCAAATTCAATTTTTCTTTATGACGTTAAGTCTATAGATCTGTCAATTTATGGAATAGACGTCCCGCTAACTGCGAAGTATCACTTTACGGAGTTCTCCCCTGAATTCTACGTAAATCTTGGATTATCTGGAACATACATCCTAAAAGCACAAGCAGCACTAAATAAAGAAACATCGGTAGGTGGAATGTACTCCTCCAATACTACCTATGTTGATGTAACAAAGAAAGTACAAAACCTGCAAGCCTGTGGTGTTGTAGGATGTGGAACCTCAATTCCCCTAGGAAATCTATCAATTCTGTTAGATATAACATTCCACTACGGCATTACGGACCTTAGCGCAAATAACATTGCCGCCAACAACGGATTTAACTCTAAATTTCTAAAGGTAGGTGTAGGTGTTGTTTTCTAGAATAGCCTTGCTACTTTACCGTATGGTAAATGCGATTAACCAAGCCATCAACATCGATGCTTAATGCCGAAACCACTATACGGGCCAGTTCGTAGTACGGTTCTCTTCCTTCTAAAGTTTTCTCAATAAACTCAACAAGTTCCTCTTGTGTCTTATCCTTTAGAAGAGGACGGCTTTTTCGAGCTCCTTTTAAGCGACTTGCTAGGGCCATTGGCGTCATCTTTAAATAGACCGTAACACCAGCATCCATCATCTTTTTCATATTATCGAAAAAACAAGGAGCACCACCGCCTGTTGAAACAAGAACGTTATCATATAGAGTACAAACATCGTTAACAGCTTCGTGCTCCCGCTCTCGAAAGCCCGCTTCTCCAACATCTTCGAACTGTTCGGGAATTGTTCTCCCATATTTTGATTCTATATATCTATCCAAATCAATAAAATGTAAGCCAAGTTTACTAGCTAAACGCTTCCCTACGGTGGATTTACCACACCCCATATAGCCTATCAAGAAAATTCGCATAGCAAAAAGAATAATACCGCGCTGGATTTTTGTGTAAAATAGCCATAATTTTGGGAATGTTACCACCTCTACCCCAAAGGAGCCTTCCCCTATTTAACATTGTTTCGTCTTTTTTTAGTGCGTAAAGCAAACAAATTGCTGCTATTCTTCGTTTTACTTGTAGATTTTGCTTGATAATTGTTTGCGAAAGAAAAATTTGAAGAGCCGAAGTCAAATAAAGAAGCAAATCTCAAAGATGAGAATTTTGGCAATGAACAACAATTTATCCCTTATATTCCAACAGCCAGCTTTATTTTTTTAAGTAAAGTAACCATTTATTATTCCCAAATGGAAAGAAGAGGCCGCATGTGAATGCTGCCTCTTTTTTATGGTTATTAGAAAGCCCTGCTCAAGTTGCAGGGCTTTCAATATCAACATCGCTACTGCTTTATAAATTTTGAACGGTAAACCTTAGCGCCATCAGTTAACTCGAGCAAGTATGTTCCTGACGTTAGGGTTTCTACTTTAATTTCTGCCTTAAAGTCGTTTATAGTTCCTGATTTCATCAATACTCCGCTTACCGAATAAATACGATACTCACGAATTACCTCATCAATTTCGACCTTAAGAATTGAGGATGCTGGATTTGGGTAAACAGCAATGTTCACCTCTTTCCCAAACTTACTTTCAAACTTTGAACCAGGAATCGCAATAATCACTGTTTGAATACTTCCATTTGGGAACTTAGAATTTGAAAGGCCGCAGTATAGCTTTCTACCAATAAAATCACTATTAAAGGCAAACCTTCCATTCTCACCCTTCGTTGGAGTAATCGTGTTTCCTGCTTCATCCTTCCATGTAAAGTTAGTTGCTTGACCTTCGACTGTAACTTCACTACTCAAATCTACATATTCACCTGCCATTAGAGTATAACTGCCACTTTCAGCCTTCTTCCCTATTTCCAATTTTGCTTGTGGGAAGCAACTATACTCATCGAAAGATGTACTTGTTGGCATGGTAGAAAACTTAAGCTGATTGCTACCAAATAAGCCTCTTTTAAGAAGTGGCGTATTAGCCGATATTATCTTGTCAAGTTTGTTATCAGCAACATCAATTGAGGTTAACTTAACAAAGTTGAAAATATTAAGAGTATCTGCGATCCCAAGGCTAGCCCAACTAATGGACTTCACTCGCCTATCGGAAACCCCACTTGTCCATTCTACCCCTCGCCAAGAACTAGGATCGTTCATTTTAGAAATACCAATGCAGTCACCGTTATTTATTCCATTCATAGATGGACGTCCAAAGAAGCCAATCAACTTAGAAACCTCCTCTTCATTATAAGGAGACAAGACTGTAAATTTTACGGTTTTAAATACTTTATCGCCAGCAAAGTCAGGGAAGGAAGCGTTTGACAGTTCCCCATAAAGAGTTTCGCCAATTAAGCCTGTCGAGAAAGCAAACACTCCGTTATCCGAAGAAGTTGGTAGAACAACAGTTCCATCTGCTTTCTTCCAAACGAATGCCGTCACATTTCCACCAACGTTAAGTTCGCTACTTAAGTCCAATGGTTCTTCTGCATAAATGGAATACTTAACATCGTTCCCCTCCTGCTTAGCATGACCTACAGCCATTGAAGATTGAGGCGCATAAGAATAGTTTGTATACGCCGCCTTGCCAAGAGGCAACCTAGAAAGCAATAGCTTATTATTCGATAGAGTAAGATCGGTTAGAGAAGTAAGGCTAGAAACATCAACAGATAGCAGCTGATTACTATCAAGGTTTAACAATACTAGCTGCTCGTTACCTCCGAACTTTACCCCAGTAATTTTATTGCCTTCAACCTTCAACATCTGCAGTTTGGTAAGATCAGAGACATCCATTGAAGAAAGCTCGTTTCTCATTAATTTGACTCTGGTTAAAGAAGCCATCTTACTCAAATCTATTTGGGATAGCTTATTGTCTGTTGCAAAAAGGAAAGAGAGCATTGGAGCCTCTGGTATTGTAAGAGAAGTTAGCTTATTTAGAGAAATGTCAACCGATTCAAGTAATGGATGCTTATCAAATGAAGCCGAAGCGATTTCGTTTGATTCAGCATAAAGATTTACCAGCGATGAGCATCCTTTAAAGTTAACTGATGGAATCTTATTGTTCGAAATAAACACATCATTCAACAACTCACAGCCACTCAGGTCTAAATCGCCCGAAAGTTTCTTATCATACCATTGGAAGCTAATTACTCGCTTATTGACATTATGCCTACTCCATGCCACTCCGTAGGTCGCAGGATCTTCAGGGTTGTAGGCTGCATTTAACTGCTGACCGTTAGTCTTCCCCGATTCCTGCGAAGGTTTGTTAAGGAACGCCTTCAGTTTATCTACGTCATTCTGATTATAGGCAGGAACAACTTCGACTACTACAGTCTTAAGAATGTTATACCCTACAAAATCGGGGAAGCCAGCATTAGCCATCTCGCAATACAATTTTTTACCAACAAACTTGCTATTAAAGGTAAACTTACCTCCATTTGAAGAAGTTGGAGTTACAACGGAGCCATACTGTTCTTTCCATGTAAATGTAGTTTGAACACCGTTCACTATATTTTCCTTACCAAGATCAACAACATGATCTGCTCCTATAAAATACTTTTCAGACGTTCCTGAAATCTGCTTTTCACCAATTTCCACCAATTTCTGAGGTGCACAACCAAAAGCAGTTACAGATGCTGGTTTCCCAGGTAAAGTAGAATAGGTAAAACTATTGTTATAGCAATATAAACTAGTCAACTTAGTATTAGCAGCAATATCTAAAAGTCGTAAGTTGTTATTATCACCCCAAAGTACTTCTAAGTTAGAGAGATTACTCAGGTTTAAATTTGCTATTTTATTCTCTCCAACGACTAACTGCTTTAATTGAGTAAGCGAATTAACTTCTACATTTCCAATTTGATTTCCGCGCAAACCTATACTTTGAAGTTTAGGATTAGCAGAGAAATCTACAACTGTTAGTTTATTACGCATCGCATTAAAACTAACAAGATTAGGAGCCTGACTCAGATCTACATTCGTAAGACGATTATTATCGCAAACTAAAAGGTAAAGATTAGAACACCCTGAAACATTCAAAGTAGCAACTTGATTACGTTCAAAATGTAACCCTTCTAGTTTGGCACATTCTGACATGTCAACGTTACTTATACCGTTATCTCCTAAATAGAAAGTTACGAGTTCTGAAAACTTATTTAAAGCTATAGAGCCAGACAGCGACTTAGACTGCCAGTCTATTAACGTTACCTTCTTATCAAAAAGATTCGAGTTCCAAACAACTCCATAGGTAGATGGATCTTCAGAATTGTAGGCTGAGTTCACCTGTTGTCCATTCGTTTTTCCAGCGACAGCAGATGGTTGATCTAAGAATGCTTTGAGTTTCCCAACTTCGTAGGCATTGTAGGCAACAAAGGAGTCTCCTACTACCACATCTACCGTTTTAAGAGTGTTATTCCCAGTAAAGGAAGGAAAAGTGGCATTGCTCATCTCACAGTAGATGGTCTGGTTTGCTAACGAAGCATCGAAAGTAAATATACCTCCCTCGCTGGTTGTTGGTGTTATCACAGAGCCATCGCGACGCATCTTCCATACGAAGGTGGTAGCTTTACCATCAATGGTAGCCTCAGCACTTAAATCGATAGCTTTGCCTAGACCTACATGCTTAAAGGTGGTTCCGTTTACGGTTATGTCCTCACCAATAGAAATCACCCCTTGTGGGACATAGGCGTACGTTGTAAGGCTCGACTTAACTGGCAAAGTCGAGAACTTAAGCAGATTATCGCCGCAGTACAGGCTACGAAGCAATGTATTTGAGCTAAGGTCAAGTACCTTTAGTGAGTTACCTTGGGTAATAAGAGTAGTTAGCTTTGTTAGCGAACCAACATTTAACGACGCAAGTTTATTGCTTTGACATGAAAACCACGAGAGTTGGCTACATCCAGAAACGTCAACGTTGATTAGTTTGTTGTTATCTAACTGAAGAGTACTTAGCAACACACAACTGCTTAAGTTCGCTGTTTTTAGTTGGCTATAGGAAATAGTAAGCCCGCTTAGTTGTGAAAAGTTGGAGAAGTCTAGGTCTCCCGACAAGTTCTTTCCCCACCATGAAATGCTTGCGGCCCGCTTTTCAATAGCAGCCCCTGTCCATGTTATTCCAAAGGTAGAGGGGTCATTTGAATTATAGGTAGGATTCACCACCTGACCATTTGTTTTACCCTCTAATGCTGACGGCTGATCTAAAAAGGCTTTTAGCTTACCCACTTCATATTGGTTATACCCTGATGCAACCAGCACCTTCACGGTCTCGAATGGGTAGAGCATACTAAAATCAGGAAGTGACTCGTTGCGCATATAGCATATCAGCGTATCTCCTTCAACAGAGCTATCGAAGGAGAACTTACCGTTTGCTGAAGTTCTTGGAGTAATATCCGTCTTCTTGCTAACATTGTACCATGAGTAGTTTGTTGTTTTACCACCAATGGTCAATTCGCTACTTAAATCGATAGTAGTATATGATCCAACCTTATAGATAGTTTTGTCATTCTCTTGCACAGCATCTCCAATTACCATCGGATTCTGAGGCTGATAGAAATAGCTATAATACTGACTTAATGCAGGAGACAATGTCGACAACTTAAAGTTGTTTCGTGTCGCGCGTACCAAACCTAGCGTCGCTGTATTCGGCAGCTTAACCGTACTAAGCAGGTTGCTCGCAAACTCGGCTTCTTCGAGCTTCACATTTGCAGAAAGATCGAGCTGCGTGATTTTATTGTAATTTACATTTATCCTCTTAAGGCTGGCTAACGTTGACGTATTAATGGCGGTTATTGTATTCTCATCCAACCAAATCTTTTCGAGCTTAGAGCAACCACTAAAGTCTGCCGAAGCGATCTTATTAGTAGTAAGTTCAACCGACTTTAGGTTATCCAACCCAGAGAAGTCCAAATTACCGGCCAAATCTTTTCGCATCCAGCTGATTGATTCCACTCTTTTATTAGTTGAAGAAGCTGTCCACACTACTAATGGCCACGATGAAGGGTCGTTTATATCAACCTCCAATCCAATTCTTTGATAGTTCTTTTGCCCGGAAATTGCGGATTCTTGTTGTAGGAAACTCTTAAGTTTAGCTACATCATTAGAGTTGTATCGACCTTCAACCCTCACAGTCTCGGTACTTAGCACATTTTGTCCCGCAAAATCGGGGAAAGCAGCATTCGTTAATTCGCAGTAAATCATTTGACCTGCCAAGTTTTCAGAAAAAACGAAGACTCCATTTTCTGATTTCAAGGGCGTTACAACTGTTTTATCGCTACTTTTCCTCCAAGTGTATATGGTAGGTTTACCTCCAACTGTTTGCTCGGAGCTTAGATTAACTTCTTTATATGTTTCAATATACCTTTGGTTATAACCATTTATTGTGGTATCTCGGCCAATGCTTAACGTCCTTTGGGGTGCGTATGAGCAAGGGCTAGCAAGTGAAGGACTACCCAGATGTAGCGTGGAAAACTTAAGATAATTCCCCGTACAAGACATACTCGACAGCTTATTCGCACCTGCTATATTTACATTCGACAGGTAATTGTTCGCAATACGCAATTGAGACAATTCTGCAAAATTGCTTAAATCAAGGCTTCCGGTCACCCCCAGCCCTGACCAATAGATGCTGATTACCTTTTTTTCAACCGGCGAGTTCGACCAAGTAACCCAAAATGTTGACGGGTCGTTGGCGTTATAATTAGAGTTAAGCAACTGTCCGTTTGACTTGCCTATTTCCGATGAAGACTGATTTAGGAAAGCCTGCAACTTACCTACTTCATAGGTATTGTAGATATTAAAGGTATTTCCGACAACAACATCTACGGTTTTAAAAGCCACATCTCCGGTAAAGTAGGGGAAATTGGCATTGCTCATTTCGCAGTAGATTACCTCTCCGGCCAGCGATGCGCCAAAGGTAAACATACCACCGTTGCTGGTTGTAGGTGTTACCACTGCCCCATCGCGTCGCTTCTTCCATGCGAAAGTAGTGGGCTTACCGCCTATGGTTGCCTCAGCGCTTAAGTCTACCATCTCATCTACCCCAACATACTTAAAGGTCTTGCCGCTTACGACAATATCCTTGCCAATAGAAATTAGACCTTGTGGGACATAAGTGTAATTTGTCAAATTCTGCTTAACGGGTAGAGTAGAGAGCCTTAGTTGGTTATTCCCGCAATCTAAGCTGCGAAGAAGCGTATTTGAGCTAAGGTTGAGTTCCTTTAGCAAATTATTGTTCGCATTAAGTGTGGCTAGTTTTGTTAGCGAACCAACATTTAACGACGCAAGCTTGTTATTTTGGCATTCAATCAACGAAAGTTGGCTACAGCCAGAAACAACAATGCTGGTAAGCTGATTATTTCCACATTGTAATTCGCTAAGCAGCGTATTTGAACTAAAGTCCAGTTCCTTTAGCGAATTGTTATACGTATTAATGTATTTAAGTTTTGTTAACGAACCTACATTCAAGAATGTAAGCTTATTGTAGTCGCATAAAATTCGATAAAGTTGGCTACAACCAGAAACTTCAACTCTGGTTAACTGATTGTTACTTACCCATAGATCTCTCAGCATCGTACAACCACTAACATTAACTGTTTTAAGCAGGCCGCCGTTCACGTAAATCCAACCTAGCTGTGCAAAGTTTGAAAAGTTCAAATCTCCCGACAAGCTCTTCAGTTGCCATGATATGCCTTCAACTCGCTTCTCATAGGCAGCCTTTGTCCAAGTAACCCCAAAGGTGGAAGGATCGTTTGGATTGTAAGCCGCATTCACCTGCAAACCGTTGGTCTTACCTGCTACCGCCGATGGCTGATCGAGGAAGGCGCGTAGCTTACCCACCTCGTAGGCATTGTAGGTATCAAAAGAATTTCCGACAGTAACATCTACCGTTTTAAGACAATCATTACCCGTAAATTTGGGAAATGCATCGTTCCTCATTTCGCAATAGATGGTCTCTTTTGCTAGCGACGCATCGAAGGTAAACTTGGCTCCTGCGCTGTTTGTTGGTTTTACCTCCGACCCATCGCTGCGCTTTTTCCATACAAAAATGGTATTCTTGCCTTCAATGGTGGCCTCAGAACTTAAATCTATAGATTCGTTTACACCCACATGCTTAAAGGTTGATCCGTTTACCGTCAGATCATTGCCGATAGCAATCAACGCTTGAGGAGAATAGTTATAAGTTGTAAGGCTCGACTTAACAGGCAGAGAGGAGAATTCAAACTGATTATTACTGCAATTTAGGCTGCTAAGCAGCGTATTTGTGCTAAGGTCGAGTTCTTTTAGCAAATTATTTTGCACATCAAGGGAAGTCAACTTTGTTAGCGAACCAATATTTAATGATGTAAGCTTATTATTATTGCATCCGAACGACAAAAGCTGGCTACAGCCAGAAACCTCTAGGCTAGTAAGCTGATTATTTGCACATCGTAGTTCGCTAAGTCGCATATTCGAACCAAGGTTAAGCTCCACTAGCGAATTGCTGTACGCATCAAGGGTGGCAAGTTTAGTTAGTGAACTAACATCTAACGATGTAAGCTTATTATTTTGGCATCTAAACTGATTAATCCATCTACAGCCAGAAACGTCGATACTGGTTAATTGATTGTTTTCCAACCAAAGACTTTGAAGATTTGTACAGCCACTAAAATTAGCCGTTTTAAGTTGGTTAAAAGAAATATAAAACCAACCTAGATCTATAAAATTGGACAAATCCAAATCTCCCGATAAACTTTTCGATGTCCAATTTATATTATTAACTCGCTTCCCAACAGCAGGCCATGTCCAGGTAACCCCAAAGGTGGAGGGATCATTAGGATTGTAGGCGGCATTCACCTGCTGACCGTTGGTTTTACCTGCTATTGCAGAAGGCTGATTGAGGAAGGCGCGTAGCTTGCCCACCTCGTAGGCATTATAGATATCAAAAGAATTTCCGATAGCCACATCTACTGTTTTAAGGCAATCATTAACAGTAGAGTTGGGGAATGCATCATTCCTCATTTCGCAATAGATGGTCTCTTTTTCTAGTGATGCATCGAAGGTAAACTTGGCACCTGCGCTGTTTGTTGGTTTTACCTCCGAGCCATCCCTGCGCTTCTTCCATACGAAAGTAGTACTCTTGCCATTTATGGAAGCCTCGGTACTTAAATCGATAACTTCATCAACACCCACATGCTTAAATGTGAATCCGTTTACGGTTATATCCTTGCCTATAGTAATCAACGCTTGTGGAGAATATCTGTAATATGTAAGATTCGACTTAATCGGCAGGGTAGAGAACATAAACTGATTAGAGCTGCAATCTAGGCTGCTAAGCAGCGTATTTGAGCTAAGGTCGAGTTCCTTTAGCAAATTAAAATGCACTTGAATGTAGGTAAGCTTTGTTAGCGAACCAACATTTAACGACGAAAGCATATTCCTTTCGCAGCTTAACCTCGAAAGTTGGCTACAGCCAGAGACATCAAGGCGGGTAAGCTGATTATCCCCACATTCTAGTTCACTAAGCAGCGTATTTGAGCTAAGTACAAGCTCCTTTAGCGAGTTGTTACGCACGTCAAGAGTAGTAAGTTTTGTTAGCGAACTAACATTTAACGACGTAAGCTTATTATTTCCGCAGATTAACATCGAAAGTTGGCTACAGCCCGAAACATCAAGGCTGGTTAGCTGATTGGCACTTGCCTCTAGCCTATTTAGTTTCGTACAACCGCTTACATTAGCCGTAGTAAACTGGTTGCCAATCACCCATAAACTTTCTAACAGAGTAAAGTTGGAAAAACTCAAATTGCCCGCCAAACTTTTCCAATTCCAGTCTATACTTGATACTTGCCTATCAGAGTTAGCCCATGATGTCCATGTAACCCCAAAGGTGGAGGGATCATCCGGATTGTAAGCAGCATTCACCTGCTTACCATTAGTCTTACCAGCTACCGCTGATGGCTGGTTGAGAAATTCCCTCAATTTCCCAACCTCATAATTGCTGTAAACAAGAGGTTGCCCCATCGAAGGGGTCGTAAGCGTCAGCCCAAAGAGGCACGCCAGCAGGGTGCGCCAAAAGAATGCTTTCATATGATGTTTTTTATAATTATTCCAAAATTAACAGATGGCAAAAGTAACCTTTTATAGCTTAAATCTGGCTTTGACAAAAACGCTTTAAAGATTTATTCACACTATAGACTTTTTATGCAAATTATTTATTACACATTTGTTTTGAGATTCTAATTTATTTATAAATTAGCAAGCGGAGTTCTCTCCGCTAATTAACCATATTCTAACCTTTTAAACCTAATTATTATGGCAGTACAGTACGTACTCATCGAGAAGGGAAACCCTGCAAAACCAGAGGAACCCAAAAAGTACTACGCGCAAAACAAGTCTACCGGTGAGATTACCTTTAAGACGCTTGCTAAGGAGATCGCCAGCAAGTCGTCGCTCAACTCTGGTGATGTTTACAACGTTCTGGATGTACTAACTCAGGTTATGAACCGCGAAATTTCAGAAGGTCGTATTGTTCGACTTGGTGATTTTGGATCGCTGCAGCTATCCATATCGAGTGTAGGCACCGATACCATGGAAAAATTCAACAGCAGCCACATCAAGAGCTCTAAGATTAACTTTCGTCCAGGCAAAGACCTTAAGGCCATCCTCAACAACCTAGAGTATAAAAAGGTGGCCGGACAACCTGATGATGCCGACGAATAGTAGACCAACCTTACCTAACATAAAAGCCTGACTTACCTCTGTAAATCGGGCTTTTTTCTTTGACCAAAGACCATATCTCAAAAAGCTCGCGAGCTCTTAATCACAAGCCCGCGAGCTCTTGAGCAAAAGCTGGCGAGCTTTTAATCGAGAGCTGGCGAGCTCTTAAATGAAAGCTCGCGGGCTTTTGTTAGGGTGCTAGTTGGCTCTTTTAAAATAGTGCTAAACGAATAAGAAAAAGCCTAACAGCTTCAAAGTTCTGTTAGGCTTATGGTAAAAGATAAAGATCTACTTCTACAGGCTACAACCCCAAATCCATCTGCTTGGCGTTGCTGTAGTCCTCGGGATCTACCGATAGGTCGATTGGCCCATCTTCGCCCTCCTCCAGCTCCTCCTCTTCGGGTTCGGGAGCCTTATCCAGCGGTTCGATGAACTCCAGCTTGCCAACCTCGTAGGTGGATACGCGCTTGCCCTTGGCCTTGGAGCTCTTCACGCCGATGAACTCATCCACGTCGATGTGCTCGGCTGGACGGCTGGCGTTAGCTCCGCCAAAGGTAACCTCCAGCTGAGGATAGTCGTCGTCGTTCACCTCCACTATGTACGATGCCTTATGCTCGCCTACCAGCTCCGATGGGCGGTCGCTGGCCTCCAACGAGCAGCGCTTCACGTAGAAGAACTTCTGCTCGCCGTCGTAGTAGGTTATGGAGAATACCTTTTCGGGATCGAACTTCTCAATTCGGAGAATTTCATCCTCGTAGCGGTTGGTTAGCTCGTACGAGGTGGTGTAGTAGGTGCCGTTCTTGGCAACCACCAGAATCCTATCGTTGGAGAGGAACTCGCCCAGATGCGTGCCCCTTCCCTCAGCATTCAGACGGCGAATGGTGTCGTCAAACCAGATATTCTGCCCACCAAGCGTCGACACGCCCTTCTCCTTGAGCACCACCTTATGGATGGCGTAGCGGGTAAAGATGTTACCCATCGACGAGCGCCCCTTAATGGCCAGCTCCGAGAAGTCGAGGTCTACGATAAGCTTCTTGAGCCTTGGGCGTGGCTTGAAGTACACCTTTAGCACCTCGGCCTCGCCGTTGGGGTTGGCGCTCATGTAGAGGATGCTCGACCCTGCAGTTCCCTTGGTCATATCGTACTCCTTGTCGCGAGTGATGCCCGTAATGGCGCAGCGCTTCATGTATATCGGGCCGTTCTTTCCATCCCTGTAAACAATGTTGTAGATGGTACGGCTGTCGTTCTTCTTGAATACGGCGATGTGGATGATATCCTTGCCCACAAAGCCCTTGTCGGTTACCTTGGTGATGATGTACTTTCCATCGCGCAGGAACACGATTACGTCGTCGATATCCGAACAATCGCACACGTACTCCTCTTTCTTGAGGTTGGTGCCAAAGAAGCCCTCCTTGCGGTTAACGTACAGCTTCTCGTTGGCCACCACCACCTGGGTTGCCTGTATCACGTCGAAGCTGCGGATCTCGGTCTTACGCTCGCGTCCCTTACCGTACTTCTTACGGATATTCTCGAAGTAGGCGATGGTGTACTCGATTAGATGCGCCAAATGGTTCTTCACCTCATCCATTTCCACCTCCAGCCCACGGATGTACTCGTCGGCCTTCTTGGTGTCGAACTTCGAGATGCGCTTAATCTTG
This sequence comes from Acetobacteroides hydrogenigenes, assembly GCF_004340205.1. Classification (NCBI taxonomy): domain Bacteria; kingdom Pseudomonadati; phylum Bacteroidota; class Bacteroidia; order Bacteroidales; family Rikenellaceae; genus Acetobacteroides; species Acetobacteroides hydrogenigenes. Next base: position 585,917 of record NZ_SLWB01000001.1, read on the forward strand.
ATCTCTGTAAGCTTAACGATATCGTCGGTGGTAACCTCGCGCCTAAGCATTGGCTTAAACGGATCGAGCCCACGGTCGATGGTTTCGATTACCGCCTCCCATGTCTCGCACTCCTCGATGGAGTTGTAGATGCGGTTCTCGATAAATATCTTTTCGAGCGACGACATGTGCCACCCCTCCTCCAGCTCGCGCAGGCGGATGTCGAGCTCCATGCGCAATAGCTCCTTCGTACGGTCGGTAGATCGGCGCAGCATCTCCTTCACCCCAATAAAGTGCGGGCGCTTGTCGATGATAACGCAGGCATTTGGCGAGATGGATACTTCGCAATCGGTAAACGCGTACAGCGCATCTATGGTGATGTCGGGGCTAACGTCGTTGGCCAAATGGATCACAATCTCTACATCGCGCGCCGTGTTGTCGTCAACCTTCTTTATCTTGATTTTACCCTTATCGTTGGCCTTAATGATCGATTCGATGACCGAAGAGGTGGTCTTCCCAAATGGGATTTCGGTGATCACCAGCGTCTTCTTGTCGAGCTTGTTTATCTTGGCGCGAACCTTAACGGCACCACCGCGTAAGCCATCGTTGTAGCGCAGCACGTCTACCATTCCAGCGGTAGGGAAGTCGGGGTACAGTTCAAAATCCTCGCCGCGAAGATGTGCGATAGATGCATCTATCAGTTCAATAAAGTTGTGGGGAAGTATCTTGGAAGCCAAGCCTACCGCAATACCCTCAACGCCCTGAGCCAATAGCAGCGGAAACTTTACGGGAAGCGTTACGGGCTCCTGGTTACGGCCGTCGTACGAGGCCATCCACTCGGTAGTTTTGGGATTAAATACAACGTCGCCAGCAAACTTCGAAAGGCGCGCCTCGATGTAACGAGGTGCTGCCGAGCTATCTCCTGTTAGGATGTTACCCCAGTTACCCTGACAGTCAACCAGCAAATCCTTTTGTCCGAGCTGCACCAGCGCATCGCCAATGGAGGCATCACCGTGCGGGTGGTACTGCATGGTGTAGCCGATGATATTTGCCACCTTGTTGTAGCGGCCATCATCCATCTTCTTCATGGCGTGCATTATGCGGCGCTGTACCGGTTTTAGGCCATCCTCGATGTGCGGCACGGCACGCTCCAGAATAACGTACGAGGCGTAGTCGAGAAACCAGTCCTTATACATCCCCGACAGCCGGTACTTCTTGGTTTCGCCCATCAGCTTTTGGTAGTGGGCCTTTTCCTCAGCACTAGAGGCCTTTACGGTATCGCCCTCTAGTTCTATGCGGTCGTCAAGCTCTTCGCTCATTTATTTGGCTATTCTTTGATAGTTTCTACCTATTTGCTATTCGAGCACGCTCTGGCGCTCCTTAATCTCTTCAATGCCCTCAGCTAGCAGCTCAATCTCCTCGAGCACCTCACCCATTCGCTCCATCTTCTCGATATCTTCAACAATATCCTCCTCAACACGGAGGTTTTCGATGATGAAATCCTGACGCTCGGGCGTATTCTTACCCATATAGAACTGGAGCAGGTCGTGCACCGAATCCTCCTTGGTTAGGCGAACCGGATCGAGGCGGATATCCTCGCCAATGAAGTTGCGGAACTCATCGGGCGAAATTTCACCAAGACCTTTAAATCGGGTGATCTCGGGATTAGCCCCAACCTTTTCTATTGCAGAAAGGCGCTCCTCCTCGCTGTAGCAGTAGAAGGTTTGCTTCTTGTTGCGCACGCGGAAGAGCGGCGTTTGAAGTATAAAAAGATGCCCGCGACGAATAAGGTCGGGGAAGAACTGCAGGAAGAAGGTGATAAGCAGCAGGCGAATGTGCATACCGTCGACATCGGCATCGGTAGCGATAACCACCTTGTTGTAGCGAACGTTATCTATATCTTCTTCGATATTCAGCGCAGCCTGAAGCAGGTTGAACTCCTCGTTCTCGTAAACAATCTTTTTGGTAAGCCCATACGAGTTAAGCGGCTTACCCTTAAGGCTAAACACGGCCTGCGTATTCACATCACGGCTTTTGGTGATGGAACCGCTCGCCGAATCACCCTCGGTGATAAACAGCGTGCTGTTCTCCGAACGGGGATCCTTATCCCCATTATGCAGACGGCAATCGCGCAGCTTACGGTTGTGAAGGTTGGCCTTCTTGGCACGCTCCTTAGCCAGCTTCTGAATACCCGAAATAGCCTTACGGTCCTTTTCCGATTCCAGAATCTTCTTTTGCAGCGCATCGGCGGCTTCAGGATTCTTATGCAGGTAGTTGTCTAGCTTCTCCTTTACGAAGTCGACGATAAAGTTGCGCACCGAAGGACCATCAGGACCAATATCCTTAGAGCCCAGCTTTGTCTTGGTTTGCGACTCAAACACGGGTTCAATCACCCTTATGCTGATGGCCGCAACAAGCGAGTTACGGATGTCGGCAGCATCAAAATCTTTCTTGTAGAACTCGCGGATGGTTTTAACGTACGCCTCCTTAAAGGCAATCAGGTGTGTTCCACCTTGCGTAGTATTCTGGCCGTTTACGAAGGTGTAGTAATCCTCGCCGTACGAAGTGCCGTGGGTAATGGCCAGCTCGAGGTCTTCGCCCTTTAGGTGAATTGGCGCATATAAAGGCTCATCTGAAATGTTATCGTTGAGCAAATCGAGCAATCCGTTCTTAGAAACGTGAGGCGTACCGTTCAACTCTAAGGTAAGACCGGTATTCAGGTAGATGTAGTTCTTTACCATCGCCTCAACAAAGTCGAGGTTGAAGGCGTACTTCCCGAACACCGACTCGTCTGCTAGGTAGCTCACCTGCGTGCCGTTCGAACGGTTTTCCTCGTCGGCTACGATACCGCTATCACTTACGATCTCCCCTTTCGAGAAAAGGATTTCGCGATACTGCCCCTCGCGGAAAGCCTGAATCCTAAAGCTGATGGAGAGCGCATTTACCGCCTTGATACCGACACCGTTCAAACCTACCGACTTAACGAAGGCCTTCGAGTCGTACTTCGCACCAGTATTCATCTTCGAGGCCACATCGGCCAGTTTCCCGAGCGGAATACCACGACCGTAGTCGCGAACGGTAACCGTCTTATCCTCTATCTTGATGGAAATGCGTTTACCAAAGCCCATGGCAAACTCGTCAATCGAGTTGTCAAGAACCTCCTTTAGCAGGATGTATATGCCATCGTCGGGCGATGAACCATCACCCAGCTTACCGATGTACATACCTGGACGTCGACGAATGTGCTCTTTCCAGTCGAGTGTCTGAATACTATCTTCAGAATAGATTGCAGTCATATTGGCTATATAGGTTGCTTAATGCAAAGATATAAGAAAATCGAAATGCTCGTTCCTACAAATTATCAACAAGTTATTAACCGATGGCCTTAAACCGAACAATTTGAACAATTTGGTCCAAGCCAAACGGCAAACACGCAAAAGGCCTGCCGCATCACCGCTAGCGATAACATGGCAAGCCCTTAATGAATTAACGCAGCTGTTAAAAATGCTCTCCGTTTTCGTAGTAGCGTTCGCGCTTTAGTTTTACAAAGTAAACGTCTACCGACAGGTAGCCAGCGCCAATTAGGTGCTTGGTAATGCACTGGGCCACCTTGTCCTGCACCTCTTGGGTACGGGCAAACCAGGCAACCTCAACAAGCGGATTTGTTTTAACAACAGCACCGTCCATAATAAAGGTCGCATCAACGTGCTCCAGGCTAAAGTAATCACGGGGCGAACCAACAATTTCTACAAGATCGTCAACCAGATCAGTGCTAATCTTGATCAGTTTCTGCTGGTCAACCGATTTAAATCTGAGCAAAGGCATAGAAAGGAATTATTTAGCGGTAAAAGGTTTCTACTTGCGGTACTTATCTGGGGCCATAAGCATGTGCTCCTTACGGATGACATTTTCGAGTTGCTGGGCAATCTCGCGAGGCGAAAGATTTTCCATCTGCTGGTAGGTAAACTCTGGCAAAACCCTCATCCTAAAAACCTGCTTCAGCTTAAACCCAAACTTTCCTTTGGGCATAGCATCAAATGTTCCGTCGATTACCACGGGAAGTATACCTATCTTATTTGCTTTTGCCACCACAAAAGCTCCTTCTTTAAATCGCTTCACCTGCCCATCGCTAGAGCGGGTTCCTTCGGGGTAGAGCAGCACCGACCTGCGATGTGCCACCTTATTGGCAACCTGATGAATCATCATTCTTGCGCTTCGCGACTGCCCGCGCTTAATAGGAATGTCGCGGCACATCCACATCAGCCAGCCAATAATAGGAATGTACAGCACCTCAAACTTCGACACCCAGTTAAACTGGGTACGAATGAAGGCCGAGAAGGGTATATCAAGTGCAGATTGGTGGTTCGATATAATAATGTAGGGTTTTCTTGTATCGATGTTCTCCATTCCCTCTGTCTGTACGATCCATCCCGGGCTAATATTAAAGTATAAGCGTCCCCACCAAAAACGGTAGGAGTTAAGCCAGGCTATCTCTTTGTTGCATAGCAGGCAAACCAGCCACAGAGGAACTACCGGAATAAATAGCGCACAGGACAATGCTATGTACAGAACTAGGTAAATCAGAACAAGAAATTTCTTCATTTTAAATACTTGAATAAATAGCCATTTTCCCCGGTGCAATTTTACATCATTTTTTGGAATTACTAAGGGCGCCAATTCTATTTGTACTAAATATCGCTAATGCAGGCTGTTAGTACTCTAGTCTTCTAAAAAACTCTTTTGCAGCAAGAATAGCCGAGCATACAACGTATTACATATCCCTAAACAGCAAGAATTGCAAGCGCACAATTACGTATGTTGCTAATTATTTATACTTTTGAAACGACAAATAATCGTTTTTTATAGATGTCTAACCCTTTGTGAAGGCTTACGCCTTCGGTAACTGCCAATGAAAATGATTAGCACGCTAAAAAGATTCGGATACCTAGTATGTTTTTTTGCTAGCACCTACGCCTTCAGCGGACAGGCGCAGGCTCAAACGCTACAAGTTAAGGTAGCACAGGATACCATTTTTACCCTTATGCGCGACACGGTAGTCGCTAACGTCACCAGCGTATCTTCTACCAAAATATTCTACACCCAACCCGACTCTGCCAACATCGAAAAGTCTATCCAGCGAAAGGTTGTTCAAAGAATTGTTTACGCATCGGGAAAGGTAGAGCAGTACAATAAGCCTGTTTTTGTTAGCGTATCCAGCACCGACTGGCGCTCTATTATTATAACCGACAATCCGGCCGATGTCGACGGCATGCACCTTAGAGCTGTCGTTATTGGAAAATCGGCAAGTAGCGTTACCTCGGCAGCCAGCGCAAAGAAAAGCGCAGAGGTAATGGCCAAAAAGAAGGCCGCCAATAACGGGGGCATGTACCTACTCGTGAAAAACAGAAAAGAGCTGGGAGGATACGGAGAAACTCCCAAATACTACCTCGAAGCCGAAGTTTACGGGGAATCGCCTCTACCCAACGATCAGGAGATGAAGAACGAAGTAGATAAGCAAAAGAAGAAATAAGCAGTAAATCAAAAAAGGAGGCTAATGCCTCCTTTTTTGATTTATCTCCTACAACCATCGGGCTAGACAGAAGTCTTGCCGATTGGGCATAAGCTTGCTCTTTGCAAACATCCTAACTCCAACCTCGTATATACCAGGATTAATTGGAATTATTTCGACCCTGTAGGTGGCAATAGAGCCTTCTGCTTCTACAAGTTCGTACTCCTTCTTAAGCATTACTTCTACCTCATCGCCATCAAGAGGTTTTGCGACAACCATCTCTACGCCAATATCGTCGGTTGACAGCTCTTTTAAATCGAACTTGACGTACGAAAAGTACTTTTTGCCAACTACGATTTCTTCCTTCTCTTTCTGAAACTGCGATACAGAAAGGATGCTGATACTAGACCAATTCCGAAGCATCTTCCGTTTCCAATCCGCGTATTCGCGCGCCATCTCATAATCGTTCAACGCAATCTCTTTCGAACGTTTGGTAAGCCACTTGTAGTACTTCTTCTGATAGTCGAATAGCATACGCTTGGTGGTAAACTGAGGGGCTACATCCTTCAGGGAGTTCTTCATGTACTCTACCCACCTATGGGGCACTCCATCCTTATCCCGATCGTAGTATGCCGGCACAATCTCATCCTCAATAATAGAGTAGATACTTTCAGCGTCAAACTGATCTTGGTACTCCTCGTTCTGGTAGTACTGCTCTTGGGCTAAGGCCCAACCCGCATTCTTCTGGTATCCTTCAACCCACCATCCATCGAGAACGCTAAAATGGAGCGTACCATTTAGTACCGCCTTTTGTCCGCTTGTACCCGATGCTTCCATCGGACGAGCTGGGTTGTTCAGCCAAACATCAACACCCTGAACCATGCTGCGGGCAAGTTCCATGTCGTAGTTCTGAAGGAAAACCACCTTACCCTCAAATTCTGGGCGCTTCGATATTTCAACTATATACTTGATTAAGGACTGGCCTGGCCCATCGTTTGGATGCGCCTTTCCTGCAAACAGCAGCTGCACCGGACGCTCAGGATTATTCAGGATTTCCTCTATTCTCTTCAGATCCCTAAAGAGCAGCGCTGCTCGTTTATAGGTTGCAAAACGACGGGCAAAGCCTATTGTCAGCACATCATCGCGCACGATTTCACCAATACGAAGCGTCTGCTTAGGATCGCCATACGACGAATAGGCGGGGTTAAACAACCGATCTCTAACAACACCCATGAGCTTAGAGCGCAACCCGCATTTGGTATGCCATAGTTGCTTATCGTCTATAACCTCTATCCTGTCCTTCCATGCAGGCGTTCCTATTGCTTCTGCTGCACTAGGCATTTCTTCGTTTTCTATTAGCTGTACGATCTCTGTCGATGCCCATGTTGGGAAGTGTACCCCATTGGTAACATAGCCTATGTGCAATTCAGAGGACATGTAGCCGTTGTATAACCGTTTAAAGATATGCCTGCTCACATCGCCATGCAGCATGCTCACACCGTTAATCTCCTGCGAGAGATTGGCAGCAAGCATGCTCATCGAAAACTTATCTGCGGGGCTGTTGGGCTTTAGTCCCCCAAGACGAATCAGCTGCTCCCACGATATCTTTAACCGTGCGGGTAAAAAGCTCAGATATGGAGCGAGCATCTCTTCGGGGAATGCATCGTGCCCAGCAGGAACGGGTGTGTGCGTTGTAAATATCGATGACGACCGAACAACCTCTATAGCTTCTGCATAGGATAGCTTTTCTTCCTCTATAAGATAGAGCATTCTTTCTATTCCAATGAATGCGGCGTGCCCCTCGTTGCAGTGGAAAACATCGGGGGTTATGCACATGCGCCTAAGTGCACGCATTCCTCCTATTCCGAGTAGTATCTCCTGTTTCAGCCTGTTTTCCCAATCGCCACCATAAAGCTGATAGGTAATTGCCCTATCTTCGGGAAGATTTGCCTCGTAGTCAGCATCGAGAAGGTAGAGCTCCGTGCGGCCAACATCAACCCGCCATACCCGAGCAAAAAGCCTACGCCCAGGCAACGGCACTGAGATGGCAAGCGGACACCCCTCGCAATCTTTCACCTGCGTTATGGCCAGCTTGGAGTAGTCCTGATAGTCTACCAGCGATATTTGCTGCCCCGAAGACGATAGCTGCTGCGAGAAATAGCCGTTTCGATAGAGTAAGCCAACCGCAACAATGCCCGCATTCTGATCGCTAGCCTCCTTTAGATAGTCGCCGGCAAGTACACCTAAACCTCCCGAATAGATTTTGAGCGAACGATCAATTCCATACTCCATGCTAAAGTAGGCTATCTTGTAGGCCCCCTCCGCCTTCTTATCCATGTAGGCTCTAAAATGTCCATAAACCTCATCGAGCCGTTTTAAGAAGCGGTTATCGCACTCCAGCGACCGATACCTCAGGTAGCTGAGCTTGTTAAGAAAATCTAACGGGTTCTTGTTGCACGACACCCAAAGAGCAGGATCAACCATCTCGAAAAGCTCCAGTGCTTCCTGATTCCACGACCACCAGTAGTTTCGCGATATCTCCTCAAGCGGCTTAATTCTATCTGGAATATTCTTCTGAACGAACACCTTATTCCACCTAGGCCTACTCAGCTCCTGCGCTTTATCGACAAACGAAAGTAGATCGCTCTTATCCATTCCGACAAGCCTATTGGCCCTACCAAACGACTTGCTTACGGCCTGCGAATAGGCCCGCAAGTAGAACTTCACAAACGAGCTCCACTGCGTTTTGGTTGCCAGCGTATTCGCATCCCTACGCAGCTTTTCATACTCTTCCACACCAACCTTAGAAAGATCGAGAATGGTAGATTCTATACCGGCAACAACCTCTGGGGCATTACCATCGGTTCGTGGAATTACCACAAGCGAACTGTTGGGGAACCGGTGGGCATCCATCCACCTTCCAAAACCGGCAAGGCTTGTGGTTACCGTTGGGACATAAAAGGCGAGGCTTTCCTGCGGCGTGTAGCCCCAAGGCTCGTAGTACGATGCAAATACGCTCACATCAAGCCCCACCAGCAAATCGTAGTACCGCTTATTGAAGATGCCATCGTTGCCATTTAGGTAGCTTGGTACAAAAAACACCTTCACCTTGTCCGTTTTCTTATTGGTAAGGCCAGCCTGTCGAATCTTGCCCATTATGGGATCGACATCGGCATCTGCCAAGTAATGGGTAAGGAATGGATCGTGAAGAGCTGCCGCATCGGTAAGATTCCTATCGTGAAGGTTGCGAACCAGATCTCGGCGAGGACCATGCTGGTTGGCCGGAATAAACAGGAACGCCAAAACCTCGCGCGTCAAGCGCTCGTCCTTATTTAAACGTCCAAGCGATTCGATAAGCACGTCGAGCCCCTTATTCTTAAACTCGTACCGCCCGGATGTTCCTACAAGCATACAATCGGGAGAAACGGGGTAGGCCAAGAGCGCCTCTGCAGCTTCGAGCATTGCCACCCGAGCCTCTATCCGCATAAGCTTTAGCTCCTCGCGGTCGGGAACAATGGATAGGTCGAAGCCGTTGGGGGTGACCATATCCACCGTTTGATTCAGAAAGTGGGAGCACTCTCGGGCCGTTATGCCGCTTACGGTGGTAAAGATATCGGCCTCCATCGCGGCAATCTTTTCGAGCGAATGCTTTGCCTGCACGTTATTATCCTTTGCCGCCAGATCGGGGTTCACGCTAAGCATTCCATCGTAAAGAGGCATATTTGTACCCGCTAGGCAACGCCCCAACACGGTAGCATGGGTTGTAAACACGGTTGACACTACGGGCAGCTGGGCCTTTAGGTACAAAAGCCCCGAGCCGGTCATCCACTCGTGGAAATGGGCCACCACCCGGCTATCGCCGGTTAGCATATAGTGGTAGAAGCTTTCGATAACACGCCCTACGGTAAATCCAAAAATAGCGGGCTCAATATAGTCCCACTGACCGGTTAGCGAGTCGAGGTTGTACTGCTCCCAGTACCACTTAAAGAGCTCATCCTTCTTCTCTACGTAGGACGATGTATCCACCAAAAATGCGATTGGGTTACCGGGAATATTCCACCGCCCGACTCGGAAACGAAGCCCCTCGTGGTGCAGCCGCTCGCGCCAACCTTTAAACATCTCCTTATCCTCGATAAATTCGGAGGTTCCGCCTATATCCTTAAACAGGTCGGGGCCAATGCAGATATGCCTATCGGGCAGCTTTTCTGATAGCTGAAGGGCTTTGGTCGAGATAACCGTATGAATTCCCCCTATCTTGTTGCACACCTCCCACGATACTTCAAAAAGGTAGGAAGGTATAATGTCGTTAGTCGTGCTCATCGTGTACCGCGCTAATTTTATTCCAGATATAAAGTAGGATCGCTGGCCTGACTTGTGGAGCCTTTGCTGCCAGGCGGTGTAACCTCGGGCATTGGCATACGCTGCCGTTGCTCGTTTAGTGCTCTATCAACACGCGCTTCGAAGTCGGTTAGCACATTCATATAGGTAATGTACGCCTCGAAGGGCGAGCCGAAGTGGTTGAAGTAGCGGTGCACCTCGCCGTCGGAGTGCTGTTTAACGCACATGTAGTAGAAGTGGTCGCTCGACTGCAGCTTTCCCCAAACGCTACGTATCGCCTCGTCGTTTAGCAGGTTTACCTTCTTGGAGAGGGCGTACACCTTATCAAAGGCGTCATCCTGCATTCCATTGCCCAACCATGCCGACAGATCGCGCTCCGTATCGGCCCACGAAAGGTTCGATGGCACGCTTAGCGCACCTATCGGCGTTCGGCGCGTGGCCACCTCCGATGGAGCTGCAAACCTCAGTTGGTTGGTTTTTAGTATTGCATCAGGCAGCATCCCCAAGAAATCGAAGATGCCGGTAGAAGCCCACTGGTGCTCGCCAAAAGTCTCGTAATCCATAAATAGGTTGATCACCTCGTCGGTTTGGGGAGTTCGGTTTAGCCACGCCACGTACTTTTCGACGGTAAGGGGCCATTCCTCCCAACCCTTATTGGAGAAGCGGAAGGCGATATCGTCGCTACGCCTGTAGTTGCGCAGAAGAAGCGTTAGCGAAGGGTCGTTGGGATGCGCGTAGAGAACGTTGGGGCTCCGTGTACCCAGCACCTTTTCGGCGCCTTCGGTAAGGATTGTCCTAAAGCCCATCGCGCCTACCCGCGCTCCAATTCGATCGGAGTACAAGAACTCGGTGTTGCGAAATACCGCAGGAGTAACCCCAAAAAGGGCTGTTATTTTTTTCTGATGCTTGCCTACCTGATGCTCAAAATCGGCAGTGCCAACAATCGAGGAAAGCGTATGGTAGTAGGTTTCGGACAGCAGCTCAACGCAACCCGTTTCGACAAGCTCCCTGAACGAGTCGAGCACCCGTGGCGAGTACTGCTCAAATTGTTCGAGGGCTGTCCCCGAAATCGAAAAGGCAACCTTAAGCTCACCATCGTACCGCTTAATCAGCTTTAGGAGTAAGCTATTGGCGGGCAGGTAGCATTTCTCCGCAACCTTATTCATGATGCTTCGGTTGGCCGAATCGTCAAAGTAGCCCACCCCTTTACCAATGTCAAAAAAGCGGAAGCGCCTTAGCCGAAACGGCTGATGAACCTGAAAGTAGAAGCAAACGTCCTTCATTTCGAAGCCATTTTTGGTAGATTCATTGCCCTCTACCCCAACAAGCAGCCCCAACAATCGGCAACAAATTATGAAAACCGCGCTAAACGAGGGAAGCTTTCCGCGTTAAATACCAGAAACCCCCAATAGCTATTCGTTAAATAGTCTGCCCTAAGCTGGAAGTAGCATAAAGGATGCTTTAATGGTTGAACAAGAATGCTCGTGAAGGAGGCAGGGATTCTGAGGTGGTCGATCGGGTTCGGAACCGGGTCGACGCGTCGTTGGACGTATACAGAGGGCTTATGCAACGTATCCGGGGTGGTTATATAACGTATCCAGAGTGGTTCGGGACGTATCCGAAGGCGTTATGCAACGTATCCGGGGTGGTTCGGAGACGATCCGTTGGGGTTCGGAACCGGGTCGATGCGTCGTTGGACGTATCCAGAGTGGTCCGGGACGTATCCGAAGGCGTTATGCAACGTATCCGGGGTGGTTCGGAGGCGATCCATTGGGGTTCGGAACCGGGTCGATGCGTCGTTGGACGTATCCAGAGGGGCTATACAACGTATCCGACGCCCCCGTGAGCTACTTCGCAGAGTTCCCCCAGCCGTACTTTCTAGCCAAGCGCTGGTAGCCATAGTAGCACAGCCACCCAATTAAAGCACCGAGGGCTCCACCTGCTAGTATATCGGTAGGGAAATGAACCCCAAGGTAAATTCGGCTAATAGATACTACGACAGCCCACGATAGGGCGATAGCGGTAACAGCCTTACGCCTTGCATAAAGAGCAATAAAGACAGCCACGCCAAAGGTGTTGGCTGCATGCGACGATACGAATCCGTACAGCCCACCATGGTAGGCATCGCCATTAGGCTTTATGTGGTAGTGAAGATTTTCCATTACTCCCGGAGTGTGGCTTGGCCGAAGCCGACAAACCACATCCTTAAAACACTCCACCGAAATTCTATCGGCGAGCAGAACGACCAGCGCAATAGCCAGTAGGGGGCGCCACAAATTTTTCCCTTCACCCTTATATAGTAGGTAGATGAAGTAGGCGTACACAGGTAGCGAAACCAACGGCTTCGACAGCTGCCACATTACCGCATCCAGAAAAGGGCAGTGCAGCCCATTAATAAAGTAGAGAATCTGCGTATCAACCCCTAAAAGCCAGCCCATAGTCTATTCGTTGTTAAGTTGTTTCCAGATCATATCCTTCAGTTCCTGCATGTGGTACCCCACCACCGAACTAATAAATACATGAGGGATACCGGGTAAATCCTGTTCGATCTCCGCCATCAGTTCCTCGTCGAGCATATCCGACTTGGTGATGGCCAGGATACGCTTCTTGTCGAGCAGCTCCGGATTGTACATCTTCAGCTCGTTAACCAGCACGTTATACTCCTCGTGGATATTCTTGCTGTCGGCAGGAATCATAAAGAGGAGCATCGAGTTACGCTCAATATGGCGAAGGAAGCGCAGTCCAAGCCCACGCCCCTCGTGTGCACCCTCGATGATACCAGGAATATCGGCCATCACAAACGACTTGCCGTCGCGATGCTCTACGATACCGATGTTAGGTTCCAGAGTGGTAAAGGCGTAGTCGGCAATTTTTGGCTTTGCGGCAGATATGGCCGAAAGCAAGGTCGACTTTCCGGCGTTCGGAAATCCAACAAGCCCTACATCGGCAAGTATCTTAAGCTCTAGGATAAACCAGCCTTCAACACCCGGCATACCGGGCTGCGCATAGCGAGGCGCCTGGTTGGTTGCCGTCTTAAAGTGCCAGTTGCCCAAGCCTCCGATTCCACCGGGAGCAATCACCTTCTCTTCGCCATCTTCGGTTACCTCGAGAAGCACCTCGCCGGTTTCGGCATCCTTGGCAATGGTTCCAAGCGGAACCTCAAGAATAACGTCTTCGCCAGACTTGCCGCTTCGGCGCTGGCCATGGCCGCACTCACCATTATCGGCGTGTATATGCTTACGGTATTTTAGGTGGATAAGCGTCCAGTGCTGATGGCTACCACGAAGAATGATGCTACCCCCAACGCCGCCATCGCCGCCATCGGGTCCACCAAACTCAACAAACTTCTCGCGACGAAAGTGCGAGGAACCAGCGCCACCGTTACCAGAGCGCAAAAAGACTTTTACGTAATCTACAAAGTTAGATTGCATGTGCTATTTTTTCGGGAACTAAGTGGCAAAGGTACGAATAATAAACTTAGCGATTAAACCTTTAAGTTAGAGGTAGCCACGGCAACCTGCTCCTTAATGCGGTTAAGGATCTCGTCGAGGGTTCCAACACCGTCCACCTCATAGTACTTACCGGCATTTTTATAGAGCCCCATTACGGCCTCAGTTCGCTCGTGGTAGATTCGAATACGCTTTCTTATAATATCGATGTTACTATCGTCAGGGCGATGAGCCTCTTCTCCCCGCTTAAGCAGACGCTGTGCCAGCTCATCCTCGGCAACATCAAGCGAAACCATCAAGGTAACCGACGAGCCTACCGATGCAAGAATAGAATCGAGCACACCAACCTGCGCAATGTTACGAGGAAACCCATCAAGAACAAAGCCATTACCATGCTTATTCTCCTGAACCGCTTTCTCAAGCAGCGTAATCACCACCTCGTCGGGTGCAAAGTTACCCGCCTCGATGCTTTTTGCTCGCATCCCAAGCTCTGTGCCCTTGGCGATCTCCTCACGGAGCATGTCTCCTGTCGACAAGTGCATCAACCCAAACTCTTTTGCAAGCAGATTCGCCTGCGTACCCTTACCGGCACCAGGTGCTCCAAATAGGACAATATTTAGCATGATTAAAAAGTGAACTTTAATATGACTACTCTACCAAGGTGTAAATGCTCTTGTAGTTACGACCAAGCTCTTGATAGTCTAAGCCATATCCTACAATAAAGTCGTTAGGAATTTCCATCCCAACATAGTCAATCTTCAAATCTTTTGTATATGCTTCGGGCTTAAACAGGAAAGTTGCAATCTTAATCTCCTTTGGCTGCTGTTCTCCAACAACTTCAAGCAGTTTCTCAAGAGTAGTTCCAGTGTCGATGATGTCCTCTACAATAATCACAACCCTGTCCTTTAAACTTTTTGTAAGCCCAATAAGTTCGTTAACCTTTCCCGAAGTCGAAGTCCCTTGGTAGGAAGCCAGCTTTGTAAAGGATATTTCGCACTGAAAGTTGATGTTCTTAATAAGGTCTGCCGTAAACATAAACGACCCGTTAAGTACACTTAAGAAAACGGGGAGATCAGCATCAGTATACTCACTATTGATTTGATCTGCAACTTTTTTTACAGCATCTTGAATTCGATCCGAGGGGATTGAAACTTCAAAAACTTTATCATGAAGTTTGATACGTTCCATAAAGGGAGTAGAAATTTTAAGTATCTTGCGAAAGTAAGAATAATTGTTTAATTTCAACTTAAAAGCTTGAGCGCTTTATGCAACCAAAAGTAAGCATTATCATGGGGAGCACTTCCGACCTTAAGATTATGGAAGAAGCCGCAAAATTCTTGAACGAAATGCAAATTCCGTTCGAAATCAACGCCCTATCAGCACACCGTGTACCCGAAATGGTACTTGATTTTGCAAAAAACGCCCATACCCGAGGCATTAAGGTTATTATTGCCGGAGCAGGAGGTGCAGCACACCTTCCAGGTGTAGTTGCAGCCCTTACTCCACTTCCTGTAATTGGAGTCCCTTGTAGATCTTCAATCTCTATTGATGGCTGGGACTCAATCCTTTCAATCCTTCAAATGCCAGCAGGAATTCCAGTTGCCACTGTTGCTCTTGATGGCGCTAAAAATGCAGGTATTCTTGCTGCGCAAATCATAGGCACAGGAGAACCTGCTATTTTTGAAAAAATTAAAGCTTTCAAGGCAGATTTAGCAAAGAAAATAAGTTCTGCAAACATTGAACTTGCAAAAGTAAAGTACGAGTATAAGACCAACTAAACCGAAATGAATATAAGGGATGGCATATCGAAGATTCACTTGCTGATTTTTTCGGTAGCCATTCCTTTAGCATTACCAACCGCAACCCAAGGACAAATACTTGCCGATGCAAGCCCCTTCGGAAGCCGTGCTACGGCACTTGGGTCTACCTATGTTACCCTAACCGACTTCTGGTCGTCGCTTAACAACCCCGCCAACATAGCCTATCAGGCAAACCAATATGCAGCAGGAGTTTACTACGAGAACTCCTACCTTATCAAGGAGCTAAATCGATCAAGCATTGGTTTTTCTTACGCCTCAAAACACCTAAATGCAGGCATATTCCTGTCTCGCTTCGGGATAACCTCATACAACCAAGGCAATGCTGCACTTATTGTCGGCAAAAACATATGGAAGAATATAAGCGTTGGAGGTAAAGTTTGCTACAACTACATTCAGGTTGCCGATGGATATGGATCGGTCGCGGCTTTCACCGGCGAATTTGGCGTTAACGCACAGCTGTCCAAAAGCGTTACGGTTGGAATCCATATAAAAAATCCCACGCACGAAAGAATTGGAAAAGAAGTAAAAGAAACGCTACCATCCTCTCTAGCCTTTGGCGTATCTTACCTATCATCTTGGGGATTTACCGTATTCTCGGACATAAATAAACCACTCGAACAAAAAGCCGCATTCCACACCGGTTTTGAATGGAGCATGTACAAAGGTCTCTGTGCACGTGTAGGATTCCGCTCTTCACCCAATATGCTAAGTGTAGGATTGGGCTACACAGCAAACATTCTATCATTCGACATAGCAATATCCAAACATCAAACACTAGGCTACTCACCTCAAGCCTCAACCACTATATGGTTCAACAAAAAATCTAAATAAAAATAAACACGAATGAGAAGGTTCTTTTACTTAATCTTTCTCTCAACCATTACGATCCTAACCGCTCAAGGACAGAATAGCAGCCACGATCCCATAAAGCAAATGGTAGAATATCTGCTAAACGTAAACGCAGAATTACCTACGGATGTCGAAGAATTATCCAACCACTTCGAGGCTCTTAGAGCAAACCCTGTTTGTATCAACATTCCAACAGATGAAAATCTAGAGAAGCTCTTATTACTATCCGACTTTCAAATAGAAAGTTTGGCGGAATACATTGCAGCAAATGGTGATGTTAAATCGCTGAACGAGCTGCAATATGTTCCTGGATTCGATGCTGAACTAACAACCCTAATAGCCCCATTCATCACTACAACTATACCCACCAAAAAGCACATATCGCTAGCCGATTTAAAGAAGATTCGCTCTAATTTCATGGCTAGAAGTACACTCATAACCCAAAACTCAAAAGGATTTAATGATACTTCCAGCAATCGCTTCTTGGGCAGTAAACCTCAATACGCATTTGCAAGCAATATCTCATTAGGTAAAAGCATCTTCATCAACATTCACTCCGAAAAGGATGCAGGGGAGCGTGCAACAATAAGCAAAGGTGGCTTCGACAGCTTTGGAGGAAGCGTAATGGCAGTTGAGCCAACAAAGCATATCGGCAAGCTAATTGTTGGCGACTACCGCATCAACTTAGGGCAAGGACTTCTATCCTGGTCAGGCTTTTCAACCAGCAAAAGCAGCGATCCTACCCTACTAAGAAAAAAACCGAATCTTAGCGCCTTCAAATCATTTGACGAAATAAACTTCTACCGAGGTATTGCAACGGAGATCAACTATAAGCCAATCTCGTTAGCAGTTGCAGCATCTAACAGATGGATAGATGGGCATCCATCTACGTCCGACTCCTTAGGAATCGTAATCCTGCCTAGCGGGCTACACCGCACATCGAGCGAAATACAAGACCGATCCTCGATACAGCAACGCATGTTTGCCTCCAAAATATCATACACATACAAGCAGAGCAACATCTGCATGAACTTCTTTTCAAAAGAGACTAGCACTAAATCACTAAAGGAATGCGAGCAAGGATCAAGCATCGACTTCTATGGAAAATGGAAGAAGCACACCGCATTCGGAGAGGTTGCAATCGATCAGGACAAAAACATTTCAATGTTTGCAGGTGCAACTATCAAGCTTAGCTATCAAGCCTTTCTAACCGCATCATACCGGAAATACCCCAAAGCGTTTTCCATAAAATCGAACAACGCCTTTGGGGAAAACTCTAACGCAAGTAACGAAGAGGGACTTTACCTAGGGATTAAGATATCCCCCAAATATAAGTACTCAGTTCTAGGATATGTAGACATGTTTCAGGCAAGTGCACCAAAATATCGAACAAGCAAGCCATCTGATGGCACAGAAGCAGGCATAAGTGCCTCCGGTGCAATTACGCCTCTTATAGAAAGCAGGATCAGGCTAAGGTACAAAACAAAGGAGATGGATGTTAGGCAGCCTAATGGTAGCTATACGCTAACAGAACGTGTGAACAGCTACAAAGGAGATGCAAAACTACGGTACATACCCGACAAGAAACTAGAGATTGGACTAAGTGGAGCCATCAGCAGCTACTCCACTGAATCTCAAAGATCAAAACTAGGATACCTAGCCTATGCCGATTTTCAATTCGAATTCAGTAAAGTCCCCTTCCGCTTATACACCCGTTTTGCAGCCTTCGATGCTCCTAGTTGGGATGTTGCCCTTTACTGCTACGAAAACGATCTCCCAGGCATGTATGCATCCTCTGCTTTTTATCAGGCAGGAAATAGAGCGTACCTAATGGTAAGAGCCAAACTCAGAAACAAGCTTAACCTTTGGTTAAAGCTGGCTGAAACGTTCTACTCATCGTCAACAACAAGTATTGGAGAAGGGATTGACAAAATTAGCGGCAACAGAAAAACAGAAATCAAGCTGCAGGCCACTCTAGACTTATAACAATCTAAAATGGCTCATTCTGCATCTTTATATCTTTAAGCCTAAGCTGAATGGTAGAAACTCCTCTAAAATGGTTTTCAACAACGGCATAGCAAACCTTAAAGGCCATACCATTTTTGATATTGTTGTAATGATCCGCCAATCCAAATCCAATTGCACCTATAGGCTTATACGGGTTATTCTCTTGTATCAGATCGAGTTTAAGATGCTCTGCTCCATTGCCTACTTTCCTTCCATCACCATTATCGTACACTTCCTCCGTAAGGAATACTGGCGACATATTACCAGGGCCAAAAGGTTGAAACTGTTTAAGTATCCTATAAAATTTAGGAGATATCTCATCCAAGTTCAACCTCGAATCTATTTCAATTTGGGGAACAAGCATTTCTGGTTTTATCATCGAGCAAACCACCTCCTCAAAGCGCTTCGAAAATTTTTCCACATTTTCAACCTTGAGCGTTAAGCCTGCCGCATACATATGCCCTCCAAAATTCTCAAGCAGGTCAGAACATGTCTCTACAGCTTGGTAAAGGTCAAAACCAGGCACACTTCGAGCAGATCCAGTTGCAAAACCATTACTCGAAAGCGTAAGCACCACGGTTGGCCTGTAATAGGTTTCAATAAGACGCGATGCAACAATCCCAACAACGCCCTTGTGCCATGTAGGGTTAAAGAGCACCGTGCTTTTTCGATTTGCAAACTCCGGATTGGTTTCTATGAACTTAAAGGCATCAAGCGTAATAGTCCTATCCACATTCTTGCGGTCGTTATTGCACTCGTTGATGATATTAGCCATCTCTTTTGCAACTTCCTCGTTGGATGCAGTAAGCAGGTCTACAGCCGTTTTACCCGACTCCATTCGTCCTGCTGCATTAATTCGGGGACCTATCTTAAATACAATATCGTCAATAGCAATGCTATGATGGTCGAGCCCCGAAAGCTTAATGATTGATTTGAGCCCATAACGAGGGTTCTCGTTCAACCTTTTTAATCCGAAATAGGCAAGCACCCTATTTTCTCCAATAACAGGAACAATATCAGAGGCTATGCTCACAGCAACAAGATCGAGCAATCCTTCTAACTCCGAAAACGGGATATCATACCTCTGGCAGTAAGCCTGAAGCAACTTAAAGCCAACGCCGCAACCAGATAAATCATTAAATGGGTACGTGCAATCCGTACGTTTTGGATCAAGAACAGCAACTGCATCAGGAATTATATCGCTCGGAAAATGGTGATCGCATATAACAAAATCGATACCCAAAGTTTTAGCATGAGCAACCTTTTCCACAGCTTTTATACCACAGTCAAGTGTAATAAAAAGGGTGTATCCATTTTGAGCAGCGTACTCTATACTTTTAAAAGAGACTCCATACCCTTCACTATACCTATCGGGGATATAGTACGATACATTAGAATACCTTTCGCGAAGAAACGAGTACATGAGAGCAACGGCAGTTGTTCCATCCACATCGTAATCGCCATAAACGAGTATCTTTTCATTGTTTGCCATTGCAGCATGAAGTCTCTCCACTGCTTTATCCATGTCGGTAAGCAAGAACGGGTCATGCAAATCGCTTAAAGATGGACGGAAGAAGGCTTTTGCATCATCAAAACTGGTTACCCCGCGTTGAACAAGCAGATTGGCCAAAACAGAATCAATACCCAAAGAGGCTGCCAATTCAGCAACAACTTCAGGATTGCCTTGTTCTTTTAAAACCCACGATTTTACCATCTACCTCACCTCCGCACTATTATACAAATCTGCACCAAAAACCTCTTCGAATTTTTTAGCGATGACCTTTTTCACCTCATCAAAATCCACAATCTTCCCCAACTCTCTTCCTATAGAAGTTACTCCTTTATCAACAAAACCACAAGGGTTTATGTAGCTAAAATAGTCGAGATTAGTATTAACATTGAGCGCAAAACCATGCATTGTTATAAAACGACTTGCCTTTACTCCAATAGCACAAATCTTGCGAGCTTTACCAGGAATTTTAGTGTCGAGCCAAACCCCCGTAGCCCCATCAAGCCGCTCACCCATAATCCCATATTCGGCAACAGTTCGAATGACCATTTCCTCTATTTTGTGGATATAACCCTTTAACGAAACACCAAACTTTTCGAGGTCGATAATTGGGTAGCCAACAATCTGGCCAGGTCCATGGTAGGTTATATCCCCACCTCTATCAATCTTATGATAGGTAGCCCCAATTCTTTTAAGAAAGTCGTTTGATATGAGCAAGTTAGCAGCAGCGCCACTTTTACCAAGCGTATAAACATGAGGATGCTCACAAAGCACAAAGTACCCATTAGCATCTTCCGTAGAATTAATCTTCCGACTAAGTAGAAGGCTAAACAGTTCGCTCTGCTTATCCCAAGCCTCCTTATAATCGACAAGCCCGAAATCCATAAATGCCACTTCACGTCTCATCGTTCAAGGAAGATTTAATGGGTTTATCATGCCTTCGTAAGCACGCTCGGCCATGTAAGACGAACGAACCAAAGGCCCACTCTCTACATATTTAAACCCCTTACGAAGAGCAATCTCTTTCAGTTCGGTAAACTTATCAGGGTGAATATAGGCTTGAACAGGAAGATGCTTGTGAGTTGGCTGTAGGTACTGCCCTAAAGTAAGTAGCCTACATCCAGCAGCGAGCATATCGTCCATTGCTTCTAGTATTTCGTCCTCGGTCTCCCCAAGTCCTAACATCAACGACGACTTCGCCACTGCCCCCCTATCTGCTATATGCTTAAGGGTTTTCAGGCTAACATCGTACTGTGCACGACTTCGAACCGAAGGCGTCAACCTCTTTATAGTTTCGAGGTTATGCCCTACTACATCTGGATTTGCGGCTAGAACAGTATCGATTAGATCTCCACGACCATCGAAATCGGGAATCAGAATTTCAACGGCTGTACTAGGATTTACGCGCTTGACCTCTGAAATAACAGCAGCCCAATGCTCAGCACCACCATCAGGAAGATCATCCCTATCAACTGAAGTTATTACACAGTATTTTACCCCCATCAATCGCACCGACTGAGCGACGCGCGATGGTTCCTCTCTGTCTACAGGAAGAGGACGCCCTGAATGGGTTGCGCAAAACTTGCAAGATCGAGTACATATTTCACCAAGAACCATAAACGTTGCCGTTCCTTTCCCCCAGCACTCGCCGATATTAGGACAACGCCCACTACTGCAAATGGTATGCAGGTTGTGAGCCTTTACGGTTTCACTCGTACTTGCGTAGTTTTCGCCTTCTGTAAGTTTTATTTTAAGCCATTCGGGTTTCTTTAATCGTTGTTGGCGTTTTTCCAAGTTACTACTTTTTAAAGTAGCAAAGTAAGCAAAAAAAATGGACACATGCTCGCTTCTTAAATCTTTCTTAAAAAGAGAAAATGTTAATTCGTTATGGTGAAAAAACACCCATGCTAACTAAATACTTTTAATTTTGCAGTTAGTTATTCTTCTCTATGGGCAAATGTTATAAGCAAACGATTACACAAGGTCGCCTTTTGTGCATTTATTTAATGCCTGTAGTTCTTTTTTCCATTCTACTTACTTTTTCTGGCAAATGCTATGGAGTAGAAACAGACAAAGATGGATTCCTGATCATTCCTCAGCACATTCAAAAAACCAAACAAGAATCGGCCTACCTACAACATCTTTTAGATAGCGCATCTATATTCAAGGACAACTCTTTAGCTGCAAAAACATATGCAAAAATAGGCTCTATTAGGTACAACGAAGCCTGCTACCACCTTGCTATATCATACTACTTTAAATCCATAGAATACGCCCAACAGGCAAAGGACAACGAACTTACCGCCATAATCTATAACTGCATAGGGACAGCATACAGACAACTAGACGATCTAAAGAACGCCTTCATTTACCACAAAAAAGCACTGGAGACAGCGACTCAGTCCAAAGATATTAGGATTAAGGGATATGCACTTAATGGACTTGGGAACATATACCTCACACTTAAGCAGGCGGATAAAGCCATCGAAATATTTACAGAGTCCCTTGACATAGCCAACTCAAGGAATAATCCTTTGAGCAAAGCAATCAATTACGCAAACCTTGGTGCTGCTTACGTACTAAAAAAAAATTACAGTTTAGCACTAAGTTTCTACTTCAAATCTCTTGATGTAAACCGACGCTTAAACAATAAGCGAGGTATCCGCATTTGTTACTCCGAGATATGCAATGTTTTCCTAAAAATAAACAGAAACGACAAAGCCATTGCACTAGCAAAGGAAGCACTTGCTGAAAGCGGAAGGACAGAACCTATTGACTCTGCCAACTTTTATCTAACAATTGCAAGAATCCAACTTATCCAAAAAGAGTATAAGCTTAGCGAAAAAAATGCCACTAAAGCCTCTACTATCGGAAAGCGAATACGATCAAAAAGCACCAATAACGAGGCCTACAAGATTCTTTCAGACATTTACAAAAACACAAACAAGTATACAAGTTACCTAAATGCTTACGAACTAGCCCTAAAGTATCAAGATTCTGTTAATAGGGAGTATGCTCAAAAAGAAATCGTAGAACTACAACAAATCTCCGACATTGAAAGGAAGGATGCCCAAATTAAGCAACTTGTTACCGAGAATAAAATAAAAGATTTAGAGCAGTCAAAAAGCGAGCATACGCTTATTATTGTAGTACTCTGCTCAACATTAGCGCTAATGATAACCTTTTTATTCTCAAGAAAAATTACCAACAAAGCAATTCAGGCCTCCAACGACATAGAACTTAAGTTGCTAAGATCACAAATTAACCCCCACTTCATTTTTAACTCACTAAACTCTATACAGAAGTTTATCTGGTCCAACAACCCAGAAAAAGCCTCTGTGTACCTATCAAACTTTTCGATGCTGATGCGAAAGACAATGGAGTCTATGAGGCAGAACCTTACCCCTCTGTCTAAAGATATTGAGCATCTCAAGCTTTACCTTGAGCTAGAGAAACAACGATTGTCAGAAAATTTTGAGTATAAAATAAGCATCCCCAATACCATAAATCCAGACAACATAGATATTCCTCCACTCATTATTCAACCATTCGTGGAGAACGCCATTTGGCATGGAGTTGCCCCTATTTTACAAAACAGCAAGGGGTCAATACTCATCTCCTATTCTCTAGAAGGAAGATTTCTGATTGTCCAAATAGAAGACAACGGCGTAGGCATAAACCAATCCCAAACGTACAAGTCTTCACTATCAAAAGTTCACGAATCGGCAGGCATGACAATAACAGCAGAACGCCTAAAGATGTCGTACAAGGTAAACAACATTAAAAAGTCTGACTACATTAAAATAACGGATTTATCAGCAATTGACCCCTCAAAACATGGTACAATTGCAACAATTACAATACCATATAAAGAAATTTACTAACGATGATAAAGGCATTAATTCTTGATGATGAGATAAACTGCATAGACACTTTATCGATAATTCTCGACAGAAAGTTCGGTGACGAAATAAAAGTTGTGGCAAAATGCACATCAATACAGCAAGCCATTGACTGCATGGACCTATACAATCCCCAAGTAGTTTTTCTTGACGTGGAAATGCCCAACGGAACGGGCTTCGACTTTCTTTTAAACGTAAAAAAGCACAACTTTCACGTTGTGTTCATAACGGCCCATGAGAGCTATGCTCTAAAAGCGATCAAGTTTAACGCTATAGACTACATCTTAAAGCCTATAAATCTTAACGAGCTAGAAGTTGCCGTATCCAAAATAATGCAAAAAATAAAGGAAGATGTAATTATCAACGTACCTGAAATAGGCAACCTACTAGACAACCTTAAAACCCTAAAGTCTGACTCTAGGAAAGTTGCTCTTATTGGTAACAAGCAAACTATATTCGTAGAAATAAAGGAGATCATTCGGTTTGAGTTTGACGAAACGAGCACAGCAATCTACCTCACAGGCAACAGGGTGCACCACAGTCCAAAGTCTCTAAAAGACTTCGAAGAAATGCTATACGAGTATAACTTTCTAAGGGTCAACGTATCTTCCATCATCAACCTAAGCCATGTAAAAGCCTACATTAATGGGGGCGGAGGATTCGCCATAATGAGCGACGACTCGAAAATTGAGATATCGAGAAGACGAAAAAATGAGTTCCTAACAAAAACCGCCAATATCTAAAACCACTTATTGCCCATTTTCGACCACTTATCGCCCATTTTCGACCACTTATTGCCAAAATTCGACCAGTTATTTAAATAGTTTAGATTAAAGGCATCTAATTTTGGCGATTTTATAATTTTGCTTTTAAGAATTCCCTCTTAAGTTATTCTTCGTTCAAGAGAATTACTTACGAAGAAAAGCAACAGAACATATCCCATAAATCTCTGTTGCTAGCAAATTAATCCAACAGCCAGCATGAAAAGGGCTACCGTGAGGTCGCCCTTTCATCATTTTAACCAAGGCTCAACCACCAAACAAGAACCTCTCATTAGAAATATAAAAAGACTAATAATTACTATATTTGCCAATTAAACAAAATTGTCAATCCCGAGATGATCAATTTAGACTTAAGCGAACAGGAAATAATACGCCGCAACTCGTTGGAGGAGCTGCAAAAGATGGGCATCAACCCATACCCCGCAGAGCAATTCGAAGTAAACACCAACACCGAAGAAATCCGCAACCAATTCGATCCAGAAAAGGGCAACTTTCAGGAAGTAACCATCGCAGGAAGGATGATGACTCGTCGCATCATGGGCAGCGCATCTTTCTTTGAACTTCAAGATGAAAAAGGGAAAATTCAGGTTTACGTTCGTCGCGATGACATTTGTCCAGAAGGCGATTCAACCCTTTACAACACCTTCTTTAAGAAGTTACTGGACATTGGAGATATTGTTGGCGTTAAAGGTTTTGTTTTCATCACCAAAACTGGAGAACTCTCCATCCACACCGAAGAGCTTAAGCTTCTATCCAAATCATTGCGTCCACTTCCTATCGTAAAAGAGAAGGAAGGACAGGTTTTTGACGCCTTTACCGATCCAGAACAACGCTACCGCCAGCGCTACGTTGACCTGATCGTAAACCCACAGGTACGAGAGGTATTCATTCAACGTGCAAAAATCATTAGCACAATGCGCGAGTTCTTCAACTCCAAAGGCTACCTCGAAGTGGAAACCCCAATCCTTCAGCCAATCCCAGGAGGAGCATCTGCAAGGCCATTCATTACGCATCACAATGCGCTCGACATACCTCTTTATCTTCGTATTGCCAACGAACTTTACCTAAAAAGGCTAATCGTTGGAGGATTTGACGGAGTTTATGAGTTTGCAAAAGACTTCCGTAACGAAGGGATGGACCGCACCCACAACCCCGAATTTACGGTGATGGAAATATACGTAGCCTACAAGGACTACTTCTGGATGATGGAGTTTACCGAGCAAATGCTCGAAAAGGTAGCAATGGCCCTCCACGGCACAACCAAAGTTCAAGTTGGCGACAACACCATCGACTTTAAAGCCCCTTTCCGTCGCATTACCATGCTCGATGCCATTAAAGAATACGCTGGTGTTGACATCTCGGGAATGAGTGAGGATGAGATCAGAAAAGTTTGCAAGAATCTGGATATTGAGGTTGACGAAACCTTTGGCAAGGCAAAGCTTATTGATGCAATCTTTGGAGAAAGATGCGAAAGCAGCTTCATACAACCAACGTTCATTACAGACTATCCTATAGAGATGTCGCCGCTTTGCAAGCGTCACCGCAGCAACCCCGACCTAACAGAACGATTCGAACTAATGGTAAATGGGAAGGAACTTTGCAATGCTTACTCAGAGCTAAACGACCCTATCGATCAACTTGAACGATTCCAAGAACAGATGAGACTATCGGAAAAGGGAGATGACGAGGCCATGTTTATAGACATGGACTTTGTTAGAGCTCTTGAATACGGAATGCCAACCTGCTCTGGAATGGGTATAGGAATCGATCGCCTAACCATGTTCATGACAAACCAGCCTTCAATTCAGGACGTCCTCTTCTTCCCACAAATGCGTCCAGAAAAAAAGGTGGTAAAAGATAGTACAGAAGCCTACACTACCCTTGGTATTTCTGAAGAATGGGTTTCTGTAATCCAAAAAATGGGCTACACCACAGTAGAAGCATTGAAGAAAGCAAATCCTGGAAAACTCTTCAACGACCTCTGTGGCATGAACAAAAAACATAAACTAGGGCTGACAAATCCAACAGCCGAGGCCGTAAAAGGCTGGATTGAAAGCTAAACGACAGCATAATTCTGCAAAAAGGCACTCTGCAGTGCCTTTTTGTGTTATGGGAGGAACGCACCTTCTTTGATTAACAAAACCTAGATGTCTTAATCGATCGTTTTATTGTAAATTTACAAGCAAAAAGGAAGCCCAATGCGTCCAAAAGCCAATATTAGAAATCTTTGCATTTGGTTCGTGGTAGCAAGCCTACTCACAGTAGGATGCTCAACCTCCCGTAATGCAAGTTCGGCTGGCAAAAAAAAAGCTTGCGATTGCCCAAAGTTCAACATCAAGCGATTTAGCGACCACAGAAAACACTAGAAAACAAACTGATAATGCAACGAAAAAGCAGTATATCGCTATCACCATCTTCACGCTATGCCGTTCTTGGAGGCGGTAGCTGGGCGACAGCCATAGTAAAGATACTAAGCTACAGCATAGAATCACTTGGGTGGTATGTACGATCGGAAGATACCCTTAAGCACATCGAACAGTTTGGACACAACCCCAAATATCTAAGTTCGATAAACATCGACACCAAGAAGGTATGGCTTACCAACGACATCAATCAAATTATAGAAAAATCAGATGTGCTGATAGTCGCTATTCCATCTGCGTTCTTGACAGACACCCTAAAAGAAATAACCACATCCATAAAAGATAAGTTTATCGTATCGGCAGTAAAGGGGATCATCCCAGACAACAACCTAACAATTGCCGAATACTTCAACCAGCACTACGAGATACCTTTCGACAACATAGGAATTGTAACAGGCCCATGCCATGCCGAAGAAGTTGCTCTAGAGCGCTTATCGTACCTAACACTTGCCTGCAAAAGTAGAGAAAACGCGCAAATGCTGGCGGACAAATTTGAATGTCACTTCATCAAAACAACAACAACAACAGACATTTACGGAGTTGAATACGCTGCCGTATTAAAGAATATCTATGCAATTGCATCTGGCATTTGCCACGGATTAGGTTACGGCGATAACTTCCAAGCAGTGTTGGTCTCAAACGCCCAAAGGGAACTTAAAAGATTCCTTGACGGAACTTACCCAAGCAAGCGTAACGTAGACACATCTGCCTACTTAGGCGACCTCCTGGTAACCTGCTACTCGAACTTTAGCCGGAATAGGACATTCGGCAACATGATTGGCAAAGGATACACCGTTAAGGCAACAATGGCAGAAATGAACATGGTTGCAGAGGGTTACTATGCAACCAGTTGTATATACTCCATAAACGACAAGTACCATATAAGCATGCCTATTGCCGATGCAGTTTACAGCATCCTCTACCAGCATGCCAATCCTAGGCCAACTATTAAAAGATTGGTTGATCAGCTAAAATAAGATTAAGAGTAACGATCATATTTTCACAAAAAGACTAATGAAATGGTAAAAGTCAACGTAGATCTCAGCAAAACTGCCCCATTTGTGGCTGCTCCGGAGATTGAAGGATTGAGCCACCTTGCAAAAGAGAGCAACAAAGCATTGCACAATGGCACCGGTAAAGGCAACGACTTCCTCGGGTGGGTCAACCTCCCTTTTGAAATCACAAACGAGCACATCCTTGACATAAAACAAGCCGCAGCAACCCTTTCGAAGGATGTTGACGTGGTAGTTGTTATTGGTATTGGAGGCTCATATCTAGGAGCAAAGGCCGTTATTGACGCACTTTCTAACAGCTTCTCACAATATACCAAAGGAGCACATCCCCATATCGTATACGCAGGTCAGAACATTGGAGAAGAGTACCATGCAGAATTGCTAGACTTTATAAAAACACAATCGGTTAGCTGCATCGTAATTTCAAAATCGGGAACAACAACCGAGCCTGCAATAGCGTTCCGTCTTATCAAACAGCATATTGAGGAGAAGTACGGAAAAGAGGAAGCAAAGCGCAGAATAGTTGCCATCACCGACGAATCAAAAGGTGCTCTTCGACAACTTGCAGATACAGAAGGCTACAAAACATTCGTAATTCCAGATAACGTTGGAGGACGCTACTCTGTTCTTACCCCTGTAGGTCTTTTACCTATTTCTGTAGCCGGATTCGACATCGCCAAACTTGTAGAAGGAGCAAGATTAATGGCAGAACAATGCAAACCCGAAATTGCATTTGCACAAAACCCTGCTGAACAATACGCAACAATCCGAAACGTACTTTATAAAAAAGGGAAAAAGATTGAAATGCTCGTAAACTTCAATTCTAAGCTGCACTTTATGTCCGAATGGTGGAAGCAGCTCTATGGAGAAAGCGAGGGTAAAGAAAACAAAGGAATATTTCCAGCAGCAGCAGATTTTTCTACCGACCTTCACTCCATGGGGCAATACATTCAGGAAGGGGAAAGAATACTATTCGAAACATTCCTAGGCATAGAAAACGTAAGCAGAGACCTCCGTGTCCCTATGGATAAGGAGAACTTAGATATGTTAAACTTCCTTGCAGACAAGCACATCGACGATGTAAATAAAATGGCAGAGTTGGGGACTATTCTTGCACACATCGACGGAGGAGTTCCTGCCATTCGCCTAGGCATCGAAAAAGTTGATGAAACAAACCTAGGTAGTCTTATTTACTTTTTCGAAAAGGCCTGCGGCATCAGCGGGTACATGCTTGGGGTTAATCCGTTCAACCAACCCGGAGTTGAAGCTTATAAAGCAAACATGTTTGCACTACTCGACAAACCAGGATTCGAGGAAGAAGGCAAAAAGTTACGAGCAAGACTATAAAATAAATAAAAAGGTGGCAATGCCACCTTTTTATTTAACACCTTCCATTTAGCAACTTTAAACATCGTGTAGCCCACCACTCTTTAAATCTACCCCAATAAAAAATACCTTTGCAAACGTTATAACTTGAACTTTTAAATCAAGCCCAAACGATTTTTAATTGTATAATCCACACATAGTCATTACTATAATATTTTTTAGCATAAAATTGCGTTTATCTCGATTTTGTGTTAACTTAATGGTGAAATTTTATAGCTACCAATGACTAAATATTAAAACCAAAAACGATGAGCGACTCATATAGCAGTATCGCGGAAAACTACGATTACATATTCCCCCTTAATCCGCTACAAAAAATGTTTTTAACAAGCAGAATTCCTTCTGGTAAAAACATTTCGGTGCTGGATCTTGGGTGTGGAACAGGAAGCCTAGCCATTGCGTTGGCTGAGGAAGAAGACTACAACATTGTAGGAATAGACAACGATCCTAACATGATCGATGTAGCACAATCTAAAGTAAAAGGGAAGAATCCTGTCTTCTTAGTTGAAGACATGACTAAGGTACAACGAAGTTTCAAAGCAGAATCATTCGATGCCATTTACAGCTTTGGCAACTCGTTAGTGCACCTTAGCAACCCCGATGACATCGAAAATCTGTTCCAAACGGCAAAGACTCTTCTTAAGCCAGGAGGAAAGTTTTTAGGACAAATAATAAACTATCGTCGTATATTCGACAAAATGGTAACAGGGCTTCCAACTATCGACAATGAGCATATTAGCTTCGAACGTGGATACCAATTTACAGGACCAGGAGAACCCCTTTACTTTAAGACTCGGCTTCTAACAAAAAAGGACGGAAAAATTCTTGAAAACAAAGAAGTTCTATACCCTCTTTTGCCCGAAGAGGCTCTGTTTTTCCTTGAAAATGCTGGATTTTACGACATTGATCTTTATGGAGCATTTAACGGAGACGGACTTCTTTCCGACAGCTATTCGTTCATATTCGTTGCGAGGTAACAAATTTCGATCAAGCACACCCATGGTAAGGCTCTAGCAGCTCTTACCATGGGAATACATCACCCCAAAAACTCATCTAAAGAGAATAAACGATCAGCCCTTATCCCTTTCTGTGTCCGTTGTAGCGTACAGCATTCGGTATAAAAGTCGTGTTGAAAAAAGAAGGTAAATCCTTTTGCTAAGGATTCTTCGAGAAAATCCGCCTTTTCCTGCAAGGTAATCATTGGCTCAACATCGTAGCTCATTATATAGGGAAGCAGTATATGCGCAGTAGAAGGAAACAGGTCTGCAACAAAAACAAGCCCTCCATTTTGATGATGAACAATTGGGATAATCTGCCCCTTGGTATGCCCATTAAAAATCCTCAATTCGACACCTTCAGTTATAAAACACTCATCATCAATAAAATTAACCAGCCCCAATTCTTGCATAGGCAAAATATTCTCCTCTAAGAACGAATCAGCCTCTCGAGCATTAGGGTTAATAGCCCACTCCCACTGCGCACGCGAGATATGGAACTTTGCATTAGGAAAAACAGCCTCATAGTTGCCATTATTCTGATTAACGCGGATTCCTCCTCCACAATGGTCGTAATGCAAATGTGTTAGAACAATATCGGTAATATCACTTGGATCATATCCCAATTTAGACAAGCCACCAAGCAATCCATCACCGCCAAAAAGGTGAAAATGGCTAAAAAATTTGGCATCCTGCTTATCACCAAAACCATCGTCGATAAGAATAACACGATTGCCGGCCTCCACAACTAAACTACGCAGCGACCAAGAGCAAAGGTTTGCAGCATTAGCAGGATAAACTCGTTGCCAAAGCACCTTTGGCACAACTCCAAACATGGCACCACCATCAATCTTGAAGTTCGTAATGTTAATAGGTGAAAGCTTCATCGTTATAATCTTAAGTTTATTTGTGCGTAAAAATAAACTATTCGTCAAAATACAACGATAAATAATTATAGCAAGCATCCACTCTACTCCAGTTTCGCATATCTTTGACAGCTGTAAAACTTGCAGCAGCAAGGCAACTTCCACAATAGCTATGAGAGTACATTTTATTGCCATAGGCGGTAGCGCAATGCACAATCTCGCATTGGCCCTACATCAAAAAGGATATACCATCACAGGTTCTGACGACGAAATTTTTGAACCATCGCGCACAAGGCTCGAGCAGAAAGGCATACTGCCGCCTCAAACAGGATGGTTTCCTAAAAAGATCACCAACGAACTAGATGCTGTTATCCTTGGGATGCATGCGCGTGAGGACAATCCTGAACTAATTAGGGCCAAAGAATTAGGAGTGAAAATCTACTCCTATCCGGAATACCTATATGAACAAACCAAAAACAAATGTCGCATTGTAGTTGGCGGAAGCCACGGTAAAACATCGACAACTGCAATGGTAATGCACGTACTCCGCCATGCTAACATAAAGTTCGACTACATGGTCGGTGCGCAACTCGACGGATTTGACACCATGGTAAGTTTGAGCGACGACACCAAATTCGCAGTTTTTGAAGGCGACGAGTACCTTACCTCTCCTATTGACAGACGCCCAAAATTTCACCTATACAAGCCCAACATAGGGCTCGTTACTGGAATTTCGTGGGATCACATAAACGTTTTCCCAACCTTTGACTTCTACGTCAAACAATTTGAAATCTTTTCAGATTTGGTAGAAGATGGAGGCACATTCATCTACTTCAGCAATGACGAGCATCTTGCTAAAATTGCCGCTAGCGCCAAGTCTACTATCAACAAAAAGTCGTACACCACTCATCCTTACGAAGTAAATGAAGGTGTTTGCCAACTAATCGCAGGCGATCTAAGAATTCCTCTTAAAATTTTTGGAGAGCATAACCTACAGAATATTTCAGCGGCAAAAACCATCTGCAACACTATTGGCATTAACGACAGCATCTTCTACGATGCAATATCGACTTTTGCGGGAGCCGCGAAACGACTCCAACTACTTGCCTGTAATAAATCATCAAACATCTACCTCGATTTTGCCCACTCGCCATCAAAGTTAATGGCAACCACTAAAGCTGTAAAAGAACAGTTCCCCAATCGGAAGCTAATTGCATGCATGGAGCTTCACACCTTTAGCAGCCTAAACAAAGAATTTCTTTCGGAATACAAAGGAACTATGAGCAAAGCCGATATTGCCTACGTTTACTTTAACCCAGAAACTATAAAGCACAAGCAGCTCCCTGAAATCACTCCCGAAGAAGTAAAAGCAAATTTTGGAGGGAATGCCGAAGTATTTACTGAAAGCGACAAACTCATAGCCACACTTAACAAGCAGTGCTACAACGACACAAACCTACTAATTATGACATCTGGGAATTTTTCAGGTGTTGACCTAAAAGCATTTGCCCAAGAGATTTCAAACAAATAAACTCCACAACATGCGCTCGTGCTCATACTCATGAATACGAGCGCTTAAGCAATCAACCCAAAATATATCTACAATTTTTCCACAAGAATACTTGCAGATATAAATTTTTGACTTACCTTTGCACCCGCAATACCCCCTAAGGGGTTGGCAAAACAAAAAGGTCCATTCGTCTAGGGGTTAGGACGCAAGATTTTCATTCTTGTAACAGGGGTTCGATTCCCCTATGGACTACTAATTCAAAAGCACGTTTTGTACAATGGCAAATCATAAGTCAGCTGAAAAAAGAAATCGTCAAAGCATCTCTAGAAGACTGCACAACAGGTACTATGCCAAGACGACTCGCAATGCTCTAAAGGCATTGAGAAACACTACCGAGAAGGAAGCTGCTTTAAAACTTCTTCCAAAGGTTAGCGCAATGCTAGATAAACTAGCAAAGATCAACGTGATCCACAAGAATAAGGCTGCAAACCTAAAAAGCAGCATACAACTTCACGTTAACAAGTTAGCATAATTAGTTTTAATTATATTGCTTTAGGCCGTACTTTTCAGTACGGCCTAACTTGTTTTAACTAAATCTTTGATAAAATAAAAATGCTATATTTACCATAAACACACAATGCATATGGAAGATAGCTACATATCCAAAAAGTTAAGCATCAAAGAATGGTCTGTTGAAGATCGTCCTCGAGAGAAACTTCTTTCCAAAGGATTTTCGGCACTTGGCGATGCCGAGATTTTAGCAATCCTTATTGGCTCAGGGACTAAAGACGAAACCGCCGTAGAGGTTGCAAAGCGAATACTTTACAGCTGCAACAACAACCTCGCGGAACTCGGAAAGCAATCCATAAAAGACCTTTGCAAGATAAAAGGAATAGGCGAAGCTCGTGCCATTACCATTGTAGCAGCACTAGAACTAGGCCGACGCCGAAGCATTGTAGAACCACTCGAACGAAAACGCATCTCGGCTAGTAGCGATGTGACAGATATATTCCAACCGCTACTGGCTGATCTACCTCACGAAGAGTTCTGGGTAATGCTCCTTAACCGTTCCAACAAGATCATAGACAAGCATCGCATATCACAGGGAGGCATGAGCGGCACTGTAACAGACATCCGTATCATAATGAAGCTAGCTTTAGACAATCTTGCCAGCAGCATTATCGCAGTACATAACCATCCTTCAGGAAATCGATTTCCGTCTGATGCGGATAAAAACATCACAGAAAAGCTAAAACTTGCAGCAGCGACCTTCGACATTCAACTCATCGATCACATTATCGTAACCGCATCTCAATGCTTTAGCTTTGCCGACGAAGGACTCATTTAGTGAAATTATCTTAGAAAAACTGATAATTTGATATTTACAAAATGGATATAATGTGAAATTAATACCTTTGGAAGATTTTTACAACAAAAAAATATGGTCATCAATCTTGGGGAGCAAAGTTCTCTCCTAAACCAGTTCATCGCAGAACTTCGGGATGTCAACATCCAAGGCGACAGCCTCCGATTTAGAAGAAACCTAGAGCGAATTGGCGAGATCTTCGCCTACGAGATTAGCAAAACGATGCCTTTCGGCATTGAGGAGATTACAACCCCCCTCGGAGTTGCCAAAGTAAAGATTCCATCACCGCCTCCTGTTATTGCTTCAATTCTACGAGCAGGCCTTCCATTACACGACGGGCTCCTCAACTACTTCGACAAAGCTGAAAATGCATTTATTTCCGCAGCCCGCGTCTACAATCCTGATGGCACCTTCCGCATTCAATTTGACAATTTGTCGAGCCCAAGCGTAGACAAGAAGCATCTAATCTTGGTAGATCCTATGCTTGCCACTGGATCTTCTATGGTGCTTGCACTTAACGCCCTTCTCGAGCGCGGAAAGCCAGAGCATATTCACATTGTTTCGGTAATTGCAAGCAAAGATGGTCTTGACTATACCGTTGCAAACACAGATCCAAAAAACGTGACTATTTGGACAGGAGCGGTAGACCCCGTACTATCTCCAAAAAAATACATTGTGCCAGGCCTTGGCGATGCAGGCGATCTGGCATTTGGAAAAAAACTATAGAAAATACACATAAAAGCGAAAGCCCCAGAATATTCTGGGGCTTTCGCTTTTATCCTAAGGTTGAATCAAACACTACAACTCCCCCAGCATCCTTACACTCACCCAATAATAAAGAAACAGTTTTATGAAAAACAGGATGAACATAATCCGATGCAATCTCATTCAAGGGAACAAGGACAAAATTCCGATCCTGCATTCGAGGATGAGGAATCTGTAGTTCTGGAGTGTCAACCACCATTTCGTCAGCAAAAATGATATCTACGTCCATTGTCCGTGAACCATACCTGACTGATGTATCGCGTTTTCTTCCGAGTTGTTCTTCCACCTTATGACATGCAGCCATAACCTCATGTATACTTAAACTTGTTTCTACAAGCAATGCAACATTAAGAAACCGATCCGTAGATTCAAAGCCCCATGCCGCCGTCTCGTATACTCTAGACTCTTGCAGCAATGGTCCAATACGATCAACAATCAGCTGCTTTGCCGTATCAATCAACGACAACCTATCCCCTTGATTTCCGCCAATCAGCAGGTATACTCTCATTAATTAATCCTTCCAACTTAATTTTGGTAATATTTTCAGTTTCCCAAGTTTAGCTGTTGTTTAAATTCGCTAAATTGGCAACAAAAATAAACAACTTAACTATTTAAGCGCAATGAAAGAATTCTTTAGAGCATTTTTAGGCTCATGCTTAGGGGTTTTAATATCTCTCGGTCTGCTGATTCTTATAGGCTTAGGCATTATTGGTGCTATCGTATCAAGCGCAGAGGAGGAGGTTAAAATATCCCCAAAAACCATTCTCAAAATTGAGCTGGATCAACCTATTGTTGAAAGAACCTCGAAAAATCCTCTCGACAACTTTAACTTCAACAAGTTTAAAAGCAGCAAACCAATTGGGTTAAACACCATAATAGCAAGCCTCAAAAAGGCTAAAACCGACGAAAACATAGCTGGCGTTTACATGGATCTTACCACTGTAAATGCTGGAGGATTTGCGACTGTGCAGGAAATTCGCAATGCAATTATTGACTTTAAGAAGTCGGGAAAATTCGTAGTAGCCTATAGCGAAACCTACACTCAAACAGCCTACTACCTTGCATCTGCAGCTGACAAAATCTACCTTAACCCAGAAGGCAATCTCGAAATGCTAGGACTAAAGGCTCAGGTGATGTTTTACAAAGGAGCCTTGGAAAAACTAGGAATTAATGCTCAAATAATTCGCCATGGCAAGTTTAAAAGCGCAGTAGAACCATTCATGCTCGACAAGATGAGTCCAGCCAACCGTGAGCAGTTTGACGCATTGCTAGGTTCTATTTGGGGTATCATTTCTTCTGAAATAAGCAAAAGCCGTAACATCTCTGCTGAAGAAATAAACAGCATGGCGAATAACATGACTATTACCGATGGAAAATCGGCATTAAAAGCAAGACTTGTTGATGATCTACTCTATAAAGATGAGCTCATTAAAAAGTTATCCACCTTTGCAAAACTAGGCAAAGACGAAGAACCAGAAGCGATTAGCATAACCAAATACGATCAAGTAGCGGCAAAAGACGAAAAACTTGCACATGAAAAAATTGCGGTTATTTATGCAAATGGAGAGGTGGTAATGGGCTCTGACTCGCAAAATCTTTCAGAAAAAGAAATTAGCACCGCCTTAAGAGAAGCTCGCAAAGACAAAAGAACAAAAGCCATTGTACTCCGCGTAAACTCACCAGGAGGAAGTGCTCTTGCATCTGATATAATTTGGAGAGAAATGGATCTTGCCCGCAAATCGAAACCCGTAGTGGTTTCAATGGGTGATTATGCAGCATCCGGAGGATACTACATAACTGCTCCTGCAAATGTTATCTATGCACAACCAACCACCCTTACAGGATCAATTGGCGTATTTGGAGTTCTTTTTGACGTACAAAAAGGATTAAAGGATAAACTAGGCATATCTGTTGACGTAGCAAAAACTCACGAGCATGCAGATTTAGGAACTCCATTCCGCCCCTTAACATCCAGTGAAAATCAGGTTATTCAAATGGAAATTGAGCGTATATATGCGACTTTTACTGGACATGTTGCTAAAGGTCGTAGGCTTCCTTTATCATACGTAGACAGTGTTGGGCAGGGTAGAGTATGGAGTGGCACAATGGCGCAAAAACTAAAGCTCATTGACAAAATTGGAGGTCTCTCGGATGCTATATCAGAAGCGGCCAGACTTGCAAAGGTGAAGGAATACCGAATTGCAGAGCTTCCAGAACAAAAAGATGCCTTTTCGCAGATTCTTGCCGATTTTACAGGAGAATCCCTTAGCACCTACTTTGCTAAGGGACAACTTGGAGAAGCATTTGTAAGCTACAACGAGATTCGCAACTTCGTAAAAAATCAGGGAGTACAAGCCCGAATGCCATTTTGGATACAAATGAAGTAAAGTCCTAACGATTAAACATTGCTAAAAACTTAATACTTCTAAATTAAACCAGAACAACTAGAACAAGCATAACCAATTGACATAAAACACCCTCAGCATAAAGCAGAGGGTGTTTCTTGTTTAACACAAATAACGGCTAATAAAAACTGGCAGTTACCTCCATCAAGTATATTTAATACATTTGAAAAAAAACAAATTGTGGAAAGAGATAAAGGCTTAGGCAAAATATTGCTGGCACCAGTAGCTGGGTTATTTTATTTAGTAGTCAAAGGACGCCACACCCTTTACAATGCCAACATTCTAAAAAGCCACAAACCTTCAATCCCAACGATTTGCGTAGGGAACATCACCGTTGGAGGAACAGGAAAAACTCCTCACATAGAATTGCTTATAGAACTTTTATCTAAAAACTACCGGCTTGCAGTTCTTTCTCGTGGCTACAAGCGCAAGTACAAGGGTAGCCGAGAAGTTCTGACCAGCGACGTCTACTCTAATGTTGGAGACGAACCCCTTCAGATCAAACAAAAATTCCCTAATATTCCCGTATTTGTCAATGCCAAACGAGTTGAGGGTGTGGCTCAAATTGCAGTTGCATACCCTAATGTAGACATCATACTACTCGACGATGCATTTCAGCACCGAAAAATAGCAGCAGGATTAAACATTATCCTTATTGACTACAACCGCCCAATATGGGAAGACAACATGCTCCCAATTGGAAATCTCCGCGACTCTTACGACCAAATAAGTAGAGCAAATGTTGTTATAATCACCAAATGCCCTGCAAACCTATCACCCATGGACAAGCGGATTCTAACCAAGAAACTCCAGCTTTACCCATACCAGACCTTGCTTTTTTCGCATATCGAATACGGCCAACCCGCACCTATTTTCCCCGATTCCAAGTCCTATGAAAAAAGCGAAGAAACAATTGTAATCGCAGGTATTGCTGCTCCTCAGCCTTTCATCAACCATGTAAAGTCGATGAATACGAAGGTAACCCCTTTAATATTCCCAGACCATCATAACTTCACATCAAAAGACATTAACCTTATAGTAAGCGAATTCCGGAAAAAGCATCAGTCTGTAAACCTAGTAACTACCGAAAAAGATGCCAAGCGTCTTTTAGAGGCAAACCTACCTGAAGAAATCAAGAATTATTTGTATTTTGTGCCGATTAAAGCAAGGTTGTCGGATAATTCCGATAATGTTTTATTCAACAAAATAGCAAAGTATGTTAAAGAAAATTCAGACTACTGCGGAGTTCATCAAGGAAAGAATACCCAATGAACCAGAAGTAGGCATCATCTTAGGGACAGGATTAGGTGGATTAGCGACAAAAATTGATGTAGAAAAAGAACTCGAATATTCAGAAATACCTAACTTCCCTATCTCAACAGTAGAAGGACACTCGGGCAAGCTGATTTTCGGAAAGCTAGGAGGCAAAAATGTAGTTGCCATGAAGGGACGCTTCCACTTCTACGAAGGATACGACATGAATCAGGTTACCTTTCCTGTTCGTGTAATGAAGTTGATCGGCATCAAAACACTTTTCGTCTCAAATGCTAGTGGAGGGATGAATCCCGAGTTTGAGATTGGTGAGTTAATGATCATCAACGACCACATCAACCTTTTACCTAACCCCCTAATTGGAGCCAACATTAACGAGCTAGGACCTCGATTCCCTGACATGAGCAAGCCTTACGACCATAACCTTATGGATAAGGCTGAGGCTATTGCAAAAGAACTAGGGATACGAGTTCAGCGCGGCTGCTACGTAGGCACAACAGGCCCAACATTTGAAACCCCAAAAGAATACCAATACTTTCGAATAATCGGAGGCGATGCTGTTGGCATGTCTACCGTACCGGAAGTTATTGTAGCCCGTCACATGGATATTCCTGTATTTGCAATGTCCATCATTACAGACCTTGGAGTACCAGGCAAGATCGTAGAAGTATCCCATGAGGAAGTTCAAGAAGTAGGCAAAAAAGCCGAAGCAAAAATGACGCAGATCATGACTAAACTCTTAGAAACGCTCTAGCAATATTTCTTAATATAAAGTAGGGTGGCCCAAAAGCCACCCTTTTGCTTTATCATCCATAATCCCCATATTTACGGTTTAGTCCTCCTTTTTACCACAACCACGAATTATGAAAATAGCCACATTTATACTTTTCTTTTCTATCGTACTTGCCATCTATGCATTGGTAAACGTATACATATACCTCCTCGGATTAATGGCTATTCCGAAAGGAACTCAGCTGCGCACCATCTTCATTTGGGTTTTCTGGATATTAGCAACTTGCTTTCCTTTAGGCCGCATCATCGAACGATTTTGGACATCACCTATTACCGATGCTATCATTTGGGTTGGATCCTTTTGGCTTGCGGCCATGCTCTACCTGTTTTTGATTACTCTACTGGTAGACATTGTACGCCTTTCCAACTTCGCTTTTCCCTGGATTGAAAAAATGTTCGGCAGCACGATCTTCTCCGTTCGCCTATGGACGTTGGGAGGAGCAGTCTTGCTCGTTTTCCTTATTATTATCGTCGGACATATCAATGCTATATGTACAAGAATTAGCCATTACAACAT
This sequence comes from Acetobacteroides hydrogenigenes, assembly GCF_004340205.1. NCBI lineage: Bacteria > Pseudomonadati > Bacteroidota > Bacteroidia > Bacteroidales > Rikenellaceae > Acetobacteroides > Acetobacteroides hydrogenigenes. The sequence goes on from NZ_SLWB01000001.1 coordinate 625,372, forward strand.
CAGCATCGAAAAAAAAGAGAGCAAACAAGGACATCTAAGAATTGTTGCTGCCTCTGACATTCACATGGGAACAATAATTTCCCAACGGAGGGTTGGCAAACTAGTTCGACTTATTAATGAGCAAAAACCAGACATTGTGCTATTTGCTGGTGACATTGTAGATGAGGATTTGGGACCGGTAATACGCCGCAACCTCGGACGAAAACTAGAGCAAATTAAGGCCAAGTATGGGGTTTACGCTGTAACAGGGAACCACGAGTACATTGGCGGGGTTGATGCTGCTGTAAAGTATTTGGAAAATCACAAAGTAACAATTCTTCGCGATTCTGCTGCGCTTATTAACAACGCATTCTACATTGTAGGCAGAGATGATAAAGGAGGCACAAAAATGAGTGGACATGGGCGAAAAGAACTTGGCGATCTACTTGTAGGAATAGATAGGACAAAACCTATAGTCCTGCTCGATCACCAACCATTCAACCTAAATGAAGCCTCGAAAGCTAATGTAGACATTCAACTGTCAGGGCACACCCACCATGGACAACTATGGCCATTTAACTACCTTACCAAATCAATTTTCGAAGTAAGCAGCGGTTACATTAAAAAGAACAATACCCACATAATTGTTTCCACCGGCTATGGATCGTGGGGACCACCTATAAGAATTGGGAATAGACCAGAAATCATCGTTATCGACGTCACCTTTACCAATAGGTAGATTATAGAATAAAAGAGGAGGTGCAGAAGCACCTCCTCCTAACAAGGAATGAAAAGCCCTCAACCCTGGTTTACAAAAACTGAATATCCCATTTTACCGTAAAGGGCTATGAAAATCTTTCCCTTGCAGCTTTAGTAAACCGCCCTTCACTACACCTAACATTATTCGATCCTCCAACAGGTTGCACTGAAATTTGCTCGCCATTACCTCCTCCTTCTTTAACATAGAGGTTTTCAATTCGCATAATATCAGGGTTCCTTATTCCAAAATACTAATGACACATAAATAAGCTCGCCTTCATTTTTAGTGTCCCAGTAAGAATTGCAGAAGCAACTTACTTAACACTCAACTTTTCTAGAATACTGGTTATACTTGATCAATTTACGTCAAGATAAAATAGATGTCAATACCCTAAGTTAATTTTAACCTATACTCCATTAGAAAATAGAAAACTTGATCCATTAAATTCTCAGAGCCTTAATTTTAACAATCAGCATACTTATATAATGTAAGTTTTTTGCTACATTTATGTATGAAACGAAGGGGTTATGCATACCTGCCTAATTTAAAGCATTGACAACGCAAGATCAAAAAACCACGATTATGAAAGCATCCCTAAACAAATTCCACTGGATACCCCGAATGATAAGCATTTTGGCAATAATCATCCTAAGCCTTTTTGCGTTCGACGCCTTTTCTTCCGGCTATACCATTGCAGAACAGATCGGCCGCTTCTTGGTTCATCTAAGTCCTCCTGCAATTATCGGAATCTTCTTGGCAATTGCATGGAAGCGAGAACTTGTAGGTGGTATACTTTTTACCATTGTTGGAGTTGTCTTAAGTCCCATAATTTACCAGCACAACTACCTCATGAGCCATTCTATCATTACTGCCATAGGAAGTGTTGCAATAATTGCATTTCCTTCTATTCTCGTTGGAATACTCTTTATAATTAGTGGATTTAAAAAAAAGAAACGGTGTAAAAAGAATTATGAGTACTAATTCTGCACCATCTTAAACAATGCGAAGGGAGGCTTAATCAAGCCTCCCTTCGCATTGTTTAAGTTTAGCAAACTATAGTTCTGCAACCCTAACATTCAGGTCACTATTACGTATCTTTTGGTCCATTTCATCGGTAATACTACAAATCCTAGCGTATGCTTCGGCAGAAGGAAGAATAACATCATCAACCCCAAGATGATCTAGAATATCGTATATCTTACAAATTGTAATCGATTCGTCAGAAATGGCAGGAACATACCCCCTACTTTTCGGATCATCAGTATAAGTTTCCACTAAAAGATTTCCCTTTACCAAATTACCTAAAAGCAACCGAACCATCCGAACGGGCATTTGCAACTCTTCCGACAATTCTTCGCTGGTAAAAGGCTTATCTCCTTTAATGTGACACTTTACAATCCTAGACATCAACAATACCGATAGGGTTCTTCTATCATTGTTGCTTACATTTTCAATCTCATACTCGTACTCATAGAGATGTGCATTTTGTATGGCAAATGATATTTCGGCTCCAACCAGCATAATAATCCAGCTAGTTTGCTGCCAAACCATAAACAATGGCAAAGCAGCAAAGCTCCCGTAAATAGCATTATTACGCGACATCCCTACTTGGAAGTAAATATATCCCCACTGCACAAGTTCAAATGCAGTTCCCGCAATTATTCCAGCAATTAAAGCAGCCTTAAAGTTTACTTTTGTATTGGGCATCACCACATAAATGATAGTAAACAAGATACCCACAAGAAGGTACGGAATGAGCTTAAGCAGAAACAAAAAAATTGGAGCCACAAAATCGAGTATCACATACTGTTCAGATATGCTGTGTAGCGTTGTTGCCAGATAAACGTTAGCGCTGCTAGATGCAATCAGAAGTATTGGAGCAACCAATATCAGAGAAAAGTAGTCGCTAAATTTACGGGTAAGGTTCCGCCCCTTTTCTAGATGCCAGATAGCATTAAATGAGAGTTCTATATTATTAAACACCCTCAGGACAGACCATAAGAGCACAACAAAACCAATCCCAGCCAACAAACCTCCCATAGTCTTTTCTAAAAGAGAGTTAGAAAAGTTCATTATCCAGCTTAACACCTCCTGCTGACCCTCAAACTTACTCTTTAAGAATGCTTCCAGATTCTTATCGAGGTTAAACCCTTTTGCAATGCCAAAGAACATGGCAAATATGGGAACTATGGCAATGGTCGTAAAAAAAGACAGTGCAGAAGCACGTATTGCCACATTATCTTCCTTAAACCCACGCACAGCAAGCATAGCAATACGAAGAGATCGTATCCACAAACCACCCCTTTGCTTAGGATTTTGGGCGAGCGATATCTTCCAAATATCGCTAAATAAGAACTGGTTTACAGCCCTAATTCGCTCTCCGAACTTTACCTTCTTATTCTTCTTTACCCACTTAATCTTCATAACGAACCACGATTCAAATGTTCTTCTTAAACAACGACAGTATAAATATGGTCAAAAAAGTTGGTTATCGATACGCCACAGCAAAAACTTGTCGCACCTCTTCACTGTTTCCATCGGAATAGACTAGTTTAGAGACAAGAATATAGATACCACGAGAGGCTCTTGTACCATTATCAGTTATACCATCCCAAACTACAGTTCCTTCGGTTCCTAACAACTCGTTCTGGCACAACTTTTTTACGAGCACACCGCTTCCCGTAAAAACACCAACATCGGCCATAGTGCCTGCCGACTTTAAATGATACGACATCGCCAAATAGTCGTTCACACCGTCACCGTCAGGCGAAATAACAGAAGCCGCCAACTTTATTATACGTTTTGAATCATCTTTTTTTAAAAGCTGAGAATTTTCAGCACCAGGAGTTCCATAGTTCACTTCTTTAGATGCAGACTGCCACTTCGATTCATTAAAGTTAATCCGCTCAAGGCTCACGCCATCAAATGTAGGAAGCATTCTAAAATGCATCCGTTCTGAATAGGCAAACTCATCAATAACATTCAAAGCGGTATCAGCCACCACAACAACTCCAGCATCATTTGGAAGAGAAGGCATCGATCTAAGTTTTTTAAAGTTCGTTGGGTTGCTCCGTGGATATATCAACGCGATTACCTCAGGAGTAGAGCAAAGGAGCACATATTCTTGAGGTCGAAGAATGAAAGAAGTTTCAGAAACTCGTTTCCTCTCATCTAACTTCCCTTCTGCATTCCTCCGACAAAGGACAACACTGCTTAAATCGATAGGCTTACCTGATATATTTACCAATTCTACATAATCAGAACAATCCCCTTCGGGGTTAAAGAGTACTTCATTAATGGTTAAATCGCCCTTAACGGGAGGTTCACAGCGTGCAACCTGAATCGGCAAAGTAAAAACGTTTCCAGAATAGTCTGCGACATCAGCAATAACGAGTAATTGAGAAACATTGAGTTCCAAATCCCGTGATAAGATTATACATATAGCCCGCTCCGACTCTTTACTGTGCTTAAGCGTAGCCTCTACTCTTCTATTATCTAGCATAATAGAAAAACCTTGACCAACTACTACTGGCTCATTAAATGTTATACTTACAGTGTTTACACCACTAACAGATAGTTTCTCTACTATGGGAGGTTCTGTATCTACAACCTTCCCCGATATAGAATTTGCAAAACCAGGAGTTCCTCCTCTTACATCTTCCGAAGCGGCCCAATTCTCGCGGCATTCTGTAGTGCTGGAAATATCTAACTTTTCAAGAGACACTCCTCCTTCAGCTCCTTCCTTAGAAAGAAATTCGCTGCTATAGTACGATGCAGCAATGATTTTTCCTTGTGAGTTAAGAACGGCAATATCAGCCCCATCATTGGGAAAACCATCGAAATAAGAAGAACTTGCAGCATTTCCATACATGCCCAAAGCACTGGCTCCACTTACAGAAGAAATGGCCAAATATCCCTTGGGGTTTATCTTAGCATGGTTGCATCTCCAAACTTTGCCATTGACCCTAACTGTCCAACCATCAATCAGCAGCGTATCGGCAACACGATTGTACAGTTCTAGGTATTCCACCTCTGGTAGTCCAACTGATGGTGTTGGATCAAACATGACCTCCGAAATTGCTACATCGCCAAACTCTAATCCCGACCTGATGCGAATTGTTGCCGTATCAGAAATAGTTTGCCCATTAACACGTTGTTCTATCTTTATTCCATAGGATGATTCTTTGGGATCAGCCATCCGAAAATAAAGTTTGCCTCCATCGGCTTGAACATCAGAAATAGAGAACGAACTACCCTTATAACTTGTTGCCGTTAGGCTTATTCCATCAGCAGATGTTAATGGCTGATTAACCGTTAGCACTGCATTTCCTTTCGAGGAGTAGTACCCCTCAACAATATGCAAATACTGCTCCGACCCTACAAAGTCAAACGATTCCATCTGCATTTTTCCCACATTCGAGGAAGAACACTGATATTCAATTCCGCAATACTCCGCTACCTTTACGAATGGCATTTTAACACTTTCAAAATGGCAGCACTGATAACCGTCTGCATAAACACTCCCCATCCAATAGCCTTCAATATCCTTATATATATACGCTTCAGTCAGCCGCCCCTCAATTCTATCGGTATAAATTGTATCCGAACAGCTAATTACCCTCCCATTTACTACGTTTTCGAGTTGGAAAAATGACTTACCTCCTGCTTTCTTGTAAGATAGGACAACTGCAGCATACGAGGAATCCTTATATGGAACCCTATCTGTCAGAAGAACTATCCGCATAAAATTTTCAGAAGAAAAATTTGAATTATCTAACCTAAAGCGGAAATGCCATTGTACATTTCTAGCATTGACACTAGGTGAGATCGAATAGCAAAGTAACGATCGCCCTTCGCCGCCTGAATGTACGTATCCACCCAATGCCATACGCCGCCAACCCTCAATTATTGAAGCAGCAGTTCCATGAGCGACCAACGTATCAACCTGCCGAGCCACTTTGAACGAAACCTTTTCCGAAATTGTATCATTCACCACAATACGAATACTAGCATTCCCAATGCTCGTAGCCTTCAACGATTCTATGCTGATAGTTCCATTACTTACAACAGTTTTTACTTCCGAAAAGCCCTCCTGCTCTATAGCTACCTTTCCTGCAAATGATGTTACAACGTCTCCTTCACGATTGGATATTTGGCACTTTAGTCTTAGTAATGTTTCAAGTGCAACTAGAGTAGGATGAGGTACTAACAATATTTGTTCGGCTACTACAGTGTAGTTTATGATCGAAGAGCGTATAGAATAACTATAAGTCTTTGACAACCTAGACGATCCAAAACCAACCAATACTCCGTCAGCTGGTAGTGACAGGTAAAATGGAGACATCGCTGTTACTTTTGAAAGTTGAATCTTTATCACAACTTCACCCTCCGATCTGTTAGGAATAACCAATACCGAATCGGCAAATTTCAACGTTACCTTTCCACCTGTAAAGAAAATGCTAGAGAAATCAACAGGCCTACCATTCAGACATATTCTCAAACTTTCTATTCGACGAGTTGAAAGCAACTTTCCAAGAGTATCAACCCCATGCAGCGAGAGCTGCGTGATTCGAGTACAAAGCGTATCGCTCACGCCTGTATCCACCACCAAAAACTTTAGTACATCGACGAAGTTGGATGTAGAAGTAGCAGAAACCGATGGGAATGGGGAATTGGATACCTTTAAGAATGAATCATCATCGGCTACAATAAGCTTATCCAATGTTTTTAGACCTTCGGCAGATGCATCAATCGAATATTCACCACTTTTGGCAAGCTTTATCCCAACAAATTTGGCTACCCCCGAAGAAAATTTTTGGGTATGAGTAACAACGCTTGCCCCTGCAATAACAAGTTTACAGAATCCCTCATAATCAGCATCTGTATTTCCAAACCTATCGCAAGCCTTTACCGTGACATCAAAAAAAGTATTCGCCTTAACAGCAGAAGGAACTTTCGAAAAACTAAGTGTATCTGCTTGGACATGTACCTTTATTGTATTTACTGAAATTGGTTGAAATGATGCAAATAAAGTACCTATGCTATCAGCAACTACCCCTTTAATCTTAAAAGAGAGAACTCCTAAATCAACGAATTCTTCAGGACTGAGGTACAGCCCAAGTCTAACAGCAGCGCTATCCCCATCCTTAATAGAAAGGGTTCCATCAAAAACCTCAATCTGCAATAGATCTTTCGAGAGTTGAGCTATCCTGCATTCTCTACTTTCGTTGCCTACACGTAATGTTGCTCCCGCAATAACCTTTGAAGCATCAACCTTCAAGGAAGAGATCGAGAAATTAAACGATCTAACAGCAGTAGGCAACTTATCACCACCCGTATCCTTAAGATAAAAAGAAGCAATTTCGACACCAGCATCGGGGCTTACATTCTTAACGGTTGCCACCAGCGTATCCTTAACAACTCCAGACACTACTGACGTTGTATCGTTAAGAAGAACTATTTTTTGTTCGAATGCAGAAATATTTTCAGAGGAAAGTTTTATGAATAAATACATTTCTCCGGTGACTGCGATGCTATCAAAATCAACAACTCCCCTACTCCCATTTTTAATTCGTTTTATAGATTGACTACCTACCATTTCCAGTTCGCAGGACTGAGAGAATTCAACATCAACATTTCCAAAGCAGTCTATAGCATAAAAACAAGGTGCTATACTTTGTCCCTTTAAAAGAGCTTTATGGGATGGTTCCATCCTAAATCTTTCTGCAACTGCATCTGCCCTAATAGTTCTCCCCTTTTGTAGCGAAAGATCACCAATAACGGATGAGTTAGATGCTGTAAACAATGGGGTAATTCCGTTAAAGCTAAAGGCAACAGAGAAACCATCAGGCAACGTATCGGGAAGATTAAGCATCAACCTATACTCCTTAGAAGTACCATCTGCAATAGTATCAGATTTAACTAGATCAACTCTAAGTAAAGTATCTATCAAACTCACATAAGAAGAAATGATTTTCCCATTTGCCATCAACTGTACCGCATTTCGCCAAGCCTCAGGCTTAAATGCAATCTTAGGAGTTGCATGCACATATACCTCTAGGGCTTCTACAATTGTTGGCATCCCATCCTTAGTCCCTTTATCGACAATAGAAAAAGTCAACGCCGTTACCTTTCGAGATTCTGCAGTAGATGCAACAATAGTATCCAACATAGTATTGGACCTGAACCCTGAATCTTTATCTACAGCATTTGTCTCGACGTACGACAACGAGACATCGTCAACCCATAGCTTTTGATCAGCAGTAGCAGTATACCAGTAAACAACACCAAGATTATTGAGATGTATTGGGTTAGTATACGAAAATGTTCCTATCGAGGTAATATCACTAAACGATGACTTTGAATAACCAATGCTCCAATCCCCATTAGCATTTCGTACCACCTCAACGTAACCATACGCTGACGTTCCAACGCTTGATTCCCAGTTTAAGGTAGAAGAGGAAATAACTTTAACGGATTTGCTTCCAGTCGAAGAAGATGTCTGTTCCCAAATTTTCAGCAAATCATCGGAACCCGCAAAGTTCACACCAACAACCAAGCACGAACTTTGGGAGGCATTATATAGCCCCGTAGCATCAGTATCCGACGCCAATATAAATGCCCATCCATTACTTGAAGAAGGCGAATAGCCATGTTTAACCCTAAATCGCCATGTAAGTTTGCCGTTCTCGTAAGAAGATACCACAACCTTCGAGGTAATGTAATCACGTCCCGCCGAAGAGTTGTCGTAGCAATGATGGAGAACAAAATTGCCATTATCTACAGTAGCATTCCACCTATTCGAAGGTATTTGAAGCCAAGAGCCAAGAGACTCGCTCGAAAAATCATCGCTAAACTGGCCAAAGGAGCAGAATGGAAAGCACCCAAACAACGCCAGCAAGAGTAAGCAATGCTTCATATGTTATTAATAAATATAGTTAAGACTTTTTCATCCTCTAATGAGTTTCATAAATTTACGGCAATTGTTTTGACTTCCCCAAACAATTGTCTAGTATTTCTCACATTATCAAAGAAAAATCGATGAAAGTAGCAGTATTTGGTGCAACAGGGCTTGTAGGAAGCGTCATGCTCAAAGTCCTCGACGAAATGAATTTCCCGGTAAGCGAGCTTATTCCAATTGCATCCGAGCGTTCGGTTGGCAAGGAGGTTACCTTTAAAGGGAAACCATACAAAGTTGTTAATGCACAAACTGGTTTGGGGATGAAACCTGCTCTTGCAATATTTTCTGCTGGTGGAGATGCTTCTAAAGAGTGGGCTCCTAAGTTTGCTGAAATCGGGTGCTATGTTGTTGACAACAGCTCTGCATGGCGCATGGACCCCACCAAGAAACTGGTTGTTCCTGAAATCAACGCGTGCGAGCTAGCTCCCGAAGATAGGATTATAGCCAATCCAAACTGCTCTACCATTCAGATGGTACTTGCGCTGGCTCCACTTCATAGAAAGTATCAGATTAAGCGTATCGTTGTTTCCACCTATCAATCTGTTTCGGGAACTGGTGCAAAAGCTCTTAAGCAGATGTCTGCCGAAAGAAGCGGCCAAGAAGCCGATATGGTTTACCCTTACCCTATTGATATGAATTGTCTTCCCCATATCGACGTGTTTACCGAAAGTGGTTACACCAAGGAAGAGCTTAAGATGATTAACGAAACCCGAAAGATTTTGGGCGACGATACTATCAATGTATCTCCAACAACAGTTCGTGTCCCCGTAAAGGGAGGTCACTCCGAAGCGGTAAACGTTGAGTTCGCCAATGATTATGATCTTGATGAAGTTCGCGATATTCTTTCGAAAACTGAAGGCGTTGTTGTTCAAGACGACCCTGCAAACAAGGTTTACCCAATGCCTCTTTATGCCGAAGGCAAGAACGAGGTGTTTGTTGGTCGACTCCGCCGCGACCTATCGCACCCAAATACCCTTAACATGTGGATTGTTGCCGACAACCTCCGCAAAGGTGCTGCTACTAACGCAGTTCAAATTGCGATGTACCTGCTAAAGCAAGGTTTTATTAAGGCCTAACAATATTAAACTCCATAAAAGAAGCCAGAACTCTATCGAGTTTCTGGCTTCTTTTATTTATATCTGTAAAATAATTAAGATCCTAAAAAGAATCACAAAGAACAAACTACCAAAGAAAGTTTCCAAACGGATATCTTCCCTGGCTAATCTCAGCCACCATCTTATACAAATCCGTTCTAAACTTTTCGAGATTTAACTTTTCCTTAGCCGACATAAAAATTGCTGGATTATTCTCCTTGTACATCCAGCTATTCATAAGATCCTCTAGGCTCCAGTTCTCCTTCGTCTTAGGAGTAAGGTCGTCTTCGGCTTTCTCTACATAGCTGTAAGCATCAATCTTGTTAAATACAAGGTAAACTGGCTTGTCACCAGCCTTTATTTCTGCCAAAGTTTCCTTTACCACGTTAAGCTGCTCTTCGAAGTTGGGATGCGAAATATCCACCACGTGAATGAGCAAATCTGCTTCGCGAACCTCGTCAAGCGTCGATTTGAACGACTCTACCAGTTGGTGTGGCAGCTTTCGGATAAAACCAACCGTATCGGAAAGCAGGAAGGGAAGGTTCTCGAATACAACCTTTCGAACGGTTGTGTCGAGAGTCGCAAACAGCTTATTTTCTGCAAACACCTCCGACTTGCTAATCAAGTTCATCAGGGTTGATTTCCCAACATTTGTATATCCAACAAGCGCAACACGAACAAGGCTTCCTCTATTACCTCGTTGTACAGCCATCTGCTTGTCTATCTTCTTAAGCTGCTCCTTTAGCTTCGAAATTTTATCTAAGATAATACGGCGGTCGGTTTCAATCTGCGTTTCACCAGGACCTCGCATACCAATTCCCCCTCGTTGACGCTCAAGGTGCGTCCACATGCGAGTCAATCGTGGAAGTAAGTACTGGTATTGCGCCAACTCTACCTGCGTCTTTGCATAAGCTGTTTGTGCCCGTGCTGCAAATATGTCGAGAATAAGGTTAGTTCGATCTAGTACCTTACAATTAAGATGACGCTCCACATTTCGAAGCTGCGAAGGCGTTAGCTCATCATCAAAAATGGCCATCCCTATCTCATTCTCTTCAATGAAAGCCTTTATTTCATCGAGTTTCCCTGCGCCAACATAGGTTTTCGAATTGGCAACATGCATGCGCTGAATAAACTTTTTCACAGTACGAGCGCCTGCTGTTTCGGCCAAAAACTCAAGTTCGTCGAGGTATTCTTTCGTTTGAAAGTCGGTTTGTTTATCGGTAATTACGCCGATAAGGATTGCAGTCTCCTGAACTGGTGCAGTACTAGTTGGTACAAATCCCATATATACAGATTAAATATAACGCAAAGGTAAACAAAAAAGCCCTGAGATTTTCAGGGCTTTTTTCCAATATGGTTAACTAGAAATTAGTTCAACTGGAACTTGATTGGGAATGTAAACGATACACGTACAGACTTTCCACGTTGCTTTCCAGGAGTCCACTTTGGAGAACTCTGAACGATACGAATAGCCTCCTTGTCAAGTGCAGGGTCTACACCACGAAGAACCTTTACATTAGAAACCGAACCTGATGGCTCCACAACAAACTGAACATATACAGTTCCTTGGATACCATTTTCTGCGGCAACATCTGGATACTTCAGATTTTTACCTACATACTCCCTAAAGCCTAAAGAAGCTTCCTTACCATTAAATAATGGCATATCTTCTGCAACAAAGAAGATTTCTTCTTCCTCAACTGGCTCTTCAGTCTTTGCAACGGCAGTTGCAATGGTGATTGGAGCAGCTTCCTTAGTATCTTCCATGTTAAAATCTATCTCATTGCTCACTTTAACATCATTACGAACAATCTTTAGCACATCCGAAATGATCTGCTGTGGAGCAACTTCTGGCTGTTGTTGTTGCTGCTGTTCTTGCTGTGTTTGTGGAACAATTTCTTCTTCTGCTGTAACACTTTTTGCCTCAAAACTTTGGGTTTCCTGTTTTTCCCCAAAATCATACTCAAATGCGAAAAGCGAAAGACCAATTGCCACAACGAATCCTAACTGAATAAATAAAGAACGCTTGTTCTCTAGATCCGCTTTAGGCGATTTTTTGATTTCCATGTCTGTTTTATTAAGGGCTTTTTATTCTTATAACAACTTTACTGCAGCCTTGTTCTAGACTCACAGAGATAACCACAAATATATTTCGCATTATTATAAAAACAAACAAATCAAAAGAGTTTTTTAAAAAAAGACAAACTCACTTTCTAAATAGGCTCCATTTTACAAAAAATGCACCCGAACTCTTGTCCTATTCCAAAAAAGATTTACTTTTGCATTACCAAAATCGACGGGGGATTAGCTCAGCTGGCTAGAGCGCTTGCATGGCATGCAAGAGGTCATCGGTTCGACTCCGATATTCTCCACACAAAAGGCTTACTTCGGTAAGCCTTTCTTATTTCTCGAGGATTTGGTCTACCGCCCTGCTTACAAGATCGTACGCGAAGCCCTTGCGCAACCCTACCGCAACCAGCTTCATCTTTAGCTCGTACGAATTCTTTGCTTTTACCGTCTCGGACTTGCGCTGCAGCTCCCGAACCACAGCCGATGGCAGCTCATCCAACTCAACTTCCTGCAGCGCTTCGGCAACGTATTCGGCATCTATGCGCTTCGCCTGAAGGTGCACCTTTATCTTATGGGGCCCCCACTTGCTAAACCGAAACTTATCGCGAGCAAAGGCAACAGCAAACCTTTTATCATCAACATACCTATTGCCTACAAGAAACTCCACGATGCTCGGACGCTCGCTAGGATCAACATTCCATCGGTAGAGTTTCTCCTCTACCTGCGAGATGCACACCTCGCGCTTAGAGCATAGCAGTTCCAAGCGCTCCAGCGCCTCCTTCTTCGAGAGACTTTTTCCCTGACGTCCTACTTCCATCGCACAACTACAAATCGATCGACCCCAAACATATCCTGCCTCACCTCGGCATTCATCCCTTTAGCGGCAAACAACTCGGAGGTTTGCTTCCCTAGCTGCTGGTTTATTTCCAGATAGACTGCCCCTTCGGCAGCAAGCGAGCGGGAGGCAAATTCGGCTATCGGGATATAGAACTCAAGCGGGTTGCCATCGTCAACAAAAAGCGCCAGATGGGGCTCGTGGCGGAGTACGTTATCGCGCATCTGCTCTTTTTCGGAGTCCATCACGTAAGGCGGATTGCTTACAATGATGTCGTAGCTGCCGCTATCGCTGTAGGCTCGCATATCTGCCTGCACAAAATCGACATCAACCCCGTTTAACAGCGCATTTTCGCGGGCGATTTCCAAGGCTTCCCCAGAGATATCGACGCTACGCACTGCGGAATGGGGAAGTGCCTTTGCCAACGATATAGGAATGCAACCGCTGCCGGTTCCGAAATCTATGATTCTTGGATTCTTCCCCCTCCAGTCTTTTATAATGGTATCTACCATTTCTTCCGTTTCGGGGCGAGGTATGAGCACCTTGGGGTTTACCTTAATGCGACATCCGTAGAATTCCACCTCGCCTATTACGTGCTGCAACGGCTCGTGCTGAAGCAGCCTCTGAGCTGAAACCTCTATATACCTTGACAACTCCACATCCTCGGCCTGATCGAGTAACAATAGGAGCTGCGGCCTAGCGATTCCCAAAAAATGCTCAGCCAGCCTGTAAACCATTTCCTTTGCTTCTTCGGCAGGATAAATAGACTCCAGCATCTTTTGGTAGCGGCAAAATATGGTGCGATTCTTTATGCTCATTGGCTTTGATTACGTTGCTAAATCTGCTAATTTTCGGATCTTAAAAGTAAGATAAAACGGGATGGTTAACAATATTCATGAGCAATACATGAGGCGATGCCTCGAGCTGGCTGAGTGTGGATTGGGAAACGTAGCTCCAAATCCTATGGTTGGAGCAGTCATCGTACATAACGGGAAGATCATCGGAGAAGGGTATCATCGTAAATTCGGAGAGCCTCATGCCGAAGTTAATGCGGTAAACGCAGTTGAAGACAAGGACCTGCTGCGCGAATCGACATTATACGTATCGCTCGAACCGTGCAACCATGCCGGAAAAACCCCACCCTGCACCAATCTTATCCTTGAGCATAAAATCCCAAGGGTTGTTATTGCCATGGTTGATCCCTTCGAAAAGGTATCTGGCAGCGGAATCCAGAAGCTCAGAGCCAACGGAGTTGATGTTACCGTTGGCATTCTTGAAGACGAGGCGAAATGGCTAAACCGTAGATTTATCACCTTTTACACAAAAAAACGCCCCTACATCATTTTAAAATGGGCACAAACCCTCGATGGCTTCATCGACATCGAGCGCACCGCCGACTCGCCAATAGAGCCCAACTGGATAACCAACAACGCCTGCCGAACGCTGGTACACCGCTGGAGAAGCGAGGAAAATGGCATACTCGTAGGCAATAAGACGGTCATTAACGACAATCCCCAGCTAAACGTGCGCTACTGGCATGGCAGCAATCCAACCCGAATTCTTATTGATAGAACGCTGGCTACCCCCAACGATAGAGCAATCTTTGATGGCACCCAACCAACCGTTGTATTCACCGGGAAAAACTCGGGTTCCAGCACCAGGAAAGAGCTCTTCAGCCACATTCCATTCCTCGACGTTGTTTCGATAGACTTTGCCAAGGATGCAGAGGTGCAGATGCTGGACTACCTTGTACAGAAAAATATTCAATCGATCATCGTTGAAGGAGGTTCGAAAACGCTGCAAAACCTAATTACGCTTGGCTACTGGGACGAGGCACGCATCTTCTACGGTCCTAAGCTATTCTTTAAGGGGGTGAAAGCGCCATCCATCGTTGGAGAGCCCATTGGCAGCGAGGAGATCGACGGCACCCGCCTCTTCTACCTCGTCAACAGCAGCGCTACTGACAAGCAGTAGCCCAATACCGCATGCCAGAAGAGCCAGCCCATTACCGAGCTGGCTCTTCTGGCATCGGTTCGACACCTCTCCCCTACTCCGAAAAAATGCTAAACCATCGATGGATGACCATCTAAATGCTCTAAAAAATACTCGACCACCGGTGGATGACCACTTAAACGCTCCAAAAAATGGTCAACCGTCGATGGGTGACCATCTAAATGCCCCCAAAAATGCTCGACCACCGGTGGATGACCACTTAAATGCTCCAAAAAATGGTCAACCGTCGAGGGGTGACCATTTAAACGCTCCAAAAAATGCTCGACCATCGAGGGGTGACCACCTAATTGCTCTAAAAAATGGTCGACCACCGATGGGTTAGCACATCTCGCCCCCAGCAGCTATACGGCAGCAAACGCAATGGCATCGGCATCCCATACAGGGGCGCTCTTTATGGCAGGAATGATATCCTCAGCCCTTTCAACAAAGGTGTACATGCGCTGATGTTCGGGGCGCATGAAGCGCTCCTCCACCATCCTATCGAGCAGCATTTGGAGCGGATCGTAAAACCCATCGAGGTTAAGGATGATGATGGGCTTGGTGAACTTGCCCAAGCGCTTAAGGGTAATCACCTCCGACAGCTCCTCCAGGGTTCCGCAACCTCCTGGAAGCGCCACTACAGCATCGACACCCTCTACGAGCAGCTTCTTGCGCTCGTGCATATCCTCAACAAGCACCATCTCGCTGATGTTCTTATGGCTCCACTCCACCTGATCCATGAAACGAGGCATTACACCACGAACATGCCCCCCATTCGCTATCATAACATCAGCAATACGTCCCATTAGTCCCATCGAACCACCTCCGTAAACAAGGACATGTTTTTCCCTTGCCATCTGCCTACCAAGAATCTCTGCTACCTCAAAGTACTTGTCGGCAACCTTATCGCTCGATGCGCAGTAAACACAAATCTTCATTGTCATCCATTTGAAAACAAAGAGCTACCCGCAAAAACGAGCAGCTCTCCCTATTACTTATAGTATACTGTTAGCTATTTGCAGCTTCCTCAACTTGCTCTACGGTAATTGGAATACGCTTCTTTCCAAGAAGACGGCATCCTTTATCGGTAATAAGCAAGTCATCCTCAAGACGAATACCACCAAAGTCGAGATACTCCTCCACCTTGCTAAAGTTGATAAACGAGCTGTTGATCTTCTCCTCTTTCCACTTCTGCACTAGTGCAGGAATAAAGTAGATTCCGGGCTCGTTGGTGATAACAAAACCAGGTTCTAGTCGGCGCCCTAAGCGAAGGTAGGCCGTCCCAAACTGGTCGATACGCGAAGTTTCCTCATCGTAGCCAACAAAGTCCTCTCCAAGATCTTCCATATCGTGAACATCGAGCCCCATCATGTGCCCCAACCCGTGAGGGAAGAATAGCGCATGAGCCCCGTTCTTTACGGCATCGTCAACATTTCCGTGCATAAGCCCAAGCGACATCAACCCTTCGGTGATTGTTCGTGCAGCAGCAAGGTGTACATCCTGATACTTAACACCAGGCTTGGCTAGCATAGTCGTATTGTTGTTAGCTGCTAGCACTATGTTGTAAATGTCCTTTTGCTTTTGGGTAAACTTTCCTCCAACAGGCGTTACGCGCGTAAAATCAGAGGCATATCCAGACGCAATTTCCGCCCCAGCGTCCGTAATCATCAGCTTACCGGCCTCAAGCATATTTCCATGGTAATGGTTGTGCAGGGTCTCGCCATGCTGCGATAGAATAACAGGGAAAGAAACCCCACCACCACCTTGAAGCGCAATTCCCTCGATAAATCCGGCAATCTCGCGCTCGTAAACGCCCGGCTTGCACATTCTCATTGCGGCAACATGCATCTGGTAGCCAACATTACAGGCATTGTCTATTTCTGCTATTTCGTAGCTATCCTTAATGGAGCGCAAGCTAACCACAGCCTTAACCAACTCTTTGGAAACGTACTTAGACAAAACACCATAGTTAACGCCCAAAAGATCATTGAGCACCATCATATTCTGATGACGATATGGAGGTAAAAAGTGAATCTTTCGTCCTGCCTTTATGGCTGCATTAACTTTTCCTTGCAGATCCTTCAAAGGGCACGTAGTAACAACACCAACCCCGGCTGCTTGCTCCTTAAGGCTTGGCTGGGGTCCCATCCAGATAATATCCTCAATATCGACATCGTTACCGTAAATGCTATCGGTTCCAGCATCAAAATCCATAACCCCTACTAGCTCTGGCTGATTGAGCCCGAAAAAGTAAAGAAAGCTGCTATCCTGACGAAAGCGATAGGTGTTGGAGCGATAGTTCATTGGCATTTCAAAATTTCCAACAAACAGCGCAATCCCCGAACGAATTTTGCTACGAAGACGGCTTCGGCGCTCTATATATACTTCTTTTGGAAACATGGCGTGAAAAATTACGTTTTTGTAAATATTTGAGAGTAACATTTCTTCTCAAATATATAGAAAGCTTCGTAAAGATCAACCCTTATTTTGGAACAACTTTAGAGATCATCTCCTTGATGCTTTCCCAAATATGATCGTCCATTTTAGGACCAATAACCTCAATAACCTTACCGGAAAGAATAGAGCCAATCTCTCCGCAAATGCCGAGCGGATACTTGTTGATCAGCCCGTAGATAAAGCCAGAAGCGTATAGATCTCCCGCCCCCGTTTTATCGAGAGGTGTTGCATCTATAATACCTATCTTATGAACTTCCGTTCCGCGCTGAATAAGCGACCCTTTTCGACCAACCTTTACAACTGCAATATCGCAAAGACCCGCAAGCTCCGATAGCGCTCCTTCAGGATCAAGACCAGTGAATGCCTTTGCCTCATCCTGATTAGCAAATACGATATCAACATAATCGCGAATTATCTCATCCAAAAACTCCATATTTTGCTCTACTACATTGTAGCTGGCCAAGTCAAGAGTAATTTTTAAGCCATGCTTCTTGGCTATTTTAACAGCCTGTCTAACCAATTCGTGATTCTGAACCAAGTATCCTTCTATGTGAAAGTAGCCATACCCTTTAAACTCCTTTTCATCGAGTTCTTCGGGAACCAGCTCGATAGCGGCACCTAGATAGGTGGCAAATGTGCGCTCCGAATCAGGAGTAACAAAAACTAAAGCTCGTCCAGAAGGTGCTTTACCAGCAGTAAGCATAGGAGCAATGCCGCTTCTAATCATATCAGCCTTAAAAAACTCTCCGATCTCATCACGCCCAATTTTACCTATAAAACCAGTCTTTACCCCCAACTTAGATAAGCCGTTAATGGTATTTGCAGCCGAACCTCCAGGAGCCTTACGCAGCTCATACTCCTTTACGTGTCGAGATATTTTTAGCGCTGTATTCTCATCGATAAGCTGCATGCTACCCTTAGGTAGGTCAAATTGATTAAGGAAATCGTCATTAGGTACACCACAAAGGATGTCCACGAGAGCGTTGCCTAAGCCTAATACTGATGCCATCTAGTAAATCTTATTTCTGTTTTTTTTGATAACTGAGGGCCAAAGATACCTACTTTACGCGAAAACAAAATCAGAAGGCCATATTTTATTCAATTTTACCTTCATTTTAAAACACTGAATAACAGAAGCATTTTACACGCACCTCAGAATTTTACACATTGCGCATAGTTCTTTTATCATCCTAAGTCTTGCAGGAAATAAAAAGATCTGCTATATTTGCATCGCATTTGAGAAATCAAGCACACTATTCCTCAATAGCTCAGTCGGTTAGAGCACCTGACTGTTAATCAGGGGGTCCTAGGTTCAAGTCCTAGTTGAGGAGCAAAAGCCCAAACATTGAGTTTGGGCTTTTATATTTTTACGTAACACCCTATTATCTTTTAATCACAAAAAAGTTGCAATAGGGCTTGCAAGATTTAAAAGGAGCAACTATATTTGCACCGCACTTACGAAAACGAGGTGATATAAAATTCCTCAATAGCTCAGTCGGTTAGAGCACCTGACTGTTAATCAGGGGGTCCTAGGTTCAAGTCCTAGTTGAGGAGCAAAAGGCGTCGGGAACGGCGCCTTTTTTGTTTTTAACAGATTGCACTTTCAATAATAAGAAAAGGCCCGCTGTTGCGGGCCTTTTCTTATTATTGAAAACTCTAAACAACCTAAAGAATAAGCATAGCATCCCCATAGGTTCCAAAACGATACTTCTCTTTTAGCGCAATTTCGTAAGCCTCAAAAAGGAAGTCGTAGCCTGCGAAAGCCGAAACCATCATAAGCAGCGTCGACAATGGCAGGTGGAAGTTGGTGACCATGCTAGTTGGCACCGAAAAATCGTAAGGAGGGAAAATAAACTTATTCGTCCATCCATCGTAAGGTTTTAGGTGGCCATTAGTTGCAACCGAACTTTCGAGGGTTCTAAGAACAGTTGTTCCTACCGCACAAACATTTTTCCTTGCATCCTTTGCCCTATTTATGATGCCCACAGCCTCTTCGGGAATGATGATCTGCTCAGAATCCATCTTATGCTTGGTAAGATCTTCCACATCTACCGTACGAAAGTTCCCAAGACCTACGTGAAGAGTAATCTCTGCAAAGTCAATACCCTTTATCTCCATACGTTTCATAAGCTCGCGGCTAAAGTGTAGCCCCGCCGTTGGAGCAGCAACAGCCCCCTCGTGCTTTGCAAATATGGTTTGATAACGGTCTGCATCTTCAGGAACCACCTCTTTACGCACCCACTTGGGAAGCGGAGTTTCACCCAACTTGTAGAGCACATCCTTAAACTCCTCATAGTTTCCATCAAAAAGAAACCGAAGAGTTCTTCCTCTGGATGTAGTATTATCAATCACTTCGGCAACCAACAGGTCGTCATCACCGAAATAGAGCTTGTTACCAATGCGGATCTTGCGAGCGGGGTCTACCAGAACATCCCAGAGGCGTTGTTCACGATTCAACTCGCGAAGCAGGAACACCTCTATTTGAGCACCTGTCTTCTCCTTATTGCCGTACAAACGAGCAGGAAACACTTTGGTGTTGTTAAAAACCATGACGTCGCCATCGTCGAAATAGTCAACTAAATCCTTAAAAACCTTATGTTCAATAGTTTTTTCTTTTCTATTGAGCACCATCAACCTTGATTCATCACGATTCGGGGTTGGAAATTTGGCGATTAAATCGGCCGGCAGATCAAATTTGTATTGCGAAAGCTTCATTAGTGATACTTTATATGATACAGTAAGCACCCTTTATACGGCTCGGATTCGTGTTTGTTTCAATTCATCGAATATTTTTTCGATTTTTTCCATAGAATAAGCATCCTCAACCCGAAAATGGCCACTGGTAGTTCTGCGCAACCCAGTAAGGTGCGCTCCACTATTGAGGGCTAGGCCAAGATCGCGAGCTAGTGAGCGAATATAGGTTCCCTTACTGCACCTAACCAAAAAATCGGCCACAGGAGCATTGTATTGGAGCAGTTTCATCTCATGAATGGTAATGCGATGAGGCTTCAGTTCCAGGTCGGAGCCTTCACGGGCAAGTTCGTAAGCACGAATCCCGTCCACCAACTTCGCCGAGAAAAGAGGTGCTACTTGATCTTGCTCCCCTAGAAATTGAGGTATTATCTCCCGAATACCCT
The DNA here is from genome assembly GCF_004340205.1 of Acetobacteroides hydrogenigenes. Taxonomy (NCBI): domain Bacteria; kingdom Pseudomonadati; phylum Bacteroidota; class Bacteroidia; order Bacteroidales; family Rikenellaceae; genus Acetobacteroides; species Acetobacteroides hydrogenigenes. The sequence continues at coordinate 645,656 of NZ_SLWB01000001.1, forward strand.
CTTCGGTAATATGCTCAAAGGGGTATTCGGCATCTATAGGCTTTTCAAGATCGAAGCAGGGGGTTGTAGCACCAAAGCAAACATTTGCCATATACTCTTTTTCCTCCGACTGCAGGCTTTCAATCTTTTTGGTTGCCTTTCCGATGCACACAATCAGCAGCCCTGTAGCTAAAGGATCAAGGGTTCCTGCATGTCCTACTTTTATCTTCTTATAACCCAACTTATACCTCAACATTGCCTGAACCTTTCGAATTACATCGAACGAGGTCCACTTGTAAGGCTTATCAATGGTAATTACTACCCCTTCTTCAAAATTGGTAGTGCTATCAATTTGGTTTACTATCATCAAAAAAATGAAAATTTTAGCCGTAAGGATAACCTACATTACCTGTAGATCAACTCCCATAGCCAACAAAATAAGAATAACGGCTCCAACAACTATACGATACCAACCAAACACCCTAAACCCATGGTTGGTAAGGTATTTCATCAAATACTTTATTGACAGCATTGCAACAATAAAGGATGCTACATTACCTAGTATCAGAATATACAGATTATTCCCTTCGAAAAGTATCTGGTAATCCTTAAGCAACTTATAAGCCGATGCGGCAAACATCGTTGGAACCGCCAAAAAAAACGAAAACTCAGCAGCGTTCTGCCTCGTAAGCCTCGAGGCCATACCCCCTATTATTGTTGCTGCCGAACGCGATACACCCGGAACCATTGCAATACATTGGAAGAATCCTATCTTAAGCGCCTTCTTATAGGTTACCTCCTGATCGGCATCTTCCTTGCCAAACATATTGTCAATAAAGAGCAGCACAATTCCTCCAAGAATAAGCGATATTGCAACTACCACAACATTCTCGAGCAGGCTATCTATGAAATCGCTTAGTGTGAAACCTATTACTGCAGCAGGAAGAAATGCCACAAAAAGCTTCAGATAAAAGGTAATGGACGGCTCAAACTCCTGCAGTTTCTTCCTTACAAAACCAACAACGCCCCCTCCGGTAGCAACATCGCCACCAATAGCCAAACGCTTAGGCATAAATCGGCGCCAGTAGAGCACCACTACCGAAAGGATAGCGCCAAACTGTATGTTTACGGTAAAAGCTTTAACAAATTCAGTACTCTCTATCCCCAAAAGTTCTTGGGTAATAATCATATGTCCAGTAGACGAGATCGGAAGAAATTCCGTAATTCCTTCAACAATAGAAATAATAATTGCCTGTAATGTATTCATCAATATTACTTTAAAAAACAAGCCATACCAACTTTCCGATACTTTAATTAAGACATCCGAAAACTGATATGACAAGACTATAAGCTGGACAGATACAATATATCAAACAGCCCAAATTAGCTAGCAATCAAAAAGAAACTACTCCCCTTTTGGCTTTTTCATTATAGCGTAAACCACAAAGCCAAAACCTGCAAGAACAACTATTGGAGCAAGCGTAATTCTTCTGAAGCTAAAAATGCTCTCATCAAATACATTTGGATCTGTCGATCCTCCACCCGACATAAGAACAAAACCTAAAATTACGATGACAAAGCCTATAAGAATGAGCTTCAGGTTTTCTTTTCCTAGGGCAAAGTTCTTGCGTTCGTTATTTGTTTCGCTAGCCATAATTTTCCTTTTTTTAATAGTGAATTTCGTCCGATTTTAATCGAAGGAACTTACTTACTGCAAAGTAAGTGCAAATAAAGTTTATTACAACACCAATGCCAATGATTGCACCGAACAACACAATGATCCATTGGATATTATTAAGATAAATTACATCTCCAACCTCCTCTTTGGCCAAGAAGTACAGGCCAACAAGTAGCATTACAGCGAACAGACCTGCATAAAGGCCATGAGCAACGCCTCGAAGCAGAAATGGTCGACGAATAAAGTTCGAAGTTGCCCCAACCAACTTCATGGTGTTTATAATTTGCCTACGGGCATACACGGCTAGCCTAATTGTATTGTTGATCAGCACTAATGAAACAAAAAGAAGAAGACCTGCAAATACCATAATTATAAGGCTCACCTTTTTTACGTTTGCATTTATAGCCTCTACCAGATTATCCTGAAACACTACTTCCTGAACCTGTGGCATTTGCTCTATATCAGCACGAACCCTTTTCAGATTTGCATCTATAAGATACTGCGCCTTGAGCTGCACTGTTATCGAGGCAGGCAACGGATTTTTCCCGAGAAAGGTTACAAAATCTTCGCCCAACTCCTGCGAAAACTGCTGAGCCGCTTCGCTCTTCGTTGTCAGCTTGGTGTCAAAAACATAGGGTTTGCTTTTCAACGACTTGTTGAAAAGGTTAACCTCAGCATCCGACAAGTTTTCGTTCAAAAAGATGTTAAACCCAACAGTCTCCCTAACGTTATCGGAAAGCTGCTTGGCGTTTAGCATTATCATTCCCATAGTGCCTAGGAGAAATAGCACCAGCGTTACGCTCACTATCGACGACAGGTAGGAGTTGCGGATGCCTCTTCGAATAGATTTAGTTTCGCTTTTAACCATTAGTTTTGCTATCTAGTTTTTGTGCACGAAATATCTTAGAAAGTTCGTATCCAATTAGCCCAAATGCCAACAGCAGGATAGATAAAGAGCAGAACAAGTCGACAGTTTTGCCAACCTTAAACATTTTTGGCTCGAACTTAAACTCTATAGTATTTTCTCCGGCGGGGACAACCATCGCCCTAAGCACATAGTTTGCACGTAGGTGTGATGCTGGTTTCCCATTAACATATGCATTCCAGCCTTTACTATAGTATATTTCAGAGAAAACGGCCAACTGCGCCGATTTATTGTCCGATTTGTAGGTTAGGTGATTTGGTTCGTACTTGGTAAGTTCTATTCGAGCAGTGGTGTCTGCATTTGAAATAAAGCCATTAAGCTCTTTCTCAAATCGCTTATCAACAATAGCCATACGGCGAGGTTCAAACCCTTTTAACGCTTCAATTTCTACGTCGGCATTAGGCACAAGCTTAACGGAATTCACGAACCAAGCATTACCAAGAGCACCTGGATTTTGCTGAGCTTCGGGCGCTTGTGTTTGCTGGTTAGGTACAATAATATACTTGGTGTTAAGCATATTAAATGCAGCCATATTATTTTGAGACAGGTGGAAATCGATAAGTTCTTGGTAGCGACGCATCTTGGCCCCATGATACCCCCCAATAGACTTGTGAAAGTAAGAGGTTGATGCATCGTTGAAAGGGCTTACAGTAAGGTTTAACACCCTGTAATTACCAGGATCTTTCATTATTTGAAGATCGGCAGGCGATGGAGCAAATGGTACCTGAGCCTGCATCTCGGGAACCCAATTATCCTTATTTAGGTAGCGATGGTTAACCGGAACCATATCCACCAGAATAAGTCCGCCAAGGGCGAGCATAAAGTAAACGGGCTTTATCTTTTTTGCAATAAACAGCCATGCTAAGCCAGCCGAAAGAGCAACAAAAATTAGCGTTCTCCAAGCATCAGCCGATAGCAGCGCAGCTCTATCAGCAGACATTGCAGAGGCAAGCATGTTTAACGCCTCCTGAGGCAACATTTGTCGATCGTTATCCGATATGAAGCTAAACAGAGAACCACCCATTAGCACAAAGAATAGGGCGACACCACCTGCAATACCCAAAGCCCATTTTAGACCTTTCATTGCCTGTTCCTTTTCTGCTTCTCCATTAACCATCTTCTTTAAGCCAAGCAACGCAACAATTGGGATGGTGATTTCGGCAATAACCAGAATCATCGAAACAGTACGGAACTTGTTATACATTGGCACATACTTAAGGAAGAACTCGGAAAACGCCAAAAAGTTGCTTCCCCACGCAAGCAAGATAGAAAGTACTGTTACGCTTACAAGCCACCAGCGCGTTACCCCTCCTACAAGAAATAGCCCTAGCACAAAGAAGAATATAACCACAGCGCCTATGTATACAGGCCCCGAGGTGCTAGGCTGCGATCCCCAGTACGAAGGAATTTGGGTAGCAATCTCGGCAGGCTGCCCCATTGCAGTTAGCGTCTTTGCTGTTTCTCCATCGGGCTTAAGACCAATAGTAGAAGAACCTCCCATTAGGTTTGGAATAAAAAGGTCGAACGTTTCGGCAATGCCATAGCTCCAGCTTAGCGCATAATCTTTATCGAGACCCGATGTTTTATTTTCAGCATTATGGGTTAGCTCGCTCTTCCCTCGAATGGAGTCTTTCCCGTAATCCCAAACTAAGTAGAGGTGCGAGAAGTTTGCACCTATGCCCAACACCAACGCAATTCCAAGTGCTGCAGATACCTTTACGAAATGCTTCATGATCTTTTCGCGATACGAACGAATCGCCTCGGCGAGTATAAAGAAGAAGATGACAAATGCCCCATAGTACGTTATCTGTGGATGTCCAGCATAGAGTTCCAACCCAAGAAACAGTCCGGCCAACGCAACACCCAGCCATAGCTTCTTACGGTACGCTAGAATTATGCTTCCGATAAGAGGAACGAGGTAGGCAATGGCTATCATTTTTGAGTTATGACCAACTGCTATTATAATAAAGTAGTACGACGAAAGAGAAAGAGCCAGCGAACCTATAACACCCAACCAAGGATTCATCCCCAAGGCAAGCATCAGGATGTAGCTCCCCAGCAGCATTATGAACAAAAAACTGGCTGGTCGCGAATGGCCTAGTTGAAGGAAACCATCTACATAGCGAATATAGTTGGTTTTGTACACCGTAGATATTAGGTACGATGGCATTCCCCCAAACATGCTGTTGGTCCAAAGGGCCTCTTCTCCCGTTCGATCACGATAATCGTTTAGCTCCTTGGACATTCCCTGAAATTGCTGATTATCGCTCTGCTGCAGCTGCATTCCCTGTAGCTGTGGCGAAAACAGGACATATGATAACCCCAAGAAAAATAGAATTGCCGCAACATGGGGCAACGATTTCTTCAAAAATGGATGCATTGGCTCTTTTCTTTTCAATTATATTTTGGCCGATGGGCTCCCTTTGGATTCCATCCTAACAACTAATCCGTAAAAGTAAAAAACATTTCGCTTTATGCCGATGGATTTGGCGTAAAACCTCTAAAACCGTTCTATCTCCTGTGCTACTACAGCCGAAGCCTTACCATTTCCATAAAGGTCGATGCTAAAATTGTAGCTGCGCTGCATCGAGCGGCGGTAGGCATCCACCAATTTATCAGTATCGGAGCCTACTAGGGTGTTAAACCCATGTTCAACCAGCTCTACCCACTCGGTTTGTTCGCGAGCGGTAACACAAGGCTTTCCAAAGAAAAAAGCCTCCTTTTGCACGCCTCCGCTATCGGTAACCACAAGAGCACAATGCTTCAGCAGCTCTACCATATCGAAGTATCCCACGGGCTCGATAATGGTAAACTCGGGAACAATACCTTGTGCAGCAAGAATACCTCGGGTGCGAGGATGCAGCGGAACAATAACCCTACGCTCTTGGTTAATGATGTTTAGTCCATCAACAATAGCACGCAACTTAGCAGGGTCGTCGGTATTTTCCTGACGATGAATGGTGGCTAGCACAAAACCCTCTTCAACACCAAGCGATGCTATAACCTTCGACTTTTCGGCCGAACGTGCCGCATAAAAAATAGCAGCATCCTGCATCACATCGCCATTCTTGACGATCTTTATCCCGTAATGGTCGAATCCTTCCTTTTTTAAATTATCGATGGCAGCATCCGTAGGACAAAAAAGTAGGCTCGATATTCTATCCGTAAGAATTCGGTTAATTTCTTCGGGCATCATCATGTTAAAGGAGCGTAAACCTGCCTCGACATGGATAATTGGTATATGCAGCTTAGATGCGGCAATGGCCCCGGCTAGCGTCGAGTTGGTATCGCCATAAACCATCAGCCCATCGGGCTTTTCGTACAGAAGAACATCCTCTATCTTCTCTATCATACGCCCGGTCATAGCTCCATGGCTAAGGCTGTGGATATCGAGCATATAGTCGGGCTTAGGAATCTCCATCTCCTGGAAAAACACATCCGACATGTTTTTATCAAAATGTTGTCCAGTATGAACAATCACCTCCTTAATGCTCGTCTGAGCGATTGCTCGAGATACGGCTGCTGCCTTTACGAATTGTGGGCGAGCCCCCACTATAGTAACGATTTTTTTCATACAAAATTTAGTATTGAGATATTAGATTTTAGACGTTAGAGTTCCCCTTCGCAAAACAAATCGAAACAAATCGGAAAGCCTAAAGAAAATCTACTCTTTCCGTTGGCAGTCATCTAATATCTAACATCTAATGTCTAAAGTCTACATCCAACCACCTCATCCAACACCTTTGCCATTTGGGCGGTGAGGTTGCGGCGCGAAAATTGGCTAGCTCCCGACGATGCGTTGCGGCAATCGCCTTGTTCCTTAAATTGCCTATAGAGCACTTCAATACTTTGGGCTAACGTATCGGCATCCCCGAAGTCGGAGCACGAGCCGGCACCTGTACTTCGAAGCACGGCAGCCACCTCGCCATCGGTTGGGCCAATAGCCACCACCGGACGACCTGTTGCCAAGTATTCGAAGAACTTTCCTGTTAGTATACCCTTTGCGTTGGGAGTATTATTCACCAGCAAAAGCAACGCTCGCGACTGTAGCTGCTGCTTCACCGCCTCGGCATGTGGCAAATAGTCTATAAAGTTGACGTTAGCATCTAGCCCGTACTTGGCTATCATCTGGCGAACGGAAACATCAACCTTGCCCACCAGCTTAAGCTGAAAATCACGGGCAAAATCCTCATTCTTTTTCACCAACAACGACATGGCCTTCCAAAGCGATTCGGGATTACGCGACGGAGGTATTGTCCCAATATGCGAAAGGGTAAACAACTCGTCGAGCGTTATGCCATCCTGCTTAAAGTCGTCCTCGTCGTAGCCATTAGTTATGGTTACTGCTCGCTTCGCCCCCATTCGAAGGTAATCGTCTCTATCCTGCTTGGTAACGGTAACCACATAGTCGGCATTACGAACAACCCTCCTCTCCATGCTATGGTGACGCCAGTCGGCCAGCTTGGTTAACATCAAATCCTTATAAAAGTCGATATTTGTCCAAGGATCGCGAAAATCGGCAACCCAAGGAGTCCCAAGTTTACGCTTTAACCCCAATGCAATCATATGCATGGTATGCGGTGGCCCTGTAGATATGATCACATCCACCGGATGATCCTTCAGGTACTGTGTAAGGTACTTTACAGATGGCTTTATCCAAAAGCAGCGAGCATCAGGAATAAAGAAGTTTCCCCGAATCCAAACGCCCAACTTTTGGGTAAACTTTGGGTTCCCACTTTCTGAAAGAAATCCTGTATTAATTTTTTCTTTAGAGTTTCCGCCAACCATCTTTTTGTACAGATGGTACGGTTCCCATATCTCAGTACGTATCTCCTCTACCCCCTCCGGAATGTCGTTTGCCAGCGTAGGATCGTAAACCGGCATTTCGCCGTTAGCGGCTGTGTAAACCACAGGTTCGTAGCCGTATTCGCGAAGATACTTCACGAACTTCAGCCAACGCTGCACCCCGGCACCACCGCTCGGTGGCCAGTAGTAGGTAAGAACAAGTGCTCGTTTTAAACCCATTAGCATCTATTGCATTATGCTGCGAAGTTAGCATATAATCCGTTTTTAACAGACTAAAAAGTTGCAACGCGCAGCTTATGCAACTTTTTTATCCTAAAAATCACAAAAACACACTAAATATAAACAAACGCGCACCCTCAACCGTTTCTAGAATCAAGGCAATAAAACGCCTAAAGATCAATCGAGCTGCAACTTTACGAACAACCCCATCCGGTGGATACTAGCAAACCACTTAAAAGGGCGAATCCGAAAAGCAAAAAAGTAGGAGTCTAACCAACTAATGAAGTAACTATTATGAGGAAGATTTTTTTATCATCGTTGCTAATATGCCTCCTTTCGGCATCTTTTGCACAGAATGCAGAGAACAGGTGGTCGATAGGTGTATTCGGTGGTAAAACAGAGTACAATGGCGATTGGGGCAACGCATTCCTTAAATTCAACAAGGCATTCTACCCAATCGGAGCAATATCGATCAACCGATACATTACTGGCTCTTTCGACCTAGGCATATTTGCCTCTTACGGCGAATATGGCTACAAAAAAGACAACACCCACAGCTTTTTTGGCACCAAATCCGATGCCAGCTTGCTGCTTACCTACAAGCTAGCCAATGGCTACATCTTTAACGAAAACGTCAGGCTTGCACCCTTCATCTCGGCTGGATTTGGCTTTGCACACCTCTCTGGCAATAGGATATGGAATGGGCGCGACTACATTGTTCCGGTAGGAGGCGGGATTAAGTTCAACATCTCGAAGCACGTTGCATTGCAGTACCAGCTCCTCTACCACTTTACCGACCAGGACAAGCGCGATGGCCGAGCCAACAACCATAACGAGCAGTTTGCCTCGCACGCACTTGGCATGGTTTTCAGCATTGGTAGCAACAAAAACAAGGACAACGACAACGATGGCGTAATTAACAAGCTAGATCTTTGTCCTGACGTCCCCGGCGTAATAAACCTATCAGGCTGCCCCGACTCCGACAACGATGGTATCATGGACTACGAAGACCAATGCCCTAACGTTAAAGGATTAGCCCAATTTCAGGGCTGCCCCGATACCGATGGCGATGGCATAAAGGATGCCGAGGATAAATGTCCAACCCTAAAAGGACTACCTCAATTCCAAGGTTGCCCCGATAGCGACGAAGACGGGATTCAGGATTCCGAAGATAAGTGCCCAACCGTAAAAGGCATTGCCAAATTTAAAGGATGCCCCGACACCGACGACGATGGCATTCAAGACTCCGAGGATAAATGTCCAACTATAAAAGGACTACCCCAGTACCAAGGCTGTCCCGACACCGATGGCGACGGAATCCCCGATCCTAAGGATAGATGCCCAACCATACCAGGAGCTGTTGCGCTAAACGGCTGTCCAGACAAAGATGGCGATGGAATTCCGGACATCGACGACAAATGCCCAGACCAAGCCGGCACTGCCGCCAACAAGGGCTGTCCAGAGATATCGGCAGCAGAAAAGCTCCTATTCGACAAGGCTCTCCGGGGTATCCAATTCGAAACTGGCAGGTCTACCATCCTAACAGCCTCGTACCCCATAATCGACGAGATTGTTCGGATGCTAAGCAACAATAGCGCCTACAACCTCGAGATAAACGGCCACACCGACAACACGGGCAATGCCGAGCACAACCTAAAGCTCTCGCAGGATAGAGCCGAAGCGGTAAAACGGTACATCACCTCTAAAGGAATTTCGCCAGATCGAATTACAACCAGCGGGTTTGGCGATACCGAACCGGTTAGCAGCAACTACACGGCCAAAGGCCGAGCCCTAAATAGGCGCGTTGAATTTAAAGTCACATTTTAGCATAGAAATATCAACGTGCATTAACGACGAGAAGGAGCACTCATTTTTTTGGTGCTCCTTCTCGTTGTTATAGCATAAGAAGTATCTATGCTCTCTTCTTTCAAATGCTAGTAAAGACGTTCGCCCAATGCTACCTTCAACTTATATAAGCTATTGCAATAATCAATTCTAGCCTTTATTAGGTACAGCTGGCTCTCGGAAAGCGATGTTGTAGCATCAAGCAGATCGAGGTTTGTAATGGCTCCGGCTTTGTAGCTTTCCTCTGCCAGGTGAAGCGCCTTTTGAGCCTGCTGCTGTTGCATTTCAAACTGGATGATCTTCGACCGTGCGGCATCCACACCTAGATTTGCCTCCGCAACCTCGACTGATACGCTACGACGAATAGCTTCGGTTTCGTAACCGCTGCTAACTACTGCTGTATGCGCAATAGTAGCATTGTTCGCCGTACGATTACCATCAAAAATGGGAATGCGGAAGGATAAGCCTACGACATAGTTCAGCTTAGGATCGTTTAGATAAGGAACGTAACCATTCTTTACCCCACCGTTTGCAAAAAATGAAAGTGATGGATTTTTCTGCAACTTCGCAAGTTTATACTTCATCTCTTCTATTGTAGCCTTCTCGGAAGCTGCCTTTAACTCGTTTCGATTAGCAAAGGCATATTGGGCTAACGAATCGGAAGCAACATTTGCTTGATTTGCTGGAATACTCTTTGAAACGGCAATTGGACTTCCAACCTCACGTCCTAATAAGGTGTTTAGTACCGCTTGCTGAACTCCCAACGAGGTGATGATATCCGACCGTTGACTTTCGATGTTTGATATTCTCACCTTGGTTGTAAGGATCTCGTACTCCGTAGCCGATCCGGTTGCCTTCTTCTTAGACACAAAATCGAGATGGCTACGAAGCGTTCGCAGCTGCTCATCCTTAATGTCCTTGGACTTTTGAAGGTAAACCAAAGAGAGATAGGTTCCTACTACCGACGAAGCGATACGCTGCTTAGCCTGCTCTATGGTAATTGCGGCCAAGTTCTTGCTTTGCATCTCGGCAGAGATGCCATTCTTGGTTTTACCAAAATCGTAAATAAGCTGATTAACGTTTACCCCTGCATTGTAGCTGTTATCTGGAGCCATTTTGAACGATTTCCCTCCGAAGTCGATGCTCGGAACAGGTCCAATATGCGATACCGTTGCCACTCCATCTACAGTGGGAAGATAGTTCGATTTAGATAGCGCAATGCGCGCATCGGCTGCTTTCAGAGCCTCAGTGGCCTGTAAAACCGTTGGATGCGTATCAACAGCCTCCTTGATAGCCTGATCTATTGAGAGCGTATCGGCACTTTGAGCAACGGCACTTAAGTTTGTAATAGCAAGCAAGATTACAGCGATTACCCCTTTGGCTAGAGCGCTACCCCCTTTGGCTATTTTTATTTTATTCATGAATAGCTGGTTTTTCTTTTGTTGATGATCGTTTTTTGGTATGTAACCAAAATAGTGGAATTCCTCCCAGAAGCGTTATCACCCCTGCAATCAGGAAATCGTCGTCGATACCTTGAATGTATGCCTCCTTGTTCAGCTGCTGCACCACCAGCATCTTTGCTTGTGTCTGAGCAATGGTAGGCGAACTCCCCGCATGGGTTTGTATATGAGTTGCCGACTTTGCCATCACCGTTTTGTAGGCGGGCGATTGTGGATCGACGCTTTGTGCGTACATCTGCGAGTGGTAGGTTACACGGGTGGTAAGCATGGTTGCCAATATGGCGACACCAAAGCTACCGGCCAGCTGACGAAGCACATTCGAAATGCTCGATGCCTGCCCCATCTTCTCGCGCGAGATCTCCGAAAGAGATACAGCGCTAAGAGGGGTAAAAAGTATTCCTAAAGCAAAGCCTCGAATGTAAAGACTGAGCATTATGTAGTGGTGCTCGGTTAAATACGACAGCTTCGAGTTCAAGAAGAACGAGGTAGCAAGCAGTATTATCCCCGTGGCAATAGGAATCTTTGGATTTAGCTTATCGCCCATCAAACCCGACAACGGCGACATTACCCCTTGAATTATCCCTACAGGAAGAAAAACTGCTCCCGATTGAATTGCAGTATACCCTAAAGAGTTTTGGAGATATAGAGGTAGCAAAAAGGTGCTCCCGAACATCCCCACACTAAAGATGAAGGTTACCAAATTGGCCAATCCGAAGTTATGGTTGGTCAGAAGCCGTAAATCGATAAGCGGATTCTCTACCGTTAGCTCTGCCGTGATAAATCCTACGAAAGCAATTGCCGATATGGCAAAGCAAACGAGAATATATGGAGCATGCCAACCAGCAGAATTGGTTGCGGCATTTCCTTCGGTTAGAGCATAAAGCACCAGCGGAAGGAACGTACTCACCGTGATAAATCCCCAAAAATCGAAACCCTTAATGCGAGGGTTCTTGTACTCCCTCTGGATTACAATTGTTGCAAGCAATCCGATGATACCAACAGGAACGTTCACGTCAAAAATCAGCGGCCAACTAAAGGTATCTACCAAATACCCTCCGATAAGGGGACCAAACGACACCGATGCGGCAGCCGATATTGCCCAAAAACCAAGGGCCACCCCACGCTGCTGTGGCGGAAACTCGCGTGTTACGATTGCCATACCTACAGGCTGAATTGCTCCAGCCCCAAATCCTTGAATAATTCGCGAAATTATGAGCATATTCTCGTTGCCCGACATTCCGCAAAGGAGCGAACCGACGGTAAAAAGCATCAACCCCATAAAGTAGATGCGCTTATACCCAAACTTATCGGCCAGCCAGCCCGCTGTTGGCAGCATAACGGCCATGGCCAACATGTAGGCGGTAATCACCCACTCTATCTTGTCGAGTCCAACCCCAAACGAAGCCATAATCTTTGGCAACCCCACGTTTACGATAGTTGCATCAAGAACAGCCATAAAGGTCCCGATCATCACGTTTCCTAGCAACCACCACTTGTACGATTCGTGCTTAGGGTGGAACGAGGAATCGCGCTTACGGATGAGCTTTCGAATCCTATGTGAAGGTGTTATCTTCCTTCGCATGGTTAGTCTTTAATGATTTTAACTACAGCCGACATTCCAGAGAGGATTCGATACTTCGAAACAGGCTCTTCGCCCCTTGTACCATCAATCGAAACCTTGACCGAAACACGCTGCGTTACCTTGGTAAAGTTGCCCGAGGCATTATTTGCAGGAATTAGCGAAAACTGTCCGGCAGTGTTCGAACCAATTGCGTACACCTTTCCGGTAAATGTTACCCCCGGATAGGTATCGAGCGTAAAGTCGGCAGCCTGCCCAATGTGGACACCGGATAGCTTAGACTCTTCGATAAACAGCACAACCCATAGCTTACTGGTGTTGGTTATGGTGTATATCGATTGGCTGGGTTGGGCAACATCGCCAGCAAGCAGCCAACGTTTTGCGATTACGCCATCCATCGGAGCGTAAAGTTTAGCGTTTCGAAGCTGCGAAACAATTACTCCAACCTGCGCGTTAGCGCTTCCGATGGCGGCATTGGCGCTGGCAATCTGCGAACGCGACACGCTTAGCTGCGTCTTTGCTGCCGCAAGCTGAGCAGTTGCTGCCTCATAGCTTTTCTTGATATGTCCAAACTGTTCCTTGGTTATAACATCCCCTGCTATCTGCTGCTTTGCACGGTCGTAGTCTTCCCTTGCACGTGCTAGGTTTACCTCCAGCACCTTAATATTTTCCTGATCGTATGCCAGCTTAGCCTCGGCTTGCACCTGATTGGCCTGTGCCTGGCTTATCATAGCCTCGGCTTGACCCTTCTGCGCCATTAAATCGGTGCTATCGAGCTCAGCCACCAGTTGTCCCTGCTTTACCGAATCCTGCTCGTCTACGTAAAGCTTGGCAATACGTCCGAGCGCCTTTGCGCTAACAGCAACATTATCGGAATCGACATGCGCATCGTCAGTTTTTATATAGCGCGAATACTCGGCATAGTAGTAGTATGCCCCGCCAATAGCCAATGCCACAACGGCAGCAAGCGGAATAAATACCTTCTTACTCTTCTTTTTTGGGTTTCCCATGGTTGATTACAATATGTTATATGGCTCCAATTATTTCTCTTTACGATTCGAATACTAAATGCTAATTCCCTTGATAAAGATCTCTGTGAAATCGCGTACCCGCTTCACCAGATCGTTATACTCCTCATCGTTTAGGTAAAACACATCCTTTCGTCCTATTGTCATCTTTCGAAGCCCCTTTAGAAGATCGAGAAATAGGTGCGCCATCTCGAAAGAGTTTTCGACGTTGAACGTTCCTTGCTCGTTTCCCTTTGTCAGGGTCTTCTCTATTATTACCAGCTCCTTCTGGCGCAGCTCCACCATCTGCTCCTGCGCATACCTATTCTCCATAATGTCCGAATGCTTCACCCGGCTTAGGTTGAGCAGTTTTCTGAAAAATTCGATGTTGATGTTCACGTAAGCACGAAGCATATCCGAAGCATCGATTAGCGTCTCACACTCCTGCTCAACGCTTTCGATAAACTCCGAGTGCTCCTTCTCGATCACCGCACCAAAAAGTTTTCCCTTATCGGCAAAGTAGTAGTAGATCGACGCCTTTGACATGTGCAGGTCGGCCGCAATTTCGGATACCGACGTCTTTTCGAAGCCGTACATTCCGAAACGACGCTGTGCTGCAACGAGTATCTCGTTTATCTTATCCGTATTTCCCCCGCAATGGGTAATTAGTACCATAGCTGTTCCGTTTTCTTACTATTTGACCTTTTTAGTCAACGGGTCAAAATTATAATGATTTTCGCCGACACCAAAGGGCTTTCGCCTAAATTAACGCATCCCTACTCCACTTAAAAAGTGCATATGCAAAGGGCTTCGCTTTTAAAAATCTAACAACAAAATTCAGTTGGATCGTGTATGGCGTTTGTAATTTTAGCCTTAGAATTTTATTCTCTTTCTATTATTTTTGGCTGGCCCAAAAGAGTAGAAATACCATTCCACAGGGCTTCGGTATTCAAAAATTTGTTATATCCCCCCCTCTTCTACCCCAAGATGCACCTTCGCCCATCATAAATTTCTACCTTGCAGCTTACAAATCACCAATACCCCCTCTTATGAACAACGAGCTGCTCGCCTTTGGCCTCTTGGCCTTCACCTCATTCTTCACCCTCATCAACCCGTTGGGTACAATGACCATCTTTATGACCATGACCTCGACCCTAGACGATGCCGAGCGTACCCGAACCGCCAAGAAGGCCACCATTGCGGCGCTTATCACCATTCTGGCATTTGCCTTTTCGGGACAGCTGCTCTTCAAGTTTTTCGGCATTTCGGTAAACAGCTTCCGTATCGTAGGTGGCGTAATCTTCTTCATTATGGGCCTCGACATGCTTAAGGCAAGGCTGGTGCACACCAAGGTAAAGAAGTCGGAGGTAAAGGCATACGTCAACGACATCTCCATCACCCCGCTGGCCATTCCGATGATCTGCGGCCCGGGGGCCATCACCAACGCCATCGTGCTAATGGAGGACGCCAACACCATACCCCATAAGATCATTCTTATTGCCGCCCTTACGGTGGTAATGCTGCTCACCTACATCATCCTGTACAGCTCGTCGCGCATCCTTAAGGTGCTGGGCGAAACCGGCAACAACGTGATGATGCGCCTGATGGGCCTTATCGTGATGGTGATCGCGGTGGAGTTCTTCTTCAGCGGGCTTAAGCCCATCGTGGCCGAGATGATTAAATAGGGAATAGGGAATAGGGAATAGTAAGTAGGACACTCCCTACTCCCTACTCCCTACTCCCCATATGATATTTTATCAAAAAAATAAGATTTCCCTTTTAACATTCTCAGCAATGTTTTCGTACTTTTGATCGATATTAAAAGCTACAAAAAACGACGACATGCAGGAACAAGATGTGGATTCTATCGGACAAGAAGCCATTAACGAAGAGGGAAAAACAACCGTTGACGAGGCTATTGCTCTAATTGTAAACTCTAACCCCGAGCTAAAAGCATACTGGGATAACACCATCGACGAGGAGTACGAAGGTTCGTACGAGGAAAACCGTCAAGACCTAATCGATATCATAACCGTTGTTGACTATATCATAGAGAAGTTCCGTAGCGACGACACCTCCGATCTTTCGGCAATTTTTGCCAACATCGAGGAGGCGTTCCAAAACCCCAGCACCGATGCCAAGGAGCTTATCGTTACCGGAATCCTCGAAGGGTTGCAGAACGGCTGCGACATGGAGCAGCTCGACTTCCGCAACGGATTCGACAAGTGGCTCGGCGCAAAGAGCAAGCGCGCCTGGGACGGCCTTATCTACCTCCACGATAGCAACGACCCCTACGAGGTAAAAGCCGAACGCATTAAAACATTCATCGACTAATATAGATAAAGGGCCCGCAAGGCCCTTTTCCTTTTTGGCCCTATGCTGAATGGTGCGAGTCGTCTAGCATCATTCGATACCTATTGAAGGCAAGATTCAACCACCACGTGGTTACCTCCTACCCTTCTTAATTTCCCCGAATTACACTCGGGGCTAATCGTACTGAAGCCCTTAAGGGCTTCAAATAGCAGTAAAAAGTAGTACAGCTTGCTTTTATCCACGAATAGTAGGGTAACTACAAGCTGACGAAGAGCAATCCTGAAAGGATTGAACCTGAATAGCCCCACATGCAATGCGGGGAAGGCATGTGCAATGTAGCGACAACCGCGAAGCGGTTGAATGGCGAAGTAAAAAAGGTTACCCACACCAAATAGCAGAAAACCTCCAACTATCAGCACTCACCCCTACTCGCTTTTATCCCAGTTCAGCACACCTTTCGCGAAGTATTTTATAGCTTTTGCAAAGTAAAATATGGATTATACAGGCATAATATCCGATCTACCTATCGGAATACAGTTTCTACCTGCCTACTACTAATTTCTACATACCGATAAAGCACTTTTACCAGTCGGAAAGATGTTTTTGCAAATCAGAAAACCATTTCTGCAGATCGGAAAATGATTTCTGCAAAGCAGAATCTAATTTATGCAAAGCGATAAATAATTTAATCGTATCGGAAAGCAACTTTTACCCATCGATATTCAACTTCTGCAAAGCATTTAGCCACTTCTACCAACCAATCTCCTTTTCGGGATAGCAGGCTACGGTTTTACCGTAGCAATAGCCGACTTTTAGCCTACTATTTGTAACTTTAGGGCAAAGCTTAACCCCAAAAACAAAGGCTATGCTAACGTTTAACATCAACCGTCTTCTAAAGATCCGTGGCGTAGAGAAGCCCTACGCCTACATGGTGGCGTCAGGCTTCTCCTCCGATTTTTCGGCGCGCATCATCAAGAACAAAACCCGCCGAATGGACCTCAACATGGTGGAGCGCCTGTGCGAGCTGTTCCGCTGCACCCCCAACGACCTTATTGAGTGGGAGCCATCGCCCGAACAGGCTGCGGTGGAGAATCATCCGCTTAAGCCGCTCGAAAGGGCCAAAAAGGTGGAGGGCCTCACCCAGCTGCTAAACTCCGTTCCCCTGGATAAGCTCGAGGAGATCGAGAGCCTAATCAAGGAGCGGTACAACACCGCGAGGTAAGCACAGCGTGGTCATCGTACGGATAGGGTATTGCCTATGCCCGTCATAGCTAAGCGACGAATAGTAATATTCTCGAACGAAAAGGATTAGCTGCCAGCATCAACGCATAATTGAAGCACGCAATCCCCTCTTGGGAGGGGGGCAGGGGATGGTTTGTTCGCTTAAATCATCATTTTTCACTCCAATTAGCAATCTTAACCCTCCAACGGAGGGGATTACGTGCTGCTATTGGGCGTTTATCCTTTAGCCTTCAGCCTAACGGCTATGCAGCATATGCTACGCAAATGCCATCAAAAAAAAACGCTGCGAACCTCTGTGTTCTCAGCGCCTATATCGTTTCTGTCTAAAATTTTGTACCTGATTTCTATCGTCGCCTCATCCAACGGTAGCGGCTGCGGCTGTCGCCAATGGAGTAGCCCACCATAAACTCGTGCGAGCCAAACTTCGAGAAGGTGGACACATCGCCAAATCCGAAGTTAAAGGCGTAGCCAAACTTAAATTCCTGATACTTGGCCCCTACAAGAACCAGAACGGCTCCGGCAGTTCGATACGACAGCCCCGCCCAGTAGTCCTGGCGGTAGTAGCCCTTTAGGTTGAGGTCGGCGTTAAACTGTCCGCGCTCGGTAAGGGTTATCATGGTCGATGGCTCGAAGTCTACGTAGTAGTTCACCTTCATCTTGTAGCCGCCCATTAGGTAGTAGTGGCGGAGCACCTCGGGCTTCGAGGCCTTGTCGTCTACGGCAAAGCGAACGGCAGACTGCAGCAGGTTATTCACCGTTACCCCGGCAAAGAACCCCTTGTTGGTATAGTATGCGCCAAAGTTGGCCTCGGGCGACATCTGCGACACCCGCTTGCCCGGCATCAGTAGCGGATCGTTGTCGGGGTTGGGCAGATCTTCGTTGGTAACGTTGGCCCTAAACTGGAAAACGCTTATCGAAAGCCCCAGCGACAGCCTGTCGTCGCGCTGCAGCGGGGTGTGGTAGGCGTAGGTGGCCTGAAAGCCGTTACGCGATACGTCGCCGTTCCAGTCGCTGTAGATCATGGCGCCAATACCCGTAGCTGCCGAACGGTTGCTGCGCATACGGCTGCTCCATCCGCGGCTTCGGTTAAAGATGTTGAGCACGCTACCCAACCGGCTCGTCTGGAAAGAGGCAATGTAGGTTTTGGGCGCCTTAGAGTAGCCCGCCCACTGGTTGCTGGCCGTAAGCGTAAAGTTGGTGAAGCCCTCCGATCCGGCAAAGCCCGGATTTATGAGGTATGGATTGAACATATACTGCCCAATTAACGGCTCCTGCTGCGCCCTTGTTGCCAATGGGGCAAGAGCCAGAAGAAGTCCGGTAAGAGCCGATAGCGTATATGTCCGTTTTGTCATCATTGTTAACCTAGGCTGTTTATACTTACAGAATGATGGTTACCGATCCCTTTAAGGTTTCCGTAACGCCGTTATACTTAAATCGGATGATGTAGTGGTACGAGTCGACAGGTAAAGGCCTACCGCTCGAGTCCTTTCCGTCCCACATCTCTTCGCTTGCGTACTTGCCCTTGTTGTACTTCCAAATGCGCGTACCCCAACGGTTGAACACCTCCATCTCCAGATTCTCTACGTCGTACTTGTAGTCGTTCATCTGAGGATCGAACTCGGGTATCGTCCACTTATCGTTGTAGCCATCGCCGTTGGGCGTAAAGGCGGCTGGGATGCGTACGCTGTTTATCTTGCACAGGTTTACGGCTACGGTATCGGAGCCTACGCAACCAAAACCGTCGGTAACCGACAGCACCAAATCTACAGGAGCCCGATCGGCATAGTAGGAGGTAGCGGTTGATACCAGCTCGTTGTTGATGTACCAAGAGTACAGGTTGCCCTTATCTACGGTGGGCACTATGGTAGTTGGCTGATTCTTGCAGATGGTAACATCATCGCCAAGATCAACCTTCGGAAGGTCGTGTGAAATAACTTTTACGGTGTCGAACGAGCAGGTTGCCAAATCGTCCACCACTTTTACGGCATAGGTACCCGAAGCCGACACAATGCGCTTTACCGCAAAGGCCTCGTTCTGGTCCATCCACTTGCTTAGGTTGGTTGCAATGGTTCGCTTACCATCCTTAAGCTGCACCTCCAGCTCGTAGGTGCTCCCCTTACAGAGGTTAATAAGGTTATCCTTAGTATTGGCAAATAGCGAGATTGGGACAAAAATCTCGGGGGTGTTAACCACCAAGTCCTGGGTGTACTCCTCGCCCGTACAGCCCCACTTTGTTCTTTCTACTATATGAAACGTATATATACCGCCGGTCATGTTGGCAAAGTTCCAGCTAACCTCTACGGTATCGGAACCGGCATTTACCGCCTTAATGGCCTCGGCAGGCACCCATCGGGTATCCTTGCCTACTGTGTACGAAATCTTCCACTCGAAGCTCGACTCCCCGTTAAAGCCCTTTACCCAGTAGCGCTCTACACTACCTTGGCAGGCGTAGGGCAGGTTTTGCCCATACGCCGCCGTGGTAAGTAGTGCGGCTACCACAACAAAAAAAAGTATGTGGAGTCGTTTATGCATTAAATCGTGTAACGGTTTGTTGCTGATTTGTGGTTCTAAATAGTTGCTAGCAAAGATTACTTCGCCTTATTATTTCCAATGTGGTAAATAGGTCCTGTAACAGGTTTAGCATTAACAATGAATACACGATTCTCTGTTTCTGTTGTTAAAAAATCCTTCCAATCTATTGCTTTTAAGTCATCATCAGTAGCAGTTGGACCATTATAAGATAAATTAGCAAGGATATCTACCTTCCCTTTTCTCGTGATGGTAGAACTCAAGTATGTCAAAGTTACAATATACCTTGTTCTTGTAGAACCCGCAGTAAGGGTTAATGTAGGAAGGGTTATATTACCTGTCTTTGCTGATATTACTTCTTTAGTAACTGCACCCGCGGCATTATCAGTCCATGTTCCAGCTGCAGAATATTCATCCTTCTTAATTGTATACCCTAAAACATACCTATCATCAGTACCAGGAGAACTTTCAGTAAACGCTACACCTAGAGAAGGTGTAGTTAGAGCAGCATCTCCAGAACAATGAACAAACGCAGTTTGCCCTGAAGCATAATTAGTAGTAAACGCTACAGTTGGTGCATCAATTACTCTAACTGTGTGTACAACTGGAGTACTCGTTAAACATGATCCACCAAACGAATCTGGCAACTTCTCATACACTGTAAGATCATGATCACCTACTGCATTCCAAGTAACCTCCACATAGTTTTTAGGAGTAGCCGCTGGTGCAATATTAATTGTAGGCGCAGCACCAGGAGGTGTAGGAACTGTCCAAACCCAAGTTGTACCTGCAGTAATAGTCCAAGTTTTAGTACCTGCATTCCAACCTGGATGATATGCAGCATCTGGTGTCGCATAGTATGCGGTAGTTGTATTTACCGTTACATAATCGGTTGCCTCTGTAGCAAAATCAATAAATTTTCCTGAAGCAAATGTATTATCAACTTGCCCCATTGCGCTACCAACCATAAGGGTTGCAGCAAGGGTAAGGGCATACCCTAGGATTCTAGATTTTTTCATACCAAAAGCGTGTTAAAACTAATTATTGTTGTTAAACCTATTCCAAATTCAGCGCACAGCGGAGGCTGCACGGTACATTTTTCTCTCATTAATTGGCTGCTGTTTCGAGGGTAATTTTTGAGGAGGGAATCCCTTACGGCCTAGCATTGGCGCGCATTCCACAACACAATTCCATTTCCACACTTTTCCCCACATTGTACGCTGCAAAATAATACAATATTTCAGAACTTTAAGGTATACTAACAAATATTTTTAAGGTATGTTTTGTTAAATCTTCATTCAACAGTGCTATCAAAAAGTGCAAATACTGTTTTTCAACACCTTACACGCAACACAAGCACCCTACCACGATTAACAATCCCTAAAGTTGATTATAGTTCGTTTAACCTACGTCAAAAAGCGGGTGTAGACCAAAAAACAGCAAAAATCCGTTTACAAACACCCATATTGGATCTTTTACACGCAGAAATGTAAAACGTAACATTAGCCCCATCCCTGCACACTGCTCAAAATCGAGTTCTGCAAAGCTTCCCGTTTAAGCATCGTGCATTAAAAACAAAAACAGCTTTCAATCTGACGCTTACATTTTACGCCATAAGCTGCCAGAAGCGCCCCAAAAGAGCTCTCAAAGTTGCCGTTTTGGTACCGCTAGCGGCTAAGCGTAGCAGCCTGCTCGTAGCCGGGAATGCTTTTTGTAGGCAAGCCTCCAATGAGCCATTCTGCAGCTTCCATAGGGCCGGGTGTAGGATGCAAATAGCAGAGTGGTGTCGTGCCCCGCCGATTAGCCCAACTGTATGCCCCGTAAAATTAAAGAGGGCACCACCTGCGGTGGTACCCTCAAAACATTTTTGCTTGTATGCTCTGCTTATTGAATTAAGGAGCAAGTGCTACTTGCCAAGATTATTTATCACCGTAACAAGAGCATTCTTTTGCTTCTCTAGCATGGTAAATTCGACCTGCTGATCGGCAATATACTGGGTTAGCTCGGCAATAGCATCGCGAATACCCTTTATCTGAGAAGATGGGAACATATCGCTAATGCCGT
Source organism: Acetobacteroides hydrogenigenes (assembly GCF_004340205.1). Classification (NCBI taxonomy): domain Bacteria; kingdom Pseudomonadati; phylum Bacteroidota; class Bacteroidia; order Bacteroidales; family Rikenellaceae; genus Acetobacteroides; species Acetobacteroides hydrogenigenes. The sequence goes on from NZ_SLWB01000001.1 coordinate 667,302, forward strand.
TCTTCTTAAACGCCTCGAACTTAACCACCGCTTCGTTGTAGCGAACTTGTGCATCAACGGTATCTTGCTCTAAAGCGGCAATATAATCGTTAATATCGTTAATGTTGTTATCGAGCATGTCTTTAAGGTCATCCAACCTTTCTGCATTACCATAGTAAAGGCCATACTGATTAGCGTATGTTTGAGCCTCGCTCATTTTAGCTCTTGCATCAATGCTCAAATCCTTAATCAGATTCTCGAGTTTTGTACGTACCGCCGTAAAGCTGTCAATCTGAGCTTGTACATTTTCCTTTAAGGTTGTCCATTCGGGAACCGATGGGTTGGCGCTTTCACGGTTTCCCACCTCGGTAAGCACCGCTTGAAGTTGCGCTATCAGGTTACCTAGGGTTCCTATGTAGCTGTAAGTGGCCTTATCCGCCGATAGCTTATTGGAAGAATTGGCGGCAAGAGACATTGCAAAGTAGGCATCAAAATCGGCCCTTACAGCTTCTGGAATTGCCACATTAACCCTATAATCGGATTTTTCATATCTTTCAAAGTCTAGGCTATCCACTTTTTCTTCCATCTTTCTAGCCTCCAGAGCAATTCCTACAGCCGTAGACATTGCTACTTCGGCCGCCTTGTTCTGCTCTACAATTTTTGCAGCCACAGTAGCCTTAACGGTTTCTAAATCTCCGGTTCTAGCCTCTTTGGCAAGGTTTAGCACCTCGGTTACCATCGCAAGATTACGCTGAGCAGAGGTAACCTCGCCCTTTAGAAGAGTAGCAACTTGCACCGAGTCTTTAGCAATGTAGGAGTTCAAGGTAAAGTTTAGGCCAACCAGTCTCGACTGATTCATTACAATGTTTCTCGAAATCCTATCTAACCTCCGAACGATACGCATAAGCTGATCTTGATACATTTCGGGGATGAATACCTTAGCAATTTCGAGCTGCGCTAGAGCCGCCTGATACTCTTTTTGAGCATTGGTAAGCGCTATTTGAGCCTGAACAAGATTCTGCTCGCTCATAGCTTGCATCTGGGCCAGCTGAAGGTTGTAATACGTTTTGTCGGCATCGGTATAAGCCTGATCTCTTGCGTTAACCAGCTCTTGGGCACGAACAGCGGCCTCCTTTTGTTTTGTAAGAGCATTTTGGGTAGCCACCTGAGCCTCCTTCAGCTTCACCTCAGCACTCTTTAGTGCTGCTTGAGCCTTGATAAACTCGGCTCGAGCGGAGTATACCTCCTCTACGCCCTTGGTTTCGGGCATATCCACGCAGCTGGTTGTTATTCCCGACAGAAATATCGCTGCTGCTATAACTAAAAATATTTTTTTCATTTTTGAATTTCGTTGAATCGTTAAAACCTAACCCCCAACTTGAGCATTGGCATCTGGAAGACGCGCATCTCGTGGTTGGTTGCCGAGAACTTGTAGTATCCGGTAGGCTCCATGGTAACCGCGCTATAGGTGTAGGCAAATGGCTGCACCTCGATTCCGATGGTTAACCCCTGCGATATTGAGTAATCGACACCGGCAACAATAGCCCCAGTTACAGCCCATGCACTACCCGACCTCGACGAAGCCGACGAGGCAGCAATAGGATCGCCGTCGCTATCAACCTCACCCGTATAAGGACGCTCGGTAGCAATTGTAGCAATAGCACCGCTACCGGCTACTCCCAAATAGGGATAAAGCCTTGGATTTCGAGTTTTAAACCAATAGTTAACGCCTAGTACCGAGAGGTAGTTATTGGCATAAACCCCATCAACCCACTTGTACTCGGGGATTGGCATGTCGGGAACCGAAAGATCGCCCTCACCATAGTCTACCTTTGGAGTACGGTTGATGTTCATGCTAACCATTAGGTTTACTTCCCAATTATTGGTTACGAAATACCTCCCTTGTATACCAACCATATTTACAACCGAGTTGTTGTTCATGCTACCGAGCCTAAGGTAGGTAGCAGGCGAACCCGACTGCCCATTACCGCTGGGTAGCCCAACCGAGGTCGCATTGTAGGCAGGAAGGAGGTATGTTGTATTCTCGTTTATAAACTGCCCTTTACCAAACACCAACGAAAACTGGTAATCGCCCTTACGAGGGGCAAAAACATCCTCAGAACCAGTTGGAGCTTGGGCAAAAAGACTTGTAGAGATTAGGCATATAAATGCCATCGCTACCGTTTTTTTTACCATCATGAGACCTCTCCTATTTGTTATAGTCGTTAATTAGCTTAACCAGCTCGTCCTTTTGCTTGGTTACAGCGTTGAATCTATCGTGCAACCTATTCAGATAAGACTCCATTGATGCCAGCTGCCTTTGGTATTCTGCCTTTACATTTTCGAAATTACCACCCATATCCTTGCTATAGCCGCTCTCCCATGCCTTTAGGTCTATATTTAGCCCATCAAGATCAGACTGATGCATATTTACATTGCGTTGAGCATCCTCAACTCTGCCTTCAAAATTGTAGTCAATCATATCAATGTTGGATAGAGCACTTGTATAGAATCCAATATAGCCATCAATAGTGTCACGGTATTCTTCTTGCGTTGTCAACTCTGCATTCTTTTGAGCAATCGTAATAAGTAGATCGTGCTGCTCATTTTGCAAGGTTGTCCCAACTGCATTCAGTCTATCGTACTCAGCAGTAATAGAAGCAATGAATGTATCCCACTCGGCAACTGTAGGGTTAGCAGCCTTCTTGTTGTTTGCGTAAGTTTTCAAGTCACTCAAAAAGATTAACAGGTTCCCCAAACGACCAACAGAAACAACAGAAACAAGATCTGTCTTCATATAATTATAATAATCCCCCTTTACAACATCCTTAATTGCATCAGGAACAGCAACAGTAGCAGAATAGTCCTGTTTAGAATTCAGTTGGAAGCCTATACCGCTGCTTTGGTTATTCAAATTTGTAATCTCGGCATTAAGGTTGGCAATCTTGGTGTCAACTGCATTTCTTTCTAGGGTTAGATCCTTGATTTTTGTAGTAATGGAGGCCTTATGGGCAGCCCTTTCGGCCTGATTGGCATTCTTTACTTCGGTCATCAACGCAAGGTAATCCTTAGCAACCTGTAACTCTTTAGTCTTTGCTGCGATGCTTTTTCTAAGGGCATAGTCGTAGTTCACCGAATCCTTAGCAACCCATAGGTTAAGGTGAAGGTTTTCCATAACAATTTCTCCTTCTACTGCGCTAATCTCGCTCATAATATCGGCAAGTTCTTCCTTCACTTCATAGAGCTTTTCCATGTACATTTGAGGGATACCTACGGTTTGGGCAATTTTCAACTCGGCCAACGCCTGCTCGTAAGCAATGCGAGCCTCGGCTGTTTGCCTTTGAACATTAATAATCATCAGCTGATTATTAACCTGCATCTGCTGCAGTTCTAACTCTAGCCTCGCTTTATCGAATGCATTACGTGCCTCATTGGCAGAGTTTTGGATTTCGAGCCCCTTTGCATAGGCCTCCTGCAATTTAGCATTGGCCTGCTCGGTAGCCGCTTTTGCCTCTGTGAGCTTCGCCTCGGCAAGCTGTAGCGCGGCCTGTGCTTTTAGGAATTCAACTTTGGCACCGCGAACCTCTTCGATCCCCTTTGGTTCCTCAATGTCTACACAACTAGCCATGAATATGCCTAACGCAAACATGGCAAACAAGAACTTTAGATTTTTCATAAAATTTGACTGTTGGTTTAATAAATGTGCGTTAAATTTATAAAACTTACTTTCAATAAAAAAACACATACAACATCAAATCTTGAGCACAACCCAAATTTAACATAGCATTATAAGAGCCAAATCCCTCATGTTTACTTGTATTTCGAGATGTTTTTTCTTATTTGTTATTTTTTACTACACACCAAAGATTGCACCATTTAATTAATTTGTGTTTATTTTTACGTGCCGTAAGCTAACACGTAAAAACCGAAATTCACTGCACAAAACACCTGTTAGTGCCATCGGAATTACACCTGCATCCGGCAAACAAAACATCGATTAAGCCAAGAGACAGCCTACCCGAACTTATCACGCAGCAGAGCAGATGGCTCTGCTATAAAATTGCCAGAAGTATATTTTCCTCTACTAAATCCCACTTCAGATACACAAAGAAGCCTGGCATAACAACGACAAGGCACACCTCTACATGTTATAACAGCTACGCGACACTCCCGTCATTCGACACTTGCTTCTCTTTTTAGAACAGCCCCGTTTAGGCAACCAAAGGTGTCACACCAAAACCATTTAGCAAACGTCAGCCTAGCCCCGAAGGGGCGGCCCCCAAAGACGCTACTCCTATTCAAAAAGGTTAAGCCCCACCCAGGGCTGATAAAACAATGTCATTAAAAGGAAAAGTTCACCCTCGGAATGCCATCCCACGCTTGTCACGGAACCGAGCAACGCAAGCTAATCGTAGTAATCTAAAGAGTCGCCCAATGTGCTATTTATAGCCAAACAAAAAACACCCTGTAGGGCTGAATCTACAGGGTGCTCATTACGATTAAAAAAGGTGTAACTGCATAGGGATTTTAAGGGAATGATACTATGCAGTCAAGGGAATTAACTATGGAAGCTTCACGCTTGCATTTAAAAGGGTTATCTTGTAGCATTCACTCATGCTGTATATTTTCATTGCAAAATCATTATTTTAGGCTCTATCGCATATATGAAGCCCTCACGCAATAATGCTAGATGCCTTTCTGAAACTAGAGCGCCGAAAAGTACAAATTAATATTAACTTTTCAAAACACTCCTTAACTTTTTAAAATGCCTTTTGATTTATGTTATCTCCTTACATACAATTCAAAAAACAAGCAGAACTCTCAATAAAACTAAAGTCCTAAATCACTGAAGTAAAAAGGACACTACTCCCGCTTGTAGCCATGTTTCCCAAAAGTACAATACTGTAAAACCTAAAGAAAAGTGGTGTAAAACAAGCCCCAACGCCTACTCTTTTTTCGCCTTAGGCTTTCTTTTAGGCTCAGCACTACGGAGTTCTTCTCGCATTTTTTCCTGCTGGGCCGAGAGGTCGTTTACAACCATCGTATAAATTTCGTCGAGCTTACGAGGGTACTTGCTGTAATACTGCAAGCTATAAATAAACTCTTCACGGGTTATCTTATTCTTCTTGAATACACCATCGTAGAGATAGAGAGAATCAAGATTTTCAAGTCTGCCTACCGCATACCTCTGCGTGTTAAATACCCCATCACAAAGGTGTACATCGCGAAGAACACTGGCCATCTTATTCTTAGACAAGACCTGCCCGTCTTCCTTACAAGATACCAATGCAACAATTGCGACTACTACTAGAACAAACTTTTTCATTTTAATAAAATACCGCTAAGCGGCAGTATTAATGCCCACAAAAGTAAGAAATAATTCGACACAACAACACCAAAACAAAGGTTTTACAACAGGTTGTAGGCTACTCTAGCCCCATTAATTACATCTATTAGCCGCTCTGGTCATCGCCCATTTTAAGGAGCCAACGAGCCACATTCGGCTGTTCTATTGGCAATAGCTACAACTAGCAGAAGGCACCCCCAAAAAAATAAGCGACAAACCAATAAAACAGTTCTGCAGCATCCTCTAAACAATGATAAGGCCCCAAATATCGACAACAAAAACAACTCCCTGCTCGAAGCAATTCATTTTATGCTTAACTTGCAGTTAACACTACGCCTAATATTGCCTAAATAAACTGATGAAAAAAATTTTATCAATTCTCCTTATTCTGGCTTCAACACAGGTATTATCGCAAGGCAGATATAGCGGAACGGTACGCGATGCGGTGACGCTAAAACCCCTACCCTTTGCCACTGTTGTAGTATCGCACAACAAGACAAAGGGGGTTACCACCAATCTTCACGGAGAGTTTACCATCAGCACCTCGCTTTCCGATCAAAGCCTAACGTTTAGCTACATGGGGTACGAATCCCGCATGGTAGCGGCATTAACCCTTAAGCCTTCAGGCAACGAGATACTGCTAAAGCCTTCCGATTACAGCATCGACGAAATAACGGTGTACCCTTCCGAAAACCCCGCCCACCGAATCATCAACAACGCAATTGCACATGTACCCGATAACAACCCCGACGAGAACCCTTCGTACAGCTGCCGCATATACAGTAAGACCATACTCCGCGTAGAGCCCTACGCCAAATCGAAAAACGAGGCAACCTTCCGCAGCTTTACCGACACCATGAACGTGCTGGTTACCGAATCGGTTGCCGACAGGGTATACCGATACAAGGATATCACCCAAGAAAAGGTTGTTGCCAACAGGGTGAGCGGCTTCAAGAATCCGCTATTCAGTTTCAACACCACCTCTTTTCAGCCCATACACTTCTACAAAACGAACATAACGCTACTCGACAAAAACTTTTTGAACCCAATAAGCCCCAATAGCACCAAAAGCTACTTCTTTCTGATGCAGGACACGCTCATTGCAGGACACGACACCACCTTTGTAATTCAGTTTACGCCCCGCCGTAACACCAACTTCGATGGGCTAAAGGGCTTTTTGCATATTAACAGCAACGGCTGGGCCATACAGAACGTAGCTGCCGAAAGAGCTGATAAGGCAGGTATCGACATCAACATAGAGCAGCAGTACACCCTGCAAAAGGGCAAGTGGTTCCCCAGCCAATACCGTCACAGGGTTACGCTAAACAACTATCCTCCGGGCTTCGGGCTGTGCTCGTACATGGAAGGAGTAGGCACAGTGTACGATGTTGTAATTTCGAAATCGGCACCAAAAGACCTAACACGTAGCACGGTCGAAATTGCCGACACCGCCAACAAGGCATACAAAGCCATAGAGCACTACCGATCGTTACCGCTATCAAAAAAGGATTCGACTACCTACCGAACCTACGAGGATATTAGCCGAGAGTACAACCTAGACAGATTTCAGTTTCTAGCAGAAAACCTATTCCAGGCCAAGATTCCGGTGCGGTGGCTATCCATACCGCTCACGTCAATATACAGCAGCAACGAGTACGAGAAAAACCGCTATGGCCTTGCGCTGGAAACCAACCGAAGGCTCTGCAAGTATGCGTCAATTGGAGGTCATTTTGCCTACGGAACAAAGGATGCCGAATGGAAGTACGGAGGATTTATTACCATTTTCCCAACGGGCGATCCTAGAACATCGCTAAGGCTAAGCTACCGAAACGACGTGGAGATGGCCACGCACTTTTACCTGATAGGCGAGAAGCGAAACGTGCTCGTCAACCGATTTCTCCTCGACAAGGCAGACAGAATAATCGAATACGCCGCAAAAGCCTCGTTTAGGATATGGGATTTCGACATTTCGGCTGGGGCTAAACGGCAGCAGCTGGCACCAACCTACAGCTATCGCTACAACGGCATAGAACAGCATAGGCTATGGACCAACAACTCGGAACTCGACCTTACGGTTCGCTTAGGGTACAAGGAGCGCGAGACCAAATTCTTTAACTCCTACATTTACGAAACACAGGGCTACCCGGTAGTTGGCGTAAGCATCCGACAGGGAGTAAGAGCGCTTAATGGCTGCTACCGCTACACCAGCATCGAGGCGGGCCTGTATAAGCGTTTTGTAATCAGAAAGGCGGGGGTGCTACGCATAACCGCATTAGCAGGTAGCATTAACGGCAGTGTCCCCTACTCGCTGCTGTACGGTACCAACGGAACCAAAAGCAGCTACTTCCCATTTCTGGTAAACAACTCCTTCAACTGTGCCAGGCCGTTCGAGTACGCATCATCGCGCTACGGCAGCACATTTGTTTACTACGACCTTGGCTCGCTACTATTATCCACAAAGCACTTTAAGCCCACCGTATCCATATTTCAGGCTGCAGGATGGTCGCGGCTTGCCAACCATGTCCGATACGAAGGCCTCGATGTAAAGGACATGCGCAAGGGCTACTTCGAGTCGGGATTGGTACTAGGCAGCCTTCTTCGCTTTAAGATGCTAGGATTCTTCTACCTGGGCTTCGGCGCTGGGGCGTTCGTAGCCTACGGCGATGCCGTAAAGGTGCCACTAGAAGAAACGGTTACCTACAAGGCTAGCATTAACTTCGACTTCTAATGAGCACGTATCAAGATACAAGATGCAAGATAATAGTCTAACGATTCTGCAGAATCAAAGTCTTGCGTCTTGACACTTGATACTTGATGCTTGGCAAAAGACGTAAGGCTCAAGGTACTATTAGCGGATTAGCATAACGTACAATTAACGAGACTCCTCCCCTTTTCAATGAGGGATCGCCGTAGATAGGGGTGGTTGTAGGTGAGTATAAGCCTGACGCAGCTGATCCTTTTTACCACGAAGGTGGCATTAGAGCATTTCCCAAAGGAAAAGTTCTACCCAAGATCTACGACAGAACATTCTCTTAGGGAAATGTTCTACCCGAGGGCTACGACAGAGCTTTCTCTTAGGGAAATGCTCTACCCGAGGGCTACGACGAAGCATTCTCTTAAGGAAATGCTCTACCCGAGGGCTACGACAGAACTTTCTCTTAGGGAAATGCACAACTCCATACCGAAGGCTATCTCCGCGATGGATAATAATTCGTTCAACATAAAAAGGGAGGTCCAACAAAGTTGTTCCTCCCTTTAAAATTCATCCATCTCTGCTAACCCTATTGACGATACTTCGTCGCGAATTCATCAACACGTTGAGATGGATCGCTTAAAACCAAACCTAACACCTGATGAAGCTGCTACTACTAGCCTGATCGCAAAAAAGTCTACTCTAATCACTATTTTTAGTTGGCTTAACGGCAAACAAAAACCAACTTGCGAGAAGCATCCCAACAGCAGAGATCTGGAAGACAAAGGACAGGCTGAAGTTTGCATCCTTCATTGCCCCTCCAATGTATATCATAATTCCACCGGTAATCGTACTTAAGAAGTTAAGAACGCCGTATCCGGTAGCACGGAATCGCTTATCGACAACCTGGCACATGATCGGCATCAGGTTAGAGTCGTGGAAGCCACGAGCCAAACCAAACACAATCATTCCGGCAATGGCAACCCCAAACAGTCCGGTTGTAGCCATTAGGTACAGGCATGGAGCACCAAGGGTAAAGCCAATAATTGGCAGGTAAAGTCGGCCCCTAACGTTTGTTCGTGCCCAACGATCGGCCAAAATACCGCCAACCAGCACGCCTACAAACGATGCTACCTGAATGTATCCTGTAGCCGAAACACCCGCTTCGCCCAAGCCCAAGTTAAACTGCTCCTTCAGGAAAGTGGGCAGCCAAGCATTAATCAGCCAGAACGACATTCCGAGTACCGCATTATAGAAAAGAAGTATCCAAAACGAGCGGCTACCAAAGAGGTTACGCACCGAATCTACAATACCAATGTGCCCCTCGCTATTATTACTACCCTTATTCTCCTTAACCTCCACATCAGGAGCCTCGTCCTCTTTAGGAGAATTCTTTAGCAAGAAGAACAGCAGCACGGCATAGGCCACACCGAAACCTCCAAAAAGATGGAATCCGTAGCGCCAGCCCCAGAACTCAGCAATAAAACCGCCAATACCGCCAAGTGCCATACCTGCATACAGGCCGCTAACGTGCAGGCCAGTAGCAAGCGATCGGGTTCTACCCTTATGGTAGTCGGTTATTAATGCCAAAGCAGCAGGAATATAGCAGGCTTCGCTTATACCCATTAGCGCACGGGCCACTAGCATCTCCTCGAAAGAAGTTACAAAACCAGTCCACAAGGTTACTGCCGACCAAATCAGCACGCTGAAAACGATCACCAGCTTTCGGCTATACCTATCAGCAAAGTAACCTCCAAACGGGCTTAAAAATCCGTAAACCCATAAGAATACAGAGGTGAGCAGACCAAACTGGGCATCCGTCATCTGTATTGACTCCTTAATGGGGTCGTGCATAGAGGTTAGTAGCAGACGATCTAAGTAGTTTAGCATGGCCACTACCCATAGTAGCCCAACTACAATCCATGCATATTTTGATATGCTTCCTTTTGTATCCATTTATTCACTAATAAGACGTAAAACATGGCTAACTAAACGCGTTCAGTGGTATCAAAAGTGAAGAATCGCAAGCGAAGAAAAAAGAATTTAAACAGCACATTTGCTAACACATTTAAAGCTAACAACCATCCACACAAGCTAGAATCAAGCACTAAACTATTGTATCAAAACAAAATACAAAAACCAATCGTTTCTTTTAGTGAAACATTAGTACCTATCTTTGGCCTATTATTACAGCTTATTAGGAGGATATTATACACACTGCTTAACACACGAAGCCTACCATCACCAGTTCAGGCACAGGCAAACCGAATTTTATTTTTCCCTATTCTTTGCCACCATTATCCTTCTATAAGATGCTTACATCATACTGGTAGGCCTACCTGCAGCGGTTGATTTCGCTAGGTAGGACCTTTCACTCTCAGAATTCATATTCGTTTTCACGAGAACAAATTCCTAGCAAGCAAAATGTTACCCGCACGATACAGCACCCTTCTAAAACACGATACTGTTATTTATCAATATTTTAAGATATAAAACAATACTACATGTCACTATCCTATTCCAATAAACTTTGATCGAATCTGCTTAACACCTCTCCCAATAATTATCAAGAAAAACCTCTGTGGACCTCTGTATTCTCAGCGCCTCTGTGTTGACCGTCTAAGATCTAACATCTAAAGGCTAGCATCAAAAAAAAAGGTCTCCTAAAACAGGAGACCTTTTCTATATGTGAAGGTAAAAGATTACTCTTCAGTAGAGGCAAGAAGCAGCTCAAGAATCTTGATAGCTGCGGTAGCAACTGGAGTTCCAGGACCGAAGATAGCCGAAGCACCAGAATCGTAAAGAACTTGGTAGTCTTGGTGAGGAATTACACCTCCTACGATTACCATGATGTCTTCGCGACCTAGCTTCTTAAGCTCAGCAACGATTTGAGGAACGAGAGTCTTGTGACCAGCAGCAAGCGAAGATACGCCTACTACGTGAACGTCGTTCTCTACGGCTTGCTTAGCGGCTTCCTCTGGAGTTTGGAACAATGGTCCCATATCCACGTCGAAACCTATATCAGCGTATCCGGTAGCAACTACCTTAGCACCGCGGTCGTGTCCGTCCTGACCGAGCTTCGCGATCATGATACGTGGCTGACGACCTTCTAGCTTAGCGAACTTTTCGCAAAGCTCTTTTGCATGAGCAAAACTTTCGTCGTTTTTCACTTCCTTAGAGTATACACCAGAGATGGTAAGAATTTTAGCCTTATAGCGTCCTACGATTACCTCGCAAGCGTCAGAGATTTCGCCAAGGGTAGCGCGAAGCTTAGCCGCCTCAACAGCTAGCTCAAGCAGGTTGCCTTCCTTAGTCTCTACGCACTTGGTGATGGCAGCAAGGGCAGCCTTAACCTTAGCCTCGTCGCGGTTAGCACGAAGAGTCTTAAGACGCTCTATCTGCTCAAGACGAACAGCGGTATTGTCTACATCAAGGATATCCAATGGATCTTCCTTCTCTAGACGGTACTTGTTGATACCGATGATGGCATCGTTGCCAGAGTCGATACGAGCTTGCTTACGAGCAGCAGCTTCCTCGATACGCATCTTTGGAATACCGGTCTCGATAGCCTTAGCCATACCACCTAGCTCTTCAACCTCTTCGATAAGCTTCCAAGCCTTTTCAGCAAGCTCTTGGGTAAGCGCCTCTACATAGTACGAACCAGCCCAAGCATCAACAGCCTTGCAGATGTTGGTTTCTTCCTGTAGGTAGATCTGGGTGTTACGTGCAATACGTGCCGAGAAGTCGGTTGGTAGCGCGATAGCCTCATCAAGAGCGTTGGTGTGCAGCGACTGGGTGTGACCAAGAGCCGAAGCCATAGCCTCGATAGCTGTACGTCCAACGTTGTTGAATGGATCTTGCTCGGTAAGCGACCAGCCTGAAGTTTGCGAGTGAGTACGCAATGCCAACGACTTAGCGCTCTTTGGTCCGAACTTGTTAACGATCTTAGCCCAAAGTAGACGGCCTGCACGCATCTTGGCAATCTCCATGAAGTGGTTCATACCAATCGCCCAGAAGAACGATAGACGTGGAGCAAACTTATCTACTGAAAGGCCTGCCTTGGTTCCGGTACGTAGGTACTCAAGACCGTCGGCAAGGGTGTATGCTAGCTCGATATCGGCAGTAGCACCAGCCTCTTGCATGTGGTAACCCGAAATAGAGATCGAGTTGAACTTAGGCATGTTCTTAGAGGTGTACTCGAAGATATCAGCAATAATTTGCATCGAGAATTCTGGTGGGTAGATGTAGGTGTTACGCACCATGAACTCCTTAAGGATGTCGTTTTGGATGGTACCAGCAAGCTGATCTAACGAGCAGCCTTGCTCCATACCAGCAACGATGTAGAACGCCAATACTGGAAGTACCGCACCGTTCATGGTCATCGAAACCGACATTTCGTTCAATGGAATACCATCGAAAAGAACCTTCATATCCTCAACCGAGCAGATCGATACACCGGCCTTACCTACGTCGCCAACAACGCGTGGATGGTCGGCATCGTAGCCACGGTGAGTAGCAAGGTCGAACGCTACCGAAAGACCCTTCTGACCAGCAGCAAGGTTACGACGGTAGAAAGCGTTAGACTCGGCAGCAGTAGAGAAACCTGCATACTGACGGATAGTCCAAGGCTTGTTTACGTACATGGTTGAGTATGGTCCGCGGAGGAATGGTGGAATACCAGCAGCATAGTTAAGGTGCTCCATACCTTCGAGGTCGGCGGCAGAGTATGCCTCCTTTACCGGGATCTGCTCGGCAGTCATCCAGGTATTATCTATCTTAAGTTCGTCAAATTTAGGACGCATGGTAATTGTTTTTGATTTTAGATGTTAGATTTTAGATATTAGACTGCTGTCGCTTTACTAAACATTGATTTAAACTCGAAAGCATTTTACCAATCTCAAGCACTTGACAATTCAAATTATCAAAATCATTTTGATTGATATAGCCCAAATCTAAAGCAAGGTATAGCAATGATTCAACTTCGAAAGCTGACCCTAAAGCGATATCTAAGAACCTGCACATATCCTTATCCGAACCTCTTCCTGATCCCTCAGCAATGTTCGATGATATAGAAATTGAAGCCCGACGCAATTGGCTTACAACACCAAACAGTTCCTCTTTAGGAAAGTCAGATGTCATAGCGTAGATGCTTTTCGAGAAAGCCCTAGCCTTTTGCCATACGTTCAGCTCCTTAAAATTGTGCATATTCTAACGTCTAATGTCTAACGTCTAATATCTCAATAATTAAATCCCTAACTCTGCTTGGTAACCTTTCAGTGTCTCAAGCACGTTGCTCTTTACGCTGATGAAGTTGGTGATGCCCTTAGCCTTAAGCTCCTCTTCGCAAGCTGGAGCGCCAGCAACAACGAAGATAGCCTTACCCTTAAGCATTTCGTATGCTTCAGGAGCGTAGGTGGTATACTCATCATCCGAAGAACAGATAACAACTACGTCAGCCTTAGCTTCTAGAGCAGCCTTAACGCCTTCCTCAACCGATGCGTAACCGTTATGGTCGATGGTACGAAGACCAGCGCAGGCGAAGAAGTTACAAGCGAACTGAGCACGAGCACGACGCATTGCCAAAGCACCAATGGTAAGCATGAAAGCCTTAGGCTCCTTGCCGCTCTTATCGGTCTTGAAGCGTAGCGCCTCGAATGCCATTGCACCACGGTATGGGGCAAGACTTTCGGCAACAGCGCCCTTCTTAGCCTCGGCACGGGTGATAGCCTCTAGGGTAACCTCAGCCTCGGCAACCTCGGTGAAGTTAGGATATTGGTTGGTACCAAGTAGGATGTCGCGACGAGTAGCGATGTTCATATCGCGCTTCTGTGCGGTAGCCTTGATGGTCTCCTGAACGAATCCAGCAGTGAATGCAGCAACATATCCACCCTTCTCTTCAGCTTGCTTGAATAGTTCCCAAGCAGCCTTTGCGATAGAATCGGTAAGGGTTTCGATGTAGTACGAACCAGCCGATGGGTCTACCACTAGGTCGAAGTGAGCCTCTTCCTTAAGCAGCAGCTGAGCGTTGCGAGCGATACGGTCGCTGAACTCGGTTGGCTGACGGTATGCAGCATCGAAAGGAACTACGGTTAGCGAGTCAACACCAGCGATGGTAGCCGACATAGCCTCGGTTGTACCGCGAAGCATGTTTACGTATGGATCGTAGATGGTTTGGTTCCACTTTGATGTTTCAGCGTGGATGCTCATCTTAGCATCGTTCTCTGCAACACCATAACTCTTTACGATTTCAGCCCAAAGCATACGAGCAGCGCGGAACTTAGCAATCTCCATGAAGTAGTTAGAGCTAACCGAGAAGTTGAAACGGATAGCCTTAGTAACCATGGTAGCGCAAGCTCCAAGATCGGTAAGCTTTGCTAGGTACTCGTTACCCATTGATAGGGCAAAAGCTAACTCTTGAACTGAAGTAGCTCCTGAGTTGTGGAAAATGCTTCCATCAACCGAAAGAACCTTGAAGTTAGGAAGAGTAGCAGCAGCCTCGATCATCTCCTTGGTGTTGGCGAAAGCAGCAGCTTCGTCGGAGCACCACTCGCCGTTAAGCGATAGGCTGCTAAGTGGGCTGTAGTTGATCGAACCACGAACATCAGCAAGGTTCACACCTGCCTTCTTCATCTTTTCGATGAAAAGCTTAGCAAGGTTACGGCTCTTGCAGCAGCAAACGAAGTTAACCTCGATAGCGCTTACGCAGATACCCTCAAGAAGGGTGTCAAGCTCAGCAGCGGTAAGTTCCTTGCAGCTGTTGAACACGAAACCTAGAGAGTCTACCCCCTTCATAAGAACGTCTAGCGCCTTTGCGTTGGCAGCCTTAACGTCTTCAACTAGGATTTCTTGACGTACTAACCAAGCATTGCTGTTGGTGTTGTTGCTACGAACGTATGGAAACTGACCAGGAAGGTACTGAAGGTGATTGAGTTTCTTCAAATCTTCAGCACGGTAGTACGGACGTACGCTGAAGCCTTCCAATGGTTTCCACACCAGCTTCTTGTCGTAGTCGGCACCCTTAAGGTCAACGTTAATCACCGCATCCCACTCCGCAGTTGTAACAGGAGCAAATTCGGCAAATAACTTAACATCTTTATCTTCTGCCATAACTAAACTATTTTGTTAAAGTTGAGCCAAAAGTATGAAAAAATTCAGGAAGGGTGAATTGGTTAACAGTAGAAAGAACGACCAACATGTTCAAAAACATGAAAGCACCGAATAATGAAAAAGGTAAAAGGACAAAACAACCTCCAGCAAACCTCTATTAAAGCACTTTTGCTACATTTGAATGAGAATTTCTCTAATACTGATCTGCATTTTTGAACACCGCACTCGATATGGAAAATACAAATAGCAAATGCCTGATAGCCTACTTCTCGCGCAAAGGAAACAACTATGTTAACGGCAGCATTGTAAGCCTAGCAGTAGGCAATACGGCTACTGTTGCAAACAAGATAAAGGAATTAACCAATGGCGATCTATTCGAAATAGCAACAGCATACTCCTACCCCAGCGACTACCTAGAGGCAACTAAAGTTGCCAAAGCAGAACTGCAATCAAACGCACGTCCAAAACTTTCCAACTCCCCTAAAGACATTAACGAATATCCGGTAATCTTCCTTGGCTACCCCAATTGGTGGGGAACTTTCCCAATGGCAGTTTCCACATTTTTAGAATCGTACGATTTTTCTGGCAAAACAATTATCCCATTCTGCACCCACGAAGGGAGCGGACTAGGCACAAGCGAAAAAGACGTCAAAAGGTTGTGCCCTAATGCCACTGTTCGTAGAGGTATAGCAATTAAAGGAAGTGCCGTAACAAACTCTGACGACGACATTAAGGCTTGGATAAAGAGCCAGCTATAAAAACCGATAGGAATATCGTATAATAAGTATTTTAAAAGCCCAGATGCTAGCACTACCCCTTCTTTTAGCCGATAATTTCTGGACATCAGAGCCCCGAAGTTACCTACGTGGAATCTTTTGCTGATCTTTTAACCACGAAGGGCACACTAAGGATAGCACGAAGAAGGGGGTAACGCGAAACCGAATTCCTTATAGACGATGTTCTGCTATGGGCATAGAAACCTGTAGCCGTAAAGCCTACTACGAAGTAACTAGTGCCTAGTAAACGGGGATGAAATCCGTGAATGCAGAACACCCCCCTATCCTAACAGCCCCGAATGGGGCGCCCCTTTTATTAAGAAGGTAATGCATTTGGGGCCGCCCCTTCGGGGCTAGATTGCCGTTTACCTGCCACGAGTTAACACCCCGGCGACTAAAGTGGCGCAAGGTTTTAGCGCTTTACTTTAAGACACCTAGCAATTGATGTCTGCTTTATGGACAACGCTCCTTCGGAGTGTCATTCCATGCTTGTCGCGAGATCTAAAGAGTTGCTCGAAGGCTGTAGCGAAGCCGAAATCCCGAGATGCGTTTTTTTAGAATCTATTGGATTCCGATTTAAGATGCCGGAACAAGTCCGGCATGACAGCACCAATTTTGAGATGTGCCTAAGTTGACAACATCGGGATGAAGCCTTCGCCTAATTGGATATTTCTACCAGTTATCAACAGCCACATCGTACAAAAGAAAAATTTCAAGCCGCAAAAGTGAGTAATTAGGTGGCTATTTTTCTGGAGGTGTTACTAGCACTGTTGATATCTTTTTTTTGCAAAGTGCTGCTTTTTATTAGAAATGTTTTTATACTTGCTATGTAAAGATGTAACTCTAAGAAAAAGAATATACAGTGTAGAATTACGAACAATTTTTTGAGGAACGCAGCGTCCCTCAAAAAATATAGCCACTGGTAAAAGATGCGGCAACATCCATTACCAATGGCCGAATAAAAAGCAATTGTCAAAAATCAGATGAACTCCCATAGTTCAGAAGTAAACTTTCGAAGGGGATGCTTCTGTCCTAAGCTCTCCGACAATCTTTTATGCTTTGTTAATTTAACGGCAAAGCTACTAAAAGGTTCGATATACGAAAATTATTACTGTTAAAACTGCCCCAAACACATTAAAATTCATGGCAGAGCTTAACGAGAACAGAGGTAGCCTTAACTACTACCTTGTACAGAATCCTCTAATAAAGGATAAGGATGCCTACATGGCACGTGTAAAGTCTAACGGCGTTTACGATTTGAACAAGATCGTACGCCTAATGCAGAAGTATAATAGCACGGCTACCTTTGCCGACATCAAGGCCGTTATGGAGATCTTCTTCTCGGTGGTGGGCGATGTTGTTGCTGATGGTGGGAGCATCCGCCTCCCAATTGTGAACATTCGACCTGCTATTAGCGGAAGCTTCGCTACCCCTATCGAGCCTTTCGATAGTAGCCGCCACACCGTACTGCCAAGGGTTACCCCAGGCGAGTTTGTGCTACGTAGCCTTAGCAACATACAGGTAAGCCGTCAGGAAGCCATAGAACGTGGTCCAAGAGTTATGCTCTACACCGACTGTAAAACCAGTACTTCGTCTACCTACTCCTCCGGTTTCATTGGCAAGTTGGCAGGTAAGGATCTTAACTTCGACGAGACCAACCCCTCCGAAGGTCTTTTCATTATCAACGAGGAGAACGACGCGGAAGTTAAGGTAGAGCACTTCGGCAAGATCACCAGCTCGGAACTAATGTTTACGCAGCCAACCCTTGCCAAAGGGGCGTACTATATGGAAGTGCGCAAGGCATACGGAACCAGCAAGGAGCTCCGCAGCGGTACGCTCAAAAAGTCGGTTGTAGTAGAATAGTGACTGCAACAGCAAAGATCTCCACGCCCCCACGGGTAGTAGCATAGAGCCTCGGCATAGCGCCGGGGCTTTTTTGGTTATAAGACGCAAGGAATTAGATTTTAGATATTAGATGTTAGATATTAGTCCTTGCTATCGTTCGATGTTGGAATTTACTATCGTTCGATGTAATGCCCCATTATCGTATGATGTTAGTCCTTGCTATCGTTCGATGTTGGACCTCGCTATCGTTCGATGTAATGCCCCATTATCGTACAATGTTGCACCTTGCTATCGTAAGATATTCGAACCTGTTATCGTACGATGTCGCACCTCTTTATCGTATGATGTCAGACCTTGCTATCGCACGATTTGAAGCCTCAACATAGTACGATGTAAAGCCTTGTTATCGTATGATATTAGACCTTACTATCGTTCGATGTAATGCCCCATTATCGTACAATGTTGCACCTTGCTATCGTAAGATATTCGAACTTGTTATCGTACGATGTCGCACCTCTTTATCGTATGATGTTAGACCTTGCTATCGCACGATTTGAAGCCTCAACATAGTACGATGTAAAGCCTTGTTACCGTACGGTGTATGCCATTTAGCAATGTTTACGCCAAAGGACCCATCCTTAAACAGTAAACTAACAACTAAAAAAAGGGTAAAAAGAGTTCTTATTTTAGTTATTTTTCACTTCATTTATTCAAATTTTAGGCATGAACAAGAACACGAAAAGAATTCTTATTATAGGCGAAGACCTAATAATGGTTGCTCTAATTCGGAAAATACTGACAGACAAGATCAACTCTATAGCCATCGTCGAAATGGACAGCAATGGGGCTTTTAATGTTAATGATGGCTTCGAGGATAAAACAATTATTGTTGACGGAACTGTTAACGGGACTACGGGATTAGAGATTATCGACCATCTCCGATTTGCAAAAAAATATATTGGCCCGCTCATATACATCAACAATTCTGACGACGAAAGTGTCAAAGCTCTAAAGTTTGGAGCAAACCTCATAATCACATTGCCAATTGCAACAGACCACCTTATTTCGGTAGTAACGAAAAATTTGGGAGCGTAGAATGACAAAGATCACATCAACAATAACCTTACTCTTACTTATAGCAGTAATCAAAGGGACTTGCCAAGTAAACGCCGACTCGCTATTTCAGTCGTCACTTAACCATGCACGCCAAAACAGCTATGCCAAAGCCTTAGCCGATGCCAACGCCGCCCTTAGGGCAAATCCGAACCGAGCAGAGGTAATGGTACATATAGCCAACATTTACGGCTGGCAGGCAAAATTCGACAGTGCAGGATACTACATCAAGAGGGCATACGCTACCGACCCAAAAAATATGGACATCTACGATTCGTGGCTAAACATGCTGCTCTGGAGCCAATCATTCTCCGAAATACCAAAAACTTGCGAAATAGCGCAAAATAATGGGTATAGCAACGGCGAAAACATAGCCCAAAAGATGTTACTAGCTTTTCGTGGAACGAAACGGCTCCATGAAGGAATAGCCTATGCCGAAAAGCTGGAACCCGAGCTGCTCGACAATCCCACCATTAAGGCGCTGTACAACGAAATGTACTCTAAAACGAAGATTAAGCAGCTGTCGCTTTTTTACGGCATCGACTTATTTGACTCTCCAGACATTAGCTCAAAGCACCTAACTTTTGCAGAATACGGATTCAACATAAACCGCAACAGCCTAGTGTTTAAGCTAAACTACTCCAGTTGGGCTCCTAGTAACGATCTACAGGCCGAAGCAGACTTCTATCATGTATTTACAGGAGGCAAATACCTTTACCTCAACTATGGCTACTCGCTAAACCAAAAGCTGTTTCCGGCACATAAAGCAGGGGCCGAATTCTTTTTCCCCATCGCACACTCTCTAGAGGTCTCCTTAGGCGGTCGATATCTCGGATTTAAGGACAATCCGGTTTACATTTTAACAGGCCAGGCCGGAATAAGCGTAGGAGCATCGTGGATTGCCTTAAGGCCCTTTTATGTAAAAGGAGAAAAAGGGAATTCGGTGTCCACCGTTCTTACCTATAAGTATTACACCGGGAAGCCAAGAGCATTCTGGAAAGTTGATATAAGCTACGGCAATTCGCCCGACGAGCGTTACTACCTAGGCACAAATGCCGAAACGCTTAGAATGCAAGGCTATAGCATAAAACTCGAAAAGAACATAATTATTGGAAGGCTCAACGAGATAAAACCTTCAGTAGGTTTTGGGTCCGAAGAAACAATCTCCGGCAGCTACCGCAGCAAAATCATGCTAGAAATCCAGTACAAAAAAAGGTTCTAATGAAAAAGCACAGGATAAACAGCATCAAAACAGCACTTAAGATTTTCCTAAAAGCAGCATCGGCGTTAGTTTTTTTCGCTCTGATATTCTTAGTTTTTTTACGAGAAACGAGCACTCCTGATGCCTTTTTACAAAAAGCAGCCATTACGCTTATCGGTGCTGAAGCATGGTGGCTATACCCAATGGGATTCATCGCCATCGTTTCTGCTACCGCTTTAGTTGCACTTGGTGCTCTAATAGCCTATATAACGTATGCGAAGGCAAGAAATTCGCGAAGAACAAAACTTAGACAAACCCTATTCACAAGCTACCTGACAAATTACCTCCTTACCGACAATACCGACCTGACACCCGAACTGGTAGAACGGCTGAAATTGCAGCTTCGCTCCAAGAAGAACATTCTCGCCTTTTTCGTCGTTTACACAAGAATACAGGAAATTATTGCCGTCGACTTCAGCAATAAATTCTTAATTCTGCTTGACACCCTCGATATCAGAAAAAAAATAGAGGTTTTGCTTTATAGCAACGACTTTAGCGACAAGATAATAGCCTTCAAGATTATTTCGGCACTTAAAATACAGAAGTACAACAAAGAGATTGAGAGCTACCTCAACAGCAACAACCATGCGCTACGCACGGAAGCAATAGTTTCGCTAATCATGCTATCCGAGAACGATGATTTCTCCAACATATCGGATATAATTAACCATTCGGCAATCGTATCCATGATGGATGTTAATATAATTGTGAATGCGGTACTCAAAGCGTCGAATAGCAAAATCGACTACGATTCGCTACTAATGGCTGATCATCCGAACAAGAAAATGATAGCCGTTAAAATAATCAAGCATAAAGAAATTAGGTCGCTAAAGGATAAGCTTATACCTCTGCTTAACCATACCAACGAGCAGCTTAGTTTTGAAGCGTGGGATGCATTTCTTTCACTGGAAAACGATGGTCGAAAGCTGGAAGAAGCTATTGTCGCCAACTACCCGTTGCAATCGGATAAAGTAAAGCACCTGATTATTTCGAAAGGCATGCTGGTACAATCGGAGTCGTACATAAGCTTTTTAAAGCGGCTTGTTGAGTTCGACATGTCGCTATCCATAAAAGCATCGGCAATGAAGGCCCTGTTTAAGCACGATATTGCATTAATCTCGAGCTATGCATCCAGCAAGGATACCAAAATTGGGAAGGCATACAAAGAAGTAGTTGACTTTTACCTATAACCACACCATGGAACTTATT
This sequence comes from Acetobacteroides hydrogenigenes, assembly GCF_004340205.1. Classification (NCBI taxonomy): domain Bacteria; kingdom Pseudomonadati; phylum Bacteroidota; class Bacteroidia; order Bacteroidales; family Rikenellaceae; genus Acetobacteroides; species Acetobacteroides hydrogenigenes. The sequence goes on from NZ_SLWB01000001.1 coordinate 688,631, forward strand.
ACTCAAATAGCACTCGAAGCTTTAAACAACATATTTCTGGTATATGGGGTCGTACTTTTCAGCTTCTATATACTTATAGGGATATTCAGCTCTTTTCAGGTTTCGTTTTACATACGCAAGAACCAACACTTCAGGTACCACACAATGGCCGGATACAAGCATCTTCCATCGGTATCAATTATAGCGCCTTGCTTCAACGAGGAGAAAAATATTATAGACAACATCCGAAGCCTACTGCTGCTAAGCTACCCCAAGGCCGATGTGATAGTTGTGAACGATGGTAGCCGCGACCGAAGCCTCGAAATAGCCATAGAGCACTACGATCTTGTTAAGGTTGATCAATCGTGGGAAGCTACCATACCCACAGCAACCATCCGAGGCGTTTACAAATCGCGGAACATAGCCTATTCGAACCTGATTGTTATAGACAAGGAGAATGGAGGAAAAGCCGATGCTCTAAATGCAGGTATTAATATTTCACGCAGCGACCTGTTCCTTGCCGTTGATGTAGATTGCGTTATAGAGCACGATGCCATATACAAAATGGTAAAGCCCTTTCTTGAAGAGGAAAAAGGGAAGCAGGTGATTGCATCTGGCGGCACTGTCCGAGTAGCCAACTCGTGCCACATCGAAAATGGACAGCTCGTTAAGGCGGTTTTCCCTAAAAACATGTGGGCTCGCTTTCAGGTTCTGGAGTACTTTAGGGCTTTTACAATGAGCCGGATGGCTTGGAGCAAGCTTAATGGCATATTAATTATTTCTGGCGCATTCGGAATGTTCGATCGCCGCATTGCGATGGCCGTTGGTGGTTACGACACAACTACGGTGGGCGAAGATCTTGAGCTGGTGGTGAGAATGCGAAAGCACATGCACAAGGTGGAGAAGAAAAAATACCAAGTTGCCTTTATCCCCGACCCGCTTTGTTGGACAGAGGTACCATCGTCTCTTAAAATCCTTTCGAGGCAAAGGAATAGATGGACCAGAGGCTCGGTAGATACCGTTTTAAAGCATCGCGATCTTTTCTTCAACCCGAAGTATGGCATTGTTGGGCTACTTAGCTACCCTTTCTGGGTGCTTTTCGAATGGCTCGCCCCAATTATCGAATTTATCGGCCTTCTTTACTTTACGGTTATGCTTATCCTTGGAAAGGTAAACCTTCCAATATTCCTATTTCTTTTGGCTGTGGTATTTCTATTCTCGCTAGCGCTAACCGCCATTTCCGTTTTTTACGAATCCTACTTCTTTGCCCGTTATAAAGGCTTTACCTACCTCGTAAAGGTTGTTTACACAGCCGTATTGGAGCTATTCGTATCGCATCCGCTAAACGTTTACTTTGCAATTTCAGGCAACATCGATTTCTTTTTCCGAAAGAAAAAGAAATCATGGGGAAATATGACCCGGGAAGGATTGGGCGTCCAAAAGAGTAAGGAGTAAAACAGAAAATTCAACGAACCATAGATATGAGCGACATTAGCAACAAATTTAGCTACCCACTGCTGGGAATTGACCATATTGATAGGCAGCACGCCACTTTCTTTAACATGCTCGACAGCATTGCCCAAAATGGCTCTAAAGAAAATGACACAATAAAAAAACTAGAAGACTACCTAATATTTCACTTCAGAATAGAGGAAGATCTTTTCAAGAATACTGATTACCCAGATGTTGATGTACACATCAGCCAGCACCTATACTTCACACAGCAGGTTGAAAAGTTTAGGATAGAAAGCAACTTCAACGGAAAATTCTTAGATGAAAAAGTTTTAGAGTTTATGAAAAAGTGGTTTCTAAATCACATTCTACACACCGACATGCAGTACAAAGACTACGTAGATACAAGCATGGAGGATAAACAAGCTATATAAAACCAATGCCAACTAACACAAAACAGTTCACCATCGAGCCCCTTAATAGCTTCTCCTGCAAGCAGCAGCCTTACTAAAGGCTGCCATAAGCCAATAGCCAGCTTAACCTCTACGAAGTAAATAGGGGTATAGCTGCTTACTACAAATCTTTATGCCCTACGGACAAAATAGAACAGTACGTATACAGCAACGGTTAGGGCCTTGTAGCATATTATTCATGCAAAATGAAGTTGCAGCCTAATTTTATGCACGCTATTTAACCTCCTTCCGGTTATTGTCGTATGGGCGTTATTCCCCCACATAGCATGCGAGGCTATTCGCATTCAACCCTTACAGCATTATTTCTCTGAGGACATTGTGCTGCATTAAATAAAGGCAAGAATAAATCGAAGGCTACTTTACTAATACCAAAACTTCATCATTAATAGCCCCGAGTAAAACTTGGGGAAGTATGAAAAGGGAAGTAAACAACCAGGGTAACCGCATTTAAGATTTTTAGAAATAGTAAGACTAAATACTGAGGCACAGAAACACAGAATAACACAGAGCAATTTCAATATTCATCAATCATAAGCTTCTAATAGGATAAATATTCATTGATTTAACAACATTAGTTTGCTCGTTATCTTGCCCGTGTAAGTAGTAAAATACTTATAGCGAAAGCCACAGAGGTTCTGTGATAAATTCCAAGTCTATTTTGCTGTTTTTTTTGTTTATTCTACTTTTGTAACAACCCAAAAGAAGGCTCACGGCGAAGCA